>NZ_VORR01000003.1 GCF_007997085.1 Polaribacter sp. IC066
TAAGGCAGAATGTCTTGAAGTAAGATTACATCAAAGGCTCATCGCATTACTTATTGCTATTCTTACCATTGTGGAAGAACTATTTCCCGAGGTAGATTCTCGAAAAATGATGACTAGGATGATAGCTGATTCTGATTATTTTCACAGGATCAAAAGAATTTTTGAGCCAGATCCTAACTTAAAACTAACCGAATAGTAGCTTGAAAAGTTAGTTTTGGAACAAAAGCAATAAACTTTTAATGATCAAGTGTTTAACTTACTTAAAGTCACTCAAAAAAAAATCTAAATCTCAATGTTCTTACGTTCTTTGGAGGTGCGAAACTTGAGTTAAATCTAAAAGAGCTTAAAATCAAGTAAAAATAACGATTCAACTTCAGAAAAAGAAATATTAAATTTAGCACCGGAAATTAACCTAGATTTTTTAAATTTATTTAAATTACTGAAGTATTAAATAATTGAAGAATTTTTAGTACTAGCTAATAATTATAAAAATTTACTTTGAATTAAATTCGATACTCATAGTCCAAAAAAGTTTCTTTTCCAAATGCAAAAGCTGGTGGAATTTCCGCTAAATTTTCAATCGTTAGTCTTTTAGGCTTGCTTGGTGCTTGAGCTCATTGTGAACCAAATTAGAGTTAATATTAAAAAATAAAATTATGCAAAAATTAAATAGTAAATTTATTTTTAAATCATTGATACTTATTGTTTCAGGAACTTTATGTTGTTTTTCTTTAATGATATTTCCTTTTTTAATTTTAGAGCAAAACGACAATGCTACTCAAACTTTAGGATATTATTATTTTGGAATATTTATTGTAACGTCATTTGTTTTATATTTTATGACTACAAAATATGTTAAAAATAACGTAGCATAAAACCGTATATAAAAAATAGCAGTTAAGTGCAATCTACAGTGTTTGCACTTAACTATTCTTATTGTTTATAATTTAAAATTAGTACATTTTTATTATGCTACTTTCCGCATATAATAGCTTTAAAATAATAGATTCTCTACATTTTTAAATAACACTTACATTTATTTTAAATTTACTGTTTATCAGAGAGTCATAATCAAATATTGCCTCCTTGACTGCCTGCAAATAATTTGATTCTAATGGCGAAGAAATCTTTAATTTTGTTTAAGAAAAGAATAATTACAACCAAAAAAACGTAGTGTTTCACAGCTACTTTTTTCTATATAAAATAAACAAAATTTTCTAAATTAAATCTCTTAATCTCTTTGCAGCTATTTCTGCCGTAATATCTCTTTGCGGAGAACCAAACATTTCATAGCCAACCATAAATTTCTTTACCGTTGCACTTCTTAATAATGGCGGATAAAAACTCATGTGCCAATGCCAATGTTCATTTTCTTTTCCGTTTGTTGGTGCTTGATGAATTCCGCTTGAATAGGGAAAAGAAGTATTAAATAATGTATCGTACGATTTTGTAATCGCAGAGATTGCCGCCGCATAATTTTTAGCTTCGCTATCTGATACTTGCAAAATATCTTTTTGCTGTTTTTTAGGTGCAATCATCGCTTCAAAAGGCCAAATTGCCCAAAACGGAATTAACACCACAAAATCATCATTTTCGAAAATAATTCTTTCTTTAGCTATTAATTCTTGTTGTAAATAAGCACCTAACAAACTTGTTTTATTTTTATTGAAATATGCTCTTTGATGCACATCTTTCTTTTCTACTTCATTTGGCAACGTAGATTGACTCCATATTTGCCCATGAGGATGCGGATTACTGCACCCCATTACTGCGCCTTTATTCTCGAAAATTTGCACGTAATTTATGGATTCAATATTACCTAATTCTGTAAATTCTTTTTGCCATGCATGCACTACTTTTCTAATATCTTCAACAGCCATTTCTGCCAAACTTTTAGAATGATCTGGACTAAAACAAATTACTTTACAAATTCCGGTTTCGCTTTTTGCTTGCAGTAAACCGTCATTTATATTAAAGGATGGCGAATCTTTTTGAAGCGCAGCAAAATCGTTTGTAAAAACAAAAACATCTTTATAATCAGGATTTATTTCCCCATTTATTCTGGTATTGGTTGCACACAAATAACAACTTTTATCGTGTGCTGGTCTTTTTTCTGTTGCTATTTCTTCGTTTTGTCCTTGCCAAGGTCGTTTTGCTCTGTGCGGAGAAACTAAAACCCATTCGCCCGTTAAAATATTATACCTTTTATGAGAATACTCCTGTAAGTATGTGTTTTCCATGTTACTTGTTTTTAGTTGACTTTTTAATTATTTTTTTCATTAGAGCAGATTTTTGAAAGTTTAACATGTTCTCGATACAAGCATTCCCAAAATCGAAATCGCTCGAACTAACATCACGAAATTTGTTTTTCTAAATATATAGCTCATTAGAGTTTTGCCAAAAACCGAAATCACTCAAACGGCTATCCTAAAATTTGACATCCTAATTTCAAAAATTATTGCACTAAATGTGTTCCTTCAGAGAGGTTTATAAAATATACAGAGCAATCAGTACCAAATTTATTTTTATAAGATTTAGCAGTCGCTTCTCCAAAGGCTTTTGCTTCGCTTTTTGCAATTAAATTAATAGTACAACCCCCAAAACCGCCACCCATCATTCTTGCGCCTAACACCTGTTTATTTTTCTTGGCTTGCAGTACTAAAAAATCTAACTCATCACAACTTACTTTATATTGATGTTGCAATCCGTTGTGGGATGCATACATTAAAGCGCCTAATTTTTCTAAATCATTTTCTTGAATAGCTTTTGCTGCTTTTTGGGTTCTGTCTATTTCTTGAACTACATACAAAGCCTTTTGATAATTTACTGGTGTAACCTTATTATTAATCTTCTCTAAATCTTTTTCTGTAGCATCTCGTAACGTTGCTACTTTTAGCAATTCTGCAATACTTTCACAAGCAGAACGCCGATCATTATAAGCACTATCAGCCAAACTATGGGTAACATTTGTATTTATAAGCATGAATTGATGCTCTTTAAAATCGATTTTATATGCTGTAGCTTTAATCGTTCGGCAATCTAACAACAGCGCATTGTCTTTTACGCCAAACATACTTGCATATTGATCCATAATACCGCATTTTACACCCACATAATTGTGTTCTGCTTTTTGTGAAATTAAAATCATTTCTGTTTTTGTGAGACCTAAATCAAACAACTCATTCAAACCAAAAACAACACTATTTTCTAAAGCTGCAGATGAAGACATACCTGCACCACCCGGAATATTTCCTTTAAAAATAATATTAAAATTACCTAAAACCTTGTTGCTATTCAGAATTTCTGCAACAACACCAAACACATAATTTTCCCAGCTTCCTTCTTTAGATGGTTTTAGTTTGTCTAACTCAAATTCAATAGTACTTTCTAAATCTAACGCTATTGCAGTACAAATGCCAACATCACTTTTCTGAATGGCAGCGACAATCCCTTTATCTACGGCAGCCGGAAAAACAAAACCTCCATTATAATCTGTATGTTCGCCTATAATATTTATTCTTCCTGGAGAAAAAACGAGCAAAGGTTCTTTATGAAATCGTTTGATAAACTCCTCTTTTACTTCCTTGATTAATAGTGTACTCATTTTAATTTAATTTAAACGTTGATAAATTTTAAATTCCAATTTAAAACATAGGTTTTTTCAGGTTCTAAAACTTGCAATCCTATTTTATTATTAAATGTATTAGAAACTCCCGTCATGGGTTCTATGGCAATAATGGGTCTGTCTTTCGGGGTGTATAATTGTAGGTAATTCTTTTTTGAATCTGAAGAAATTTCAATTTTATAAGTCGCCGTGGTAAAACTTACCTTATTATCCTTTAAAATAAAACAATCATCTAATTGTTTGTCTTTCAATTTAAAAGTTTTTGGTGTACTGCAAGCAACTACATTTTTGGTTATCAAGTTTTCATCAAACACAACTTTTTGATCACTCTTAAAAGACAATACACTTTCTGCCAAAGAATCACTATAAAAATAAGGATGCCAGCCTAACGTAAACGGAAAAGGTTTTTGAGCTGTATTTTTAACCGTTATCCTTACTTGCAAATCATTTTCTAAAAGTGTGTAGGTTACAGAAAAGAAATAAGTAAAAGGAAAACCTTTGCTTACATTTTTCTCGTAATAAGTAAACGTTGCAGAACAATTGTCTTTGTGCTCTTCTGGTTCAAAAAGTTCAAACTTTTTATCGTACACCAAACCGTGTAACGCATTTTTACCATTCTCGTTGCACTCTAATTGATGCGCAGTATCTAAAAACGAATACTTTCCATCTTGAATTCTACTTGCAAAAGGAAATAAAATTGAAGAAGCATACGACTCCTTATAATCGAAATCAGCTTGTTCTTTAATTAAAATTACCTCGTTAAATTTTAATTCTTGCAGCCTTGCTCCTTGATCTAAACAAATTTTTGCAGTTGTTGTTTTCGATGCATTTTGCAGTGCTACAAAACGCAATCCGTTTTCTTTTATATGTTGAATTGTAAACATTCTTATATAGATTTTCTAACGATTAAACGACTAGGGTTTTCAATTTTAACGTGTTCTTTATTAAGAATCATTGTTGCCAATCTTTCTCCCATCAAATTAAAATCTGTAGAAATTGTGGTAATTCCGCCTTCTACAATTTCTTTTAATAGGCTATCATTTACAGAAATAATACCAATATCTTTTGCTAAAACCAATTGCTCCTCTTTCATTTTTTTTATGATTCTGATTAAATTCCGATCGTCTAAAACAATATATATATCCCCTTTTTTAGGCGTTGCCTCTTTTATAGAATCTACTACTTCATGACAAATATTATTTTGAGCACAAAACTGATAAAATCCTTTTAAAATTCCTTTTGGCTGCTTGTCTTCAGAAAATAACAGCAACAGTTTATCATACTCTTTAATTTTTTTGAGCAATACTGATAAACCCTCAAAAATATCTTTTTCAAAATTTTGATAAATTGCTGGATAATCCTCTAAATCTTCTTGAATTTGATCTAGAATATAGACTTTATCACTAGGTAAATTTTTGATGACATCTTTAGTGTTTTCTAAATTTGCTGGCATAATTACATACGCACTATAACTGCCCGCATTCTCATTTATAAGCTTATTAAAAACCTGAACATTAAAATGGTGAAAGTAAATTTCAACTTCTACATGATCTCCTAAACTGTCTAAAAAAGCATTGTATAAATCTTCTTTAAAAGAATTTAGCTCATCAAACAGCACAAATATTTTTTGCTTTAATTGAACATCTACCGAAGAAACATAATAACCTTTGCCCACAACAGCCTTTATAATGCCTCTATTTTTTAACTCTTTAAAGGCCGTTAAAACGGTGTCTCTAGAAAGTGAATGTTTGGTTTTTATAGCGTTTAAAGAAGGTAATTTATCTCCTTTTTGTAAATTTCCTTTTACAATAGCAGTTTCAATAGCAGCAATAATTTGCTTATATTTTGGTGTTTTGCTATCTATTTTTAGTTTTACGTGTTCCACAGTGCAAAGATATACTTTTTTACCAAATTACCAACTAGTATGTACTAGTAGGTTATTTACTCAAAAAATAATATGGAAACGTACGCTATTAAAAATGAATTCTTACCTTTAGCATCTTAAAAAAGAAATAAATGGTATTCAAGCAAAAAGGTCTTTTAAAAATATGTCGTGTACTTTTTATAATGTGCCTAATTCTTTTAAACAGTTGTAAAAAAGGCGAAGAAGGCACTGAATCATCCACAGAAAAATCAACAATAGAAACACCTAATAATATGATTTGGGTAGCCGGAAAAACTTTTTTACGAGGTGCAAAAGAAACCGATAAATTTGCAATGCCTAGAGAAAAACCAGCGCACAAAGTTACTGTAGATGGTTTTTATATAGACGTTACAGAAGTAACCAACAAGCAATATAAAAAGTTTGTAGCCGCCACAAAATATAGTACCGTTGCAGAGAGAACAATTGATTGGGAAGAAATGAAAAGTCAGTTGCCTGCGGATACGCCAAAACCACACGATTCTATTTTGCAACCCGGAAGTTTAATTTTTAATAAAAATATAAATGCCGTTGTAAATATGAATAACTACCAACAATGGTGGACTTGGAAAATTGGAGCAGATTGGAAACACCCAGAAGGACCCGGTTCTACAATTAATGGCAAAGAAAATTACCCAGTTGTACACATTGCTTTAGAAGATGCTTTGGCGTATTGCAAATGGGCCAATAGACGTTTACCAACAGAAGCAGAATGGGAAGCAGCAGCACAAGGAAAAAACACAGATGCTATTTTTACCTGGGGTAATGACGCTACTATTTTAGACGCAAACGCAAATACTTGGCAAGGAACGTTTCCGACAAAAAATGAATCTACAGACGGTTTTGAGTTTATTTCGGCTATAAAATCGTACCCAGCAAATAGTATTGGTTTGTATGATATGACTGGGAATGTTTGGGAAATTACCAGCGATTTATTTAACATCAATCATTATCGAGAATTAGATATTTCTAAAACCATATTAAACCCTAAAGGCGCAAATAAGTCTTATAGCCCTGGCAATCCTTACCAAATAGAACATGTTATGAAAGGTGGCTCGTTTTTATGCCACGAATCGTATTGTGCAAGTTTTAGAATTTCTGCTAAAATGGGTGTTGCTATAGATTCAGGTTCCGATCATGTTGGGTTTAGAACGGTTGCAACGCCAGCAATGTTACTTTATAAATAGAAAATATTTTAATATGCTTATGAAAAAATCAATTCAAGCTTGGTTCCTTTTTATCTTGTTTATTGCCGGAACTCAATTCGCGTCTGCGCAATTAAGTGGCAAAATTTTAGATAGAGAAGATGCTACTCCTCTAGAGTATGCCACCGTTGCTTTGTATACGCAAACTCCTAAAAAATTAATTACAGGAGTGATCACCAACCAAAAAGGGGTTTTTACTTTTGATAAAATCAAAAAAGGAACCTACATTATTGAAGTTTCATTTATTGGATATCAACCCAAAAAAATAGAAAATATTGTTTATTCTGGGAATGCCAAAGACCTCGGAAATTTGAAGATATCTTTAGGAAATTCTTTAAATGAAGTTGTTATAAAAGCAGAAAGAGCCGCCATTGTTAGTAAAATTGATAAGCAAATTTTTGATGCAACAAACTTTCAAAACAGCCAAGGTGGTACAGGAACCGATGTTATTAGAAATTTACCTTCCGTTTCTGTAAACGGTATTGGAGAAATTTCTGTGAGAGGAACTACTGGTTTCGTGGTCTTACTAAACGGAAACCCCGTGCAAGGAAACGCGTCTACCATTTTAAATCAATTACCTGCAAATGCCATTGATAAAGTAGAGGTAATTACAGCACCTTCGGCAAAATATGATCCTGAAGGAAAAGCCGGAATCATAAACATTTTCACGAAAAAAGGTGCTTTAAACGGAACTTTTACCCAAATAAATACAAGGATTGGCGCGCCGTCAATTGAAAACTATAACAATTCTGAAGCTGCAAAGCGCTATGGAGTCGATGCCACTTTTAATTACAGAAAAGATCAATGGAATGTATCTTTAGGTGCAAGTTATCAAAGAAATGATTTAGCAGGAAGACGAGAAGGCGATGTTTTTACTATAATAAAGGATGTCAAAACGAGCTTTCCTTCGGATGGTGAGCGTTCTTTTGATGAAGAAAATTATAGTGGTCGTTTTACAATTGATTATACGCCTAACAAAAATAACGAGTTTTCTATTGGTTTTTTTGCAGGAAAAAGAAGCAAAGACAGAAGAGCAGATATTGTATATTTTGATAACAATGCGGTGCAACCAGCTGATAGTGATAACAGATTGTACACCTTTCAATATTTTAATGAAAACTTACGAATTAGAAAAAGCGACTTTGCTTTAGGTAGTTTTGATTATGCACATACTTTTAGAGACGATTCAAAATTATCAACTTCTTTTTTATATGAATACACGTTTTTAGGTGGCCCAACAACGAATAGAAATTTAGGTTTTCCAGATACTTCTCAAATTATTCAGGATGAATACAATACCAATGACAATCCTTTAAACGGAACCTTATTGCGTGTAGATTATGAGTTTGCAGATTTCTCTTTCGGAAAACTAGAAACTGGATATCAATATCGTTTTTTAAACCACGAAGGCGATTTCTTATATACTAGAAGAAATAATACAAGTGGTTTTTTTGAGACTGTGCCTGAATTTACAAGTCAAATAGACCTAAAAAGAACCTTACATTCTGGCTATGTAAATGTATCTGGTAAAAAAGAACAATGGGAATATGTGGCAGGAATCCGTTTAGAAAAAATGGATAGAGAATTGACTTTACAAGGCGAAAATGAGCCAAACCCCGAAGTGATTCCATATGATTATTTGCAATTATTTCCGTCTGCAACTTTACAATATACTTTAAAGAACAAAGCCCAATTAAAAATGGCGTACAGCAGAAGGGTACAGAGAACAACTACTTTTAAAATGAATCCTTTTAGAGAAAGAGAACATTCTGAAACTTTAGAACAGGGTGATAAAAACTTATTACCCGAATTTGTAGATTTGGTAGAAATTGGTATTTCTAAACGCTACAAAAAAGGGAATTCAGTCTATGCAACTGCTTATTTAAGAAATGTAAAAAATTTGGTCAACAGAGTAAACAAAGTATTTAATGACACTATTTTAGATAGAATTTACACCAATGTTGGTCAAGGAAAATCATTGGGTCTAGAATTGGGCGCACAATTAAAACCAACGGAGAATTGGCGTAATTTTATTGGCGTAAACATCTTTAATTTAGACATAAATGGCGATTTTGTGTACGAAGAAAACGGGACTACTTTTACTAAAAAAATTGATAATAATGCAACACAATATACAATCAACTTCAACTCAACCTATCAATTTAATACAACATCTTCTTTGCAATTTACATTGAATTATTTATCAAAAAGGGTTACTGCCCAAGGGGAAGATTCTCGTTTTTACTCGCCCAACTTAACTTTTCAAAAAACATTTTTTGACAATCGATTATCCGCAACTTTACAATGGCAAAACATCGATTTAGGATTGTTAGACACTAATGAGCAACGAATTACAACAGCACAACAAGGCTCATTTTTTACGACTACAAATTACGTGTATGAGGTAGATATGGTCACCTTAAACCTTTCTTATAATTTGAACTCTAATAAAAATAAATCGAAATTTATTGAAAGCGAATTTGGTGCAAAAGAGTTTTAGAAAGTTAGTTTTTGTATCTTTATACTTTTAGTCTTTGTAATTAATTGTAGATTTTAAATTCATCAATAAAAGTTTAACCATATAGAAAACAGAGGCTTTGTAAACTTTGTGAGCATGTGGTAAAAATAGTCGGTAACATTTTAAAATAATCAAAATTGGAATTAAACGTATTTAACAAACCTTTAGAATCTTGTTGCACAGAGCCTGCAACTGGTTATTTTAGAGATGGTTTTTGTAGAACAGTTTCTCAAGATGTTGGCACACACACCGTTTGTGCAATTGTTACACAAGATTTTTTAGACTATTCTGCCGCCAAAGGAAATGATTTAATGACCCCAATTCCGCAATGGAGTTTTCCTGGTTTAAAAGCTGGTGATAAATGGTGTTTATGCATTTCTAGATGGTTGCAAGCCGAAAAAGCAGGCAAAGCACCTTTTATTCTTTTAGAAGCTACACACATAAAATCATTGCAATATACAAACATAGAAATGCTTCAAAAATATGCTTTCATTAAAAAGTAATTGATTTTGGAATCTTCACAAATTATTTTACAAATTTCTCTTTTAGTTGATGCTGGTTTGGTGGTGCTTATTTGGATGGTGCAGCTTATTATTTACCCGAGTTTTACATATTACAAAACAGAAAACTTACTTGAATGGCATCAAAAATATACCTCGCGCATTGCTGTTGTGGTAGTTCCTTTAATGCTTGTGCAGCTAGTATTAGCTATTACCGATGTGTTTTTAAACTTTAGTACGCAAACAGTATCTGTACTAGCCGTCGTATTATTTTTATGGATTTTTACTTTTTTAAGTTTTGCTCCACTACATTTTAAAATATCCGAAGGAAAACACAACCAAAAAATTTTGCAACAATTGATTCAAAGAAATTGGATTCGTACTTTTTTATGGTCGGCTTTGTTGCTATTTCATATTACATGCTATATTTCTCTTCTGTAAACAAGTATATTTTTTCTTAAAAGGCGTCTCTTAAAAATAGCAGTATCCTTAAATTGTAGTATCTTAAAGGTTTATGCACGCTAATACAAATTGAAATGGAAGAAAGAGAAAGATTAAGAATAAGCCGTTATTTTAGAAAGGTAATGAAACTGGTAGCCAAAGAGGTTCTAACCAAAAAAATGGTTACAAAAGACGACTTATATACCTTATTTGAAACACATAGCGCTGCCAGAAAAATCACGACTTTACCTGATTATATAAAATATAAATTCACAAAAAAATCGCACCCAAAAATCACCCTAGAATGCGAATTTATGAGTTTAAAAATGCCTTTAAAACTCTCTTTAAAAGGTAGCTTTAGAATTGTTGCCTCTAAAAAAAATCGAAATAAATTAGTGGCTAAAAAGTTTTACATGCAAGAATGTAACTCCGATTAGATGTTATTAACCTCGAAGTAATTATACTTTAAAGTTGTCTTACAATTTTATTCATTTTTCTTTTCCATTGACCTTTCGACTTCGCTCAAGATAAATTCCAAGAAACAAAAACCTAGATTTCTGATAATTTTATTGAATTCTACAAAATATTTCGCTATCGTGTCCAGACCGCAAAAGGGCTGTAGGACAGGTAACCATTTCATCTCTTTTGAATTCTTACTAAAATTATCGCATGTCGGGTTTAGATTGTGAATGCTATATTCCGAAACTTCGGGTGTAGAAATCTGTCATCTAACGCACGGAACGGATGATGCCCTTTAACAAAATAGGTTCTTTAAAAAGTAAACTTCTATTGATGCGAGTTTAATAGTTCTACAATTCACAAAATACTTTGTATCCTTTTAACTTTAAAAAATCGTTTAAAAATAAAGCTCAAAATAACTTTTTTAGTTTGTAATAGCTTGTTCATATGCTCTTCAAAAACCTTCGATAAGCTCTAATTGATCTCTGATAAAAGCATTGTTTGTAACCAAAAAATGCAATCGAAAGCTACTTATTAAACAACCTATAATAATTAAGATTGCTCTATACCTTTCCTTTAGCTATGTTCTCTTCTTCTTTTCAATTGATACCTTAAATTCCAAAAAAAAAGCTTCTCAAAATTGAGAAGCTTTTTACCTTAAATACAAATTATTTTTATTCCTTTGGTTTAAAAACAATCTCGTATGATTTGCTGTTTTTTAATAATTTCTTTGCAATATTTTTTAAATCTTTTACTTTGATAGATTTTACGATATCCTCGTAATTCTTCGGATCATTCATATTATATCCTTCCATCACGTACTCCTTTAACAAACTCATTTCAAACCTATTGTAATTCTTACTTTCTTCTTTTTCTTTTAAGTAGTTGGTCAGTGTTTTGTCTAAATCTGCTTGTTGAATATCTCCATTTTTAATTGCTTCAATTTCTTTATTAACAATCGCAATTAATTTTTCTGCTAAATCTGGATTACAATCAAAACTAACCGATAATGATGCTTCTTCTGTTGGTCTTCTAGAAATTGTACCTCTAGATCTTGCTCCATAAGTTCCACCTTCTTCTTCTCTCAAAGATTCTGTATAACGTAATTGCAACACATCACCCATAGCTCTCATTAATATAGAATTTTTTAACGAGTACTTCATATCATTTTTAATCACTACATTAACCGAGGTTTTAGGATCTTTCATTTCTAAAAACACATCTTTATCAATATTGCTACGTACCCAATTTGTTGAATTGTCTTTCCAATTTTCTTTTTCACTTGTTGTTGGTATGCTCGCAATATACTTTTCTAACAATGGCTTTATGGTTTCTTTTGTTACATCACCCACAATAAAAAATGTAAAATCTGCTGCATTGCCAAATCTACTTGTGTAAATGCTCTTCATTTTATCAAAAGACATTTCAGACATTAATTTTTTATCAAACAAACGCTCTGTAGGATGATTTTTACCATACAAAATAGTCGTAATACTATCTTGCATTTTAGATTGTATTTGCTCACTCTTTCTAATTAAAAAAGCATCTACTTGTTGCATTAATACATTATAAGACTGCTCATCAAAACGAGGCTTTGTAAAGCGCAAGTTCACCAACTGCATCATTGTTTCTACATCTTTTGTAGAAGAAGAGCCTGAAACACTTTCATCAATACTACCCACATTTGCTATGGAATTTGCTTTTTTACCCGCTAAAACCTTTGGCAAGTCAATTGCAGAAAAATCACCTAATCCAGACATTTGTATCACATTACCTAACAAAATTGTTGATGGTAAATCTTCAACCGCTAACAAAGATTCGCCTCCGTAGCTAACCGCACTTAAGTTTACATCATTTTTGTTCTTATCTACAAACTTGTAATGTACCTGAATACCGTTGCTTAAGGTAAATACTGTTGACCCAATTTCTGCGTTTTCTTTTTCTGAAACAATAGTACCTGAAACTAAATCAACCCCAGACATTAAAGGTTTTACATTTGTTTCTTCTACATACCCTTTTAAATTTGGGTCATTTTCTACACTATTAAGAATGTTGAGTGCATCTTCTTTAGTTAAGTTTTTATTTGCTGCTACCCCAGTAACTACAATAGACCTGTTATTTTTGAGGTATAATTTTTGCGCTTTCGCTAACAACTCTTCTTGTGTTAACTGGCTAAAAATTACTTTAGCAATCTCGAACTCTTTTGCCAAATCTGTAATATGCGCGTTTTCTAAATAGTTCGTTTGAATATCTCTAACAATTTGTCCGTGACTTCTGTTGCCTAAACCTGCAATTCTATTTTCATAAGAACCGATAGTTTGCGCTACAACTGTTGCAATCTCTGATTTTGTGAATCCGAATTTTACAGCTCTATTAATTTCTGACATGACCAATTCAAAGGCTTTGTGTTGCATGTTTGGCTTCGGAAGCATACGCACACTAAACTCATTATTTAATCTTGAAAGCGTACCGTAATTAACTCCTGCATAAATTAAAGGAGAATCTGGCTTTTGGTTAATCTCATTTAATCTTGTTGAAATAATTGCTGTAACCATGCTATTCAGAAGATTTTCTTTTAAATCTGCTAGTGTTTCGTTTTCTAAAGATTTATCATGACGAATAGCAAAAGCAATATTTGAAGAAGTTACTTCTTTATCCATACCAATTGCATAAATTAGTTCGTCGTTATCTGGAATGCGAACCTCTGTGCGTTCAATAGGATTTTTTACTGCCGGAATCGTTGAAAACAACGCTTTTATTTTTGCTTCAATCTCATCAACATTTACATCACCAATCACTGCGATTGCTTGTAAATCTGTTCTATACCAATCATGGTAAAAATCACGTAATGCTTTGTATTCAAACCCTTCTACAATATCCATTTGACCAATTGGCAAACGTTCTGAATAAATAGAATTATTAAACATAGTACCAATAGTCTGCTGTAATACGCGCATACCACCGCTTTGGCGAGTTCTCCACTCTTCTTTAATGACGCCACGCTCAGAATCTATTTCTTCATCTGTTAATGATAAATAATTAGACCAGTTTTGCAAAATAGACAAACCAGTATCAATTAATTCTGGTGTTGTTGGTATGTTGTTGATGTTATAAACAGTTTCATCAAAAGAAGTATATGCATTGATGTCTTTCCCAAAAACAAGACCACTTTCTTGCATTTTATTTAAGATTCCTTTGCCAGGGAAATCTCTTGTTCCGTTAAATGCCATGTGCTCTAAAAAATGTGCTAATCCTTGTTGATTGTCTTTTTCTAAAACAGACCCTACATTTTGTATGATGTAATAACTTGCCACATCTTTGGTCACTTTTGTATCATGAATGTAGTACGTCATTCCGTTTTCTAATACTCCTTTTTTAATGGTTTGCTCTTCTGGCAAAGGCATTTCTGGGTTGATGTTTTGTGCTGATGCCGTAAAGTTAAATGCAATGCACAAAGTAAATAATAAAATTTTCTTCATTCTTATTGTTTTTTTTAGTTATACTCTTAATTATCAGTATATTTAAGTCATTATTAAAAATATTTTCTTTTCAACAACTAACAAATATAAATTTTTGCGGTGTATTTTAAACTAGATCCCTGTTAATATTTTGATAATTAAAGTGTTTTTTGTTGAATCTTATGCGATTTTTCTTTGACAGAATAGAGGGTCGAGGAATTCATTTGTGAGGAAATACTTTTGGACTTTGATCCAAAAACACTTCATTAAAATCTTTTAATGCAAGATAAAGGCTTTTAGAACACCGTTTCGAAAGGTTAAAAATCATTCTTGTCCTATAAGAGACTCTAGATTGCTCCGCCTTCAGAACCAACCTGCTGGCAGGCCGGGAACCAATACCTGACCCTAACCACCTGATAAACAGCTACAAATTAAAATAAAATTATCTATTTTATGCTGATTAAATTATTTTTAAAAAAGCAAGTTGTCATTTAAAAAATTCGCAGAATCCTTTATTTTAAGAAGGTTTATCAAACTAAAAATATTTTTAATCGGACACCAATGGTTAAAATATAGAATTCTTTCTTTTTAGCCCCTTAAAGATGTATGCTTAATTCTAAAGCCCCACAACTTTTGGACTTGCCCTCTTTAATTAGCCAACAAGAATTACTGGCAATAATAATTTAATAACTTCAATTGAGCTGTCTAAAATAAAAATAATTTAAAAATAAACGTTCAACTTTTTTATCACAACTACAACTTTTAGTATTGATTCAATTATAATTTGTAAAAATAATCAACAACAAAAAACTCTGAATATATATTCAGAGTTTTTAAATTTTTTGAAAGATTTAGAATCTTACAATGTTGCTACGTGCTTGGTCAATTTAGACTTGATATTAGCTGCTTTATTCTTGTGAATAATATTGTTTTTTGCTAATTTATCTAACATTGAAATAACGTTATTTAACTTCGTTTCTGCATCTTTTTTATCCTCAACAATACGTAAATCTCTTACAGCATTACGAGCTGTTTTATGCTGATACTTGTTACGTAACCTCTTTGCCTCGTTACTTCTAATTCTTTTTAATGCTGACTTGTGATTTGCCATAATTTTGTTTTCTTTGTTTTTTTATTAAAACATTTGTAGTCCGTACGGGAATCGAACCCGTGTTACATGGATGAAAACCATGCGTCCTAACCCCTAGACGAACGGACCGTTACAATCAAATACTCTCCAATTGCGGGTGCAAATATACAACGCTTTTTTAATTGTGCAACAATTTTTTAAAAAAAAAATCATTTTTTTTTGATTCACATAAAACACCCCTCTTAAACGTAAATTTTACCAAGAATTATAATTTCTATGCACATCTAAAAATAACCTTTTTAAAAACTATTTATTAATTAATATGCCTTTGCGAAAAGCACTCTTTTAGTTGATGGTTTCCCTGTTAACACACAAAGCCCTATTTCTTCTTTTGCGTCATTTGGTATGCATCTAATTGTTGCCTTGGTATATTCTTTAATTCTGCCCTCTGTCTCTTCTGTTCCGTCCCAATGAGCAGAAACAAAACCACCTTTATTCTTTATTGCTTTTTTAAATTCATCGAAAGTGGTTACCTCGGTTGTATGTTCTTTTCTGTACTCAATTGCTCTGTTAAATAAATTATTTTGAATTTCTTCTAAAAGCTTTTCGATAAAAACAACGGCTTCATTTTGATTCACTGTTTGTTTCTCTAAAGTATCTCTTCTGGCAATTTCTAGAGTACCATTTTCTAAATCACGATTTCCAATCGCTATTCTAACCGGAACACCTTTTAACTCATATTCAGCAAATTTGGCACCTGGCCTGTACGTATCTCTTCCATCAAACTTTACAGAAATTCCTTTTGCACGCAGTTCTTTCACGATTACATCCATTTTTTCTGAAATTGCATGTAATTGCTCTTCACCTCTATAGATAGGCACAATAACCACTTGAATTGGCGCTAGTTTAGGCGGTAAAACCAATCCTAAATCGTCTGAATGCGTCATAATTAACCCACCTACCAAACGTGTAGAAACACCCCAAGAAGTTGCCCAAACATGTTCTTGCTTTCCTTCTTTAGACGTAAACTTAACATCAAAAGCTTTGGCAAAATTCTGACCTAGAAAATGGCTTGTTCCTGCTTGCAGTGCTTTACCGTCTTGCATTAAAGCTTCAATTGTAAATGTATCTACAGCACCTGCAAAACGTTCGCTATCAGATTTTACTCCTTTTACAACGGGCATTGCCATAAAATTTTCTGCAAATTCGGCATACACCTCTTGCATTTGTTTTGCTTCTGCGATTGCTTCAATTTTTGTTGCATGTGCGGTGTGACCTTCTTGCCATAAAAACTCTGCGGTTCTTAAAAATAGACGTGTTCTCATTTCCCATCGTACTACATTTGCCCACTGATTTATTAAAAGCGGTAAATCTCTGTAAGATTCAATCCAACCTTTATAAGTACTCCAAATAATAGCTTCAGACGTTGGCCTTACCACCAATTCTTCTTCTAATTTCGCATCAGGATCTACTCTTAACTTCCCTGGATTATCAGGATCGTTTTGCAACCTATAATGGGTAACAACAGCGCATTCTTTTGCAAATCCTTCTGCATTTTTTTCTTCAGCTTCAAATAAACTTTTAGGAACAAATAAGGGAAAATAAGCGTTTTCATGCCCTGTTTCTTTAAACATTCTATCGAGCTCTGCTTGCATTTTTTCCCAAATAGCAAATCCGTAAGGCTTTATAACCATACAGCCTCTTACAGCAGAGTTTTCTGCCAAATCAGCTTTTACTACCAATTCATTATACCACCTAGAATAATCTTCTGTTCTTTTCGTTAACTTCTTACTCATAATCTTTTACTTTGGCACAGATATTGTATTATTATAACTGAAAATTTTTGTTAAAAACATCATATCGTTTTTAAAATTAGCACAAAACTACTATATTTAAGAGTTTTAAAAGCAAAAATTTTTATTAAAAAGTATTCACTTAAAATTATATCACTATGAAACTATCTTATAAAAACGTAAAGCTAAACCGACTAATCTTATTTGTAACGGCTAATTTATTTTTGGTTTCTTGTGGCACATACCAAAGTGTTTACAATGATGACGGGATTTATGGAGACGTTACGCCGAGACAAGAAAATAAAAAAGTAATTGTTGTTAACGAACAACAGTTTGAAAAATATGAAGAAGATTACTTCACCAAAACATTAGAAAACTTACAGCGAATAGAAGCTAATCAGATTTTTACCGATGTAGATTCTTATAATTCTAATGCTGCTTTTGTGAACGATGAAATTAGTGACGAAACATTAAATTACAGCGCGAGTCAGCCTTGGGGTTATGAAGACAACAATGTTGTTGTAAATGTGAATTTAATGAACGATCCTTTTTTGTTCGGCAATAATTGGGGCATGGGCTTCAACAACGGTTGGGGGTTTAATAATGGTTGGGGGTTTAATAATGGATTCAATAATGGCTGGGGTTTTAATAACGGTTATGGTTTTAACAATGGCTGGGGATTCAACAATGGTTGGGGATTTAATAACGGCTGGGGTTTTAGAGGAGGATTTGGCAGAAACTTTGGCTATAACAACTGGGGGTTTAACAATCATTATAATGGTATAGGCTTTAGAAACAATAGATACAACAACCGTTCTTACAGAGAGTATAGATACGGCAGAAGAACCAATAATGGTGCGATAACTAGAAATAGAAACGTAACTTCAAGAAACAGAACAACCGTTGGTACTAGAAATAACAATAGCACTGTAGCGAACAGAAGATCATCTAACACCGTTAACAGAAATAACACAAGCACAAGCCCTACAAGAAGAAGTGCTTCAACAAGAAGAAGCTCATCAACGATTAAAAGAAGTTCTGTGCCAACAAGAAGAAATTATTCAACAAGAAGCGCTAATACAAGCTCTAGAAATTCTAATGCTAGCTCACGAAGATCTTCTAGCAATAGTAGAAATGCTTCATCCAGAAGTTCTTCTTCTAACAACAGAAGAGCAACCTCTACGTCTAACAGAAGTTCAAGATCATCTTCTACAAGAAGTGGCGGTTCTTCATCTTCAAGAAGCTCTGGTTCAAGAAGTTCAGGTAGCAGATCTTCTTCTAGAAGAGGAAATTAATATAAAATTATTACATATAACACCAAAATTATGAAACGATTTTTTATCCTAGCGTCCTTTTTCGCTACTGCATTCACGTCTTTTTCTCAATCTTTGGGATACCAAGATTTAGGAATTTTATTTTCTCAAAACGACCATAATGGTTCTGCACGTTTTACAGCAATGAGTGGTGCTTTTGGCGCATTAGGTGGCGATATATCTTCTATAAATGTGAACCCTGCTGGTTTGTCTGTTTTTAACAATAGCATGTTTACAGGCAGTTTTAATGCTAGAAGTTCTGATATTACCTCGGTTTACGGCAATCAATCGTTAAATAGAACTGCAGTAACCACACAAGACCAATTTATAAATTTATCGCAGGCAGGGGCGGTTTTAGTTTTTGATAGTGCCCATAGTAGCAACTGGAGCAAATTTGCAATCGGTTTTAATTATAGAATTACAAAAGATTTTAACAATAGCTTTTTAGCAGAAGGTAACAGTGGTTTTACTACTTTCACTAATTTCCCTAAAGATACAAATGACCCAGCTCTTATTTATGATTTTGCAGATGAGCAAGGTTACAACAATACGTACGGTGGTAAATTAAGTGAATTTAACGTGGCGTTTTCTTCTGTTCATCAAAATAAATTGCATTTAGGGGTAAGTCTTAATTTTTACGATTTAAATTTTAGCCAACAATCTACTTTAAGCGAATTTAATAGCGATATTGATGGCAACACATTAGATGCCTTTTTATATCAAGAAAACTTTACTACCGGAACTGGTTTTTCTGCAAATATTGGTTTTATTTATAAGGCCCATCAAAATTTTAGATTCGGTTTATCATACAAAACACCAACCTATTTTACAGAAATTATTGAAGATAGTAATATTACAGAAAATGAAGTATTATTTGGAGATGCGGAAATAGTAGTAAGTGATAGCAATGATACTTACAGAAATACAGATTTAGGAGGATTCCCCTTACAATCTGTAATTTATAGGTTTAGAACACCTAGCACCCTAACAGCAAGTACAGCTTTTATTTTTGGTAAAAACGGTTTGTTAAGTTTTGATTACAACAATAAAAACTTTCAAAGAATGAGGCTTTCTGGTGATGATTTCTCGCCTGATGAAAGCTTCTCTAATGAGAATCAATTTTTTCAAAATAATTTAAAAAACACTCATAATTTTAATATTGGTACAGAGTGGCGTTTTGATAGGTTTAGCGTAAGAGGAGGCTATAGTTTTGAACAAACACCACACACAACTAGTGGTTTAACAAATAACAGTATTACTAATTTTGGCGATATAGAAGGCTACTCCCTTGGCGGTGGCTATAACTTTGGGAACTTTAAGTTAGACTTTGCTTACAGCAATAACAACAGAACAGCTGCTCATAGTTTTTATTCAGGCTTTAACAATAGTGCAGCAAATTTAACAATCGATAATAGCATTTTTACCGCTTCCGTAAGTTTAAGCTTATAAATAAAAATCATTTCTAAAAAAGACCTTGTATTTACAAAACATACAAGGTCTTTTTTATTACAATCCAGTTTTTTTCCCGTAATTTTGCAGCTTATTTTAAGTGTATGCAAGAGACAAAAATTACAATTCAAGAAACAACAAACGATACCATTTTAAAATTCAATAGCTCCACAATTTTAATAAACGGTGGTAGCTATGAATTTACAAATATTGATGAAGCAAAAAACTCACCTTTAGCACAAGAGCTATTCTATTTACCTTTTGTAAAAAAGATTTTTGTGACTGCTAATTTTATTGCTGTTCAACGTTTTGATATTGTTCAGTGGCTTGATGTTCAAGAAGAAGTAGCAGAGCAAATTGAAGCTTATTTAAATGATGGAAACGTAGTTGTGACAGAAACAACCTCCACAACAAAAAAAGTAGTGATAGAGGTGTATGCAGAAGTTACGCCGAACCCTTCGGTCATGAAATTTGGTTGTAGTAAAGCTTTAACACAAACCGATGTTGAGTTTAAAAATAGTGATGAAGCCAGCAAATCATCGCCTTTAGCGCAAGCAATTTTCTCCTTTCCTTTTGTAAAAGAGGTATTTATTTCTGATAATTATATTTCTGTTACAAAATATGATATTGTAGAATGGAATGAAGTTTATCCAGAATTAAAAACTTTTATCCGTGAATATTTAGTGGAAGGAAAAACCATTATTAAAGAATTACCTAGTGAAGAAACAGCAACCAAAACTAAAGTTGCAGCTCCTGTTGTTGCTTTAGAAGGGGTATCTGCACAAATTGTAACTATTTTAGATGAATATATAAAGCCTGCAGTGGCTGCTGATGGCGGCAATATCGCTTTTAAGTCTTATGACGAAGTAAACAAAATAGTTAGCGTTGTTTTACAAGGTGCTTGTAGTGGTTGCCCGTCTTCTACCGCTACTTTAAAAAACGGAATAGAAACTTTATTAAAAGATATGTTACCAGGTCAAATTAATGGAGTTGTTGCAATTAATGGGTAAAACTCACTTTGTACTAACTACTATTTCTCTGAAAGGAAAAAGCGTAAAAAGAGCTACAAGCTTAAATTTATAGTATAAAGGTATAAAAACTAACATTTGGCTTACTGCATAGCATATAAAGCCCAAAGCAAAATTAAAATGTCAGCAGAAAAAATAAATCCATATAAAGATTCAGATTTAGGAAAAAAAGAGCAAGTTGCTCAAATGTTCGATAATATCTCTAGTAATTACGATGGTTTAAACAGAGTAATTTCTTTAGGAATTGATATTAAGTGGCGTAAAAAAGTGATTGAGATTGTGGGTAAAAACAATCCGAAGCAAATTTTAGACATTGCCACAGGCACTGGAGATTTAGTCTTAATGATGGCAAAATTAAATCCTGATAGAATTGTGGGTTTAGATATTTCTGCGGGAATGCTCGAGGTTGGAAAACAAAAAATTGCCAAAGCAAATTTATCTGACAAAATAGAAATGATTGTTGGTGATTCTGAAGATATGCCTTTTGATGATGCTACTTTTGATGCCATTACCGTTTCTTTTGGCGTAAGAAATTTTGCTAATTTGGCAAAGGGAATTAAAGAAATTGCACGCGTTTTAAAGCCTACAGGAGTTTTGGTTATTTTAGAAACGTCTAACCCTGTCAAATTTCCTTTTAAACAAGGCTATAAATTATACACGAACCTATTTTTACCGGTTGTTGGCAAATTGTTTTCAAAAGATAAAGACGCCTATACGTATTTATCAGCATCTGCAAATTCTTTTCCTTTTGGAGAGGCTTTCAACAATATTTTACAAAAAAATGGGTTTACACATACAAAAGACACTCCTGTAACATTTGGCGTGGCTACAATTTATACTGCAAGCAAATAAAAATGAATAGAACAATTATTCTTTTTGGTTTTTTTCTAATGATTTCTGTTGTGGTTTTTGCACAAAGAGAGCGTGTAGAAAATTTACCAACTTTCGATAATAGAAAAATACATTACGGTTTTTATCTTGGGTTAAATCAAAATGATTTTAAACTAAATTATAAAAATAGTCCAATCTTTGATCCTTCTATTTCGGTAGAACCAAGTACTGGTTTTAATGTAGGTTTAATTGCAGAATTACGTTTTCATAAAAACTTAAGTTTGCGCTTCGAACCGGGCTTAGTAAGTAATACAAAAAGAATTATTTTCAAGCATTTAAGTTCTTCAAGCAATCCTCAAGATAGTATCAGAGAAATTGGCTCTACGTATTTACATGTTCCTTTGCTTTTTAAATTTAGTACAGATCGGTATAAAAATATTCGTCCGTATGTATTAGGGGGTATTTCTTACGATTATAATTTCTCTAGTAATGAAGCCAATCAAGACGATAATTCTGCGGGACAATTTAGAATGAAAACTCACAACTTTATGTATGAAGTAGGAATGGGAATTGATATTTATTTAAATTACTTCAAATTCTCGCCCTCTATTCGTGGTGTATTTGCCATTAATAATGAAATAAAATACGATGATGATCCGGACAGTAAATGGACGGCTCCCATCAATTTTATGGGAACTCGTGGTATTTTCTTGAATTTTGCCTTTGAGTAAAGTTCATTATACAGAAATTCACGGAGTTTTTCTGCTATATATTTTTTAGAGTTTATTTCAGCAATCTACTATATCAATAGTAGAAAAAATATATTTACAACTTTTTTTACTCAAACTAAAGCACTAAAAACTACCAACTACGCTTAAACTCACTTAATAGAATTGCCGTTGCCGTCGCAACATTTAAACTTTCTGTTTCTTGCGTTTCGCCAAACCTAGGAATTGAAATTTTATTTTTCACAATTGCTTTTACTCCATTAGAAATACCATTGGCTTCATTTCCTATGATTAAAATAGCTTCTTTTGGCAATTGCGTTTTATAAACATTTGTACCCTCCATATCCGCTATAAAAGTTGGCAATTCAGTTTCTTGCAAATATGCTTCTAGAGCTACATATTTTATAGAAACCCTCTTTAAAGACCCCATACTTGCCTGCACTACTTTCTGGTTATAACAATCTACAGTATCTTTTGAGCAAATTAATTGACGAACACCAAACCAGTCGCAAAGTCGTATAATTGTCCCAAGATTTCCTGGATCATTTACGGCATCTAAAGCAACTGTAAAACCACTTTTTTCTGGCAATCTTTCATCAGGAATCTTAAAAATACCCAAAACTTTATTGGGCGTTTTTAAATTACTTATTTTTTGTAGCTCTTTTTCTGAAACCCAAACAATACGATCCGAAGAAATGTTCGTTATAAAATCTTCAGTTGCAAATAAAGTATCGATTACAAAAGATGAATTTAACAACTCATCTACTACTTTTTTACCTTCAGCGATAAATAAATTGTGTTTTTGTCGATACTTTTTTTGAGATAAACTTGTTATAATTTTTAGTTGATTTTTTGAAATGCTCATTAATTGATTGTAAATAGAAATAAACCGTTGAAAAATACTATTTTTGATATTCTTTCGAGTGCTAAAATAATGAAAAAAATTCCGTTCTATTTTTTATTAGCTGTCTTTTTTGCGTCATGTAATGCTACCAAACATGTTGCAGAAGGAGAATTTATGCTAACAGAAAATAGTATTAACATAGATAGTGTAAAAACCAAAAGTTCTAACTTACAAAAATATATTTTACAGAAACGAAATCCGCGTTTTCTCGGGCTTCCTTTAAGTTTATATTTTCATAATTTAGGCAATCATGAAAAACCAGAAACACCAACAGAATGGGCAGAAGAAAACTCAAAATCTTATAATTTTGTAAAGAAAGTATTTTCTGAAAAACAAAGTATTGCTTACTCAAATTATTTTATCAACTTAAATAAATGGTTTTTAAAATATCCGCATCCAGAAATTGTAAGCAACAATAAAGTGAAACGAACTGCAGACAATTTATGGGCTTATTATAAAACCCAAGGGTTTTTTAGATCTTCTGTAAATTCTAAAATCAGCAAAGATTCTGCCGATAAAAAAGCAACAGTTACTTATTATATCAAAAAAGGAAAACCTACGCTTTTAGATACCATTCACATTAAAATAGAATCTCCGGTTTTAGACTCTATTTACAGAAACTCTGGTTTAGAAACGTTGTTAAAAACAAATGACCAATATAAAGATCAAGTATTTAGAAATGAAGCTAGCAAGGTTGTAAAGCTTTTTAGAAATAATGGCGTTTATCATTTTGCCGAAGCAGCCTTGGGTTTTTATGTAGACTCTACAAGAACCGATTATAAAACGAACGTAGATTTTATAATTGCTAAAAATAGGTTAATAGAAGAAAACGGACAATACAAAGAAAAACCTTATAAAATACACACTATAAAAGAGGTGAACGTAATTACCGATTATTCTTTTACAAGAAAAGACGAGTCTCCTACAAATTCTGTTTCTTACAACGGCATCAATTTTTTGTCTTATAATAAGTTAAAATATAGTCCTAAATATTTATCTCAATCTATTTTTTTAAAACCCGGTAAAATTTATAAAGACACTTTAAGAAATTTAACAAGAACTCATTTAAAATCTTTGCAAAATTTTAAATCTACCAACATAAAATTCACCGCTGATCCTGCCAGTGAAAATGAACTAAAAATGGATGTTTTTTTAGCCCCTTTAGAGAAATATACGTTGGGAACCGAAACAGAATTAACACACTCTAATGTTCGTAATCTTGGCGTTTCTGGTAAGTTTTCTATTACGGATAGAAATGCGTTTAAAGGTGCCGAATTATTAAAATTATCATTTTTAGGCTCTTGGTTTAATTCTAATACCGGCCCTGGTTGGGAAATTGGTGCAGATGCTTCTTTAGAAATACCAAGATTTTTAGCTCCTTTTGGTTTAAGCAAATTTGTACCCAAAGCAATGTCGCCAAGAACACTCTTTTCTTTAGGATCTAGTTTTCAAAAAAATATAGGTTTAGATCGGCAAACATTTACCATACTCACAGATTACAAATGGCAATATAATGACAAAAAAACCATTCAATTAGAAATTTTAAACACACAATATATTCAGAATCTTAATGTGAATAGCTTTTTTACCATTTATAATTCTGAATATGAAAGTTTAAATAGCGTTGCAAAAGTATTTTATAATGATGCTAATAGAGTTTTAAACCTCCCTGAAGAGGCCGTTTCTTTTATGAATACTTTGGTAGCTAACAATAGCTTTCAAAACACGAACCCCGAAGAATACAATATAAGTTTAAATATTTTAAATCGATACAATATTATAACATCAGACTTTTTAATCCCTACAATTGCCTATACTTTTACCTACAATAGTCAGCGCGATTTTAAGGATAATAACTTTTCTTTCTTTAAAATTAGAGTGGCTAACTCTGGCAATGTTCTAGGTTTATTATCAGATAAAGAAAACGCAAATAATAAAAAAACATTTTTAAATATTCCGCTAGCACAGTATTTTAAAACAGATATTGAATTCAAAAAGTTTTGGGATGTTGGTAATAACTCCGTATTTGGATTTAGAACATTTTTAGGCGCTATTATAACCTATGATAATTCAGACGTTCCGTTTACCAAAAGTTATTTTGCCGGTGGTTCTAATGATATTAGAGCTTGGCAAACTTATGAGTTAGGCCCAGGTAGCAGAAATTCTGGTTTAGAATTTAACGTAGGTAATTTTAAATTTTTAACAAGTGCAGAATATCGATTTGATGTGGTTAGCAAATTAAAAGGAGCTCTATTTATTGATGCCGGAAATATTTGGGATATTTCTGGATCTAGCTTTATAGAAGAAGAAGCTAAATTTACCAACCTTTCTTCGTTAAAAAACATTGCTGTAGGCTCTGGTTTTGGAGCAAGATTAGATTTTAATTTTTTAATTTTACGGTTCGATGTTGGTTTTAAAACCTATGAACCTTATTTAGATGGAAATAAATGGTTTAAAAATTACAGTTTTAACGACGCCGTTTATAATGTGGGGATTAACTATCCTTTTTAATAAAAACAGCACGTAAACTCTATAACGTTTTCGTTACTTTATTCGCATTCAGCCACCATAACCTACTATTTTTTATTACTTTTGACAAGTAAATATCTAAAATAAACATAAAATGGGTCATAATATAAAACCTGGTGTTGCCACAGGAAAAGAAGTTCAAGAAATTTTTAAACTAGCCAAAGAAAAAGGGTTTGCCTTACCAGCAGTGAATGTTATTGGTTCTAATACTATAAACGGTGTTTTAGAAACTGCTAAAGAATTAAACGCTCCGGTAATTATTCAGTTTTCAAATGGAGGCGCTCAATTTAATGCAGGAAAAGGTTTATCAAACGAAAATGAAAAAGCAGCTATTGCAGGTGGTATTGCGGGTGCAAAACATATTCATGAATTAGCATTGGCATACGGAGTGCCTGTTATTTTACATACAGACCATTGTGCAAAAAAATTATTACCTTGGATCGACGGCTTGTTAGATGCTTCAGAAAAACATTTTGCTGAAACAGGCAAGCCTTTATATAGCTCTCACATGATTGATTTATCTGAAGAGCCTTTAGAAGAAAATATTGCAATTTGCAAAACCTATTTAGCTCGTATGAGCAAAATGGGCATGACTTTAGAAATTGAATTAGGGATTACAGGTGGTGAAGAAGATGGCGTTGATAATTCTGATGTAGATGTATCTAAATTATACACCCAACCAGAAGAAGTTGCTTATGCTTATGAAGAATTGCTAAAAGTTTCTCCGCAATTTACAATTGCTGCAGCTTTTGGTAACGTTCATGGAGTTTACAAACCAGGTAATGTAAAATTAACACCAAAAATCTTAAAAAACTCTCAAGAGTTTATTACAAAGAAATATGGTGTTGAAGAAAACCATATCGATTTTGTATTTCATGGTGGTTCTGGTTCTACTTTAGAAGAAATTAGAGAATCTATTGGGTATGGAGTTATCAAAATGAATATTGATACAGATATGCAGTATGCTTTCACAGAAGGAATTCGTGATTATATGCAAGAAAAAGCTGCATATGTAGGTACCCAAATTGGGAATCCTGATGGAGCAGATCAGCCAAATAAAAAACATTACGATCCAAGAAAGTGGTTACGTTTAGGTGAAGAAACTTTTAAAGCACGTTTAAAACAAGCTTTTGCAGACTTAAATAATGTTGATACTTTATAAAAATTAACACAATTATTATATAAAAGCATTTTGATTAATTTCAAGATGCTTTTTTTTATTGCTATCTCGAATTGAAATCTACAAATTAAGACCGACACGAAACATGGCTATTCTTGATAAAACAAAAGCATTTCTAACAGAAAACTAAAAAGTAACAACCCAAGACTTCATTTAGTTTTGGGCTGTTATTCTATTTATAATTTACCTAAATTATACCTGAAACCAACATAAGGTATAATATAAGTTGAGCCAACAAGATATTCTGAAATTGTAGAAGAATACATACCAATCATTAAACTAGTTTTATTTTTTTTATAACCTAAAGCAAAATTTCCTGGTTCATATGCAGCATCCATAGAATTTAATCTGCTAAACATTAGATTTCCATTATTGTCAAAAATAGATCGTTTTGAGACAAACTCTGTACCCCTATTTAAAAAAGAAACACCAATTCTAGCAAATATTTCTGAATTTTTAAAAATTTTGAAAATGATAATCCAAATAAACGTGATAATCAAAAATTAAATCATTGTTTGCAGAACGAACACCAAAATTATCTGTAATCTCATCTAATGGCTCTGTAATTAAATCATATCTAACAGATTGAGAAAAACCTATCGCTAAATTTTTATTTATAAAAAAATCAAAAGAATAAGAAAAAGCCATACCAGAACTTTGAACATCACCATTTGATGCCATAGAAAATCTTGAGTTATAAACTGCATTTTTAGACCGAAATGGTACGGGTCTTAATTCAGTACCCAAAGAAAAAAATAATTTTCCTTTTCTTTGATCTATGTCGTAAGAGTTTTGAGAGAAAGTAGCGGTTGCTAAAATGCAAAAAATAATTAAAATGAGATTTTTCATGTTTTTTTTTTAATTTAATTATTGCCTTGGCATTTATTTTAAGTAGGTCATTTATTTGCAAGATTTTTATATTTCATAATTCCGCAAGCGGGGGTTTTTATTCTGTTTTTAAAATACTAATTTTTTAAAAACAGAATAGCAATTTAAATATAAGGTGAAAGATATTCTGGTAAGCAATTGTTACCAGCAATAATCCTATCTACTTATTTTTAAATTTAAAATAGTTTTACTAAAGTTTGGTTGTAATTTATAGTAATCAAAGCAATTTTTCAAAATATACTAAAAAAAAGTGTAATTTTTTTGCGCAATTTTTTTAGAAGTTTTAAGCTATTCTAGACAGCTAACTTTTAACACCTTTTTACAATACTAAAGCTAAAACAAAAAACGATTCATGCAAGATTTTTTTATATTGGTTTTTACAAAAAAAAAATCTTTATTTGGTGATAATTTTAAATAGCGCCCGCTAATCGTTATGCGCTCTCTTTAGATAAGATTAGTTTATTGTTGCCTACATTGTCTGAGATGGCAAAATGTAAATTTTTGCTAACATCTTTGGGTTTGGAAATAATACTCGTGTGGGATAAAAAGTTTTAAATGCCCTTTAACTTAGCCTGCTAATGTTCTTTTTAGGACCAATAATGATATTGAAAGCGCAAGTAGTAGTAAAAATAGGAGATTCTTTTTCAAAAATTAAATTGTAATGTGTGTAATTCGTTTTTTTACGGCACATATTAAAACCTTTAGATTCCTAATAATCTCATTTAACCATATAATTTCCTAATACATCATTTCTTATTCGTCCACTTATTATTGAAAAATTACAGTAACCAATGCTATGCAACTTCTTTTTAATTTCAATGAATCAAAAAATAATTCAATTTAATTTACACGACCCTATACAATTAAATTTGCATTCGCATTTGCTAGAAACTAGCATTAAATGATAAAAAAGATTATTTGAAGAAAAAACAATAGTAACCAAAAATATTTTACATTTGTAACTTACTTTTATGATCAAAAAGATGATAAAAAACGCATAATAAATAAAATAAACTAACTATGTCTTGGTTTAAAAGAACAGATAAAGGAATACAAACTGCTACAGAAGATAAAAAAGACACACCCAAAGGTCTTTGGTATAAAACTCCTAGCGGTAAAATTATAGATACTGAAGAACTAAAGAAGAACTTATATGTAAGTCCAGAAGACGGCTACCATGTAAGAATTGGTAGTAAAGAGTATTTTGAGTTATTTTTTGATGACAATAAATTTGAAGAATTAAATGAGACTTTAACCTCTAAAGATCCTTTAAAATTTGAAGACACAAAAAAATATCCAGAACGGTTAAAAGCTGCTCAAGAGAAAACCAAATTAAAAGACGCTGTGAGAACTGCAGTAGGAAAATCTTTAGGAAAAGACATCGTTATTGCCGCAATGGATTTTGCATTTATTGGTGGTTCTATGGGTTCTGTGGTAGGTGAAAAAATTGCACGAGCAATTAATTACTCCATCGAACATAAAATTCCTTTTTTAATGGTTTCTAAATCTGGAGGCGCAAGAATGATGGAAGCGTCACTTTCTTTGATGCAATTGGTAAAGACCTCTGCAAAATTAGCACAATTAGCAGAAGCTAAAATTCCTTACGTTTCTTTATGTACAGATCCAACAACAGGTGGTACAACGGCTTCTTATGCTATGCTGGGCGATATTAATATTGCAGAACCCAACGCATTAATAGCCTTTGCAGGTCCAAGAGTTGTAAAAGATACTACAGGAAAAGAATTGCCAGAAGGTTTCCAAAAGTCTGAATTTGTATTAGAGCATGGTTTTTTAGATGCTATTTACGAAAGAAAAGACTTAAAAAAACAAGTAAATTTATATATTGATTTAATTCAGAATTTACCCGTTAGAAAAGAAATAAAAAGCTAATAACCATTACTTTTTAGACTTCTTAAAGACCAACAAAAGAACTGATTTTGTTGATTTTATTTTTAAAATTAATAGTACCTTTGTAACTTCAATGAATACATCATTGATCTACATAAAAATCATTTAAATAATATTGGCATGTACTTGACTAAAGAATTAAAAGAGCAACTTTTTGAGAAGCACGGTAAAGGAAAAAACGACACCGGTTCTTCAGAAGGACAAATTGCTTTATTTACGCACAGAATTAACCATTTAACAGGACACTTAAAAAATAATCGTAAAGATTATAATACAGAGCGTTCTCTTGTAATGATGGTAGGTAAACGTAGAAGTATTTTAGATTATCTAAAGAAAACTGAAATCAACAGATACCGTGCAATTATCAAAGAATTAGGAATTAGAAAATAATTCTTGTAAAAAAGAGGTGCTATAAACGTGCCTCTTTTTTTATGCAAAAAAAATAAGGGTTTTTAGGCTGAAGCCTAAAGCTATTAAAAATGAATACTTTCTGTTTAACAAACAGATTTAAAATATAAAAAATCAGAGTTACCAACAATAATTCTGTATTTCCATTGCAACAACAAACAACAGCATAACAACAAATAGTAATTAAAAATTAGAATTAAATTTTATGATTCCAAAAGTATTTAGAGAGGTTATAGACCTTGGAGATGGAAGAGAAATTTCTATCGAAACCGGAAAATTAGCAAAACAAGCTCATGGTAGTGTTGTTGTGCAATCAGGAAAATGTATGATGTTGTGTACAGTTGTTTCCAATTATGAACAAAAAGATCTTGGCTTTTTACCATTAACGGTAGATTACAGAGAAAAATTTGCAGCTGCAGGTCGTTATCCAGGTGGTTTCTTTAAAAGAGAAGCAAGACCAAGTGATGGCGAAGTATTAACAATGCGTTTAGTAGACCGTGTTTTACGTCCGTTATTCCCAAAAGATTATACCGCAGAAACGCAAGTAATGATTCAGTTAATGTCTCATGATGAAGACGTAATGCCAGATGCAATGGCTGGTTTAGCAGCATCGGCAGCGATTCAATTATCAGACTTCCCGTTTGAATGTGCCATCTCTGAAGCAAGAGTTGGTCGTATTAACGGTGAATTTATCATCAACCCAACAAGAGCACAATTAGCAGAATCTGACATCGATATGATGATTGGAGCTTCTGCAGATTCTGTAATGATGGTAGAAGGTGAAATGGATGAGATTTCTGAAGAAGAAATGGCAGACGCTATTAAGTTTGCACACGAAGCTATTAAGATTCAATGTGCTGCTCAATTAAGATTAGCAGAAGCATTTGGTAAAAAACCGGTTCGTGAATACGAAGGCGCAAGAGAAGATAAAGAGTTAGAGAAAAAGGTTCATGATATGGCATACGATAAAGTATATGCTATTGCAGAAGCTGGATCTGCTAAACATGAAAGAAGCGCTGCATTTAAAGAAATAAAAGAAGCTATTAAAGCTACCTTTTCTGAAGAAGAATTAGCAGATTATGGTGGTTTGGTTTCTGATTATTATCGCAAAGCAGAAAAAGCTGCGATTAGAGATTTAACCTTAAATGTAGGTCTACGTTTAGATGGTCGTAAAACGGATGAAATTAGACCAATTTGGTCTGAAGTAGATTATTTACCATCAGTGCATGGCTCTGCAATTTTTACTCGTGGAGAAACGCAAGCTTTAGCTACCGTTACTCTAGGAACATCAAGAGATGCAAACAAAATAGATATGCCGTCTTATGAAGGTGAAGAGAATTTCTATTTACATTACAACTTCCCTCCTTTTTGTACAGGTGAAGCAAGACCAATTCGTGGAACCTCTCGTAGAGAAGTTGGACATGGTAATTTAGCGCAACGTGGATTAAAAGGAATGATTCCTGCTGATTGTCCTTATACAGTGAGAGTAGTTTCTGAAGTTTTAGAATCTAACGGTTCTTCTTCTATGGCAACTGTTTGTGCGGGTACAATGGCATTAATGGATGCAGGTGTACAAATGATAAGACCTGTTTCTGGTATTGCAATGGGCTTAATTTCTGATGCTGCATCTGGAAAATATGCTGTATTATCTGATATTTTAGGTGATGAAGATCACTTAGGAGATATGGATTTTAAAGTAACAGGTACTTCTGAAGGAATTACTGCTTGTCAGATGGATATTAAAGTAAAAGGATTAGGATACGAAATTTTAGTGAATGCACTAAAACAAGCTCGTGAAGGTCGTTTACATATTTTAGGGAAAATAACTGAAACCATTTCTTCTGCAAACATAGAAGTTAAGGAACATGCTCCTAAAATGATTAACAAACGTATTCCTAATGATATGATTGGTGCATTTATTGGACCAGGAGGTAAACATATTCAAGAATTACAGAAAGAAACAGGAACTACCATTGTAATTACTGAAGACGCTGTAACAGAAGAAGGAATTATCGAAATTTTAGGAACAGATCCTGCAGGAATAGAAAAAGTAATTGCGCGTATCGAATCGATGTTATTCAAACCAACAGTTGGTAGTGCTTACGAAGTAAAAGTAATTAAAATGTTAGATTTTGGTGCCGTTGTAGAATATGCAGAAGCTCCAGGAAACGAAGTTTTATTGCACGTAAGTGAACTAGCTTGGGAACGTACAGAAAACGTTACAGATGTTGTGAATATGGGTGATGTTTTTGATGTGAAGTACTTTGGCTTAGACCCAAGAACTCGTAAAGAAAAAGTTTCTCGTAAAGCATTGTTACCAAAACCAGAAGGGTATGTAGCAAGACCACCAAGAGATGATAAGCGCTCTGGAAGCCGTGATTCTAGAAGTAGAGATACTCGTGGCCGTGATGACAGACGTGATGATAGAAAACCTAGAGAGCCAATAGCACCTAGAGATTCTAATGAACCAAAAAAAGAAGAGTAAATTCTTTTAAATAGATATTGAAAATCGCCAATTAATTTTGGCGATTTTTTTATGCTTTTTTGTTTCTTTGTATTCGCAATTTCTACCTCATCTTTTTTAAATAAAAATATTGAAAAACCAACACATAACATACTTATCATTAGGAACAAATCAAGGAGATAAGCTTGACAACCTTCAAAATGCAATTGATTTAATTGCTGATAAAGTTGGTTCGATTCAAAAAATATCTTCGGTTTATAAAACTGCTTCTTGGGGTTTTGAGAGTGCTGATTTCTTTAATATTTGTTTAAAAACAACAACACAGCATCTACCAGAAAAACTGATGCAAATTCTTTTAGAAATAGAAAAAGAATTGGGTAGAAAAAGAAAAGAAACATCTGCCTATATTGATAGAAATATTGATATCGATATGCTCTTGTTTGATCAAGAAATTATATTTTCAGAAACTTTAATTGTACCGCATTCAAAAATGTTAGAACGTAAGTTTGTTTTGGTTCCTTTAGCTGAAATTGCTCCGAATATAACGCATCCAATAGAAAAAAGAGAACTTGCCGTTTGTTTACTGAATTGTACAGATTCTTCTGAAATTTCTTTGGTAAATCAACTACTAAAAAGACCAATTCCGATTACAGAGAAATACAATTATATTGCCATTGAAGGAAACATTGGCGCAGGAAAAACATCGCTAGCCAATATGGTTTCTGATGAATTTAATGCGAAACTCATTTTAGAACGCTTTGCAGAAAATCCGTTTTTACCGAAGTTTTATGAAGACAAAGAACGCTTTGCATTTCCTTTAGAGATGAGTTTTTTAGCAGATCGCTATCAACAATTGTCAGATGATTTAGCCCAATTAGACCTTTTTAAAAACTTTATAGTATCTGATTATTATATCTTTAAATCTTTAATTTTCGCGCAAATTACACTTCAAAAAGAAGAATATCTTCTGTATAGAAAATTGTTTGATATGATGTATAAGGAAATTACAAAACCTGACTTGTACGTCTATTTATATCAAAATACAGAACGTCTTTTAGAAAATATAAAAAAACGCGGAAGAGACTATGAACAAAATATTGAAGCTGGGTATTTACAAAAAATTCATGATGGTTATAAAAGTTTTATAAACACCCAACAAGACTTAAATATTTTGGTGATTGATGTTTCTGAAATTGATTTTGTAGACAATGAAACCGATTACAGATCGATTGTTAATCAAATTAGAAAAGTCTAAAAATTTTATTTTAGATCTAACTTCTCTGCAAAATAAGCACAAAAGTCTTTCATTGTAGCGCCCATTTTAGCGTCATCTGTGGCCTTTTCAAAAGAATCTGCCATAGATACTAATGTTTGATGATAAAATTGTTTCATTTCATCAACAGGCATGTCTTTTGTCCATAAGTCCATCCGCAAGGTATCTTTCTTTTTATGATCCCAAACAGAAATCATTACTGCTTTAGATGGGTCATTATCAATACCCCCGTCTATTGCTGTCCAAGAAATTTCTTCGGGAACTTTATTTTCGTCTAAACCAATTTTAAATCTTATTTCTGAATTATGTTTAACTGCCATTACCTTTTTGGTTTGTATTTAGATTTGTTGAAGACTTCTTCTTCACTCATTTTTAATAATTCTTGCAAAGATACGTCATTATGTTTCATGTACGATTTTACAATTTGCCAGCCCATCCAAACGCCAATTTTACCTGGAGATAAATTATCTTGCTCCATATAAAATTTAGAAAAAGGCGCACTTTCTAAAAAACGACTGTTCAACGCTGTATCGGTGCTAAACAATAGTTTTCTGTCTATAAAGTAGGTCCATATTTCCAGTTCATTTGCTTCTGCCCAATTGAGTTTTTCTTGAGTAAAGCCCGTTTTTTCTTTATCCGGAATTGCTGGTATATACACATCTAATGCATACATTTTTTTTCCTTCGAGAATCATTTTATCAATAAAACTTCTATTGCTCTTGTAAGGATACACTTGTTGATCAATCATGGCGTTTGCCACGTCTACCACAATATGCTCTTTTGTGTTATTTTCTTTTATATACTTCGGGTAATCGCCATAAAAAGAATTTTCTTTTCCTAGATAAACATCTAAAGAAATCAGTAATAAACTATCTGCATAGATTACTCGATTGTTGAAGTCTATATTTGTTAACATCGTAACAATGGTAGGCTCCTTAAAATCAGAATTATAATATTTTACATGTTTAAAAAGAGATGAAATTTGTTTTACTGTGGATGAAAAGTCTTTAAACACTTTCTGTGTTGCTGCATATAACGCTTGTTCTTGTTGGTCGTTTATTTTTGATAATGAGATACTATCTGTAAACTCTTTAGGAAATAAATATGGATACTTTTCTTTAACTTTTGGGAGTGTTTCTTTTGTGGCAGTATAAAAATCTACGTCATATCTTTTTACTTTAAAATCGACGTCAATTTTAGAAACGTCAATTTTAGAATTATTTTTATGAGAACATGAAAAAAACAGGCTCAAAACTATCAAAAACGCAAATAAAAATCTCATTATATTCGTATATTAGTAGTTCAATTTAAAGAACGATAAAAGTACTAAAATAGTTTATCAATGAACAGCGAAAAAGTAGCAGAATACATCATCAACTGGTTAAAAGAATATGCGGTAAATGCAAATAGTAAAGGATTTGTTATTGGTGTTTCTGGCGGAATAGATTCGGCATTAACCTCTGCGTTGTGCGCAAAAACAGGCTTGCCTTTACTATGTTTAGAAATGCCTATTCATCAGGCTAAAAAGCAAGTATCAAGAGCAGAAAACCACATTAAATGGTTACAAACAAATTTTAGTAAGGTAACCAAAACCGAAGTAAATTTAACACCAGTTTTTGATAGCTTAATTGCTGCAGTCCCAGCAGTAGAAAACGAAGAAAGTCGTTTTATGTCTTTAGCAAATACAAGAGCTCGTTTACGAATGACCACTTTATATTATTTTGCTGCATTGCATGGGTATTTAGTTGCCGGAACTGGTAATAAAGTAGAAGATTTTGGTGTTGGCTTTTACACAAAATATGGCGATGGAGGTGTCGATTTGAGTCCGATTGCCGATTTAATGAAATCAGAGGTTTTTGAACTTGCAAAATATTTAGGTATACATCAAGAGATTCTTGAAGCTGCACCTACAGATGGTTTATGGGGAGATGACAGAACTGATGAAGATCAAATAGGCGCTTCTTATGATGAATTAGAATGGGCAATGGGCATGCAAGAACAGGGTAAAACTGCTAAAGATTTTATTGATAGACAAAAAGAAGTTTTTATTCTTTACGAGAAATTAAATCGAATGAATCAACATAAAATGATGCCAATTCCTGTTTGTGAAATACCTAAAAACGTACGATAATTCGCTGCGATTATTAGTTTTTCATTTTGGGGCCTTCTCCATTTTATAACCTAAAAAAAAATCAACTTTTAGAATTTTTGATACTGTTGATTTTTTTTTAAATTATAGTCATTAGTGTGAATACTAATCTTCACACCAGATAAAAAAATCATGTAATAAATAAAATATAGAGGTTTATCTTAATTTATTGTAGATGAATTTAAAGAAGATTAGCTGCTACCATTATTCTTTTTATCTTCATATAAGCTCTTCTTTGGGAGCCTTTTGAAATTTCAAGTGGTAAAAAAATAAACAACTGGATAATTTTTAAGATTTGCAATAGTCTTTTCATAATATTTAAGCATTTTACCTATTGTAAATCTACAAAAAATAAAGAAATCTCACAAAAAAAGACAAACGGGAAAAACCCCTTTTTTCTATGTTGTAAAAATGTTTAAGAGATTGTATAGATGATTAAACAGAACTTAAGTAACTGAAATTTAAATATATAAAAAAAATAAAATTTATAAGTAACTTTATACTTTATGCTTCTTACCGCTACTTTCTACAATTTTTCACGAGACCAAACAGTATATTACAAGTTTTAACATCGCAATCTGCAAGCAGAAATCCTTGTTTTTTTTAGCGCTTAAAAATATCAAAACAACGTATTATGTATCAATCATTTTACTTTTCATGATTTAAAATCAAAAAAAAAGGTACAATTGATGCATTTATACGACTCGATTTAGCTTCTCGAAAAGACGTGTTTTAAGACTTGTATAATTTTTAATAGTTTCTAAATCAATCTCGACAGAAGCATCATCCATCGCCTCTTTCATAAGTTCGTCTATTTTTTTTCCGATCAAAATTCTACGTAAATTAAAAACAGCATCATTTACTACCTTTGTTAAAACCTCTAAAGCAGATTTCACTTCAATACTTTTGCTTTCCCAATTGCTTAATTGGTATTTTTCTTCATCCATTAAAATAGAAGTAACAGTATCGGCAATATTCGGGTTATGATTGTTTATTAACTTTTCGATTTCGAGCTTTTGAAACTGATTTAATTGAATAATAATATCATTATATATTTCTTGAAAAATAGTGTTTGAAAACTCAATTTCATCGTCTTGTAAATGCAAATAAATTTCTGTAGAAACTTTATTTTGGTACTTTCTTTTCGTTATTATTTCTTTTCCCTCTTCATCTACGTTCGTAATTTCTTCTATAAAACCAACCTCTTCGTTACCATATAAAAGTAAAATTCTAATAATTTCTTGCTCTAAAATAGTAAGTTGATCAATTTTTTGAGACGATATAGAACCACCTTTTACAAGACCCATTGCTGCTTGCTCTTGATCTTGAAAGTATTCTGGTGGTGGTTCGTTAGGATCTACATTTGAGTTATAACTTGTATTTGAACTCGTTTTACTCTTTTGAAAAGATTCTTTTTTTAATATTTGTGCCAACTCACTAAACAATACGCGCTCTGAAATATCCATGATTCTAGAACATTCTTGTACGTAAACTTCTCTTTGAATGCCATCAGGAATTTTAGAAATACTGGTAACAATATCTCTAATAACCGTGGCTTTTTTTATAGGATCGTTATTAGAGTCTTTTAGTAAAAGTGAGACTTTAAAGTTGATGAAGTCTTGTGAAGAAGTCTCTAAGTACTCTTTCAATTCGGCATCAGAATGCGCCTTCGCAAAACTATCAGGATCTTCGCCATCAGGAAACTGAACTACCTTTACGTTCATTCCTTGCTCTAGAATTAAATCGATTCCGCGAATAGAAGCTCTAATCCCTGCAGCATCTCCATCAAAAAGTACTGTAATATTTTTTGTTAATCTATTTACCAATCTAATTTGATCAGATGATAAGGCAGTACCAGAAGAAGCCACAACATTTTCTATACCCGATTGATAAAAAGAAATAACATCTGTATAGCCTTCTACCAAATAACAATTATCTTGTTTTGCAATTTCTTTCTTGGCTTGATAAATTCCGTATAAAATTTTACTTTTATGATAAATATCGCTTTCTGGCGAGTTTAAGTATTTTGCTGCCTTTTTATCTGCTGTTAAAATTCGACCACCAAAGCCTAAAATCCTTCCAGACATAGAATGAATAGGAAACATAACTCTCCCTTTAAAGCGATCAAACTGCCTATTTTCTTTTACTATAGACAATCCTGTAGAAGCTAAATATTTTAAATCATAGCCTTTAGCTAACGCTGCTTTTGTAAAATTATCCCATTCATCATAACAGTATCCTAAATCGAATTTTGTAATAATCTCATCCTTAAAACCTCTTTCTTTAAAGTAACTTAGCCCAATTGCTTTTCCTTTATTGGTATTTAGCATTAAATCATGAAAATAATCTTTGGCAAATGTAGAAACCAAGAACATACTTTCTCGCTCGTTCATCTGTGCTTTTTCTTCATTGCTTTGCTCGGTCTCTTCAATTTCGATATTGTACTTTTTCGCCAACCATTTTAAGGCTTCTGGATACGTAAAATGCTCGTGCTCCATTAGAAACGAAACAGAGTTCCCGCCTTTTCCTGTAGAAAAATCTTTCCAAATTTGTTTTACAGGAGATACCATAAAAGATGGTGATTTTTCATCAGTAAACGGACTTAGTCCTTTAAAGTTACTTCCTGCTTTTTTTAGTTGCACAAATTCACCAATAACCTCTTCTACTCTTGCAGATTCAAAAACTCGATCTATACTACTTCTAGAAATCATTTAATAATTGATTAGAGAGTGAAACAAATATAAGAATTACAATTTTTGTTTTTAAAAAAATTGTAATTAAAAAAACCTCAAAGGTTTTAGAAGCCTTTGAGGTTTGTATAATTATAAAATAAAATTATATGTACTTCCTTTTTTAGCTTGCGATACGCGTTAAGGATTGAGCAATTGTTTGAGCTCTTTTTTGTGTTTTACAAAAAAAGCGAGTGCGAAAGCCTGACCTTTAGGGAACGCCCAAATAAGACTAAGAAGCCGCTTTTAACTTCTTTAAAGTAGTATTCGTTAGTTTTGCTTCTGCATATTCTTTAGTTACATGCAGTTCTTTTTCGTCAGAACTTGGTAAATCGAACATTGCATCTGTAAAGATAGCTTCACATAAAGAACGCAAACCTCTTGCTCCTAACTTATATTCAACTGCTTTCCCTACAATATAGTTTAAAGCATCTTCTTCGATCGTAAAATCAACATCATCCATTTTAAATAACTTCGCATATTGCTTAATTATTGAATTTTTTGGCTCTGTTAAAATAGCCCGTAAAGTTTCAGCATCTAAAGGATTCATATAACTTAAAACTGGTAAACGCCCAATAATTTCAGGAATCAGTCCAAAAGATTTTAAATCTAAAGGTGTAATGTATTGTAGTAAGTTTTCTTCATCAATTTTATCATCTTCTAGAGATGCGCCAAAACCAACAGCTTGTCTGTTTAAACGTTTGCTAATAATTCTGTCTATCCCTGAAAAAGCACCACCTGCAATAAATAAAATATCTTTGGTATTTACCTCTGTAAACTTTTGCTCTGGATGTTTTCTTCCGCCTTTTGGCGCAACATTTACAACCGTACCCTCTAATAATTTTAATAAGGCTTGTTGCACACCTTCGCCAGAAACATCTCTTGTAATTGACGGATTATCACCTTTTCTGGCAATTTTATCTATTTCATCAATAAAAACGATTCCTTTTTCTGCTTTTGCAACATCGTAATCAGCTACTTGTAATAATCTACTTAAAATGCTTTCTACATCTTCACCTACATAACCTGCTTGTGTTAATACCGTAGCATCTACAATAGAAAAAGGAACATTTAACATTCTTGCAATTGTTTTTGCAACCAATGTTTTTCCTGTACCTGTTTCACCCACTAAAATAATATTAGACTTTTCTATTTCTACATCGTCATCCTCATTTTCTTGCAACAGACGCTTATAATGGTTATAAACAGCAACTGCCATTGCACGTTTTGTTTCAGTTTGACCAATGATATATTCATCTAAAAAGTCCTTAATTTCTCTAGGCTTTTTTAGCATTAAGTCTTTTGACAAACCACTAGATTTAGATTCAGAAACTTCTTCTTCTACAATTCCGTGTGCTTGTTCTATACATTTGTCACAAATATGGGCATCCATACCTGCAATTAACAAATCTGTTTCTACTTTTTTTCGTCCACAAAATGAACACTCTAAATTTTCTTCTTTCGACATTTTCTATTTTGCTTTTTGCCTTTAGCTTTTGGCATTTCGCTATTAGCAAACCGCCAAAAGCTACTAGCTAACTGCTTTTTTATTTTCTCGCTAAAACTTCATCAATCATTCCGTAGGTTTTTGCCTCATCTGCCCTCATCCAATAATCTCTATCAGAATCTGTTTTAATTTTATCGTAAGTCTGACCTGAATGATTAGAAATAATTGTGTACAATTCATCTCTCAATTTGATTGTTTCTTTAATGGTAATTTCCATATCAGAAACTTGACCTTGCGTTCCGCTCATTGGTTGGTGAATCATAATTCTAGAGTGAGGTAACGCAGAACGTTTTCCTTTAGCACCTGCACACATTAAAACTGCGCCCATAGAAGCCGCCATTCCTGTACAAATTGTAGCTACATCTGGTTTTATAAACTGCATTGTATCATAAATACCTAAACCAGCGTAAACGCCTCCTCCTGGAGAGTTGATATAAATTGAAATATCTTTATTAGAATCTAAACTTTCTAAAAATAACAATTGTGCTTGTATAATGTTTGCTACTTGGTCGTTAACTCCTGTTCCTAAAAAGATAATTCTATCCATCATTAAACGCGAAAAAACATCCATTTGAGTGATGTTCATTTGACGTTCTTCCATGATATATGGCGTTAAACTACTTGTAATTTGATTAAAGTAAGTGCTACTAATGCCTTGGTCTTTTGTTGCGAATTTTTTGAACTCTTTGCCGTAATCCATGTATTGTTTCTTTTATGATATTATGAATTGCAAAGGTATGAACAATTCTCTTAATATTTTGTTAGAGTTTAAACTAGAAAACCTGAATCTTACAATTCAGGTTTTCTATAATTTTTGTCTTTGTGAAGTACAACTAGATGCAGTCGTCTCTTTTCTAGAGCCAACGTACTTCGTTACTGAAACAAGTTCAGCATTAATACTTGCAATGATAATTATTGTGCATACGCTTCTTTAACAAAATCTTCGTAAGAAACCTCTTCTGTTTTAAAAGTGATCTGCTCTTTAAAGAACGTAATTAGTTTTTGACTAATTAACTGTCCTTGTAATTTTTGAGCTTCCTCTTGATTCTGTAAAATTCTACCCGCAATATCATCCAACTCTTTTTCTTCTGGATTCATGTTACCAAACTGTGCCATTTGCTGACGAATAAATCCTTTTGCATAATCCACCAATTCTTTATAATCTAATTTGATGTCATTATCTTTCATCATTTTACCTTCGATTAATTGATAACGCAATCCTTTTTCAGATTTTTCGAATTCAGCTTCAGCCTCTTCGGTTGTTAATTCTTTTTCACCCGCAGTTTTTAGCCATTTTTTTAAGAATTCTGCAGGTAAATCAAACTTTGTATTCTCTATTAAATATGCCTGTACAGAAGTTAATAACTGTTGATCTGATTGTTGTTGAAATTGCTTTTCTGCATCTTCCTTAATTTTTTCTCTTAATTCGGCTTCGGTAGTAACGCTTCCATCAGAAAATAATTTATCGAACAATTCTTGATCTAACGCCGCTGGCTCTGTTGTTGTAATATCTTCTACTGTAAAAGTAATGGTGATATCTAAATCATGAATTTCTTCATGAGCAACTTCTAAAATTTCTTGTAATTTATGATCGTTTTTAAACAATTTCTTTGTTCCTAACTCAAGCACATCACCTATTTTAGATCCAATAACGCTATTTTGGTTATCTTTTCCTTCTAAATCTTGAACTAAAAAAGTAGCTTTTTTATTGATTTCCTTTTCTTCGTTTACAAAAGTTCCTGTAATATTAGCCTCTTCAGTTGCTTCTTCTACCGGACTAACTTTTCCGTAACGAGTCTGAATATTCTTTACTTCTTCGTTCATTAAAGTATCAGTAGCAACAATATTGTACTGTTTAATTTTGTTTTTTTCTGATAAATCAACCTCAAATACCGGCGCTAAACCTAATTCGAATTCAAAAGTAAAGCTATCTGAATTCCAGTTAAAGTTCTCATTAACTCTAGGAATAGGATTTCCTAAAATCTCTAACTTTTCTGCTGTTATAAATTTATTTAAAGAATTTTGTAAAAGCTTGTTAACCTCCTCCATCATGATAGATTTGCCATACTGCTTTTTAATCATCCCCATTGGCACATGCCCTTTTCTAAAACCAGGAACATCTGCTTTTTTACGATAATCTGTTAACTTTTCTGTTACGGTTGCTTGGTAATCATCTGCAACAATATCCACTCTTACAACTGCGTTTAACGCATCTACATTTTCTCTTGTAATATTCATTTCTTATTGTATCTAGTTCTTAAAAAATCGACTGCAAAAATAATCAAATTAATTTAGCTTACAAAAGTTTAAATTGTTCAATTTCAGGTTTTTCGAATCCCTTTTAATTTTATTAAGAGAATTAAAAACTAAAACAATAAAGCTGAATTCATTATAAATAAAAAAAATACTTAATTTTGCGTAACTTTTCTTCCTTAACAAGAAAAGTACAAACAACCAAATAAACATGCAATACAAAAGAATTCTTTTAAAATTAAGTGGAGAAGCCTTAATGGGCAATAGACAATATGGTATAGACCCAAAACGTCTTGCTGAATACGCAAAAGAAATTAAACAAGTAGTAGAAAGAGGTATTGAAGTTGCTATTGTTATTGGTGGTGGAAATATTTTTAGAGGTGTTGCTGGCGCTGCAAATGGCATGGATCGTGTGCAAGGTGATCACATGGGGATGTTAGCGACCGTTATAAATGGTTTGGCTTTACAAAGTGCACTAGAAGATGAAGATGTAAATACGCGTTTACAAACTGCTTTAGAAATTAAAGAAGTTGCAGAACCGTATATTAAAAGAAAGGCAATTAGGCATTTAGAGAAAGGACGTGTAGTAATCTTTGGTGCAGGAACCGGAAATCCTTATTTCACAACAGATACAGCAGCGGTTTTAAGGGCTATTGAAATAGATGCAGATTGTATTTTAAAAGGAACAAGAGTTGATGGAATTTACAACGCAGATCCTGAAAAAAATAAAGATGCTGTTAAATTTGAAACGATTACCTTTAAACAAGTAATTCAAAAAGGTTTAAAAGTGATGGATATGACCGCATTTACCTTAAGTGAAGAAAATAAACTGCCAATCATCGTATTCGATATGAATACAAACGGAAATTTATTAAGATTGGTTTCTGGAGAAAAAATTGGAACCATAGTAGACATTAATTAAGCAAAATCTTTAAATAATAAAAGATGAACGAAGAAATTGAATTTATTTTAGATACTGCCAAAGAAGCAATGCAAAATGCCATTGAGCATTTAGAAAAAGAATTGCGTTCTATTAGGGCAGGTAAAGCAACACCTGCTATGTTAGGCACTGTTATGGTAGATTATTATGGTTCGCAAACCCCACTTGGGCAAGTTGCAAACGTAAACACACCAGACCCAAGAACATTAAGCGTGCAGCCTTGGGAAAAAAATATGTTACAGCCCATAGAAAAAGCAATTCAAATAGCAAACCTTGGCTTAAACCCAATGAATAACGGTGATATTATAATGATAAACGTACCCCCGTTAACCGAAGAAAGAAGAATAGGTTTGGCAAAACAAGCAAAAGCAGAGGCAGAACATGCAAAAGTTGGTATTAGAAATGCGCGTAAAGACGCTAATAACGACATCAAAAAAACAGATGTTTCTGATGACATGAAGAAAATTGTAGAAGACGATATTCAAAAGTTAACAGATACTTATGTTAAAAAAATAGATGAAACCTTATCTGTAAAAGAAAAGGAAATCATGACTGTATAAAACTATTATTTAAGTGTTTAACAAAGAGTGTTGCAAAACACTCTTTGTTTGTTTATACACCTCTACAATTTAACTACCTTTACATAAAATTTTTAAATGAATTTCTGGACAAAAGTTGCGGGTATTATTTTAAGAAACCGTTACTTGGTTTTATTAGGTATTGCCATCATTACAGGTTTGTTAGCATCACAAATGAAGTATATGAAGTTTTCATATACAGAAGCAAACTTATTACCAGAAAACCATGAAGCCAATTTAGAATACAATAAGTTTTTAGAAATTTTTGGTGAAGAAGGCAATCTTGTTATTCTTGGTATTAAAGATTCTACTGTTTTTACACCTAAAAAATTTAATGCTTGGAACAATTTAGTAAATCAATTTGATGATTTAGAAGAAATAGATTTTACACTTTCTATTGCAGATGTTCAAAAATTAAAGGCCGATAGAAAAAAAAGAAAATTTGTTTTAGAACCACTTTATAAAACAAACCCTAAAACAACAGCTGAAGTTTTAGCCATTAAGAAAGAGCTTTTCGAAAAACTTCCTTTTTATGATAATTTGCTATTTAATAAAGAAACAGGCACCCTACAAACTGCTATTTACATAAAAAAAGATATTGTAAACACACCAAAACGTAGAGATTTCATATTTAATACGTTAATTCCTATCATAGAAAAGTTTGAAAAGGATAATAATGTTGATGTTCGTATTTCTGGAATGCCATACATTAGAACTTTAAACGCACAAAACATTCAAGGTGAAATACTGCTGTTTGTTTTAGGCGCACTTTTAATAACAGCCGTTATCTTCTTTTTCTTTTTCCGATCTTATAGAGCAACCTTTATAACCCTACTTGTGGTTACCATAGGTGTTACCTGGGCTTTTGGTTTTATAGGATGGTTTAGATTTGAAATTACTGTTTTATCAGCATTAATTCCGCCATTAATTATTGTAATTGGGGTACCCAACGCCGTTTTTCTGATAAACAAATATCAACAAGAAATTAAAAAACACGGTAATCAAGCAAAATCTTTACAACGTGTAATTGCTAAAGTTGGGAATGCAACTTTAATGACCAATATTACGACTGCCTCTGGTTTTGCCACTTTTGTATTTGTTAAGAGTGATTTATTACGCGAATTCGGAATTTTAGCTTCTGTAAACATCATTAGTATTTTTATTTTAGCTTTATTGATTATTCCAATTATCTATAGTTTTATGCCACTTCCTAAAAAGAAGCATCTAAATCACCTTGAAAGGCAATGGATAGAAAATGTAGTAGATTGGATGGAAAGAATGGTAAGAAATCAACGAATTACCATTTATTTTACAACCGTTATTGTCATTGTATTAAGCATTATTGGCGTTTATAAAATTAAAGTTTCTGGCAGTTTAATAGAAGATATGCCTAAAAGCACCAGCTTTTATAAAGATATTAAGTTCTTTGAAAGAGAATTTGGTGGTATTATGCCATTAGAAATTTTAATTGATACTAAAAAGGAAAAAGGCGTTATGAAATTATCGACCTTAAAAAAGATGGATAAAATTAATGAAGCCATTGAATCCTTCCTTGAGCTATCAAAACCAATCTCTGTTGTAAATTTAGTAAAATACTCAAAACAAGCTTATTATTTGGGTAACCCTAAATACTATCAGCTACCAACAACACAAGAGCAGAGTTATATTTTTGCCTATACAAAAAACACAAATAATGATGCAGGCTTGCTAAAAAACTTTGTAGATTCTACGGGGCGTTATGCAAGAATAACTACCTTTATGAAAGATATTGGCACCGATAAGATGGATGTTATTCAAGAACGATTAAGAGCCGTTGTTGATAAAGAATTTCCTTCGGATACCTATGAAGTTTCTATTACAGGTAAGGCACTCGTTTTTATTAAAGGAACTAATTACTTAATTACCAATTTGGTATTTTCTTTATCATTGGCTATTGTTTTAATTGCACTTTTTATGGCTTGGATGTTTAGATCACCACAAATGATTGTCATTTCGTTGCTGCCAAATATTCTTCCGCTACTTATTACAGCAGGATTGATGGGCTTTTTCGGCATCCCTATAAAACCTTCTACAATTTTAGTGTTTAGTATTGCCTTTGGTATTTCTGTAGATGATACCATTCACTTTTTAGCAAAATACAGACAAGAATTAATTGCGCATGATTGGCGCATAAAACCCTCTGTGTACGCCGCTTTAAGAGAAACAGGGGTAAGTATGTTTTATACTTCTATTGTGTTATTTTTTGGCTTTTTAGTATTTTGTCTCTCAAGTTTTGGTGGCACGATAGCACTTGGTGGCTTGGTTTCTATAACGTTACTATTAGCAATGGTTTCTAACTTATTATTGCTCCCCTCTTTATTGCTAACTTTCGAAAAGAAAATTGCCAATAAAAAAATGTTTAAAGAACCTAAAATTAAAATTTTACCAACAGAAGAAGAAAAAACAGAACTATAAAAAAACCTTTACTAAAATAATTTAGTAAAGGTTTATTATTATTGAAAATTGGGGAATTCAAGATTTATTAAATCTAGAGTAAAACTACTCAAAACAAATTATTTTTCATAGCAATTTTTTAAAGCTTTGTCCTTTTCAATAGAATACTCAAATTTAAGATACTTTTATTATAAAGTCAACTGTGTTATCACGCAGTTTTTTATTATTCTTGCACTATGAAAGAAGGTTTTGGCGAATACACCAGAAAAAGAGTTTCAGATGTACCCATAGATTTAAAAGATCCTAGCTACAAAGAGTACGCAAAAAAAGTACCTCAATTTATTGGGCAAGCCGTTTATATTTATTCTTTTGAAAAAAACAGAATGTTATATGCTTTTGGTTGGGAAGATTTATTAGGCTATAAAAATGAAGAAATTACTTTGTTAAAAATAGTAGGTAATACTTCAAAAAGACACTTCAACTTCTCTAACGAACTAAATGACAAAGCACTACAGTTTTTGGCAGGCATTAAAAAAGATTTAGATAAATATAGTTTTACCATTGAAGTAGAAAAAATTCATAATGATGGTACTATAATTCCGTTGTTTTCTCGGGTTGGTATTTATAAATCAAACCAAGGAACTATTTTAGAAATAATTGGTATTTCAGAAAGAATTCATTCTAGAAAACTAGGCGCTATTATGCAATATGCCGCTTTTGGACCAAAACTTTCTGGATTTGAAGAAACCCTAAACGATCAATTATTTAATAAATTAGGCATTTCTAGAAAAGAAATAGAAGCTTTAGAGTTGGCTGCTAAAGGTTTCGGTTTTAAAGAAATTGCGAACCAATTACATGTTAGTCAATCTGCCATAGAAAAAAGAATTATGCCACTTTACAAAAGATTTCAAGTAAAAGGATTAACACATTTAATCAGTTTTGCGTACGAAAATCATATTTTATAGGTTTACCTTAGCAATTTTATGTTCTTCAATACCAATATCTAATAACATTTTTTTCCAAGTATCTTTATGTGCTATATCTTTAGGTTGCTTATTTCCTAAAACCCAAATTATATTTTTGTTCTTTAACAAAGCTCTATTTTCTTTATTTTCTGGCTTTAGCGTATCTATGAAACTTAAAAGCTTTTTTGGGGATATTAACTCGTCTTGTATGGGCTCACTTGGGTTTATATCATCAATCATTACATAATCTGCGGTTTTCCAATTCCATATTTCATGAGATTCTAAAACATCACCCTCATCTTTAAAGAAATAATTGAACATTTTTATCGCACTTACATACAAACAACTGTTGTTTCTTATGCTTAATTCATTTAAAATCCCAACACCTAAACTTGTTTTTCCTGTATTTAAAGAACCAAAAATCAAAAGATGTTCGCCATCGGTTTTACTGGCACCTAAAAAAGTATCTACTTTTAACTTGTTTTCATCCTCTATGTGAAAATCCCATTGACTTAAACGAAACTGAAAAGGAAAACGCGCATAGAATTGGTACATTTTAGTAATAAACCAATATCTAGTGGCAAAGAGTAAGTTCATGGTTAAAATTGATAAAACAATTAAGACTGCTGTATTTTTACCTTCACTAATAATTAAGCTAAATAAAAAAGAACCAAATGCAAAAAAACAAACATCTGTAAATGTATCAAAAGCTGCATTAGCCCATTTTGACTTAAACTTATATTTTGTTTTTTTGGATAAAAATCATATCAGAACTAGAGGTTCTCTTCCTTAATAATGGTCCTAAAAAATTATACGTTTCAAAAAGTAACCAAAAAACTGAAACATATATTGCGGATTTTATTTCATCAACATTAAAGCAATGAAATACTAAAAAAGCAGGAATAAAACCTAAAGAAATATGGCCAAACTGATTTGCCAACCAAGCGTACGTTAAAGTAATACCTCTGTGTGAATCTTTGCCTATTGCATCATCTTTTAACTGTTTTAAAATTCTGTTGAGCGGGATTGTCTTTTTCATAAGAGAAATAAATGTTCTCAAATATAGATTTATTTTATCATTATTAATTTAACACCTATAAATTAACACTCATTTTACAGCAAAAAAAGTATCTTTACCACGCAAAGAAAGCTTTTAAAACAAATCAAACAAAAGACAAAATGACAGAGAAAAACGTTGCCGAAATTTTAAAATCAGATGCATTTTTACAAGAGGTAAGCTTAAAAGGTTGGGTAAGAACTTTTAGAAGCAACCGGTTTATTGCTTTAAATGATGGTTCTACTATTAACAATATTCAATGTGTTATCGACTTTGAAAATACAGATGAAGAAATTTTAAAAAGAATAACAACTGGTGCTGCAATCGCTATTAAAGGAACTATTGTAGAAAGCCAAGGAAAAGGACAAACCGTTGAAATACAAGTTTCTGAAATTGAAATTTTAGGAGATTCTAATGCAGATGAATATCCTATTCAACCTAAAAAACATAGCTTTGAGTTTTTGCGTGAAAATGCCCATTTACGTGTTAGAACAAATACATTTAGTGCCGTAATGAGAGTGCGGTCTAAACTATCTTTTGCTGTTCATAAATATTTTCAAGAAAATGGTTTTAACTATGTAAACACACCAATTATTACGGGTTCTGATGCAGAAGGTGCTGGAGAAATGTTTAGAGTTACCAATTTTGAAGACAACAAGGCTCCTTTAACTGAAGATGGAAAAATAGATTATTCGAAAGATTTTTTTGGTAAAGAAACAAATTTAACGGTTTCTGGACAGTTAGAAGCAGAGACTTTTGCAATGGCTTTAGGAAAAGCTTATACTTTTGGGCCAACTTTTAGAGCAGAGAATTCTAATACAACCCGCCATTTAGCAGAATTTTGGATGATTGAGCCAGAAGTTGCTTTTATGGATTTGGATGGAAATATGGATTTGGCAGAAGATTTTATCAAGTCGGTTTTAAAAGATGTGTTAGAAAATTGTAAGGACGATTTAGAGTTTTTAGATCAACGTTTAACACAAGAAGAAAAGAGCAAACCACAAGCCGAAAGAAGTGAAATGAGTTTGCTAAATAAATTAAAATTTGTAGTATATAATAATTTTAAAAGAGTTTCTTACACAGAAGCTTTTGATATTTTAAGAAATTCTAAACCTAATAAAAAGAAGAAATTTCAATATCCAATAAATGAATGGGGCGCAGACTTACAGTCTGAACACGAACGTTATTTGGTTGAGAAACATTTTAAATGTCCCGTTATTTTATTTGATTATCCTGCAAATATTAAAGCATTTTATATGCGTTTAAATGATGATGGAAAAACGGTCAGAGCAATGGATGTTCTTTTTCCTGGCATTGGTGAAATGGTTGGTGGCTCTCAAAGAGAAGAACGTTATGATGTTTTGGTTGATAAAATGAAGGCGTTAGATATTGATGAAAAAGAATTATGGTGGTATTTAGATTTACGTAAATATGGTACTGCTGTGCATTCTGGTTTTGGTCTAGGTTTTGAGAGATTGGTGCAGTTTACTACCGGAATGAACAATATTAGAGATGTAATTCCTTTTCCTAGAACTCCTCAAAATGCAGAATTTTAAAGAAAAAATAAAATTAAATAGCACAATCGTCATTCCTAAAAAGAATGGCGATTTTATTTTAAGCTATTTCCTATATTTGTGTATATGCTAAAACAAAGCCTTCAATATAGATTATTACAAAAGCTATCTCCTCAACAAATTCAGTTGATGAAGTTAATTCAATTACCTACACAGGCTTTTGAAGAACGTTTAAAACAAGAAATTGAAGAAAACCCAGCTTTAGATACTGGCAAGGAAGAATTAGATTCTATCGATGATGATTTATCTAATGAATATGACGACGATGCAGGTACAGAAAAAATTGAAGCTGAAGATATTAACATCGATGAATACTTAAGTGATGATGAAGTACCAAGCTACAAAACACAAGCAAATAATTATTCTGCGGATGATGAAGAAAAAAATGTACCGTATGCCGCAGGAACTAGCTTTCATCAATCTTTAAAAAACCAATTAAACACGTATAGTTTTAGTGAAGAAGAACAAGCTATTGCAGAGTTTTTAGTGGGGAGCATTGATGATAGTGGCTATATAAGAAGAGAAATTATAGATTTAGTAGATGATCTTGCCTTTACTGCAAACGTTTTTACAACAGAAGAAAAAGTGGTTTCTATATTAAAAAGAGCTGTGCACACCTTAGATCCTATTGGCGTAGGTGCAAGAGACTTAAGAGAATGTTTAATTATTCAATTAAAAGCAAAAGACAGTACTAAAATAAGAAGTTTAGCGATTGAGATATTAGAAACAGCCTTTGATCATTTTGTAAAAAAACACTACACAAAACTTCAAGAAAAATTTAATATTTCTTCTGATGAATTAAAAGAAGTTAATACAGAAATTTCTAGATTAAATCCTAAACCGGGCAGTTCTTATGCGGGCAATAACAAAATTGCAGAGCAAATAGTGCCAGACTTTTCGATTAAGATTATCGATGGGGAATTAGATTTGGTCTTAAACTCAAGAAATGCTCCTGAATTGCATATTTCTAGAGAGTATAACAATATGTTAAAAGGATACCAAGAATCTAACACAAAGAGTAAGTCTCAAAAAGATGCCGTATTTTTTATCAAACAAAAGCTAGATGCTGCAAAATGGTTTATAGATGCTATAAAACAACGTCAGCAAACTCTTTTAGTGACCATGAACACGATTATGCATTATCAATTAGATTATTTTTTAACAGGTGATGAGCGCAACTTAAAACCTATGATTCTAAAAGATATTGCAGATAAAATAAAAATGGATGTTTCTACAGTTTCTAGAGTTGCCAATAGTAAATATGTATCTACCCCTTATGGCACTAAATTGATTAAAGAATTCTTTTCTGAATCTATGAAAAATGATCAAGGAGAAGAGGTATCTACCAAAGAAATTAAAAAGATTTTAGAAACTGTTATTTTAGAAGAAGATAAAAAGAAACCTTTAACAGATGATAAATTATCTAAAATATTAAAAGAAAAAGGCTACCCAATTGCAAGAAGAACCATTGCCAAATACAGAGAACAGTTAGACTTACCTGTGGCTCGTTTAAGAAAAGAAATCTAGTGCGTTTTTACAAATTCATATCCACCATTTTAAACCCGATTGTAATTCCTACAATCGGGGTTATGCTATACTTCTTATTAACGCCAAGTAATTTTCAAAGCAATCAGAAATTAACGGTTTTAAGTTTGGTTTTTACGGTTACCTATTTAATTCCTTTATTAATTTTAATTCTTTTTAAAAAATTAAAGGTTACTAAAAGTTACGAACCAAACACTATAAAAGAACGAAAATTACCCGTTGCCTTAATGATTGTATTATTTTACCTTTTAGGCAATACTACTAGTCATATCGGTAATTTAGCATTACTTTTTTATGCAACTTCATTCGGATTAGTTTTTATTTATATCCTATTCTTTTTCAATATCAAAGCAAGCATCCACCTACTTTCATTAGGTTTATTTGCGGGCTTTTTTATGATTTTAAGTATTATTTACGCTCAATCTTATATTCTTTTAATCATGATACTCTTATTGCTTTCTGGAGTTTTGGCAAGTGCAAGACTAAACTTAAAAGCACACACCACCAAAGAAATATATATCGGCTTTTTTATTGGTATTGGTGCCCCTTTGCTAGTTTACCTTCTATTATAGAATATAAAATATAAGTCCGAATTTTAAAATACTAGAGTCCATTGCTTCTCCGTTTATTTGCGCATTTGTAAAAGTTGGAGTAAGATTATAAAAAAGATTAAGATTCACTTCGTCATACCCCACAGAAAGTGTTAAACCGTATTGAAATTGATTATAAGCACTTACGTTTTGATAGCTAAATTTAGTAGCATTTTCTACAAACTCAAATTCGTTAGAAAAATTATACAAGAATTTTACCCCTCCATAAATTCTCCAAAAATCATATTTTTTTGCAGTAGATGTTCTTAATCTAAACTCTAAAGGAATCTCTAAATTATGCGATTTAAACACATTAGAAGTAAGAGTACTAGAAGTATTAAAAACAGTTACCTTGTTAATTTCTTGTACTTTTAATTCATGATTAAAAAAATCAAAACCATAACCGATCCCAAAGGCAACCGATACGTTTCCTTTTTTGTTTAAAATAATGTCTTTTATAAAACCCATTGAGATCGCGTACGAAAAACCACTTCTACTTATCTCTTTTGGTTGATTAAAAAATTGAGCATAAGAAATCGATGCATAAATTTGATCTTCAGCATATCGATCTCCTAATTGCAAGGAATCTTTTTGAGCTGATATACTCAACACAAAAAACATTAAAAATATTAAAAATACAATCTTCTTCATTTTAAAGTAACAAAAGATGAATATACGATACTTTGAGAACAATCATTTAAACTCTTAAATAAAAAAAAGGGTTTAATTCGTAAGAATTAAACCCTGTTATCATAAAATAATTTTTACTAATTCTTTTTACCTGCTGTAGTAGAATAGTTAATTTTAAGAGCATTTACATCTCTTAACTTTAATCTAATATCTATAATAGTTCCTACATTAGACTCTTTATCAGCTTTGATAGAAGTTGTCATAAGTGGTATTAACTGTTCGGCAATCTTTTCTCTTTTACTTAAAATAAAAGCAGGCACTTGATCTGCTGTAGAAATTTTGTCATTCAGTTGTATTTTATTAAAACCTACTCCATCTCTATTAGCATCTTTAGATTTACCCACATAGATTGTACTTACCAAACTTTTGTCCTCTAACTTTTTAATTTCAGTGGCCGCAGGTAGTCTTGGGTTTTCGATTACTAAATTAGTTTCTCTCATAGTTGTTGTAACCATAAAGAAAAATAGTAACATAAAAACGATATCTGGTAAAGACGCTGTATTTACAGCGGGCATCCCTTTTTTCTTCTTTCTAAACTTAGACATTTGTTTAATTTTAAATTAATTAAGAGGTTGGTTCTGCATCAGAAATAATTTGAGGATATGATATTTTTATATCTTCAACTTTTCTTCTTAACTGCTCAACTCTATTTTTTAAATCTGCACTTTTCTTAGCATCTTTAAAGGACTCCTCTAATTCTTCAAAAGAGATACCGTAACGCTCTCTAGAAAGACGATCTCTTAATTCGTTATAGGCTCTTAACAACTCATTTTGAACAATAATGTAGGTACCATATTCTGTACCTCTATCACTTTGAACAGAAACAATTGCTTTGTTAGGATGATCTGAAGATGCATCACTTCTTTCTCCTTTACAGTAATCACAAGCTTTACCAGGAGTACCGTCTTCATCAGGATTCCCTGTACCTCCACCATTATCTATAAAAGCCATGGCAGCTTCTTTTAAATCTTTAATTTCCATACGATCTCCTTCTACAAGAAGTTCGTTATTTCTATTAATATTTACCTCAAAGATATTTTTTTCTTTAATTACAGGCGGCACATAATCTATTGGCGGTTTTTCTGATAACTTCTTAGAGACACCTGAATCTACATTCATGGTTGTAGTTACTAAGAAGAAAATTAATAACAGAAAAGCAATATCTGCCATCGAACCTGCGTTAATTTCTGGATTTTCTCTTCTTGCCATATATTTATGATTTAACTAATCCTTTTAATAAATCGATTACAAAGAATATACCTGCTATACCACCTAAAATAATGCTATACCAAATACCTGCTCCTACCCAACGATTCACAGAAGACCCCTCTTCACCACCTACCTCAACTTTACCTGCTGCGTTGTACACTACATCACTATCAGACAAGAAGTAAGCAATAAATAAAAGCACTGCTAATACTGCTATACCACCTAAAGTTTTCTTTAAATTTTCTGGGTTTCTAATTAAACTCCATAAAGACAAAGCGATCGTTACAATTACTGCTATGATAAATAACCAAGTAGAAAAAGATATTAACGGGCTTACTACACTATTTTGAAGTTCTACGTCTGTTACTAGAGCCTCGGTATCTTCCATAAAAATTCTTATGAAAAGAAAACCACCAATAAGGGCTATCACAGCAATTAAAATATTTAAAATTTTATTACTTTTCATATTGAATATTATTTTTTATACTTAACTAATAAATCTATCAATGAGATAGAAGCGTCTTCCATACTGTTTACAATACTATCGATTTTTGCAACGATATAATTATAAAAAATTTGAAGAATAATAGCCACAATAAGACCAAATACCGTTGTTAATAAGGCTACTTTAATACCACCTGCAACTACTGCCGGAGAGATATCATTTGCTACAGCAATATCGTTAAATGCTCCAATCATACCAATTACAGTACCCATGAAACCAAGCATTGGCGCTAGTGCGATAAATAAAGAAATCCAAGAAACATTTTTCTCTAATTGCCCCATTTGTACACCACCATAAGAAACAACTGCTTTTTCAGCTTGCTCTACACCTTCGTCAACTCTATCTAAACCTTGATAAAAAATTGATGCTACAGGCCCTTTTGTATTTCTACAAACTTCTTTTGCAGCTTCTACTCCACCAGAACTTAAAGCATCATCTACACTTGCTAACAACTTTTTTGTATTTGTTGTAGCCATGTTTAAATAAATAATTCTTTCAATTGAAATAGCCAAACCTAAAATTAAGGCTACTAATACAATTCCCATAAATTCTGGACCACCATCAATAAAGTTTTGCTTTAAAATTTGGTGAAACGTTTGTGATTCTGTTGCTGCTGCTTCCTGAGCGAAAGTGGATTGTATAGCTCCAAAAAACATAAATCCTGTTACAGATAAGACATTTACTACTTTTTTCATCTTTGTTATAGATTAATTTTAATTGTTAATGGGTTAAAGATATAAATTTTCATCTCAAAAAAAGAAAAAATGATAAAATTTCTATTATTTAATTAAGAAATCTCTTCTTTCATTTTAGAGACTGCCAAGTAACAAAAAATGTTATGCATAAAAAAATTTTTTTACGCTATTTCTCTCAATAGGCTCATTTTATTGCGAAAATATTTGTGTTTTGACAAATTATGAATCATTTAGTTACCTAAACATCAGAAATTTCTCCTCTTAAAGGTTTTTCAAAATAAAAAGTAAATTCTTTTACAGATAAATTTTTATTCAATAAATACATTAATTTTGCAACTGCAGATTCTGTGGTAATATCTTTTCCACTGATAATTCCTATTTCTTTTAAACCAAGACTTGTTTCATAATGCCCTTGCATTACGCTTCCTCCTGCGCACTGCGTTACGTTTATAATTTTTATATTCTTTGAAATAGCAACTTTTAACAAGTTTAAAAACCACGGTTTGTCTAATGCGTTCCCTGCGCCATAAGTCTCAAGAACAACCCCTTTTAAATTGCTGATATTTAAAATACTATGAACCACATTCTCTGTAATTCCTGGAAATAGTTTTAGAATAACAAGATCATCAATCAATTCTTTTCTAACGATTAAATCTTTTAAACCTCCTTTCGGTTTGTATAAAAAATATTCATTAAAGTTAAGATGCACCCCACTTTCTGCTAAAGCAGGATAGTTCATAGAAGTAAATGCTTCAAATTGTTCGGCATTTATTTTTGTTGTTCTATTAGCTCTGTATAGTTTATATTCAAAATACAGACAAACTTCAGAGATTATTGGCTTACCGTCTTTTTGAGAACAGGCAATTTCTATAGATGTAATCAAATTTTCTTTTGCATCTGTTCTTAAATCGCCAATAGGCAGCTGCGAACCTGTAAAAATAATTGGCTTTTGTAAATTTTCGAACATAAAACTTATCGCCGATGAAATATAAGACATGGTATCTGAACCGGTTAAGACTACAAATCCGTCAAACTTCCTGTAATTGGTCTCAATTGTTTCGGCAAGTTCTTTGTAAAATAAAATATTCATGTTTGAAGAATCTATAGGATCCTCAAAAGAAATACTTTTAATATTGCAGTTTAATTGTTCTAATTCTGGAATATTTTCTATTATCTGACTAAAATCAAAAGCCTTTAACGCCTTTGTTTTGTAATCTTTGATCATTCCTATTGTTCCGCCTGTGTAAACAATTAATATGTTTGGTTTTTTTGACATTATGACATTAATTCTTAATAAATCCTTAAATTATATCTCTTTACATACGCCAACAAACAATTTTTATTGACAAAAATCATCTTGGAATACTTTATGTTGTAAATTTATCAAACAAATATGAAATACAATTTTTAAAATAATAAAATTATGATCGGATTCTATGTATTAATTGGTATAATAGCGCTCTTAAGTTGGTTTGTAAGCAATCAATTGAAACAAAAATTTAAGAAGTATTCTCAAGTTCATTTAAAAAATGGAATGAGCGGTGCAGAAATTGCTACAAAAATGCTTGCAGACAATGGTATTTTTGATGTAAAAGTAATTTCTACCCCGGGTAGATTAACAGACCACTACAACCCACAAGACAAAACTGTAAATTTAAGTGAATCGGTTTACAGCCAAAGAAATGCTGCTTCTGCTGCCGTAGCTGCGCATGAAGTTGGGCACGCTGTGCAACATGCGCAAGCTTATAGTTATTTAACAATGCGTTCTCAATTGGTACCTATTGTAAGTGTTACCTCTAAATACTCGCAATGGTTAGTTTTTGGTGGTTTAATTTTAGGAGCTGCCTCTAGCGCAACAGGTATCGGTTTTTATATTGCCGTTACTGGTTTAGTCTTTATGGGGTTTGCTACACTTTTTAGCTTTATAACGCTACCTGTAGAATATGACGCTAGTAACAGAGCTTTAGCTTGGCTAAAAGATAAAAACATGGTAACACCAGATGAATATGCTGGTTCTAAAGACGCCCTAAAATGGGCAGCTAGAACTTATTTAGTTGCTGCGCTGGGTTCTTTAGCAATGCTTTTATATTGGGGAATGCAAATTTTAGGAGGTAGAGATTAGTCTCAAAAATTCTTTTTATATTTCATTTTTTTAGCAACAATATTAATTTAAAACAAAATACTCTTGAGAAAAAGTCAAGAGTATTTTTTTTATTAGGAAACTTTTTTGAGATTATCCGCGTATTACTTTTATAGAAAATAGCACTCTGTTTATCGGAAAATTAACCCAATTCGTCCGATTTTGATTTTTACACTTTAACAAAATACAGACTTTTGCAGTGTTAAACAAAGAACAGACCTCCTTAAGAACCCATCCGTTTTTCCGGACAAACAATTTTACCGGAAACCTCAACATCAAAAATATTAAGCAGCATTTTTCTAATAAGCTCTCAAATGAAATTTTATACAAAAATTCTTTTTATTCTTTTCTTCGGAGTTTTAACAACATTTTTTAAATACGAAATTAAGGGTAAAATTATTGATGAAGAAAATCAACCTTTGCCTTTTACGAATATTATTTTGTATAAAATTGGTAACGAAGCTAACCCAAAAGGAACAGTCTCTAATGACAAAGGGGAGTATACGTTGGAAAATATTGCTTCAGGGAATTATTCACTAGAAATCTCTATGTTAGGTTTTGAAATTGAAAAAATAATTGAATCTAGGTTAGAGACAAATAAGGTTTTTAACATCACTCTAAAAGAAGAAATGCAAACTTTAAACGAAGTGGTAGTAAAAAGTAAACGCCCAGTTATTAAACAAACTGCAGAAAAACTAATTGTCAATTTAAAAAATCAGAAATGATCTATACAAATCCTAATTACCCTAAATGACTATCAGAAATATCAATAAATTATTCATATTAAAAACGGTCAACCTTATTTAGGGATCGTCAACAAGAAGTAAAAAAAGGACACAAAAACAACATAAGAAAACCAAGCTTTGAAAACAGGATAAAAAAAAGACAAGAAACAAGACTAAACTGATTTGAGAAACGAGCTTAAAAAAGATTAAAACTCGAGATTTTGAAAAATTTAGGAACAAAACCAAAAAAAAATTAAAACCCTTTCTTAAATACATTATTGCACATTAACAAAAGACCTGAAATTTTTTATGTCTATCACCTCAACTTTTAAATCATAGGTGTTTTCAAAAGTTTTAGGAATTTTTACTTTCTGTTTGTTACTCCATTTAAACTCATATGCAACTATTGAATCATGCGAAGTTTCTACATAATCAACTTCTTGTTGCCTTGTTGTTCTCCAAAAATAAGCTTTAGAATAATTTTTATTGTACAAATTACTTTTTAGACGTTCTGTAACTAAAAAATTCTCCCACAACATTCCTTTGTCTTGTCTTAAATTAAGACTTCTAAAATCTCTAATAACTGCATTTCGAATTCCTAAATCGTAAAAATATATTTTCTGACTTTTCTTTATTTCAGATCTCAAATTTTTACTAAAACTAGGCAATCTAAAAATAACATAATTATTTTCTAAAATATCTATATACGCACTTACCGTATTTTTATCGATGCCTAATACTCTAGAAAGTTCATTAAAACTTACCTCTTGACCAATTTGATAGGCCAATGCTTGTACTAATTTCTCTAAAATTTCTGGTTTTTTAATTGAGTGATAGGGTAAGATATCTTTATACAAATAACTATCTGCCAAATTGGTTAAAAGTTCTATTTCATCACCCAAATTATTAATAATATCTGGATACATTCCGTATAAAATACGTTGTTCTAATTGTTGTGTAGCTTTTAAGTAACCAACATTACTCTCAAACTCCTTCCAGGAAATTGGTAATAAACTGAATTGAAATTTCCTACCAGTTAAAGGTTCGTTAGTAAGGTTCTTTAATTCAAATGCAGATGAACCACTTACTAAAAGTTGTACCTCTTCAAATTGGTCTGTAATTATTTTTAAAGTCAAACCAATATTCGGAATTCTTTGCGCTTCGTCTATAAACACAAATTTAAAATCACCAATAATAGATTTTAACTGTTCTGTATTTACATGTTCTAACAATGCCCTTACAGTTGGATCATCACCATCTAAAAAAAGGTGCTTCTTCTCTTTCAAAATAGTATGTAACAAAGTCGTTTTACCCACTTGTCTTGGCCCAACCAAAACAATAGATTTTCCTTTTCCGTACTTTTCTATAATTTGAGAGTATAACTGTCTTTTTATCATGGAAACATCTTAATTCACCAAATATACGTATATTCAGTGAATAATTTCACCAAATATACGTATTTACAGTGAATACACTAATCAAAATAGCTCTATTTATAAATCAAAAAGCTGGTACATAAGTCTATTCGTCATTGAAGGTTTGTTTGAGATATTTAAAGATTGCTAAAATGAAGATGTATTTCTATTGAAAGTATCTTACGAAGTAAAAAAAAGTAGTAAAAACAGATCCACTCTTCAAAAACCTCTTGGATTTCTGATTAAAAGATTGCTTCGTTCCTCGCAAAGACGAGAAAATCTATTAATTTGGATTTCAACTAAAAAAACCTTCTTGATTTCTCAAAAAGGTTTTTCTGTTTTTATATAACTTAAAAAATTACCTCGTTTGTTTCTTTTTTGCAGGAAATAAACCAAATGTTAATGCCAACCCTACAGCAGCAAATACTCCTGTAAAAAAATCTAAAATATCATTTTCTAACTTAAATATGAATATTAGAGCAGTACAGATTACTAAAATAAAAATTCCTAAACTCTTATAGGTATTCATACTAATTTTTAACCTTGTTTCTTGTCTCAAAACAGTCTTGTCTCTTACTCTTAATCATTCAACTTCAAAACAGCCATAAATGCTTCTTGCGGAATTTCTACATTACCAACCTGGCGCATTCTTTTCTTCCCTTTTTTCTGCTTTTCTAATAACTTACGTTTTCTAGAAATATCTCCTCCATAACATTTTGCAGTAACATCTTTACGCAAAGCTTTAGTAGTTTCACGCGCAATGATCTTTGCACCAATTGCTGCTTGAATAGGAATATCAAACTGTTGTCTTGGTATTAATTCTTTTAATTTTTCAACAATTTTTTTACCAATATGGTATGCATTGTCTGCGTGTAATAAAGCAGAAAGTGCGTCTACTCCAGAACCATTTAATAAAATATCTACTCGTACTAATTTCGATTCTCTCATACCGATAGGATGGTAATCAAAAGAAGCATATCCTTTAGAAACTGTTTTTAAACGATCATAGAAATCGAAAACAATTTCCGCCAAAGGCATTTCAAAAATTAACTCAACTCTTTGCGTTGTTAAATATGTTTGATTGATAATTTGACCTCGTTTTTCGATACACAAACTCATTACTTGCCCCACAAAATCGGACTTTGTAATAATAGATGCTTTGATAAAAGGTTCTTCTACTCTATCTAATCTTGACGGATCTGGCAGATCTGTTGGATTGTTAAGAATAAGAATTTCATTTGGGTTCTTCTTTGTGTAGGCGTGGTAAGAAACGTTGGGAACTGTTGTAATTACAGTCATATTAAATTCACGCTCTAAACGTTCTTGAATAATTTCCATGTGTAGCATTCCTAAAAACCCACAACGAAAACCAAAACCTAAAGCAGCAGAACTTTCTGGCTGAAATACCAAAGAAGCATCATTTAATTGCAGTTTTTCCATAGAATTACGCAATTCTTCATAGTCTTCTGTATCTACCGGATAAATACCTGCAAAAACCATTGGTTTCACATCTTCAAAACCATCAATAGTTTCAGTAGTTGGTCTTGCGAAATCTGTAATAGTATCTCCTACTTTTACTTCTTTTGCTGTTTTTATTCCTGTAATCAAATACCCAACATCACCTGTTTTTACAGACTTCTTTGCAACTTGTGTTAATTTTAACGTTCCGACTTCATCAGCAAAATATTTTTTACCTGTTTCCATGAACATTATTTCTTGACCTTTTTTTATCTCACCATTTAAAACTCTAAAATAGGTTTCAATACCTCTATAAGAGTTGTAAACAGAGTCGAAAATTAAGGCTTGCAAAGGTGCATCAGGATCTCCTTTTGGAGCAGGTATTTTATTGATAATCGCTTCGATAATCTTATCGACACCAAAACCTGTTTTTCCACTTGCGTGAATAACATCTTCTGGTTCACAACCTAATAAATCTACAATATCATCGGTTACTTCTTCTGGGTTAGCAGAAGGTAAATCTATTTTATTTAAAACAGGAATAATCTCTAAATCATTCTCTAAAGCCAAGTATAAGTTAGAAATTGTTTGCGCTTGTATACTTTGCGCAGCATCTACAATTAACAAAGCCCCTTCACAGGCAGCAATAGATCTTGAAACTTCATAAGAAAAATCTACGTGCCCAGGAGTGTCTATTAAATTTAAAATATACTGCTCTCCGTTGTGCGTATAATCCATCTGAATGGCGTGCGATTTTATAGTAATTCCACGTTCGCGCTCCAAGTCCATACTATCTAATAACTGATCTTTCTTCTCTCGATCTGTTACAGTACCAGTAAAATCTAACAATCTATCTGCTAATGTACTTTTACCATGATCGATGTGAGCAATAATGCAAAAGTTTCTAATATTCTTCATTCGTTAAATTTGAGTTCTAAAATAGATTACAAATATACGGGATTTAAAAAGCAGAAACAATAAAACATTTTTGTAAAGTATTGAAACTTATGACTGTTTTTTATTTTATAATTTAAAATCGTTCTTATCCGATAAAAGCCTCAAAATTGCTCTACTTTTAGAACCAACCTACCTTCCGGCAGACAGGGAAACAAGATTTAAACCCTAGCTATCTGACAAAGACACATAACCTGAAATAAAAATATCTACTTTATTTTTATGAAATTATTTTCAAAAAAACACGGTGTCATTTAAAAAATTCGTAAAATATTTACTTTAAAAGGGTTTCTCAAACTTAAAATATCTTTAACCGTACACTTATGGCTGATTTAAATTCAAAAAAAAAAGAACTTCTTTTTTAATTGAACATATGATTATTTTAAACCGTTAAAAATATTATTTTTTTGTATATTCAACCTAAATAACACAAAAAATGAAAATGAAAATAGTTTACATCATTCTAGGAATCCTTATCGCTCTCTTTGTTGCATCTCAAATCTTTTTTATGAGCAGTCAGAAAAACATTGAACAATACCCTTTTAAGGTAGTAAAAACCTACGATAATTTTGAAATCAGAAATTATGAAGCAACACTTTTTACAGCTGTAAAATTAGCTACCAATGAGTACGATAAAGCATCTAGTAAGGGATTTTCTGTGTTAGCTGGTTATATTTTTGGAGGCAATGAAGAAGAAGAAAAAATAGCGATGACTTCTCCAGTTGCTATGACTTTAGACGATACAACGACCATGATGTTTATGGTTCCTAAAAAATATACCAAAGAGAATTTACCAACCCCTAATGATGCATCGATTGAGTTTAAAGAAATACCAGCCAAGAAAATGGCGGCAATTACTTTTGGAGGTTGGGCAGACAGTGAAAAAATTGAATCTTACAAGAAAAAGTTGATAGCCGCATTAGAAAGAGAAGGCATCAAATATTCAAATAATTTTTTGTTTTTAGGTTACAATGCACCCTTTGAAGTATTTAACAGAAAAAATGAAGTGATTGTTGAACTAGAATAATTTAACCACAACTTTATGAAAACAAAAAAGTACACTAAACTTATTGTACTTTTTTGTTTTTTAAATTTATTGTCCGAGAAAAAACTCAAGATTACGCTGCTTTTAGAGCCAAGACTTGACCCTAACTAGTTGACAAACATAAATAAATTGAAATAAATTGTCTACTTTATAGTCATGAAATTATTTTCAAAAAAGCAAGGTGTCATTTAAAAAATTTACAGTATCTCTTATTTTAATAAGGTTTATAAAACTAAAAATATTTTTAATCGTACACTAATGTTTGTTTTTATTGAACTAAATTTAATAATCTCTATTTAGCTCTGCAATAGCGACTTTAAATTCTTCTTTATTCATCTTTTCATCACCAGATTTATCGTAGCCTTTTATCATTTCTCCGGCTACTAGACCTCTTAAAAAACTATTAATACCAGCCTCTTTTAGTAACTCTTTAATTTCGTCTTTATTTAGAGATCCATCTTTGTCCTTATCAAAAGCTAAAAACGCTTCTTCAGGAGATTTAAATTTAGTTGTGATTAAGGTATGAATATCTTTTAAAAGACTTTCTTTTGCTCCCATTTTATTGAATTTATTTTGTTGATTTATTTTACTCTTTTATACCAGATTCTTTTATTGCTTCCTGAAATTCTTCCCAACTAACAGTTTTGTCATTGTTTTGATCAAAACTTTTCATCATAAATTCGGCGACTACACCTCTTATTATTGCATTAACGTTAGCTTCCTTTAATAATATTTTGAAATCAGCTTTTGTTAATAAGCCATCTTTATCACGATCATAATAACTAAAAGCTTGTTCGGGCGTTTCGAATTTACTTCGCATTAAAACTTCAATATTCTGTAATATTTTTTCTTTCGTCCAAGCCATTTTACTTCTGTAATTGGGTAATAAATCAGCATCTCTTACTTTTATTTCAGAAACCAAATCCTTTTAATCTTGCCATTCTGCAATAAATAAGTTGGTATCTCTTATTGTTATTTCAGAATGCCAATCCTTTTAATCTTGCCATTCTGCAATAAATAAGTTGGTATCTCTTATTGTTATTTCAGAATGTCAATCCTTTTAGTCTTGCCATTCTGCAATAAATAAGTTGGTATCTCTACCACCTCCATTATTTCTATTAGAAGAAAAAGCTAACTTTTTACCATCGTTAGAAAACACAGGAAAAGCATCAAAAGTTTCTCCGTGTGTAACTCGCTCTAGATTTTTACCGTCTACATCTATTAAATATAAATTAAATGGAAATCCTCTTTCTGCTTCAAAATTAGAAGAAAATAATATCTTTTTTCCTGAAGGATGAAAAAACGGACTCCAATTTGCGTTGCCTAAATCTGTTAGTTGACGCAAATCAGAACCATCTGCATTACAAATATAAAGCTCCATTTCTGTTGGTTCTACCAGACCTTCTGCTAATAAATCCTTATATGCTTTAATTGCTGATTCAGTTTTTGGTCTTGAAGAACGGAAAATAATTTTTGTTCCGTCTGGTGAGAAAAATGCGCCACCATCATACCCTAATTCATCTGTAATTTGTTTTACACCAGAACCATCTATATTCATGGTGTATAATTCTAAATCTCCACTTCGGGTTGATGTAAAAACAATTTTATCTCCTTTTGGTGATACTGTTGGTTCTGCATCATAGCCTTTTTCGTTGGTTAATTGCTTCACAATATTCCCTTCTAAATCTGCCATAAAAATATCAAAACTATCATACACTGGCCAAATATATTTTCCGTTTTTACGCAACGGCACATCAGGGCAATTGTCATCAACCAAATGTGTAGAAGCGTAAATTATGTGTTTATTATCAGGTAAAAAGTATGCACAGGTTGTTCTCCCTTTTCCGGTTGAAATCATCGGTGGCATTTTGTCTTTAAAGTTTTCATCAGCATTCATTAAAAACATTTGATCACAGCCTACATTCCAGTTTTTATAATTCGATTGAAAAACCAATTGTTTGTCGTCAAAACTCCAATATGCCTCTGCATTATCGCCACCAAAAGTTACTTGTTTGATGCTTTTAAAGTGCACTTCTTCAGGATAAATTAAAGAGTCTTTTACAAAAACATCTAATGCTTTAGTTTCTGATTGTTTTTTATCAGTTTTACAAGAAAAAATTAATAACGCTATTACGAGTAAAGAAAGGATTCTCATTTTATTTTTTATTATTTAACTTTGCAAAAATAATATTTATCATCATGAGAAACCTCCTATTTTTAATCTTTTTCTGTTTTTTAGTTTCCTGTAAACCAGAAAAGAACCAAGAAAACCAGCTAAAAGAAGACGTCACTTTTTTGGCTTCGGATGCACTAGAAGGAAGGCAAACAGGAACTGAAGGCGAAAAAAAAGCAGCAACTTATATTGCTAAACGCTTTAAAGAATTAGAATTACAGCCTAAAGGAACTCAAGATTATCTACAAACTTTTAGCTTTAAACCAAAGACAAATCCGCATGATGAAGTAAAATTTGATGTGAATGGAGATGGAACCATCACCGGAAATAATGTGATTGGTTTTTTAGATAACAAAGCCGAAAACACGATCATTATTGGCGCACATTACGATCATTTAGGTTTTGGTGGCGAAGGTTCTTTATACAGAGATTCTACAAAAGCAATTCATAATGGTGCCGATGACAATGCATCTGGTGTTGCTGTTTTACTGAATTTAGCTGCAAAATTAAAAGAGAAAAATACGAATAATAATTACTTATTAATGGCTTTTTCTGGCGAAGAAATGGGTTTATTAGGTTCTAATTACTTTATTAAAAATCCGACTATCAATACCAAAAAAATATCTTACATGATAAATATGGATATGGTTGGTAGAATGAAAAAAGATTCTTCTTTAGCGGTTTATGGCACCGGAACATCGCCGATATTTAAACAAGTCTTAAAATCTCATAATGAGTTTTTTAAATTAGTGACGCGAGAATCTGGGGTTGGGCCAAGCGATCATACCAGTTTTTATTTGGCTAATATTCCTGTATTGCACTTTTTTACAGGGCAACATGAAGATTATCACAAACCAGGAGATGATTCAGAAAAATTGAATTATACCGGAATGTATTTAATTTCTGACTATATTTTTAATATAATTTCTGATCTAGATAACAACGGAAAACTTGCTTTTAGAAAAACCAAAAACGAAAGTGAAGAAGCACCAAGGTTTAAAGTTGGTTTGGGAGTGATACCAGATTACTTGTTTGATGGAAAGGGAATGCGTATTGATGGAATATCCGAAGAAAAACCCGCACAAAAAGCAGGCTTGCAAAAAGGTGATATCGTTATTCAACTCGGTGATAGCTTGGTGACTAACATGATGAGTTATATGCGTGCTTTATCTGTTTTTGAAGAAGGAAATACAACTAAAGTTGTGGTAAAAAGAGGTAATGAAGAAGTTGAAAAAGTGATTAATTTCTAAAAAGCTTCTTGATACAATCCCGCCTAAAAGCAGGATCACTAGAAGTGACAACCTCAATATAAACTAGCTAAACGAATTGTCAGTTCGAGTGATTTCGATTTTTCATCGAAATTGTATCGAGAACATTTAAAACATCGATAATTAATCATCAAGCTTCATGTTCAAAACCAAACAAGATTTTACCCATAAAATTCACTTAATCATTTCGGTGTGCATTGTTGTGCCTATTTCTTTTTTCTACGGATTTAATCCAGGTTCTCAATTTGATATTCATTTAGAAACCATCGACGAACATAACTTTTTTAAAGCGATCATGGGTTTGTATTTAGGTTTTTCAATTCTTTGGATTTTAAGAGTTTTTAAAAGTAAATATTTAAAAACAGCCATCATCACCAATATAATTTTTATGTTAGGCTTGGGTCTTGGCCGAACTTTAGGCTTCTTTATGGATGGAAACCCCACTTTTGGCTATCAATTTGGCACTTTTGCAGAACTTTTTTTAGGCCTCTACGGATGTTGGGTTTTGAGCATTAAAAACACTAATTTTGCAGAAAAATAAATTACTTTGGTAAAAATAGGCAACATAGAACTCCCAGACTTTCCATTATTATTAGCACCCATGGAAGATGTTTCAGATCCGCCGTTTAGAGCGTTGTGTAAAGAAAACGGTGCAGATGTTGTTTACACAGAATTTATTTCTTCAGAAGGATTGATTCGTGACGCTGCAAAAAGTGTCATGAAGCTAGATATTTATGAAAAAGAAAGACCTGTAGGCATTCAGATTTTTGGAGCCAATTTAGAATCGATGTTAAGAACGATTGAAATTGTAGAAAAATCGAATCCCGATATTATCGACATTAATTTTGGTTGTCCGGTTAAAAAAGTAGTTTCTAAAGGAGCTGGTGCCGGAATTTTAAAAGACATCGACTTAATGGTTTCACTTACAGAAGCCATGGTAAAACATACCAATTTACCAATTACTGTAAAAACTCGTTTAGGTTGGGATCATGATTCCATAAAAATTGTAGAAGTTGCAGAACGCTTGCAAGATGTTGGTTGCAAAGCAATTTCAATTCATGGAAGAACCCGAGCACAAATGTATAAAGGCGATGCAGACTGGCAACCTATTGCCGATGTAAAAAATAACCAAAGAATGCACATTCCTATTTTTGGTAATGGAGATGTTACTACTCCAGAAAGAGCCATGGAAATGCGAGATGAATATGGTTTAGATGGCGCAATGATTGGAAGAGCTTCTATTGGATACCCTTGGTTTTTTAAAGAAGTAAAACACTTTTTTGAAACAGGAGAACATTTAGCAAAACCTACAATTTCTGAAAGAACACAAATTGCCAGAAGACATTTACAAATGGCAATTGATTGGAAAGGAGAACGTTTAGGTGTTGTAGAAACTAGAAGACATTACACAAATTATTTTAAAGGAATTCCGCATTTTAAAGAATACAGAGCCAAAATGGTTACTTCAGACGATCCTAGAGATGTTTTTAAAGCGTTTGATGAGGTAGAAGAAATATTTGGAAATGTTGTAATTTCTGAATATCGATAAAGCTACACCATAGTTTTTATGATGCTATTTTAAAACTCTGAACAATCTTTTGTACATCCATAAGATAGATATCAAAGTTTTTACTATTATTTCTATATTCCAAAAGATAACCTTCATTATTGTGCATTAATAAAAATGAGCTCGCGGTATATTCAAAGTTTCCAACTGCCCATTTATATTTTATAATATAGAAATCACCATAAATGGGATGTTTTGACTTTAAAAGAATATAATTAAATGGTTGCCTTATAAACCATTTACTTCTGTAAGATACATAAAAATCTAAAAAACTTTTTGCATCATAACTCCTTGAATTACACTCCTTCTTTATTTTAAATTTACGAATGTACAGATCTGCATTTGTAGCCTGAAAACCTAAAGAATCTAGATAAGCTTTCTCAATAAAATACCAATCTGCATTACTAGAGGTACTTTTCTTCCATGATTTTGGCAAAGCCACTTCATATTTTAAAATAACTTTTGATGTTTGAATACTGTCTAGTTGCTCAAAAGGGTTCAACTTGCAGTTTTTTACTATTTTCTTATTCGATGAGCAAGCTAAAGTGATTACCAAAAATAATAAGCACAATAAAGTTTTCATAATTTTCAATTTTTGGTAATTAAAAAGCATTAAGAATAATATTTAGCTTTATTTTTAAACCGAAATCTAAAGTAAAAAAGCACTATTAATCGGTTATTTTTATGATACTACCTTTCAATAAACTCTTTAGAGATTCTACTACTCGCTATTTTTGCTGCAATAAAACCTAAAATAGTGATGGTTGAAAAAACGATGAATAAATTCATAAATTGAAATTCAACCGGATAGGGTAAATCTTCTACGATCATCAATAGTCCGAATTTGTTTTGAAGAAAAACCAAAATTATTCCGAGTATTAAACCGATCATCATTCCGAAGAAAGTGAGCAAAAAACCTTGAAGAATAAATACTTTTTTAATCTCTTTTACGGTTGCTCCGAGACTAAATAGCGTTTTTAAGTTATCTTTTTTATCAATAATCATCATAATAATAGTGCCACTTACATTAAACAAGGCAATAATAACGATCAGCGTAAAAATGAGATAAGAAACAAAATTTTCTGTATTAATTACTTTATAAAAAACTTCGTTTAATTGCTCTTTAGTTTGCACTTTATATGTGCCTCCCAATGCTTCTTGAAGTTCATTAGCAACGCTTTCTGAATTTGAATCATTGATCAACTTTAACTCAATGGCCGTCACTTGATTTTCTTCGAACCTTAATAAATCTTTGGCCTGTTGTAGTATCACAAAAACAAATTTACTTTCAAAATCTTCTGTACCTGTATACATTCCAACAATTTGAACGTCAGATTTATAAAATGCATTTATGGGATTGATAAAACCTACTCCTGGCTTTGGAACCATAATTGATAAAGGCGCTCCAAAACTTCGAACTCCCAAAGAAAGCTTTCGAGCAATTGTTCTACCCACAACCGCTGTATTGGTATATTCATGATTTAGCCAATTTCCTAAACTTAACGCCGCGTCTATCTTGGTAATTTGAGCATAATTTTCTTCTACTCCTTTTACGAAAGCAATTTCATTTTTATCATGATATTCCAAAAAAACACGCTCTTCAATAATTTTAGAGCTTGCTTCTATCGCCTTGTTATTATCAATAATTTCGAAAACCGCATCTGTAGCGACGAAAGATTTACCTTTTACAACTGTAATTTTAAGATCAGGATCAGAAGCATCTAGCAAGTTATAACTAAATGTGCGTAAACCTGAAAAGCCAGAAAGAATAATGAATAGCACTAAAGAGCTTACAATAACTGCAAAAGAAGCAATTATTGTAATAATATTTATGGCATTATTACTTGTTTTGGTAAATAAATATCTTTTGGCTATGTATAGAGAAAAATTCATAATCTCGTTTGCGCTAAATAAAATCTTAAATGAAGGTTATCTTTTGCGCCTTGGTAAAACTTCTGGATTCTTTATAGGATCTTCGTCTCCACCGTTTAAAGATTTGTCAATTTCTTCTAAATAATCTAAAGTATCATCACCAAAAAACAGTAACTCTGGCATTCTACGTAATTGATTACGAGTACGTTTTGCCATCTCGTAGCGAATGGTAGCAGTATTAGATTGTACACCTTTTACAATTTCACTTCTATTTTCTGAAGGAAAGATGCTCAAATATACTTTAGCAACGCCTAAATCAGATGTAACATGTACTTTAGAAACAGATATTAACACACCTTTCATTCCATCTTGTGCCGCCTTTTGCAACACATCAACTAAATCCTTTTGCAAAACTCCTGCAATTTTTTTTTGTCTATTTGTTTCTTCCATACTGCAAATTTACAATATTTTTATAGAGTGTAAATTTTATTTTTGATTGCATACATTACCAAACCCACTCTATTTTTAACGCTCAATTTCACAAACAAATCGTTTCGATACCCGTCTATTGTTTTCGGGCTTAAGCACATCTTATCTGCAATTTCTTTATAGGTTAACTCTGTGCAAGCCAAATTCATAAAAGCTAGCTCTCGTTCTTTAAAGGTAAGTTCTTCTTGTACATTACCAGAAATAGATTTCATTAATAAATTAGTAACACTTTTTGAATGATAGAAGCCATTTTCAACAATTTCAACCAAAGCTTTTTCTAAAATATACTTATCTGTATCTTTTAATAAATAACCAATAGCACCTGCTTTTAACATTTTTAAAACAGTTAGATCATCGTCTTCTACAGAGAGCGCCATTACATTTACTTTTGGATGCATTTTACTAATCCAAGCGGTAGTTTCAATTCCGTTCATGATAGGCATATTAATATCCATTAAAACGACATCCGGAATATCTTTTGGCGAATTAGAAAACTTATCTACCAATTCCTGACCATTTTTACAAGTATACAATACTTTAAATTTATCAAAAGTATCTACCATAACCTGTATTGCTTGAGATAATAAGGTATGATCATCTACAATAACTACTGAAAACTGTGTCATAATTTATAATGAATTTCAAGTGTTGTCCCTTTATTATCACCAGATGAAAACAAAGCAACTGCCCCTATTAATTTGGCTCTATTTTTTATATTCAACAAACCAATACCCTCTTTTTTTACTTCGGATGAAAAACCGACACCGTTATCTTTTGCGATAATAATTAAGTATGCTGATTTGTACTCTAAAGAAACTATTAAACTAGATGCTCTTGAATGTTTAATTGTATTCGAAAAAAATTCTTGTAGAATTCTAAACATAATAATGTTATGTTTCTTATCTATTTCTATTTGAGTTCCAATAATTATTAAACTCGCATCAATGAAATTTAATCGATTAAAGCGGTCAATCTCTAGTTGAACAGCTTCTCTTAAATTAATTTTATTGATGGCTTCAGGGTTAATTAATTTTGATAATGCCCGCACTTCAGACAGTCCTTTGGTAATAGTTTCAGAAACCTCATTAATATTCTCTTTTGTTGCATTTTGTAACTGAATCTTTGCTAAAGTTAATAATTGCCCAATATTATCATGCAACTCCCAACTAATATTTCTTAATGTTTCTTCTCTAATTTCTATTTGGGTTTCTGCAATCTCTTTTTCGAAGTCTTCTTTCGTTTTTTTTCTTTCTTCTATTAATAAATTTTTCTTCTTTTGAAATACTGTAAATAATACTATCAGTGCAATTAGAATTAAAAGTACTAAAAGCGTGGACACTATTAAGACTATATTTTCTTTTTCCTGCATGTTATCAAACCATAAATTAAAAATAAGTGCAATATGGTAGTAAGATAATAAATTATAGGAAACATAGCCCTAGTATCGAACATATTTGAAGAAAGCAGCGTAAAAAAGGGTACAGAAGTTAAATAAAAGAGCAAAAAACCGACAGAAATCCAAAAAGACAACAATTTCTTGTAATTTAAAATTTTTTCTGAATTTAATAATTCTGTAAAATAGATAATAACTAGTGTACTATTAAAGATACCTTCAAGAGGAACCGTGCATAACTGTAAACTTATAAAATAAAAACTAATAACATAAATAAAGTTAAAAATAATAGCTAATAGTTTTACGAACTTTAAATTTTTTCTCTGCTCTAATAAATTATAATAAATTAAAACGAAGAAATTAAACTCAAAAAAAGTGTATAGATTAAATAATTCTAAATTATTAATTTTAAAGAAAGTAGAAGCCAAAATATCTAATAAAATAAGATTGAAAAGATAAATAGTAAAAAATTTATAAAACTTATAATCTTTATACGTCTTGTAAAAAATGAGCGCTAGTAAAAAGGTGAAATATTGAATATAAACACTAAATTCTTTAATAAATAAGCCGTCATCAGATATCGTAAATAAACCGTCATCAAACATAATTAATATGGAGGATTAGGCTTAATTCTATTAGCCGATGAACTCTTTAAACCAGTTTGCTCTTTTAATGTTGAAAGAAGCAAAGTATCTTTGTATGCCTTTTTAGCTCTAACTTGTTTTAAAAACTTTGAAATGCCAACCGGTTTTCCTTTTTCAGAATACAATGGCTCAAAAGCTACGTCCTCTTTAAGACCAATTTTTGTAGTTGGTGTAAAAATTAAAGTTTGCCTTCCTTGCAAATCTTCTATACTATAATTTTTAGGGTAAGAAGTAGGATAAATTCTAAAACCTGTAACTTCAATATCTTTTTCTTTAGATATTCTCTCTATATAGGCAATGTATTGCTTTAACTCATCTAGTTTGTACCAATTATAATTTGTAGAAATAGAGTCTTTTCCTCCAGATATTTTCTTCATGTATTTGTTTAACTCCTTTTTAGCCCCTTTCTCATACGTATCCATCATAGCAGACATTTCTTCATATGTGATAGCTTCTGATGGTCGTTTATTGTTTGGGTAGCAACTTGATTCTGGTGCTTTCGTTTTCTCTGAACAAGATGAAAACATCAAAATAAATAATAAGATTGCTATCGAAGAAGTTTTCATTTTTAATAATTTAGAAGTTCGAATATGTAATTTAATAAAAAAAAACCCATTTATTATCCTTTTGTAAAAGGATAATGCATAAAGTTTAAAGAAGGTTTTTCCTGTATTCATTTAAAGGTTTTCACTAAGAAATACCTTTAAAAAGTTTTGCAAATTTGTTTAGATTATAAAAAAGAAAAATTCGCTTCGTTGGGGGAGATTGCTAAAAAAAACACCTTTGTAATTAAAGGTGTTTTTCTATCATTCTTGTCAGATAAAAAACTCCAAATTACTCCACTTTCAGAACCATATGAACCAAGACTTGGTTTTAGCTATCTGACAAACAAAAATGCCTTGAAATAAAATTGTTTACTTTATCTTCATGAAATTATTTTCAAAAAAGCGAGGTATCATTTAAAAAATTAGCCGAATCTTTTATTTTTGCAGGGTTTATCAAACTAAAAATATTTTTAATCGAACACTAATGTTTTTATATCTACTATTAAAAAATAAAAAATCTCAAAAAGGATATCCATTTTGAGATTTATATTTTTAAGTGTACTTTGAGCGCTAATCTGCTAAAATAATAACTTTATTGTCATTCAATTCTATAGTTCCTGACTTAATAGCTATCGTTAAAATTTTATCATCATCTACATGCACTTCGTAATGACCGCTATATTGATCAAACTCTAAATGCTCTTGTGTATGAACATGAATACTAACGGTTCCTTCCTTTAAAATCGATACTACTGGTGCGTGATTATTTAACATTTGAAACTCACCATTAATTCCAGGAACAGATACAGCATCCACTTTTGATGAAAATAATATAGCCTCTGGCGTTACAATTTCTAAAAACATAGTTAAACTTATTTAACTCCCTAAATATGCTTCAGGGTCTTCTTATTTATAAATTAGATCTTAATAAATGAACATAAAAAAGTTCAGTATTAGCTTTGACTATGCTTCTGCTAACATTTTTTCTCCAGCATCAATTGCATCTTGAATTGATCCTCTTAAATTAAATGCAGCTTCAGGATACTTATCTAATTCACCATCCATAATCATATTAAAACCTTTAATAGTATCCTTAATATCTACTAATACACCAGGAATCCCGGTAAATTGTTCAGCAACATGAAAGGGTTGAGATAAGAAACGTTGTACACGTCTTGCTCTATGAACTATTAATTTATCTTCTTCAGATAATTCTTCCATCCCTAAGATTGCAATAATATCTTGTAATTCTTTATAACGTTGTAAAATTTCTTTAACAGACGTTGCTGTATTATAATGCTCATCGCCTAAAATTTCAGCTGATAAAATTCTTGAAGTAGAATCTAAAGGATCTACTGCAGGATAAATACCTAGCTCGGCAATTTTACGAGATAAAACTGTTGTTGCATCTAAATGCGCAAATGTTGTTGCTGGCGCTGGATCTGTTAAATCATCTGCAGGCACATAAACAGCTTGCACAGAGGTAATAGAACCTTTTTTGGTTGATGTAATACGTTCTTGCATTGCACCCATTTCGGTTGCTAATGTAGGCTGATACCCCACTGCTGAAGGCATACGACCTAATAATGCAGAAACTTCAGAACCTGCTTGCGTAAATCTAAAAATATTATCAACAAAGAAAAGTACATCTTTTCCTTGTGCTTCACCTGCTCCATCTCTAAAATATTCAGCAATTGTTAAACCAGATAAGGCAACTCTTGCACGAGCTCCAGGTGGTTCATTCATTTGTCCGAATACAAAAGTAGCTTTAGATTCTTTCATTCCTGGCTTATCTACTTTTGATAAATCCCATCCTCCTGCTTCCATAGAATGCATAAAATCATCACCATATTTGATAATTCCAGATTCTAACATTTCACGAAGTAAATCGTTTCCTTCACGAGTTCTTTCACCAACCCCTGCAAAAACAGATAAACCACCGTGTCCTTTTGCTATATTATTAATTAATTCTTGAATTAATACTGTTTTTCCTACTCCTGCTCCTCCAAACAATCCAATCTTGCCTCCTTTTGCATACGGCTCAATTAAATCAATTACTTTAATACCTGTAAATAAAACTTCTGTAGATACCGATAAATCTTCAAATTTAGGTGCAGATCTATGAATGGGTAAACCATTCTTACCTTCTTTTTTTAAATTACCTAAACCATCAATTGCATCTCCAGTAACATTAAATAAACGTCCATAAATATCGTTACCTATTGGCATTTGAATAGGACTACCTGTAGCAAAAACTTCTACACCTCTGCTTAATCCGTCAGTGGCATCCATAGAAATTGTTCTAACGGTATCTTCACCAATATGCTGTTGCACTTCTAGCACTAAAATAGAACCATCTGCTTTTTTGATTTCTAGTGAATCGTAAATTTTAGGCAGTTCGCTATCTGTATTGAATTCAACATCAATTACTGGTCCAATAATTTGAGAAACTTTACCTGTTATTGTAGACATTATGTATCTAATTAAAGTTATTATTTATTTGTGAGACCTATCTCTCTTTTTAAGGTTGCAAAGATAATTTTTTTGATTGGAATTAAAAAAGTATTTTTAATTAAAAAAAAGGTAACCTAAAAATAAAAACTCTGCCCAAAATGAGCAGAGTTTTTATTTATTTTAAGATCTTATGATTGTTTACTCCGTCAATTGAACTAACACTCTTCTATTGTCTTTTCTACCTGATCTCGTATTGTTAGTTGATAAAGGATTTTTCTCTCCATAACCTAAAGTTTCTAATCTATCCGCATCAAAACCTTTTTTCACTAAATACGCTTTTGCAGATTCAGCTCTTCTTTCAGATAAATATAAATTATAACCTTCAGCACCTGTACTATCTGTGTAACCTTCTACTACAAAAATCACTTCTTTAATAGGACTAATTAAATCATAAATTCTATCCAACTTTTTAGCTGTATCTTTATTCACCTCTGCTCTATCAATTGCAAATTCAAGACCTTTAGTATATTCTGCTAACATTGCTATTTCACTTGGCGTCATAGCTGCTTCAGGACATCCACCATTTGATGCTGGACCTACTTCACTCTTACACTTATCATCTTTGTCTAATACTCCGTCACCGTCAGTATCTGGCCAAGGGCATCCATTATTAGCTGCAGGACCTGCTTCAGAAATACACTTATCGTCTTTGTCTAATACACCATCTCCGTCAGAATCTGGACAACCCTTGTTTGCTTTTGTTCCTTTTTCATTTGCACACATATCATCTTTATCAGCTACTCCATCGCCATCAGAATCTGGGCAACCATTCATAGCAGCTAAACCAGCTGTATTAGGACAAGCGTCATCAGAATCTTTTATTCCATCACCATCTGCATCTGGACATCCATTAAATTCTGGTAAACCAGAAACATTAGGACATGCATCTTCTCTATCATAAACTCCGTCTCCATCAGTATCTTTTCCTCCGAATTTGATTACTAAACCAACAGAGGTTTGGTAATGAGAATTAATTTTATCAGCAAACCCTATTTTAGATGAGTGTTGAAAATTAAATCCGAAGTTATCATTAATCCAAGTATTGAATCCAAAACCAGCATTTAACATCCCTTCACCTTCTTCACCTAACGACACATAACTACCACCCAATAAAACATAAGGATCAAACCAACCTGTTTCTCCTATTAATCTATTTAGATCGTACTTTACCACTGCATCAATAGACCAGTATAATAAGTCTACATCATTTTTAGAATTTATAAAGTCTATTTTATTTATAGAACCCGCTAATTGCAATGAAAATCCTTTTTCAAGGTATTTTTCAGCAGTAATTCTAGTAATAGAAGGAAGTATATTCCAGTCTTTAGTACCAAGAAGATCTTCGATCTGTCCTCCTGAACCAAAGAATTCTCCATTACTATTATAAACGTCTACGGCATTGATACCGAAGCCTATTGCCCAAGGGTTATTTTCATCTTGTGCGCTTAAATTGCCAACGGCTACTAACGCAAATAAAGCTATCACAGCTATTTTTAATCGATTCATTATCAAAATTTTTAAATTAAAAGTTCGTTCTTATAATACGCAAAAGTAAAGTCTTCCGCGGTATATACAAAGACAAATCTACAAAATATTCACAAAAAAACAAATTTTTATCAATTCTAAATAACTTTTAATTCTTTCCCTACGGCTATGAATGCTGAAATTGCTTTGTCTAAATGTTCTTTTTTGTGAGCAGCAGAGAGTTGCACTCTAATTCTAGCATTTTCTTTTGGCACAACCGGAAAGAAGAAACCGATTACATAAATACCTTTTTCTAATAATTTGTTTGCCATCACTTGCGATAATTTTGCATCATATAACATAACTGGAACGATGGCTGCATCTGCACCTACCAAATCAAAACCAGCCTTTTCCATTTCGGTTCTAAAGTAATTGGTATTCCATTCTAATTGATCTCTAAACGAAGTATCTTCAGAAATTAAATCAAAAACCTTTAACGAAGCTCCTACAATTGTTGGCGCCAATGAATTTGAAAACAAATAAGGTCTAGAACGCTGACGTAAAATTTCTATAATTTCTTTTTTCCCTGTTGTATAACCTCCCATTGCACCTCCTAAAGCTTTTCCTAAAGTGCCAGTTACAATATCTACTCGATCCATTACATTTTTTAGCTCAACAGTTCCTCTTCCTGTTTTCCCTATAAAACCAGTGGCATGACATTCATCTACCATTACTAGAGCGTCGTATTTATCTGCTAAATCGCAAATCTCATCTAACTTCGCTACAATTCCATCCATAGAAAAAACACCGTCGGTTACAATAAGTTTAAAACGATGATTTTGTTCATTCGCTTTGATTAACTGCTCTTCTAACGAAGCCATATCATTATTATCATACCTATAACGCCCAGCTTTACATAATCGAACACCATCTATTACAGAAGCATGATTTAAGCTATCCGAAATAATAGCATCTTCTTTTGTTAGTAAAGGCTCAAAAACACCCCCATTTGCGTCAAAACAAGCAGCATACAGAATTGTATCTTCTGTCGTATAAAATTCTGCAATCTTTTCTTCTAATTGTTTATGAATATCTTGCGTTCCGCATATAAAACGAACTGACGACATTCCGAAACCATGAGAATCTAACGTATCTTTCGCAGCTTTAATTACCTCCGGATGGTTTGACAATCCTAAATAATTATTAGAACAGAAGTTAAGTACTTCTTGCCCTGTAGAAATTTTTATAAGTGCATCTTGCGAAGATGTTATAATTCTTTCTGATTTGTATAAACCTGCATCTTTAATTTCTTGAAGCTCTTTTGCTAAAGTATCTTTAATTTTACCGTACATTTTTTATTTATTTAAGAAATACAAAGTTACAAAGTTTAATTTTTCTGCTTATACTTCAACAACATCAATTTTGTTATTTATGTATATTAATATTTTTTTGACCACCTTAAAATTCATCGACTTTAAAACTCTTTCATATCTTAAAATTTGTTGATGATGCTCATTTGAAGGATTTCCTGTCTTATAATCCATAATCACAACCTCATTTATGTTGTTAAATACCAGTCTATCTGGAATTAAAATTTGATTATCAACATCTACAATTTCTCTTTCAGTATATATAATGACTTCTTCCGAAAAATAGTTTGCTAACTTTGGATGCCTTAAAACGTCATAAATTTTATCTTTAATTTCTTTTGACTGCTTCTCATTCATAAATCCTTGTTGCTGAAATTGATCTACAATGATAGCAACATCGTTTATTGTAATAATTTTTGATAAAATTTCATGAATTAAATTCCCGAAATTAATCGCCTCGCCTTGCGTTGTATCCCACAATTTAGAAGCACCTGCTAATAAAACTACATTATGTTCTTGCCAAGGCGTAGAAATAAATTTTTCGTGAATTTCTGCAACTGATTTCAACGCTTCTTTTTTACTAGCTCTATTTTCATTGCCAAAAGAATAAGTTAATAAATCATCGTCCCAAAGATTGAGTTGTTTTAAATAATTGATAAAAACACCCGAATAAAAGTTGGTGTTTTCTTCTCCTTTAGATGACAGTTTCTTCTCTGTAATGATATGTAACTGCTCAACTGCTCTCGTTAAAGAAACATATAGTAGGTTGAAATTATCTAATTCTAATTCTTCTCTTTGTTCGTTATAAATTTCTAAACCTGTATTATTTACATGGCTTAACTCTTTGTTATACGGAAGTAACAACTCCTTAAAATTATCATAATTATCGGGTAATTCATTAATCCAAACCTTCGGATTAATTTGTCGGTAAATATCTACATCACAAGGAAAAATTACTACAGGAAACTCTAATCCTTTCGATTTATGAATCGTCATAATCTGCACTGCATTTGCACTTTCTGGCGCAACAATACTTAATGCATTTTTTTTGAGTTCCCAAAACTCTAAAAACTCACTAACATCGATATTTTTTCTCTGTTGCTCTAAAACAACATCTAAAAAAAACTGAACATAGGCATCCGAAGAATTCACTAAATTAAAACTCCTTACAATCTCCTCAATTTTCTCATAAAATGGCATTTGATGAAATACTGAAATCTCAAATGAAATTCCGTGTACTTTTAAAGCTTCAAAAATGGTTTTATTATCCGCTTTAGCGAACTCTTTAAAAAAAGTATGTTTTAGATTTTCAATTTGTAAATGTTGTTGTAAAAAATAGAGCATTTCAAAGCGCGTTTCCTCGTCATTCGGATTTTGTAAAACTTTTAAAACATCGACTATAAAACATACTTTTGGACTATTTTGTAATAACAGCGTTTCTGATGAAATAATATCGATTCCGTTTTCTGATAAATAGTTTGCAATCGCCACACCATCTGACCTTTTCCTTGTCAGAATACAAATTTCACCTAAAGAAAAATCCTTCTTTAACTCGTGTATTTTCTCTAAAACTTTCTTCGGATATTTTACTTTCTCATCTTCCTTTTCTTCTTCTTTCTCGAGAAACGAAAGTGAAACAAACCCGCCTTTTTTAGAGTTTTCTAATTGATTATTGCCTTCTAAAAATAAGTTTTTATAGGAATCATTTTGGATGAAGTTCGCGGTATGTTTAAAAAACGAATTATTAAAATTGATAACTTCTGAATAGCTCCTAAAATTAGTTTCTAAATTTCTAATTTCTTTGGGAATCGCAAAAGGATTTACTTGATCAGAACCCAATGCTATAAATTGCTCTGCTTTACCACCACGCCATCTATAAATTGCTTGTTTTCCGTCGCCAACCAAGAGTAAATTACCGTTTTCTTGTGCTAATGCATTATCAATTAACGGAATTAAATTCTGCCATTGCAATACCGAAGTGTCTTGCATTTCATCAATAAAATAATGCTGAAAACGCTGCCCAATTCTTTCATAAATAAAAGGTGCGGGTTGCTCTTTTATGTTATCTGAAATCAGCTGATTAAATTCTGAATTGAGTCTAATATTATTCTCTTCCTTAATTTTCTCTAACTCAATATTAATATTATTTAAAACCGCCAACGGAATGATGTTTTTTAATGCCAATTTATTCATTAAAAACTGACTGTAAATTCCTTTTGATTTATGAAATAAATTGATGATTTCTGGAACAATACTTTCTATACTTTGTGCAACTGAATCATTGGTAGATTTTGAGTAATATTGATGAGTATCAATGGCTTTTTGAACGGTTTCACTTCTTGTTAAATAGGTAAAATTAAAAGCTTTCTCATTGATATCTGCAAAGAACTTTGGTATGGTTGCGCGCATAAAATCTTTATGCTCTAAATCATGACTTGCAATTAAACCCAAACAGTCTTCCCCAACCTTCTTAAATTCAATTTTTAATTCTTTTTGATGTAAAAAAAGCTTTGATTTTAAATTCGTGAAATCGTCTAAACTTTTAGCAGAAAGCGCTCTAAAATGTTTGATATCGTCTTCATTTAAAAGTATTCTAGCAAAATCATTTAAATCTCTAGAAATATCCCAAGATTTATCATCATCTGTTTTATCTAAAGTATATTCTATCAGTAATTTTGTAAGTTTTTTATCGGTTCCTATTTTAGAAATCAACACATCAACTGCTTGATTTAAAAGTGAAATAGCATCCATTTCTACCTCAAAATTCAATGATAATCCTAAATCATGTGCAAAGCTTTTGATTATTTTATGCGTAAAACTATCAATTGTAGTAATTGAAAATGCAGAATAATTTTGCAAAATTGCATTTAATATTTTCTGACTTCTTTCTTGAATTAGCGCTTTATCAATAGTAGTTTCTTTCAAAATTAGTTGAAGTAAATCATTTTCTTTTCCTTCAGAAAAATCTTCTAAATTAGACAATACCCGCTCTTTCATTTCACCAGCGGCTTTGTTGGTAAAAGTGATTGCTAATACTTTTTGAAACGTAAAAACGTTTTCTGAACTTAATAAAACTTTTATGTATTCTTTTACGAGTGTAAAAGTTTTTCCGCTACCGGCAGAAGCATTGTAAACTTGAAAAGCTGATGATTGTTGCACAGAATTATTTTTTATGCAAAATACAAAATATAGCGATTGTTATCCTCTAAATAAAAAGAAATCCTCTTTTATAGATTCTATTTTAGAATGATCATTGGTAATAATATAATCGATCGCTTTATCGGTAAAATTCTTCCCCTTATCCGTTAAAGAAATAATACTTTTATCGATGGTGATCATATTGTTTTTTAAAGCTAAATCTAGCACCGATTTCGATCTTACACGTCGCCAATTAATATGTTCATTTAAATGATTTATATGGCGTTCACTTATTTCTTGATGATTGTTTAAATGTAATAAAAAAGTTAATAATGAGACTTCTATTTGTTGTTGTCTGTTTCTATATAACACAGAAATTAAACCTCTTTTTGGAGCGAATAAATACACTAGTAAGAATACAATTCCTAAAATTGTGGTCATAGAACCAGAAATCGAAGCATCTAACCAATGCGCTAACCAATAACCAGCAATCGCAGAAAAAACTCCAAAAATCACCGACAAAACTAACATTCTCTTTAAATTATCGGTTAATAAATAGGCAGTTGCTGCTGGCGCAATCATTAAGGCAACCACTAAAATTGCCCCGACTGCATCAAAAGAACCCACAATCGTTATGGAGGCAACACTCATTAATCCGTAATGAATCATGATTGGCGAAAAACCTAAAGCGGTTGCCAAACCAGCATCAAACGTGCTAATTTTTAATTCTTTAAAGAAAGCGAATAACAAACCGATGGTTATTAATAAAATAGTTCCTATAATCCAGAGAGATTTTGGTCCTAAATCAGCTCCATCAACTAAAAAACGATCAAAAGGCGCAAACGCTAATTCTCCTAATAAAATGGCATCTGTGTCTAAATGTACATCATTCGCATTTTTTGCAATCATAATCACACCAATACTAAAGAGGACTGGGAAAACCAAGCCAATTGCAGTATCTTCTTTTACCAATCTTGTTTTCTGAATAAATTCAACTAAAACAACCGTAACTACTCCAGACAATGCTGCCATAACAATTAATAACGGCGAGTTTAAATCGTGTGTGATAAAAAAGCCCAACACTAAACCTGGTAAGATAGAATGACTAATTGCATCGCTAATTAACGCCATTTTTCGCAACACTAAAAATGTACCCGGAATTGCACAGGCAATTGCCACGATACTCGCAATTAATTGTATTTCTATTTGAGCACTACTCATTTTCGTTTCCTTGTTGATTGTATAAATTTGCTGCAAAATGATATCCTTTTGGCGTCATAGACCACATAGAACCATCTACACTTATATATTCTTTTCGTTCTAATTTTCCGAGTGATTTTCTGGTATACCCATGAAAATTATTTAATATTTTTACCGCGTGTGGATGCGAAATATTCTCATGATCTTGGGCAATTTCAAACATAAAAGCCAATGTTTTATGCAGCTCTAAATCTTTTCTATTCTGAATAAATCTAATTTGTCTAAATAATAAGCCTCTTGACGGAGAAAAAACAAAAGAGAATCCCACAAAAACAGCAGCTACTAAAACAATTACGGGTCCGGTTGATAAATTATTCTGACTTGCACTAATGGCAGTACCGATAACGCCTGAACTAGCTCCGAAAAACGCAGCCAGAACTACCATAACTCCTAAACTATTCGTCCATTGTCTTGCGGCTGCAGCTGGCGCTAATAACATGGCACTCATTAATACAACGCCCACCGTTTGTAAGCCTAAAACAATTGCAATTACAATAAATGAGGTTATTAAAATATCAATAAACTGAATATTAAACCCTAGAGTCTTTGCATAATCGGCATCAAACAATAAAATTTTAAACTCTTTCCAGAACAACAGCAAAACAATTAAACAGATAAAAGTTACGATCGCCATAAACCAAACATCTCTTGCCAACAAAGTTGCTGCTTGTCCGAATAAAAATTTATCCAAGCCAGCTTGGTTCGCATTTGGTAGCTTTTGAATATAGGTTAGTAATAACATCCCAAATCCGAAGAAAATGGATAAAATTAAACCCAATGCAGTATCTGATTTTAAATGTGTTCTTTTGGTAATACTTCGAATCCAAAATGCACCCAACAAACCACTTACCAAAGCACCTATCAGTAATACATTGGTTTCTTTTGTGCCTGTAATTAAAAAAGCGATTGCAATTCCAGGTAAAGCTGCGTGTGAAATAGCATCACCCAACAAGCTTTGTTTTCTCAAAACAGCAAAGCTACCTAACATACCACAAATTGCACCCAATATTGCCGTACCCAAGGTGATTGTCCGTAGGGTATAATCTGTAAAAACTAGTTGTATGTATTCTGAAAAGTCGATGGTTTTGGTTTTTAGTTTTTAGTTGTTGGTGGTTGGTGGTTGGTGGTTGGTGGTTGGTGGTTGGTGGTTGGTGGTTGGTGGTTGGTGGTTGGTTGTTTAAATTTATATATTTTATGAATACGAACTCATCTAAAAAACTTAAATATTTAAGTTATAATCGTTAAAATTTGTTTCTTGTTTAAAAAATCAACACATATACAAATAAAAAGCATAGATTTTGTTATTTTAGTCTGTCTCTTGTTTCTTTTTTATCTTGTTTCTTGTTTCTTGCTTCTTGTTTTAAAAAAATCAACAAATAGGTGCATAGAAAACATAAATTTTGATGCTTTAGTCTTGTCTCTTGTCTCTATTTCAAAAAAACCTACCGCTGCACACTAACCTTATAATTTATCCCATAGGTCTTGGTCAAATTATCATCATTAAAAATCTCTTTTACGGGGCCTGTTGCTATTTTTTTTACATTTAAAAACGTAACCCAATCAAAATATTCTGGCACGGTTTGTAAATCGTGATGTACAACAACCACTGTTTTTCCAGCTTTTCGTAATTCTTTTAATATGTTGATAATCGTAATTTCTGTGGTTGCATCTACCCCTTGAAAAGGCTCATCCATAAAATAGATAGCAGCATTTTGCGCTAAAGCTCTTGCCAAAAACACCCGTTGCTGTTGCCCGCCTGATAATTGATTTATTTGTCGGTCTTTAAAAGAAAGCATTCCTACTTTTTCTAAAGACTCTAATGCTGTTTTTCGTTCTTTTTTGCCAGGTCTTTTAATCCAACCTAAACTTCCGTAAGTTCCCATCATCACTACATCTAAAGCTGTGGTAGGAAAATCCCAATCTACACTTCCTTTTTGAGGAACATAACCAACTAATTTCCGTTGTTTGTCATAGGGTTTTCCGTAGATAGAAACACTACCTGCAATCGGATCTATAATTCCTAAAATAGATTTTATCAAGGTTGATTTTCCTGCGCCATTCGGACCCACAATTGCCATTAAAACACCTTCAGGAATCGCTAAATCAATATCCCATAAAACAGGTTTATAATTGTATGCAACCGTTAAATCATCTACAGCAATTGCTATTTTTTGTGGTTCCATAGACTCTATTTTAATGAATTTACAATGATTTTCACATTGTGTTTATACATGCCAATATAGGTAGCCTCGGCTGTGCCTCTACTTCCTAAAGCATCAGAATATAACGTTCCTCCAATCACTACTTCCTTGCCTTTTGCCCTTACCGCCTCTTGCAAAGCTTCCACGGTTCTTTTTGGCACTGAACTTTCTACAAAAATTGCTTTTACATTTTTTTCTTCAATAAAATTCGCCAATCTCTGAACGTCTTTTACGCCTGCCTCTGTTGCGGTAGATAAACCTTGTAAGCCAACGACATTAAACTGAAATTCTTTTCCGAAATAATTAAAAGCGTCATGCGCTGTTACTAAAATTCTCTTTTCAATTGGTAAAGAATTTACTTGTTGGATTATTGTTGTCTTTAAAGATGCTAATGTTTTTAAATAATTCGCTCCGTTTTTTTTATAAGTTGCTGCATTTTCAGCATCAAACTCACATAATTTATCGGTAATATATTGCGTGATAATTTCCCAATTGGCAATATCAAACCAAATATGAGGATCGTAATTAGACGCGAAATATTCTGAACCAATTAAGGTAGCGGTATCAATAGCATCAGAAGCTGCAATGGTTTTTTTATCTTGTTGACGCATTTTCTCAAACACATCCTCTAATTTCCCCTCTAAATGCAAACCGTTATACACAATTACATCCGCATTAAATAGTTTACTTACATCGCCTTCACTTGCTTTGTATAAGTGCGGATCTACGCCCGCACCCATCAATCCTTGGATGTCTATTTTATCACCACCAATATTTTTTACCAGATCGGTAATCATTGTTGTGGTAGTAACCACTTGTAATTTTCCGTTCTTTTTGGGTTTTTGTTGGCAAGCGAAAACGGTTATTAATAATACTAAAATTATATATTTTTTCATATTATGCTACTTCTTTAGGTATAAATTATTTGCTATTTTCTTTGAGATTGATAGTTTTTCTCCATCAATTTCTATGGATAAAGAATCATCAAAATCTTCTTTTTCTAGCACCGTAATTTTTTTTCCTAGTGTGATTTTCTTCTTATCTAAAAAGCGTAAAAATTCTGATGAAGAATCATTCACCCCAACACAAACGCCACTTTCCTCTTTATTTAAGGTTGATAAAAGAATTTTATCAACTGTGTTTACATTCCCTTCTTTGTCAGGAATTGGATCTCCATGAGGATCATGTGTCGGAAAACCCAAAAGTGCATCTAATTCATTAATTAATTTTGGCGATTTTATATGCTCTAATTGTTCTGCAACATCATGCACCTCATCCCAAGAAAAATTTAATTTCTCTACTAAAAAAACTTCCCACAATCTGTGTTTTCTTACAATATTGGCTGCGGTTTTTTTTCCGAATTCGGTTAACGTAACTCCTTGGTATTTTTTATAAAGCACCACTTCTTTCTCAGATAATTTTTTAATCATATCTGTTACAGAAGAAGCTTTTGTTTCTAAACTTTTGGCAATTGCATTTGTACTAATCCCTTTTTTAGAATCTGATTCTAAATGATAAATTGCCTTTAAATAATTCTCTTCAGAAAGTGTAAACATTCAACTAAATTTTTGATAGGACAAAGATATACTTTTTATATTTATTAAATAATTTTTAGACTAGTCTAAAAATAATGTTATATTTGCCGAAAATTAAAGTGTTTTAAAATGAAATATATTGTAATTCTTGGGTTTTTATTTTTATCAACCTTTACTTTCGGACAAACAATTACCGGCAAAATAACCACAGAAAATGGTGATGAAGTACCGTACGCAAATGTGTATTTAAAGAAAACCAAAATCGGCACTTCTTCTGATGAAAATGGTTTTTATGAGCTAAACAAGATTCCTAAAGACAGCTATAAATTAATAATTAGTAGTATTGGTTACAAAACAAAATCTATTAAAATTACGATTAACAGTGATCAAAAAATTACCAAAAATATTACTTTACTTGAGGATGATTCTTTAAATGAAATTGTAGTTTCTGGTACTTTACGCCCTGTATCAAAAACAAACAGTCCGGTGCCTGTAGAAGTTTATAGTGAAACATTCTTCAAAAAAAACCCTACCCCTTCTGTTTTTGAATCTTTACAAAATGTAAACGGCGTTCGACCACAACTAAATTGTAATGTTTGTAATACTGGTGATATTCATATTAATGGTTTAGAGGGGCCTTATACGTTTGTTTTAATTGACGGAATGCCAATTGTAAGTGGACTTTCTACTGTTTACGGACTAACTGGAATTCCGCAAGCCTTAATAGAAAGAGTTGAAATTGTAAAAGGCCCCGCATCTACCCTGTATGGTTCTGAAGCAGTTGGTGGTATTATAAATATAATTACCAAAAAAGCTACAAATGCCCCTATCTTATCTACGGATGTTATGAGTACTTCTTGGGGAGAAGTGAATACGGATATCAGTATGAGCTACAAAGCATCTGAAAAAGTGCAAGGTTTATTAGGTGTAAATTATTTTAATTTTCAAAATAGAATTGACAACAACAATGATAATTTTACAGATTTAACGCTTCAAAATCGAATTTCAATTTTTAATAAAATTAATATTGAAAGAAAAAGTAATAAGGTTTTTACCATTGCTGGTAGATATATGTATGAAGATCGATGGGGCGGAGAAATGGATTGGGAAAAAGAATTTAGAGGAGGAAATCAAATTTACGGAGAAAGTATTTATACAAATAGATGGGAAACATTCGGAACGTATGAATTGCCAACATCAGAAGATATTAGTTTTCAGTTTAGTGCAAATGGTCATTATCAAGATTCTTTTTACGGAGATACTTCTTACGATGCAGAACAGTTAATTGGTTTTGGTCAGTTCATTTACAGTAAACAATTAGGCGAAAAACACGATTTATTATTAGGTGCAGCATATAGATATACTTTTTATGATGATAATACTTTTGCAACTTTAAATGAAAATGGTGGTGAGAACAACCCTTCAATCATCCATTTACCAGGTATTTTTGCGCAAGATGAAATTAGTTTGAGTGAACGAAAAAAACTATTGTTAGGTGTTCGTTGGGATCATAATAGTTTGCACGGAAATATTTTTTCGCCAAGAGTAAATTATAAATGGAATTCTAAAGACAATTCTAATATTGTAAGAATAAGCGCTGGTAACGGGTTTAGAGTTGCCAATGTTTTTACAGAAGATCATGCGGCTTTAACAGGTGCAAGAGAAGTTGAATTTGATGGCGAATTAGCGCCAGAAACTTCTTGGAACGCAAACTTAAATTATGTTAAAAAAATAAACACAGAAAACTCTTTTATCACCATAGACGCAAGTGCTTTTTACACATATTTTAGCAATAGAATTTTACCAGATTACGAAACTGACTCTAATAAAATTATTTATGCAAATTTAGACGGTTTTTCTGTATCTCAAGGTATTTCTTTAAATACAGACATCACCTTTACCAATGGCTTATCTATAAACGCAGGTGCTACCTTAATGGATGTTTCTATTACTGAAGATAACATTGAAACAAGACAAATATTAACTGAAAGTTTTAGCGGTGTTTGGTCTATCTCTTACAAGTTTAATAATAATTTTTCTGTGGATTATACAGGAAATGTTTATGGACCAATGCGACTGCCAGTATTAGGAGAAAATGATTCTAGAGATCCAAATTCGCCTTGGTTTAGCATTCAGAACATTCAGTTAACAAAAAAATTTAGCAATAGTTGGGAAGTTTATGGCGGTGTAAAAAACCTATTAAACTTTACGCCACCAGCAAACAGCATTAATGGTGCAAATAATCCTTTTGATACTGGTATTGATACAGAACAAAATCCGGAATTAGCTTTTGACCCAGCCTACATGTTTGCCTCTAACCAAGGAATTAGAGCTTTTGCTGGTATTCGTTACACACTTTTTTAGTACTTTTATAAAACATAAATATATTTTTTGTTGATGAAAAAACTCTTAATTCTTACTATTTTTTTGGGAAAATTGGCCATATTTTCTCAATCTGAAAAAAGTGAATTAAGGGTTTTTACTTTTGAAGAAGTTGAGAAGTTACAGCAACAAAAAGCAAAACCAATCGTAGTTTTTATGCACACAGATTGGTGTAAAATTTGCTTCGGAATGAAACAAAATACTTTTAAAGATCAAGAAGTTATTCGTATTTTAAATGAACAATTTTATTTTGTAAAATTGAATGGTGAAGAAAAAAAAGACATCTTTTTTTTAGGTAAAAAATTCGTGTACAAACCTTCTGGAGCTAAAACAGGAACTCATGAACTGGCTAAAGAGTTAGCATCCATAAATAATAAAATTCAGTATCCTACAACGACCATCTTAAATACCAATTTAGAGATAGCCTTTCAAATAAATACTTATATCAACAGTAAAAACATGTATTTCATTTTAGAAAAAACACTTCTCACTAAAAATTAATGTTTCCGATCCCAAATACGTTTTCGCCTTTCTCCTGCATTTGAACCCACATCTAAATTAAAAATAACTCCAGCAAGACCCTGAAAATGAGTCGCCATAGATTCTGAATCAGCAGAAACATTTTTATAAATTAACCTTCCTGTAAGACCAAATCTATCGGTAAGCCAAAGAATACCTCCACCCATAAAATTTAAACTTAGAGATCCTTGCGGATCTGGTGTAGTTGTAGCGCCAGAAATATATCCTGCACCGATTCCAACAAACGGATAAATATTAAAAAAAAGTTCAGGAAGATCGTAACTTAAATAAGCATCAAGCGCTGAGTACGGGAATGCATTCCCACCTTTAATAATTTCTACCATTTCAAAGGTATAAATCAAATCTATAGAAAGATTTTTACCTATTTTTCGACTCACCTGTAAACTTGGAAATTGTGAGTTTACATTATCCTTAACTTTTCTAATTCCATCTTTGTTAAAAAATACTACAGAAGCATTAAAACCAACAGACCATTTCTTATCGTTATGCTGTGCATTCATAGACAACACGCAAAAAAGTAAAAGAAATATTCTAAATAGTTTCTTTTTCATGTCGTAACACTTTAGGTTTAAACCGTACGAACAATTATTTAGGGGTGTATTTGATTGCATAAAAAATAAGCACTTTTTCTACAAATATATTGTATTCTTTAATAAAAGAATTTTGTTTGTGGTTTTTTGTTGCATAAGATGGTACATTTGCAGAAAATATTTCAAATTGAGTAAGCAGAATATTGTAAATCAATATCAAAAATCTGCCTATATTTCGCAGATAATTAAAGTACTTCAACAAAAGAAAAACTATTTTCAAATAAAGAATTTAGTTGGCTCTTCATTGTCTTTTGTGATTTCAGAAACGTTTAAAAAAGTAGACAAACCTTACCTCTTAATCTTTAACGATAAAGAAGAAGCGGCTTATTACTTAAATGATTTAGAGCAACTTTTAAGTGATAAAAATGTTCTTTTTTACCCTAGTTCTTACCGACGACCCTACCAATTAGATGAAACCGACAACGCCAACGTTTTATTGCGTGCAGAAGTTTTAAATAGAATTAATTCCAGGAAAAAACCTGCAGTAATCGTTACGTATCCAGCCGCTTTATTTGAAAAGGTGGTCACTAAAAAAGAACTAGAAAAAAACACCTTAAAAGTGGCTCTTGGTGATCACTTGTCATTAGATTTTGTGAATGAAGTGCTGTTCGAATACAAGTTTAAACGCGTAGATTTTGTTACTGAACCCGGAGATTTCTCGGTGAGAGGTGGTATTATAGATGTTTTTTCTTTTTCTAATGATGAACCTTATAGAATAGAATTTTTTGGTGATGAGATAGACAGTATTCGCTCTTTTGATGTAGAAACGCAACTCTCTACCGAGAAACTGAAAAAAGTTTCTATAATGCCCAATGTAGAGAATAAAACCTTGCAAGAAAGTAGAGAAAGTTTCTTAAAATACATCGCTTCGAACACCATTGTATTTACAAAAAATATCGATTTATTAGTTGGGAATCTAGATAAATTCTTTCAAAAAGCAGAAGAAGCTTTCAACGATTTATCCAAAGAAATAAACCATGCAAAACCCAATGAGTTGTTTTGCGATGGCAATTTTATTAAAGATCAATTACAAGATTTTTCTTTAGTTAATTTTGGTGCAGACAATACATATAACGAGACAACAACTTCTGAAAAGATAACCTTTAACACCATTCCGCAACCCTCTTTTAACAAACAATTTGATTTGTTAATTGAAAATTTAGAAGAATACCATAAAGGAGGTTTTACAAATTATATTTTCTGTGCAAACGAGCAACAAGCACAACGTTTTCATGATATTTTTGACGACGCTGTGCAAGAAGTGCATTATGAAACTGTTGTTTTTCCATTATATCAGGGTTTTGTAGATGTTGATAATAAGTTGGTTTGTTATACCGATCATCAGATTTTTGACCGGTATCATAAGTTCCGATTAAAAAATGGCTACGCTAAAAAGCAAGCCATCACTTTACAAGAATTAAATAAGCTTGAAATAGGCGATTATGTAACACACATGGATCATGGAATTGGAAGATTTGGTGGTTTGCAAAAAATTGATGTTCAAGGAAGAAAACAAGAAGCCATTAAATTGGTGTATGGAGAAAGAGATATTTTATATGTTAGTATTCATTCACTTCATAAGATTTCTAAATTTAGTGGAAAAGACGGTAAAGCACCTAAAATTTATAAATTAGGATCTGGTGCTTGGAAAAAAATAAAACAAAAAACAAAAGCAAGAGTTAAACATATTGCGTTTAATTTAATTCAATTATATGCCAAAAGAAAGTTACAAAAAGGCTTTGCATTTGGCCCAGACACGCATATTCAGCATGAACTAGAAGGTAGCTTTATGTATGAAGATACGCCTGATCAGTTTACCTCTACACAAGATGTGAAGAATGATATGGAAAAAGAGCAGCCCATGGACAGATTAGTCTGTGGTGATGTTGGTTTCGGAAAAACAGAAGTTGCCGTAAGAGCTGCTTTTAAGGCTGTTGATAACGGTAAACAAGTGGCAATTTTAGTTCCAACAACCATTTTAGCTTTTCAACATTATAAAACATTTACAGAACGTTTAAAAGATTTTCCTGTAAGAATTGATTATTTAAACAGATTTAGAACTGCAAAACAAAGAACGGAAGCCATAAATGGCGTAAATGACGGCTCTGTCGATATTATTATTGGTACACACCAGTTAACAAATAAACGTTTACAATTTAAAAATTTAGGACTTTTAATTATTGATGAAGAGCAAAAATTTGGGGTTGCTGTAAAAGACAAATTAAAAACTTTAAAAGAAAATGTTGATACATTAACATTGACGGCAACACCAATTCCGAGAACTTTGCAGTTTAGTTTAATGGCGGCAAGAGATTTATCAGTCATAAAAACTCCACCACCAAACAGACACCCTATAGAGAGTAATGTGATTCGTTTTTCTGAAGAAATAATTCGTGATGCTGTTTCTTATGAAATTTCTAGAGGCGGACAAGTTTTCTTTATTCATAATAGAATTGAGAATATTAAAGAAGTTGCTGGTATGTTGCAAAGATTAGTTCCGTATGCAAATATTGGCATTGGTCATGGACAAATGGAAGGCAAAAAGCTAGAGGGTTTAATGCTGGGCTTTATGAACAATGAATTTGATATTTTGGTATCTACCACCATTGTAGAAAGCGGATTAGATGTGCCAAATGCAAACACCATTTTTATTAATAATGCGAATAATTTTGGCTTATCAGATTTGCATCAAATGCGAGGTAGAGTTGGTCGTTCTAATAAAAAAGCATTCTGTTATTTTATTACCCCTCCATATCATATGATGACGGACGATGCCAGAAAACGTATTGAAGCCTTAATTTTATTTTCTGATTTAGGAAGCGGCATTAACATTGCCATGAAAGATTTAGAAATTCGTGGCGCAGGAGATTTATTAGGTGGCGAACAAAGCGGATTTATCAACGACATTGGCTTTGATACCTATCAAAAAATATTACAAGAAGCTATCGAAGAACTAAAAGAAAATGAGTTTAAGGAACTCTACCCTACAGACGATTCTAAACCAAAAGAGTTTGTAAAAGAAGTTACGATTGATACCGATTTTGAGATTTTATTTCCAGATGATTATATCAATTCTATTACTGAAAGATTGGCTTTGTATAGCAAATTAGGTGAACTTGTAAATGAAGCTGAATTGCAAACTTTTGAAACTGAAATTATTGATCGCTTTGGAGAAATTCCTACTCAAGTTGAAGATTTACTAGATTCTGTGAGAATAAAATGGTTGGCGAAAGAACTAGGTTTAGATAAAATTATTTTAAAACAAAAAAGAATGATTGGTTATTTTGTAGCTGATCAACAAAGTGAATTTTACCAAACTACCTCTTTTTCTAGAATGTTAAAATATGTGCAACAGAATTCTAAAAGTTGTGTCATGAAAGAAAAAGAAACTAAAAACGGATTGCGATTATTAATCACTTTTATTAGAATTGATACTGTAAAAACAGCTTTAGGAATCTTGCAAAAAGTATAAAATGGCTTCAATATTTGGGCATGCGTTTGTTGCTGTTGCGTTAGGAAAAAGTTTTTCTAAACCGCAACAAACTTCGGAATTATTTCTACTCGCTGTTCTTTGCGCAGTTATTCCTGATGCAGATGTTATTGGTTTTTATTTTGATATTTCTTATGGCAGTTTTTGGGGTCATAGAGGGTTTTCACATTCCTTTGTGTTTGCCTTGTTTTTTGGTGTTTTGATTGCTTTTATTTTCTACAAACAACATTTCTTATCTAAAAAAGGAATCCTTTTAATGTTTTTTTTCTTTCTGTGCACAGCTTCTCATTCAATTTTAGATGCCATGACCACTGGAGGAAAAGGAGTTGCTTTTTTTTCTCCTTTTAATGATACTCGTTATTTTTTTTCTTGGAGACCCATTAAAGTTTCACCCATCTGTATTGCTCGCTTTTTTAGTGAAAGAGGATTAAAAGTAATTTTTAGTGAACTTATTTGGATTGGAATCCCGGGAACCATCTATATTCTAATTACTTTTCTAATACAAAAAAACAGAAAAAAACCATAATGCAAAACGCCAACTTTAAAAATATTTCTAGCTTACTATTCGCCACACTATTTATCAGTACCTCTGGAGTATTAGGCAAATATATAGCCATGCCTGTAGAAGCAATTGTTTGGTTTCGATCTGCATTTGCTTTTGTCTTTATTTATGGTTTCTGTAAGTTTACCAAAGTAGATTTAAAAATAAAAGCTAAAAAAGATTGGATTCCTTTTTTGTTGAGCGCCCTTTTTATGGCGGGTCATTGGCTTACGTACTTTTTTGCTTTAAAACTCTCTAGTGTTGCCATAGGAATGTTGTCTTTATTTACTTTTCCTATTATTACCGCTTTTTTAGAACCACTTTTTTCTAAATCGAAATTTGATCCTGTTTATATTTTTCTCGGAATTTTAGTATTGACTGGACTCTATATTTTAGCACCAGAATTCACGTTAGAAAGTGACGAATTGAAAGGTATTTTATTGGGTATAGTCTCTGCAGTTTGTTATTCTTTGCGAATTTTAATCTTAAAACAGCATGTTACTAATTATAACGGAAGTATGCTCATGTTGTATCAAACAGCAATCATTACTATTATTTTGGCTCCTGTTTTATTTTATGTTGATGTTTCAGGATTCCAGAGTCAGTTTCCTTATTTAATTTTACTTGCGGTTTTAACGACTGCCATTGGTCATACTATGATGGTAAAATCTCTGCAGCATTTTTCTGCGGCTACCGCAACGATTATCAGCAGTATTCAACCAATTTTCGGAATTATAATTGCTTTTTTTGTTGTGAATGAAATTCCTACTTGGAATACTTTTTGGGGCGGAAGTTTAATTTTATTAACGGTTGTTATAGAGAGTTTTAGAGTTAAAAAATAAAGTTATTTAACAAAATTTTAACCCTGGCATCTTCTTTGATTTCAAGTATAAAAACTTAAAACTATGAACTCAAAGTTTAAAATTACCATTCCTAAACCTTGTCACGAAAACTAGAACGCAATGACACCAAAAGATAAAGGTAAGTTTTGCGGTTCATGTTCAAAAACAGTAGTTGATTTTACACACAGATTTCCTAAAGAAATTCAGAATTTTATTCTTGAGAATAAAAAGGAGCGTATTTGTGGCCATTTCTATAAAAAACAGTTAGACACGATTATTATTGAAATACCTCAAATAACTTTTCATCAACAATTATCATTTCAAAAATTATTTGTTTTGATTTTATTCTTTGTTATGGGAACAACACTTTTTAGTTGCCAATATTCTGAAGGAAAGAAACAGAAAATTAAAAACGTAATTATAAAAGATTCTCTAAACTTAACTGAAGATAAATTAGATTTTATTATTCCTATTAAAAATACAATTAACTCTCATAAAATAGACACAAACCGGATAATTGTTCCAAGCTCATTTCCTGAAAATATAATCGTGGGAAAGGCACCAATAAATGTTATTGAAGGAATTATTGCGTTGGATTACGAGACTGAAGAAATTGGTTTTATCAGCATAGAAGAACCTCCAAGATTTAAAAAATCTAAAAATTTATCCACAAAAAATGCTAAAAAAGATTTTGATTCAAGAATGAAAAAATTCGTTGAAGAAAACTTTGATAAAAACCTTCATTAAAACTTCAATTTATCTGTTAGAAAATATACACACAGCTTATAATTGATAAGAAAGGGAATCTATCTGATATAAAAATAAGAGCACCTCACCCAAGCTTGAGAAAAGAAATTAAAGAAATGCTTCAAAAACTACCACAATTTATCCCAGGAAAACACGGAAAAGAAACTGTAAAACAAAATACAACTTGCCTGTTTCTTTTGAAGTTGATTCCTCTCTTAAAGTTCGGAATTATCTAGACAACTAAACTTTCAATGTATTCTCAAAAATAAAAACTTTAAAACCTAAAAAGAACTCATAAATCAACTTTAATAAAATAAATCTGTAAACCCTTTTTCGTTACCATAAAAAACTAGCAAACAAGTTTAGCCATGATTGCAATGGCATCCTTTTTATGCTCAACTGGTTTCTGTGTTTTTCGTGAACCCTCAAAACATTTATAGTTACTTAAAAATGCTGATCAAAAATTAAGCATAAAAAGATATAATGAAAAGCATGAAATAGCTTCAAAAAAAAATTAAAAATTGATCTTTACAATGCTGATTATTACTTTTTAAGGTCTAAATAATTACGCTTTACAAAGTCTAAAATAGTTTCTAAAATTTCGCCCATATTTTTGCAATCTTTAAACTTTACATCTCCTACATACTGAATTAATTGCCTCTTTAAAAGTGCTACATTTTCTGGGAAAGAAATGGTGTCATTTTTCATACATTTTATCAAACGAGCGGTTCTTCTTGGCGCCGTAATCATTCTTTTTGCCATGTAAGAACGCTCTTCAATTTTATACTGCCGAATAGAGTTATTTTGTAATTTTTTACCCACCATTTCTATCATTTTAAAGTTTTCTTTCATAAACTGTAAATTGTAGACTTTTAAATTTCCTTCAAAAGATTGTTGATCAAAATCGATTGCTCTAATCTTGTAAACAATACTATCAAAATCATGTGTTGGGGTAATTACGTAATTATAAGAACGCATATCTCCTAGCAAACGCACCAAGCATCGTTCTTTAAACTTTACAAACTCTTTTGCTATTTGAGCTTTTTCTAACTCGGTACATTTGGGTAAAAAATCATTGATAAAATCGTCTCCAGGAATGCCAACAATATGCTCTTCTATGAGCGTGTCTTTGTACACCAAAAAATTGATATTATGCGGAGACAAAATATGCTCTAATTCTAAACCGTACACCCGAGAAGCGTCAGCTTTTTTAACGTAAAAATAGATGTAATTATCATTTAAAATATTTCTGATTTTTATTCGAAATGGTTTCGAGTTCCCAAAGGTGCAATAATCAATCGCATCTACATTTAAAAACGGAATGGCTTCATTATTTCCGTCTGAATGCAACATGGTATAAATTTTCTTTAAGCTATTATCAATTTCTACTCTATCAAATTCAGAATAATACGTTCTTACCCAAAGTGTATCTTCGTCATCTTTATCATAAACGGTAATTGAACCCTGAAAGCGCAGCAAGTCGTCATAAAAAATAGGAATTATAATATTTCTGTTATAATTTTTTAAATAATTATGCAACATCTCACTAATAGGAAACGTTGGTTTCTTTTTAGACATTAACTTTTTTTCTACCGCCATCTTTTCGATTCATTTGGTTCAAAAATAAGAATAATTAAAAGAATTTTAAAAACGAATTTATCTTGGTGCTTCATCCTTGAAAATTTTACAATATTCAGAAGCAAAAATTACTATAAAATTGCTCGCAGCATAGAGGTTTGCGAGTTTTTTCTGAAAGTGTTTAAAATTTATAATTATTTGCTGCCGCTATCTTAAAGAAAATCTAAGAAAGCTAAAAACTATTAGAGTTGTCAGAAATTTCATATTCATAGTTTTTTTTGCTAGCAAACAAAGAAGTTTTGCAAGCAAGATTCATTATAAAAAATACAGTATTTATTTTTTTTACCACGGTAAAATTCATCTAGAAATTCACTGTAATCAAAGATTTCCTACCATAGTATTTAGCCATCATCAAATTTATGAACACCACCACAGGAATCATAAATTGTTAAAGGTATTAATTCAGAAGTTATAGTATTACAAAAGGCTGATCTTGTTGCAAATAATATTGCGAAAATTAAAATTATTTTTTCTTGTTATTTTTGTTTTAAACAATCCAATCTCAAAATAAAATTATTATTTTATTGGGTTTAGATTGTATTATTGAGACGTGCAAATAAGTGTAAAATACTTAACAAATGTTCGAAAAAATTACAAACAAAATAGCGCATTTTTTTTGGAGTCTGGGGGCAGTGTTATCTAAATTCAAACAGAAATAACAAAGTAAAAAAAGTCAATAATTTAAACCTATTGTACATTTTATAATTCAAACTTAAAAGTATGTTAGTTCGTTTGATTTTTAAGCACAAAACTATATCGAAAACTAATCTAGAAGCTAAAATTCTTATGCTCAATAAAACTTTACACATTTCAATTCATTGGCGTCCGATTAAAAATATTTTTAGTTTAACAAACCCTTTTAAAGTAAAGGATTCTGCGAATTTTTTAAACGCCACCTTGCTTTTTTAAAAACAATTTCATCAACATAAAATAGACAATTTTATTTTAATTTATAGTTGTTTATCAGATGATTAGAATCAAGTCTTGGTTCTTGGTTCTTGGTTATTGGTTATTGGTTATTGGTTATTGGTTATTGGTTATTGGTTATTGGTTATTGGTTATTGGTTATTGGTTATTGGTTATTGGTTATTGGTTCTGAAAGCGGGGCAATCTCGAGTCTTTTATCGGACAAGAATGTTTTCAATTGTAAAATTTAATTAAACTGATAGCATTTTATCAAAATATACAACAGGTTAATTTTATTTAAATATTAATAATGTTTAGACAATTACAAACAACTTACCTGGCAAAGGTTTTGTAATTCCTTTCATTTCCATTTGCAATAAAATGGATGATAATTGATAAATAGGAATGTTACACTCTAAAGAAATGATGTCTAATAATTGTGGTCCTTTTTCATTTAAGAAATCATAAATTTTCTGTTCTTTTTCATTCAATTCTAAAAATAATTGTTTCTGAATTATTTTTTTGGGTCTTTCATTCACGTCCCAATTTAGCATTTTTACCACATCTTCGGCAGCCGTTAACAACGTTGCTCTGTTATATTTAATTAAGCTATTACAACCTTTACTATATATATCGGTTGTTCTGCCAGGCACTGCAAATACATCTCTATCATAAGAATTTGCAATATCTGCGGTTACCAAAGAACCTCCTTTTTCTGCTGATTCTATGATGATAGTCGCTTTAGAAATGCCTGCAACAATTCTATTTCTCTTTAAAAAATTTTCTCGTAGCGGTTGTTCTTCGCTCCAAAATTCAGTTAAAAAACCACCATTTTCGTTTACTTGATTGATGTATTTTTTGTGAACCTTCGGATAAATTTGCTCAAAACCATGGGCTAAAACAGCAATGGTTTGTAACTTATTTTGCACTGCTACTTTATGCGCACAAATATCAACACCGTAAGCAAAACCACTCACTATTAAAGGATTGTATTGTGCTAAATCTTCTATAATTTTTGTGCAAAAATCTCGTCCGTAAGAACTCATATTTCGGGTGCCAACAATCGAAATTATTTTATCATTATTCAAGTTGATGTTGCCATCTTTGAATATTAAAATAGGACTATCGATACAATTTTGAAGATTTATAGGATACTTATCTTCTAGAAAATAAGTGTACTTAATATTATTTTTTTTGATGTAATTTAACTCTTGTTCTGCACTTTCTAAATTCTTTTCATCAAACAAATGTTTTAAAACATGATTTCCTATTCCGTTGATTTTTTGCAGAGTAGCTGATTTTTCTTTAAAAATTTGCTCAACATCACCAACATGTACAATGAGCTTTTTTGCCAAAATATCTCCAATTGCTTTACTTTTTTGTAGGCGCAAAATAGCTAATAACTTTTCTTCTTTCATTTTCTAACAATTTCATTGTCAATATATAACTTTTTGTTGATAAATTTTAAACATAAAATATCATTTAGAACACAATTCTTATATATTTGTAAATATGATATTAGCCAATTACATTAACGATTTACTGTATAGATATGAGTGTGTAATTGTACCAAATTTTGGTGGTTTTGTAACCAACAAAATAGGTGCAAAAATAGATGCATTTACAGATACGTTTTCGCCGCCATCAAAACAAATTACGTTTAATAGTCATTTAAATGTAAATGATGGTTTATTGGCAAATTATATTGCATCATCAGAAAATATTTCTTTTGAGCAAGCTACCAATGCTATTGCGGTATCGGTACTAAAATGGCAAAATGAGTTACAAAATAACTCTTTAAAAATTGGTTCTATTGGCGTTTTATCTTTAAATAAAGAGGGGCAAATTATTTTTGAACCCAATCATAAAGTGAATTATTTAGCGGACTCTTTTGGTTTAGCACCCCTAACATCTTCGTCTATAAAAAGATATAAAGAAGTTGTAAAACCCCTCGTTTCTGCATCTGAAACACAGAACAAAAAAAGAGTTCCTGCCTTTATTAAATATGCGGCTAGCGCTGCAATTTTATTATCGTTAACCTTTGTTGGCACTACTATGTATCAGCAAGATGAACAAAAACAACTTTTAGCAAAGCAAGAGATTGCGTTAGAAAAAAAAATACAAGCAGCAACGTTTGTTATTTCTAATCCTTTGCCAACAATACAGTTAAATGTATTAAAAGAAGCGGTAATTCTGAAACCTTTTCATGTGGTTGCTGGTGCTTTTCAATTTCCTGAAAATGCTAAAAAGAAAGTAGATCAGCTTAAAAAGCAAGGATATAATGCTCATATTTTAGGTGTTAATAAATGGGGATTAACAGAAGTTGCTTTTAATAGTTTTGCCGATAGAAATGACGCTATTAATGACTTATATAAAATTCAGAATACAGTTTCTAAAGATGCTTGGTTATTGCTTAAAAAATAACATTTATATATAAGCGATTCTTATCTTTGCCAAAATTTAAAAAATGGAAGCAAAAACAGCTCACGCCTCTTTAACAGTACTTACAGATTTAGTACTACCAGGAGATACTAATTACCTAGATAACCTTTTTGGAGGAGAGTTATTAGCAAGAATGGACAGAGCGTGCAGTATTTCTGCTAGACGGCATTCTGCAAGAATTGTGGTTACTGCCTCTGTAAACCATGTTGCTTTTAATAAATCAGTACCCGTGGGCAGTGTGGTTACTATTGAAGCAAAAGTTTCTAGAGCCTTTAAATCTTCTATGGAAATTTATGTAGATGTTTGGATTGAAGACAGACAATCTGGACATAAAACAAAAGTAAATGAGGGTATTTATACCTTTGTTGCTGTTGATGAAACAGGGAAACCCGTCTTAATTCCGCAAGTAATACCAGAAACCGCTTTAGAAAAAGAACGTTTTGAAGGTGCTTTAAGACGAAAGCAATTAAGTTTGGTTTTAGCAGGAAAAATGAAACCTGATGAAGCTACAGAACTAAAAGCTTTGTTTAGTTAAATTTAAGGTATGGAATTTCTAAATCATTTTAAAATTTTAGAGTCTATTGTCGTTTTTGTAGGCGCTTTCTTTTTGCGACTTATAATTACAAAATCATTGCGTAGAATTCAATTAAAATTCGGATTTATAGAAGCTAGAATTGCCATCACCAATAAAGTAATCTCTATTTTAATTTATATGACCGTTGTTGTTTTTATTGCCTTTATTTGGGGCGTAGATGAAAAACAACTTCTTATTTATATTTCTTCTTTTTTTTCTATTTTAGGGATTGCTTTTTTTGCACAATGGTCTTTATTATCAAACATTACCGCAGGTATTATTTTGTATGTAAATTATCCGGTTAAAATTGGCGATAGCATTACCATCCTAGAAAAAGACAATAATATAACTGGAGAAATTAAAGATATTGGTGCTTTTTTTATCACCCTAAAAACACCAACGGCAGAGCTCATTAGCATTCCTAATGCTGTTATTCTTCAAAAAAATATAAAATATTCTCCTCAACCAGAGCAGTAAGAATCTGTTTTTTAATAGTTATAGAACGTTAGAATTTGTATTTAAAGGCAACCAAAAACACACGAGGTAGCGTAAAAACCTGATTAGACATCAGTAAATTATTACTGAAAGAATTTCTTACAACAACGCCATTATTATACATATTTCTAACATTTAAGCTGTAAGAAAACTTATTATTTGGTTTAGAATACCCTACATATAAATTTTGAAGCGTGTAATTATCTGTGTTCTCACTAAAGTTTTTTACAAAGTGTGTAGAAAAATCAGTTTTAAAAATAAAGTTCTTTAAAAACTTACTATCAAAGTTTAGAGAAATTATATTTTCTATAGATCGAGATTCTTCATCAGAAGTTACTTGAAACCCAGTATGTTTGTATTTTAAATTTAATTGTGTTTTTTTGTTTAATTTATATAACCACTTACTACTTAAACCGTACTCAAAAGAATTGATAACACTTGTTTCTTCATTTATAATTTGATTCAATTTAAGCCATTCTAAATCTACGCCAAACTCTAAACTAGATTTATAAAACATAAGACCGAGCTCTGTATTTAAACTCAAATTATCTTCGGGCAAATTAAGAATAACAGGCATATTTAATCTGTTTATACCACTTTGAATAATCGTATTATTTTCTACTGGATTATTGATACTGTAATCTACGGAAGCGTCTATAAAATAGTCGTCAATATTTTTATAATCACTATAATACAGGCTAAAATTATGAGAACGTGTATCTGTAAGGTTTGGGTTTCCTTGTAAAACAGCATTAAAACCTACTACTTTTAAATTCTCTAAATAGCTGACATCATTTAAATATCTGTTTGTAAAATCATAACCAAAATCTAAATCTATATCAGCGTCTATTTTATAGTTGATGTCGAGTTTTGGCTCAATAAACAAGTTGGTACTTTCAATTTGAGCGCGTATAAAAGTAAAGTAATGTGGTTTCGCCTCTAAAACAATTTCTAGTTTGCCTAATTGAGACTTTATGCCAAAACCGGCATTTACATCAGAAAGCGTTAAAAGGTTATTATTGCTTAATTCAGAGAAATCGGTAGTGGAGTTATCTGTAAAAACCTGACTTATATCTGTTCTTATTGTAGACTTTTTATGATTAAACCCAATATTATAAAACAGGTGAAAATGCCTACTGGTTAGCCAGTAATCTTTTAAAAGAAAATTTAATTTTTGAGAATTGATCTTATTTATCTGTTTTATGTTGTATTCTGTTGTTTGTGTTATTGGTAAATATTCTTCTAAAAAGAGAGCATTACTAGACCAATTATTTGTAGAATTCATATTGGTAATACTATGATGCAAAGCCAAACCCATGGTATGTGTATCATTCAATTTAAAATACCCCTCTAAATTATGCGAAAAATTATCGTTTTTACCAGCTACACTTGTAATAAATTGATTTGTATTTACGGCACTTGATAAAGATTCATTTAAAAAATCTGAATTATTATTTAGATAATTGATGTTATAAATCCATTTTTGATTCGCATTCGGGTTATAATCAAACTTTAGGTTAAACATTGCAGCATTATCATTAGCATCTCTAAAGTCTTCTCTGGTTTCAATAATAGGTTCATTTCCTAAATACTCTATGATAGAAGATGCTTTGTTTACAATATCATTATTCGCATAGATAGCATAACCAGTAATAGCAAATTTATCATTGATATCATTCTGAAAATTTATAGCTGAAAATCTTGTAGTAGATTTGAATCGCTCTTGATTATTTGATGCAAAAGACATTAAATTATTAGACAAATCGCCTCTTTTAAATAAATTGCTTGTCCCACCAACCAATCGTGATAAATCACTAAAACTTAAACTACTGTTATTAAAATTATTAATATCGCCAATAACACTAATATTAGATTTTGGGTTATATTTAAATAAAGCATTGTGTACACTATAAAATTCATTTAACCCAACACCAGCTTCTACATCACCAAATGCAAAATCTTTTTTATCTTCTTTTAAAACTACGTTTAGTGCCAAATCTTCATTATCTGCTAAATTTCTTAACAATTCAGATTCTTTATAGTCGGAGATAATTTCAATTTTAGCCATTACATCGGCAGGGATGTTTTCAATGGCTAATTTGGTGCTGCCATCAAAAAACAACTTGCCTTCTACTAATAACTTTGTTACTGTTTTACCCTGTACCTTAATAACATTGTCTTCTACTTTTATGCCTGGTAATTTAGCAAGTACGTCTTGCATCTTAAATTCGTTCCCATTGGTAAATGCGCCCAAATTATACGTAATGGTGTCCTTTTTTTTCTCTAAAGGTTTGTATTTATAATTGATGACAACTTCCTCTAAACTTTCATTTCTTGTATTTAGGTTAAAGTTGTAATCTAAAGTATTTGCTGAAAAAAGAACCTCTTTATTGATGGAGTTATGACCTAGGTGCGAAATGTTAAATGCATAAGATGCACCCTTTACTAATAGAAGTTTATAGAAGCCAGCATTATCTGTGATCGCATATTTTATTTTTAATTTTACTTGGCTAGGTTTCGCAATTATAGTTACATTATTTAATGGCTGTTGTAAGCTATCTTTCACAACACCACTAACAATTATAGTTTCTTGTTGCGCAAAAATGAGACTACTCAACAATAAAGAACAACAAACAATTATTTTTTTACAAAGCATATTCTAAAAAACAACAGGAATATTAATTTTTATTTAACCAGCGTTTTTCATCTTCTGCAGCCAGTTTTTCAAACTCTACTTCTGTAATTAGTTTTTTTCTTTTTAATTCGGGCATTTTATTTTCTTTAATTTGTTCATCATCATAAAAAACTATTTTTTTAACACCATAAGTGGCTTTTTCGCCTTGTAATTCTATGATTAAACCTGGCAAATTACCAAATCCTGCGGGGCCAAACTTGTAAGGTAATTGTGGCGTATACCATGCTGTATAATTATGTGTAAATACTTTCCCTTTAGGATTGGTGGTCGTGTAAAAGGTTGTGGCTTTGAAGCATACATAGTCTCCGATTGTTTTAGTTTCATCATGCAATTTCCATTCTTGGTAAGAGCGTGCTACTAAAAACTTCCCAAAATCTTCTTGTAACTCTTCTGTTATGAAATTATTTGTTTCTTGTCTAATTCTCCCAAAATACGCTGCATCTATAAGAGCCATATTAGCCGCATTATTATCAGAATATAATTTTTGTTCTAAATAGAAAAGAGAAGTAGAATCATTAAAAACTAAAGAAAAATCAAATTCTGAAGCAATGGTTTCTCTTTTGGAAAGCAATTCAGGACTTCTTTGTTGTAAAAATTTATAACTAGGTAGTTTTTTATCAATATAAGTCTTAACACTATAACTAATTTTTGCTTTTGCATATTGCTTATTGGTTTGCGATAGTGCTATAATACTTGTCAACAAAAAAAATCTAAAGAAAAATATCGTTTTTTTATTCATTATTTAAATTAAGAAAGAGTTTATTTTATCAAACAAACTCTTTTTAGTGATTACTAAATTATTATTAGGCTTTTTTAGTTTTTTTTTATTTCAATTTCAAAACCAAAAACCTAAATCATAATTTAGAACGTTGCTCCAGATGGCGAAATACCTATGCTCAACCACGCCCATGTTCCTCCTCTACAGTTTCTAACAAAAGCTCTTCTTTCAGCTCTTGCATCTCTATGATTCATTCCTTCGTCTCTTTTAAGAGCATAATAAAAATTCCCATCACTTCCACAACCAAAAAACATATCCTCTTCAGAAATTTCTTTTTCAGGTTCAAGATTTAAAGTTTTGATTTCTTTAAAGATATCACTTTTTTCAACTTTAACTTCTTTAGTGTTGTTTACTACAATTTCTTTTTTCGCTGCCGTACTTGCCATCATTGCAATACTAAAAAATGCGATGCATAATAATTTCTTCATAATATTAATGGTTTATTAGTTAATATTACGCAATTAACAGATAAATTAACAGATAAATTAACAGATAAACAAGAGAAATCAAGTTTTATTTAAGAGTATACACATTAAAGTTATAATTAGTTACAAATATGAGAATGGCTTATTACTTTGGTGAAAGTAACTTTTTTAATATTCAAAAAAATTAAATAATAACTTAAATTTTACACGCCATAATTTAAACGATAAAATGCTAATAAATACAATTAAACAGCGTATTCCACGATTACATTACAAAAGTACAAGATACTATTCATTTTTATTTAACCAGCGTTTTTCATCTTCTGCAGCCAGTTTCTCAAACTCTACTTCTGTCATTAGTTTTTTTCTTTTTAATTCGGGCATTTTATTTTCTTTAATTTGTTCATCATCATAAAAAACTATTTTTTTAACACCATAAGTGGCTTTTTCGCCTTGTAATTCTATGATTAAACCTGGCAAATTACCAAATCCTGCGGGACCAAACTTGTAAGGTAATTGTGGGGTATACCATGCTGTAAAATTAAGCGTGAACACTTTACCTTTAGGGCTTGTTGTTGTCTGAAACGTTGTGGCTTTAAAACATAGGTACTCTCCTATCATTTTGGTTTCATCATGCAATTGCCATTCTTGATAAGAACGTGCTACTAAAAACTTCCCAAAATCTTCTTCTAGCTCTTCTGTTATATAATTTTTAGTTTGTTGCTTAATTCTTCCATAATAGCCTGAATTAATAATTACAGATCTAACGGCTCTATTATCTGAAAATAATTTTTTTTCTAAATAGAAAATAGAAATGGAATCATTAAAAACTAGAGAGAAATCAATTTCAGAATCAACTGTTTCTATTCTGGAAACCAATCCAGGCGAGTACTTCTCCATAATTTTATAAATTTTTTCATTTTTATCTAAATGTATCATTACACTATAACTAACCTTAACTTTTATAAATTGCTTATTAGTTTGTGAGTAGCTTATAATGCTTATTAAAAAAAAAAGTAAACTTAATGGTTTTATATTCATAAAATAAAAAATTTAAAAAAGCTTGGTTTAAAATAAACCAACCTTTTTTATTTATATAAACACCAATTGTGCTTTAAAAATTATTATTTGTTTGTTAATATGCTCAACTTATAAAAATAGATAACCATTCATCAGGCCCATTCCCTCTAAAATCTCTAACATATGCTCTTCTCTCTGCTCTTGCATCTCTATGACTCATACCTGCTCCTCTATATTCAGCATACATTGAGTTTCCTTGACTTCCAGATCCAAAAAACATATCCACTTCAGAAATATCTGTATTAAATTCGATATTCTCAGTTTTAAGTTTTTTATCCAAGTCGCTTTTCTCGATCATAACTTCTTTAGAGTTATTTGTAACAGTTTCTTTTTTCGCTGTAGCATTTACCATAATTGCAATACTAAAAAATGCGATGCATAATAATTTTTTCATAATATTAATGGTTAATTAGTTAATATTATGCAATTAACAGATAAACAAGAGAAATTAAGTTTTATTTAAGAGTATACACATTAAAGTTATAATTAGTTACAAATATGAGAATGGCTTATTACTTTGGTGAAAGTAACTTTTTTAATATTCAAAAAAATTAAATAATAATTTAAATTTTACACGCCATAATTTAAACGATAAAATGCTAATAAATACAATTAAACAGCGTATTCCACGATTACATTACAAAAGTACAAGATACTATTCATTTTTATTTAACCAGCGTTTTTCATCTTCTGCAGCCAGTTTTTCAAACTCTACTTCTGTAATTAGTTTTTTTCTTTTTAATGCGGGCATTTTATTTTCTTTTGTTTCTTCAATGTCCTCATAAAAAACTATTTTTTTTACTCCGTAGGTAAATCCTTCTCCCTGTAATTCTATGATTAAACCAGATAAATTGCCATAGCCTAAAGGCCCATATTTATAAAGTAATTGTGGGGTATACCATGCTGTAAAATTACGCGTAAATACTTCACCTTTAGGATTTGTAATTGTATTAGACGTAGTTGCTTTAAAACATAAGTACTCTCCTATCATTTTGGTTTCATCATGCAATTGCCATTCTTGATAAGAACGTGCTACTAAAAATTTTCCAAAATCTTCTTGTAACTCTTCTGTTATATAATTATTTGGTTGTTGCTTAATGCGACCATAAAAACCTACATGAGTAGTTGTTAAAAAAGCAGCGAGTTTAGCAGAAAATAATTTACGCTCCAAATAAAATATGGAAATGGAATCGTTAAAAACCAGAGTGAAATCAAATTCTGAAGCTACTGTTTCTACTTTAGGCATCGATTCTGGAAATGACCCTAACAAAACTCTATGTCTACCTAGATTTTTATCTATATATGTCTTTATACCATAACTAACTTTGGCTTTGATATATTGTTTTTTAGATTGCGAAAAAACTGCGATACTAATTAGAAAACAAAATAAAAATAAGTTTAACGTTTTTATCATCATCATTTAAAATTAAAAAAAAGTTCACTTAAAAAATAAAACAAACTTATTTAGTTAAAATCAAAGCTTTTTATTGTTCAAAAATTAATCATCATATAACACAAGAACATGAAGCCATGCGCATACTCTTTTACTGCATTCTCTAACACTAGCTCCTATTCAGCTGCAGCGCTCTCTAACTATACCTTGCATCTCTTAATTTTTTATAAAAAATAGTTCCTTTTTCAACGCATCCAAAAAAAAATCATCTTGAATACTTACTCCATTAAATTCGACAACTACAGTTTTAAGTTCTTTCGTATTGTTTGTTTCAATCTCTATTTTACCATTGAAATTTGCTACAGTTGTAAAACTATATCATTAAACAGATACAAAAAATCTTATAATCTTAATAATTCATTAATTGCTATTTTACAACAAAGGGATAAAAAAGATATGGTAAGTTTTTAAAAAACTATTCAAAATTAGCATTAACCAACAACACAAATTGAAAATAACAGGTAAGTGTACTCCACTACTTTAGGGAACTCCCCAAATATTTGAAAATATTAATTAAAACAAACGAAACCCTATCTCAAGTCTTTTGGATCCATTATTTTTTGTTCTAAAAGTTGTTTCATTACAATTTCTGTCATGTCACTTTTAAAAGCAAATTCGTACCGAATATCTACTACATAGGCTTTTAAACGCATTTTTAAATACGAACGTCCTTCTTTTACTTCGTTAAAAAACAGTACGGAAATTGGTTTGTTTAAATAGATATATTTAGACACTTGTGCAGACTCGTTTGCTATTTGTCTTACAAGCTTTGTATCTACAGTAATTGGTAAATAAATTTCTGCTACCACTTGGCAATTGGCTTCACCTGTATTCGCATTTGAAACAGATTGATTCATTAACTCTCCGTTCGGAATACTTACCAAAGAATCATCTGCGGTAACAATTCTAATAGAACGTAAACCAATTTCTACAACTTCGCCATAATGGCTACCAACCTCAATTTTATCGCCCACCGTAAAAGGCCTGTCTAATAAGATAATGACACCGCCAAAAATATTTTTAATGATATCTTGTGATGCAAACCCGACGGCAATACCTAAAGATGCAGAAACTGCGATTAAGGTTGCTAACGGTGGCTGAAAAATGCCGACAATGATTAAAACGATGATAAATATCCAACCGAATATTTTAATTATCGGAATAATTCCTTTGATGGTAATACGCTGATTTGTAAATTTTTCTGCATATTTTTCAAGTAAGGAAACTACAAAACGGATGAGCAGATAGCCAATAATGATAAAAATTAATGCCCAAATAATTTTGCCCGCAGAAAAAAATTCCCAGATGGGTGGCGGCGTTAAATTTTTAACTATTTTATCTTTAGTCGCTTTTACTTCTTTTTTTACTTCTTTTTGAGCTTCTGATTTTACAATTTCATTAATGTCTAACGTTGTAACTTTTGCAGTATCTGCTTTTTGTATTATTGGCGATAAAGGCTCTTGAAACGCAACGCTACTATCTTTTGCAACCATTAAACTGGCTAAAAAAAGAAAAAAAATGAATACTATTTTTTTCATGGTATCAGGTTTAATGAATCACGTTTTTGCTCTTTAAAAGAGAAGTAATTTGACGGTATAAAAATATATTTATGGTATAAAACTCACCGTCGTCTATTGTTAATAAGCCTTTTTCCTGCAAATTATGCACAATGTTTTGGGTATGTTGCGCATCTAAACTAGAAAGCTCTACAATATCTTTCATATCTAATCTTTCTTGTAATAAAATACTATTGAGCATTAATAATTTTATCGGTGCTATTTTATTTAAAAATGATGTGTCAATCGTTTTTAATGAACGCATATGAATGGTACTGCCAGAAACCATAACTGTAGAGCGAATCCAATACATAAAAGCAATTTTATAATTACTTTGTGCAATTTTATGAATATCACTAAAAAATTCTTCTTTTAAACTCTCTTGTTGTGCTTCTAAAGAAGATTTTAAAAACTTTTTAGACAGATAAAAAACCGGTGGCTTTTCGAAATATAAATTATAACCACTAATCTTATGTCTTCTAATTAAGGCCTCTTTTATGGTTTCTTTATCTATTTCATTCATTTCTATGGTAAATGCAAAAAGCTCTGATAATTGTAACAGCTTATCTAAATATTGAAATGCATATTTAGCAGAAGTAACAATCCAAAAAACATTATTTTTTGTGGCAGAAATTATGGCAGAAAGTTGATGCAATACATTAAAACCTCCTACCTTTCTAAAATATAAATAGTGTACATTTTCTAAAACAATTGTTCTTTTCTTGCCGCTATTAAAAAACTGAATCCATTCTTCTATACTACTAAAATCTTTCGAAAAAGAAGTATTCAAAAAATTCATAAACTCGTTCGTTTCGCTAATATTTACGTTTGATGATAAAAAGATTGTTTTAGTAATTTGTTTGTTCTTATTCAGAAAATAATGAATTAAAGAAGTTTTACCAGAACCTCTTTCTCCCACAATTATAGTCGCAGCAAAATTACCTTTGTCAAATGTACTAAAAGCAGTTTGCAAGGTGTCAATAGCTTCGATTCTTCCTATAAACAGCGCTTCGTTTTGTAAAGTTTCAGAACGAAATAAACGCTGGTACACATAAGGCAGTTCATCTAACGCTTTTTCTGCTTGTTTTAAAAAGTCTGATAAATCGCTATTTACTTCTGTAATTTCATTAAACAAACCCGTTTTATGCAATATGCTTTTTACAAAAGCTACCGATTTTGAGTAGTTGGTTTTTATAAAAAGTAACGCTATTGGTATAAAATTCTTTGCGTTATTTATTACTTTCTTTTTAAGGAGTTTACTTTTTTCTATAGATTTTGCTTTGGCTATAATGAGCCTAATTTCTACAATATTTTCGGTATCTGTTAACGCTAAAATACTTTTATTAAACGCCTCGATACTTGGTAGTAATAATTCGGCATTCGCAATATTTAAATTTGCCAGCGTATTTTTTAAATTTTCTACTTTTTCTTCACTTCTTTCTAATCCTTCTAACGCCACTTTTTTAGGCGTATTTTCTTGAGAAATATTTTCAAAAAGAGACAATGCAGATTCTAAATTGAACTCAATTATATTATCTAATGCATTTATATCTTCTATAAAAGTAGTTACTTTTACATTCAAATCTACTTTTGCTTGCTTAATTTTACCTGCAAGACTTGACCAACTTTGATAGCTTACCAGTTCATAAGGCGAAATATAATTGATAGAAGATGTTGTTGTTTTAGACACGTAATTATTGTCTGTACTAATTGCTCTTTTTGTAGACAGTGTTTTTAAAGTACTCTGTGTACTTTCTTCAAATTGATTAATTTGTAATGAAATTTCTTGGTTGCTAACAAGTGTGGTTGTTTTATCAATTATTTCTTGAAAGGTAGTCTTAAGGTTTTTTAGTTCACTTACAATACTGTTTTTTATAGCTGTACTTGTCTTTTTATCTGTGATGACCAGTTTTACAGCATGTACATATTTTTTAATGACTTCTAACTCCTTTTCAATTATTGTAGTTCGTTTATGGATTGATTTTTCAAGTTCGCTATAGTTCAGCAACACGTTAAAAACAATTTGGTGTATTTCGATGTCTAACTCCCAATCGCTTTTAAAAACGCTCATGGTATTCTGCCAAAGCAATTCTTCTTTTTGACTTTTTTCGACAACACTTTTTTGATACTTTATAATTTTATGTGTCTTAAAAAAACTAGCAGATAACTCAATAGTATCGACTTTGTATAAGGCGTTTGTATATTTTAAAACAGTGGCTTCATAAATTTCGCTAAAAACTAATTTATAATGCTCAATTCTTGTTTCGGCAGCAGGTATTTCTCTGATACCAGAAAATAATTCATCAGAAAAAATTAAAGGAACATTGTTCTCTAAAAAAAGTTCTATTGCCGCATCAATTTGCTTATCTATTGACCAATATTTGTTGGTGATTTCAGAAATTTCTTTATAAAAAGCTTCAATAACCACTGCTAATTTATTGGTAAGCTCGCTTTTAAAATAATATTCTGTTGCATTTTTAAGCGGAATTTCTTGTCCCCAAAAAATTACCTCTTTTTTAGTTTTTCTGAAAACATTGGTTGTTTTCAAAGGAATTTTAGACACTTTAAACAACAAATGTTTAATCGTTTTTTGAAACTTTAGTATTTTAGAATCTGTTTCTAAACCCAAAAAACGCTCTTTATCTTGCGTACGATTTAAAACTTCATTAACTGTCTCTAAATGGATATTTAACGAAGTATAATAAGCATCAAACAACACTTCTCCTTCTAAATTTAAGGATGAAAAATAGCTTGAAACAATAGTTTCTATATTGGCTTTATAGGTGTTTAAATCTATAATTACAAGATCCTTATCTTCCTTTTCAAAACTTTTAGAAGTCAATTTTTTTTGAAGCTCTTCTATCTTTAAAATTACTTTATGATGTTCTGTAATTTTCTGTAAAAAAACCGGTACTAATTTTTCATTATACAGCGTTACTATGGCACTCTGTTGCTGTGAAATAATCTCTTCCATAGATAAAATTAAAGGTGTAAAGGGATATTAGATGCCCCTGTTTTTAAATGCAAATTACAAAAGAATATTGAATGATTTCATAAAAATATTTGAACATCAAATTTTTAAAAATCCAAAGCAAAAAATAAAAGGTGGCTGATCTAGAGGATATTAATTGGAGTTGAATTGTAGCTTTACGGTAATAAATTGTGAATTTAATTTATTCTAAAAACTCTTTTGACTTATTTGTAATCAAAAATGAGCCTAATTCTTTGTCAAATTATCTTAAAAACGAACTAAAAAAAAGCGTGTTATTAGTTAAAGCTGCCATAAAATTGGTGCAACTTCAATTTTAAAAATGTTTTACCTTCTTAACATCCAAGAAGCAGGATCTAGTTTATTGGTGTTTTGTAACAGCACAAAAACGAGCGTTGTTTTACCCGTAATTTTATCCGTAAATATCTTCCCTATCTTTTGCCCTGTGATTATTTTATCGCCTTTTTGAACATAAGAATTCTCTAAATTATTGTAAGAAGTAATGTAGTTTCCGTGTCGTATCATCACGTTTTTTGTTCCGCCAGAACCCACTAAAATGTTTAAAACTTCTCCGTTAAAAATAGCGTTAGCACTGCTACCTTTACTGGTAACAATATGCAAACCTGTGCCATTAATTATAATTCCTGGAAATGAAGGATGCGATTGTTTCCCAAACCTTCTAACCACCACGCCCTCTTGAATTGGCCATGGTAGTTTTCCTTTATTCAATTCGAATTTTGCAGCTAGTGCTTTTGCTTCCGGACTTAATATAAACTCGTTTTTCTTGGTAGCTGCGGGTTTATCTTTTAATTTAGAGAGCGCCAATCTGTTAGCGCTCGCAATTTCTTCTTTTACTATTTTATCTATTCTTGCCGCAATTCGCTTTTCTTCTTTAACTTTCTGCTGAATCTCTCTTTTGTATTTGCCTTCTTTCTTTTTAATGGTTGTAATAAGACCTTCTTGTTTCTTTCTATCTACTTCTATTGCTGCTTTTTGATCTTTTTCTACCAAAATCAAGGTATCCTTTACACGTTTTTGATAGCCTAAAGAATCGTTTAATTTTTTAATATAAACAGCTTGTACAAGAATTTCTTCACCTTGTTTTTTTCTAAAAGATGTATATTGTTTCATATACTCTAAACGTTTGTACGCTTGGTAAAAATTTTGTGAAGACAACAAAAACATTGTTCTACTTTGTTGCGATTTACTCTTATAAGACTTGTAAATCATTGCCGCATAATCTGCCTTTAAATCTTCTAAACTCTTGTTCAGTTTTTGCAGTTTACGCTGATTGGTTCTAATTCCTTTTGATAAAAGTTGTGCTTCTAAATTAATGGTATTGATCAATTTATTTCTGACATCAATTTTTTGTTTGATGTCTTTTAACTCTTCTAATGCATTTTTTTCTTTCCTTATTTCACTAAAAAGCAACGTATTCAGCTTGGTGATTTCTACTCTATATTTTTTGCGCTGCAACTCTAACTGCTCTTTTGTTTGACTAAAAGAAGAAAAACTCATCAAAAAAATCAACGAAAAAATTATATGAAACTTTAAAGTACCCATTAAAACTTTAACTCTTTATAACCGCTTGGTATATTAAAAGACATCTCTACCGCTGTATCAAAAACAACCGTTTTATAAATCAAATCTATTGTTGTAACCCTTTTTGAGTTTTTTGCTTTTATTTGAACCTGTGAAGGAAAAATTTCAGTATCGATTAAATTATAAGAAGGATAATCGATCTCTAAACGCAAATTATTATCGGCATTGATAATAGCTTGTTGATTTAATTTAAAATGAGCTGGGTTGATGGTGAAAAAAATATCAAACAATTCAGTTTGCTTTTCTGGCGATAAAACATACGTGTTATTTCCAATTTTTACCTCTTGTTCTTCTTCTTTTACATTTATTAAAGACTGCCCTAAAAACAGATTTTGCAACTGCTCAAAATTAATCTTAACACCGAGTAACTGTTCTAACATCGAAAAATCGCCTTCAAAATAATTTTTAAAAACCGATGAATAGTACCGCACTGAAGTTGGAGTAATTTCTGCTTTAAAAATTGTGAGAAATTTAGTTCCTTTTAACCAAATAACTTCATCTTTTTTAATTTTCATGCTTACCGACAAACTTTGATTTGTTTTTTCATTATCAAAATTAACCTTTAGTTTCGCATCAATCGTCTTTCTATCAAAATTAGCGGCTATATGCTTTCTTGCTACTTTTTTCGCAGACATATCTTTGGCTATTGCCTTGACATTCATCATATTTTTTGTTGATTTACAAGAAGTGAGTATCATTGTAAAAAGAAGTATGTATTTTAAAAATCTCATGAATTAACTTTTCAATTTTTCAGCTTTTAGCTTGTATTTATTTTGGTCTTTTCTATTTCCTAAACCTTGATAGGCTCTTGACATTTCTTGGTAAAAATTAGCTTCCATAATATCTTCTATCACAAAATCAATACCATTTTGTAACACCGAAAGTGCCTTTTTATGATCTTTTAAATCGTTTAAAGCTTTCCCTTTCATTAAATAAACATAAGGCTGTGCCGGAAATAGAGAAATACCTTCATCGCTATATTTTAATAAAACAGCGGGTTTATCATCAGAAATTTTTAAAATTTGCTCTAAAACTTGATAAGATTTATCGCTACTAAACCGATCTTCTAAAGCGCTAATATCGGTTAATTTTACCTCTTTAACGAGATCAGATTTTCTTGCCTCTAAACTTGTTTTAAGCCTTTTTAGGTTTGATGATAATGAATTTTCAGTTTCTAAAGTGTTCATTAAAGAAATCGCTTTTTTATATTGCCGATCGTATAAATAAAGTCTAACCAAAAATTCTTTTTCTTTAGGTTCGGCTGTTATTATTTTTTGCTGAACAATAATAGCCTCTTTAAAATTTCTATCTTTTTGATGAATTTTTACCAAATGTTTTAACATCCAAATATTATCAGCATCTTGCTCTAACGCTCTGTTAATATATTCTTTGGCTAATAAAATATTGTTTAAAAATAAATAATTTTTTGAAAATTCAAAAAAAACAGCCACGTTACTCGTTAAAAGCTGATTGCAGTTTTCTAGATTTTCTAGGGCTTTTTGATAATTGCCTATTGATTTTTGAGACAAGGCCTTAAAAAAGAATTGCTGAAATTTTAAATCTGCCGCTTCTGTTAAATCTTCAATTTCAAGAATACTATCTTGCCCGTTTACTTGCATTGAGAAAAGAAAAATAAAAAATGAGAAGAACGTCAATTTAAAAAAATAAAATTGACTTCCTTTACTTGCTTTTATATTCTTTACTATACAAGTCATTATGTTAGTTCTGTATAATCACCAATGCTTACAGAGGTAAATTTACCGTTATACTTTGCATGGTTGCCAATCATTGCATTGTCTAAATTAGCATTAGAAATCGTTACGTTTGTCTGAATTAATGAATTCACAATCGTAGATTTTGTAACCACACTATTTTCACCAATAGAAACATACGGCCCTATTTTACTATCTTTTAAAACAACATTTTTACCAATATAACAAGGCTGAATGATTTCTGAATTTTCTAAAACCACATCATCAGAAACTAAATTATTGCCAGCTTCATGTTCAAATTGTAAAGTTTGCTTATTGGTATCTACTGTTGGGTCTTTCTTTCCACAATCCATCCAAGAAGTTACTTTACCCGGCATAAATTTAGCACCTTGTTGTTTTAAAGATTCTAAAACATTTGTTAATTGATATTCATCATTCTCTTTTAAGTCATTATCGATTAAATATTGAATTTCTTCTAATACTTTCTCACCACTTTTAAAATAATAAATACCAATAATTGCCAAATCAGAAACAAATTCTTTTGGTTTTTCAATAAAATCGGTAATCACGCCATCCTCTAATTTTACCACTCCAAATGCACTTGGGTTTTCAACTTCTTTAACCCAAATAGCGCCATCTGCATGCACATCTAACGTAAAATCTGCTTTAAACAAAGTATCTGCATATGCCACTACACAAGGACCGCTCAAAGATTCTTTTGCACAATAAATTGCGTGCGCAGTTCCCATCGCTTCGTGCTGAATATACACAGAGCCTTTAGCGCCCAATTTATAAGCAATATTCAATAATTTTTCTTTCGTATCGCCAGGAAATCCTTTTGCTGTAGTTCCTATTACAAAAGCTATTTCTTCTATTTCTTCATCAATTACAGCCGCAATATCTTCTACCAAACGTTGTACAATGGGTTTACCCGCAATAACCGTTAAAGGTTTAGGAACTGTAAGTGTATGAGGTCTTAAACGAGAGCCAATACCGGCCATAGGAACAATAATTTTCATATAATATTTTTAAATTAAATAGGCTTGCAAGATACCATTAATTAAGACATGCTAAAGATTGTTTTTCTTAATTTGGAGCGTAACAAAAGTATTTCTAAAAACATTCTTCTCCCTGTTTACCGGTAGACGCCTCCTTGTTTACCGGTAGACGCAAATATCATGGTAAACAAGGATTGACAAGTGCTTTTATTTTCTATATCTTTAACGTGTACAAAGAAAGAAAAAATGTTGTCCCCCAACTAATAATCGTTTGTTTATAAATGATATCAAAAACTCGAGTTAACGCTTGGGTTTTTTGTTTCTTTGCAAAAAATAAAACTTGTGAATTATTTATCTGTAGAAAACATCTCTAAATCTTATGGAGAGAGAGTACTTTTTGAAGACATCTCATTTGGAATTAGTAAAGACCAAAAGGTTGCTTTTGTTGCTAAAAACGGAAGTGGAAAAACTTCTATATTAAATATTATTGCCAATTTAGATGTACCAGATTCTGGGCAAGTGGTTAGTAGAAAAGGAATTAGCATTGCTTATTTGGCTCAAAAGGACGATATAAATCCTGATTTGACTATTGAAGAAACCATTTTTGCTACGGATAACAAAATACTTACTATTGTAAATCAATATGAAAAAGCCCTAAAAAATCTTGATAATGCTGATGCATATCAGGCTGCCTTCGATTTAATGGATCAGCACAATGCTTGGGATTTTGAAACGCAATACAGACAAATTTTATCAAAATTAAAATTAGACGATTTAACGTTAAAAGTAGGATCGCTTTCTGGCGGACAAAAAAAACGGCTGTCTTTAGCGATTGTTTTAATCAACAAACCAGATTTACTAATTCTTGATGAGCCAACCAATCATTTAGATTTAGAAATGATAGAATGGTTAGAAGCCTTTTTTGCAAAAGAAAAAATCACACTTTTTATGGTAACCCATGATCGTTACTTTTTAGAACGTGTTTGTGATGAAATTTTAGAGTTAGATGAAGGCAAAATATACAAATACAAAGGAAATTATTCTTACTATTTACAAAATAAAGAAGAACGTTTAGCTTTAGAGGCTACCAATTTAGGAAAAGCAAAAAGCTTATTTAAAAAGGAATTAGAATGGATGCGAAAGCAACCAAAGGCTAGAACTACAAAATCTAAATCTAGAATTGATGATTTTCATCAGATAAAAGACAAAGCGCATCAGCGTAGAAAAGACCATACCGTTCAGTTAGAAATTAATATGGAACGTTTAGGAAGCAAAATTTTAGAGCTTCATAAATTGCAAAAATCTTTTGGCGATAAAGTTATTTTAGACAATTTCGACTATGTTTTTAAACGTGGAGAACGCATCGGAATTATTGGTAAAAACGGAACAGGAAAATCTTCTTTCTTAAATATTATTACCGAAAAAGCTCCTGTAGATGGCGGTAAAGTTGTTATTGGAGAAACCATTAAGTTTGGCTATTACACACAATCAGGAATCAATATTAAAGCAGGACAAAAAGTAATTGAAGTTGTAAAAGAGTTTGGAGAATTTATTCCGCTTACCAAAGGAAGAAAAATTTCTGCTTCTCAATTATTAGAGCGTTTTTTGTTTGATAAAAAGAAACAATATGATTTTGTTGAAAAACTTTCTGGAGGAGAACAAAAACGTTTGTATTTATGTGCCGTTTTAATACAAAATCCTAACTTTTTAATTTTAGATGAACCTACAAACGATTTAGATGTAGTTACCTTAAATGTATTAGAAAGCTTTTTATTAGATTTTCCTGGAAACTTATTAGTGGTATCTCACGATCGTTATTTTATGGATAAGATTGTAGATGCACTTTTTGTCTTTAGAGGCGAAGGCGTTGTAGAAAATTTTCCGGGAAATTATTCAGATTTTAGAGCCTATGAAAATTCTACCGATAATGAAATAGAAGAAAAGCCTGTTGAGAAATTGGAAGAGAAAAAGGTTGAAAAAAAGAAATCAAAAAACACCTTAAGTTTTGATGAAAAAAGAGAATTTGGCTCTTTAGAAACAGAAATAGAAAGACTTCAAAAAAGAAAATTAAAAATCGAAAATCAGTTTTTAAATGTAGAAATTGCTACAGATAATATTCCTGAAAAATCTGAAGAGTTGCAAGAAATTGCAGCTGAATTAGAGCAAAAAGAAGAGCGTTGGTTAGAGCTTTCTATGAAATTAGAAGAGTAAATAAATGATTATTTTGCACAGATTCTTGTAGAAATCTAGAGGATGTGCGAGGTATTTATTTTTACAAAACTTAACAAAGATTATAGTTTTTGATTCTAGTAAAATTTTCCTATTTAAAATAATTGCTTAAATTTTAAAAAAAATAGAATTAAAATGGAAACTATTCGAATTGATATACTAAATCCAAAAGCAAAAAAGCTTTTAATTGGTTTAGCCGATTTAAATCTTATTAAGATTAGTAAAACTGAAAATGATTCTGATTTTTCTTCATTACTAAAAAAATTAAGAAATAAAAATAATGATGAAATTACACTTGAAGAAATCACAAAAGAAGTTGAGGAAGTGAGACAATCACGTTATGAAAAGTAAGAAAATAATACTTGATACGAACCTTTGGATTAGTTTTCTCATTTCAAATAATTTACATCAGCTCAACAAATTAATCAAAAACAAGAAAATTATTTTAATCTTTTCTGATGAATTAATCGAGGAGTTTATCGATGTTGTAAGGAGTCCAAAATTTAAAAAATATTTTCAAAAATCTGATATTGAGAAAATGCTTAAATATTTTGACCAATACGGAGAAATAGCAAAAGTAGCATCAAATATTCAAATTTGTAGAGATAAGAAAGATAATTTTCTACTGAACCTATCTATAGATTCTAAAGCATATTTTTTAATTACAGGAGACAATGATTTATTAGTTTTACAAAAAATTAAACACACACAAATTATAACATTCTCTGATTTTATTGAACAATCTTAAATTAATCAACACTTACAATATCTTTATCTTCAATTAAGTTTTCATTATTAAAACGCAGTAAGATCTGTGCCACGGCAATGGTATCTTTTTCGCAATACGTTACAATTCTTTGTAAATTTTTTTCTTTATAATATACATCTGCAACCTCACTGCCATCAATATCATCTTTTGGTGACGGAATGCCTAGAATTGAAGTCAATAATTTAAGGGAGGTATAATGTTTATAATCGCCAAATTTCCATAATTCTAAAGTGTCTATATGCGGCACTTCCCAGGGTTTCTTTCCGAATAAATTTAGCTTTTTAGGTAATTCTATTTGATGCATAATCATTCTTCTAGCTATAAAAGGGAAATCGAATTCTTTACCGTTATGGGCACATAAAACATTTGCTTGTTTTGAAAAGTGTTTATCTAACACAACTTTAAAGTCGGTTAAAAGCAGATGCTCATCATCACCAAAAAAAGAGGTAATTCTTAACTGTTTGCTTTCTTCTACATCTACAAAGTAGCCAACAGAAATACATATTATTTTTCCGAATTCTGCCCAAATACCAGCTCTTCCATAAAACTGTTCTGCTGTAAACTCATCCTTACGTTGGTACTGTGTTTTCTTCTCAAAAAGACCTTGCATTTCTTTTGAAAGTAAATTCCAATTTTCTTTTTCAGGAACGGTTTCAATATCTAAAAATAAAATATTATTTAATGTGTACGTAAGATTCATAGCGTATTATTTTTTCCTTTTCTAGCGAAAGATACTAAAAATAAAAAAGCTCCAAAAATTAATTTGAAGCTTTTAAGTTTTATTAGAAGATAACGAATTATCTAATTACTAATTTAGAAGTAGCTGTTTTTGTTCCTTCTGTTACTTTTAAAATATAAAGACCCGCAGAAATTGATGAAACATCAACATTTGATTGTATACCAGAAAATCTTGATGAAAGCACTCTTTTACCTAATACGTTAAAAATAGAAACTTCTTTTGTCTCTGAACTATTACTTTTAATTGTAAAGATGTTGTTAGTAACAGGGTTTGGATAGGTTGTGAAACCTTCTATGGAAGTATTACGAACAGATGCCGTAGTATTTGCATAAGAACCAATAGGAAAAGGCACTGTTGCCGTTGCATTATTAGTACCACCTTCTAAACCGTCAACACCGCTATAAGTCCAATTTTCGGTAGTAAAAGTAGTACCATCAGGACTTGTATTCGATTTTCTATACGCCCATCCATCTAAATAATCATAAACTTGCCCTGAAAAATCATTATTAACATCACCAAAAACATCAATTATTTGTCCGTTTTCATACAATTCAATAGCATCATCTCCATTAATTCCCATTGAACCAGAAGTATAAGTTGGATTCATTCCAAAAAATGTATTAAAACCTTCTTCTTCTGTAGAAACATATATAAAAGTTCCGGCAGTTGCTGAACCAGCAGGAAAAGCAAATTCTACAGTACCCGCAGTAGAACCACCACCATTAGAAACAGAGCTCACACCAAATGAAGATAAATCTGCAACATCTTTTAAAACGTAAACTTCAATACCTTTTGGATTTCCGCCAGTTAATGAACCGTCATAAACCCCTGTAATTACTATACTATTCGTTGTTCCTCCAAAAACAGTACCGTTCACTGTAATCATACCATCTGCTACACCTGCAGAAGAAATAGTAATATCTCCGGTATAGCTACCTAGTGTTAAACCTGCTTTTAAACGAGCATACACCGTAGTTTCCGCTACTGAGCCTGAACTAGGTGTTATCGTTACCGCATCTGCAAATCCATTTGCTGTTGTTAAAGAAACTTCGTAGTTTGCTGCAGCAGTAACCATAAGATCACCTGTTAAGAACAAGCCCTCAACTGTAAATGTTTGCTCTTCGGATGGAAGTGCGTCACTTTCAACATAATTAAAATCATTTAAGAATGCTGTATACGAAAATTGCGCCTCTGCAGGGCTAATTTCACCAGACAAAGCAACTGTTTCATCATCTGCACCCGCAGAAGTTATTACAATATTACCAGCATACGTATTTACTGCCAAACTTGCTTTTAAACGAACATAAACATCCGTAGAAGTAATTACGCCATTTGTTTGAGTAAGTGTAAATGACTCTGTAAAAGTACCTCCTGAAGCTAAAGAAACTTCAAAACTTGCTGGAGCTGTAACAAGAATATCTTCTGTTAAATTTGTTCCTCCAACTGAAAAATCCTTTTCTGCTGATGGACCGTTACCAAAAAAGTAATCTAATTCTGAAATTTCAGAACCATTAGTAACTGTAACAGATGGGGCAGCACTTGGAGCTGTCCAAGTTATATCATCAATAATAACTTGCTTCGAAGTTGTATTTACGATTTCTATAATCACATCACCAGATATATTGATACCAGAAACTGTAAAGGTTTGTTCATTAAAATCATCGAAAGGGGTCGAAGTTCCTTTAGAAACTCCATTTATAAAAAGTTCAACTTGCCTATCGCCACCGCCTGTAAAACCTTTATATAATTTCACAGAAAAATCTCCAATTCCGCCAACTATTGTGCTCGACGTAATTTTACTGTTATCAGAAACCCTTCTTAACATTATCGCTGGTAAAGAAATACCAGAGTTATTAGAATCGCCATTTGCATCTCTTGACCCTAAATAAGTCCAAGTAACTCCACCCGCACCAACAAAACTATCGTCTGAATAAGAGCTTGGCAGTGTTGCATCTGTAAATGTTTCTGATCCCTGACAAAAAGAAACAGCACTAAAACAAAGTGTCATTAATAAAGTAAAAATGTAATTTTTTTTCATGTTTTAAATATTTAAAATTAGTTTGAGTGCAAATTATAAAATTAAAATAAAAACAAAGCTATTTTAAAATTAATTTAATGTTACCCCGTAACTTTTTATTACTTAATTATTTGGCTGTTAAAATTTTATTGATTTGTTAATTAATGACTCAAGTTTCGCACCTCCAAAGAACGTAAGAACATTGAGATTTAGATTTTTTTTTGAGTGACTTTAAGTAAGTTAAACACTTGATCATTACAAGTTTATTGCTTTTGTTCCAAAACTAACTTTTCAAGCTACTATTCGGTTAGTTTTAAGTTAGGATCTGGCTCAAAAATTCTTTTGATCCTGTGAAAATAATCAGAATCAGCTATCATCCTAGTCATCATTTTTCGAGAATCTACCTCGGGAAATAGTTCTTCCACAATGGTAAGAATAGCAATAAGTAATGCGATGAGCCTTTGATGTAATCTTACTTCAAGACATTCTGCCTTA
>NZ_VORR01000040.1 GCF_007997085.1 Polaribacter sp. IC066
ATATTCTTTGCAATTTTTATCTGTTTTAAACCGTTCAGTAAACTCTAAAAGGTTTTGTCCTGTAAATAAATCCATAATCACCCTATTTTATTGACTTACAAGATATGAAATTATCTACTTACCTCAAAAAAAGTTTAATCTTGGTCAAAATATCTTCTACGTTGTCGACTTTTAAAGAACAACCTTTCCTAAAAAAAAAAATGTATCGACGTAAAAAAAGCAAAAATAACGTTTTTAAGAAGATTTTGTAGTAAAGTACCAATTCTATTTTGTTCTAGATTTCTTTTTAGAATGCAGAAGATTGTTGTTTTTAAATGAATAAGCAAAAGCCAAAACCATTTAAGTATAAAAAGATGGTACATTTAATAGTATAACGCAGAACTCCGGAGAATTAAACCCAAGATTCCACTAAATAGTGAAACCAATTTAGTAGGTGAAGCGGGATTAATTTAACTAATAATTTTTAAATTCATAGTTACGCTATTTTTATAATTAAGTTTCACTAACATGAGTGTCCGTTTATTTTTTTTTGTTTGATAAACCTTGCTAAAATAAAGGATTCTGAAAATTTTTTAAAAGACACCTTGCTTTTTTGAAAATAATTTCTTCAAGATAAAGTAGTCAAATTTATTAAGTTTATAGCTATTTGTCAAATAGTTAATATCAACTCTTGGTTCTAAAAGCGAATCAATCTTACCTCTTTTATCAGACAAGAATGTTTAACTAATCATAACAAGTAGATGGTTTTTTACAAATATGACCTTTGTCATAAAATAAAATTTAGTTTCCCTATAAATTTACATTGTAAAAATAATTGAACTGGATTTAAAACTTATGATGTCTTTAATGCTTTCAATATTAGTAATTACCATTGCATTATTTGTTTGGGGAAAGTATTCACCAGACGTTATTGCTTTAGTTTCTATGTTAAGTTTATTTCTGGCTGGCGTCCTTAATTTAACAGAAACATTAAGCGGTTTTAGCAATCCTACGGTAATTATGATTGCTGCTTTATTTATTATCGGCGAAGGATTATCTCAAACAGGTTGGACCGCTTTGGCAGGTAAAAAACTTATAGAATTAGCTGGTAAAAGCGTTCCTAAATTACTAGTAATTATCACTTTAGGATCTGGTATACTTTCTGGTTTTGTGAGCAATACGGGTACAGTTGCAACTTTATTACCTGCAACTATTGCTTCTGCTTGGAGTATTGGCACCATGCCTTCTAAAATATTAATTCCTGTAGCTTTTGGCTCAAATACAGGGGGTTTATTAACGCTAACAGGAACACCTCCAAATATTATAGCAAACAATGCGCTAATAGAAGCTGGCTTTGAAGGGTTTTCTTTCTTCGAATTTGGTTTGATTGGTTTACCGCTCTTACTTATTGCAATTCTATATTTTAGATATGTTGGATATCGATTTCTACCAGAAAATAAAACCAATAATAAACCTATAAATATAGATGCTACTTTGCACGAATGGATTCAAGCATATAGCATAGATAATGATTATTATAGATTAAGAATTAGATCTATATCTCCGTTATTAAATACCAAAATCTCTGAGTGGGATTTAGAAAATAAATACAAAATAAATATCATCCGTTTAAAAAGAAGACATCCAAACAGATTAAAAGGAGTGCAACCCTTTATAGAGTTACCAGAAGAAAACACAAAACTCCTCTATCATGATATTATTACTGTAAAAGGACATACAGAAGATATAAACAAGTTAATGATTACTTTTAGATTGGGATTATTAGCAAAAGAATCTGCTGAAAAAGAACTGCGACATAATTTAATAAACCAAGAAGTTGGTATGTCTGAAGTAATTGTAACGCAGCAATCTTTTTTAGTTGGCAGAGAAATAAAATTACACGAATATTTTAAAAGGTACGGCATTCAATTATTAGCGACGTCTAGCCATAGAAAGCCATTTTTAGAAGATGTTTTAAGGGTAAACGCTGGTGATAGTTTTATTATTAGAGGCTCTTGGGAAAATATAGAAAAATTAAGTGAACAACATAAACATGTGGTTGTAGTAGGTAGACCCGAAGAAATGTTAAAAGATGTAGATGAGCTAACTACAAAATCTTACATCGCTTTAGGCGCTTTAATATTAATGATTGTGCTATTAGTTTTAAAGGCTGTTCCTGGTTCAATAGCTGCACTTATTTCTGCAGGAATTGTATTATTTTCAGGTTGTGTACCGTTTTCTAAAGCGTATAAAAGTATCAGTTTTACAAGTGTAGTGATGATTGCTGCTATGATACCAATGGGCGTTGCCATTCAGAAAACTGGAGCCGCAGAAATGATTTCTAATTCATTAATTAGTATTTTAGGAAAAGATAATCCTACATTTTTACTAGGTGGAATTTTCCTACTAACCACCACTTTTAGTCAATTTATCAACAATTCCGCAACTGCTGTTTTAATGGCGCCCATCGTTTTACTGGCTGCAAACACATTACAAATTTCACCTGAACCATTATTAATTACAATTGCAATTAGTGCATCTACAGCATTTTTAACACCTATAGGAACCACGACAAATGCTATGGTGATGAGCTCTGGTGGCTATAAATTTTTAGATTATTTTAAAGTAGGACTGCCGCTGTTAATCCTCTTTCTAATCACAACTTTAATTCTCGTGCCAATTATTTGGCCATTTTAATATCAATTTTAAAAGAAACGTTTATGAAAACAAAAGCAATTATTCCAAACAAATCAGATTTAGGAGTTTACGGTATCCAAAATGTAAAGGTAAATTGGAATTTACCTCCTGAAGAATTACAGAAAATAACCGTAGAAAAAGGAATGGGTAAAGAAACTAAAAACGGAACTTTAGCCATTAATACAGGTAAATTTACCGGTAGATCTCCTCAAGATCGTTTTATTGTAAAAGATGAATATACCACAGATAAAGTTTGGTGGGGAAAAACAAATAAACCTATTTCATCAGAAAACTTCGATAAACTGCAACATAATGTAGTACACTATTTATCTGATAGAGAATTGTATGTAAGAGACGGTTATGTTTGTGCAGACCCAACCTATAGAACAGATATTAGAACAATTACAGAATACCCTTGGTCTAATTCTTTTGTTTATAATATGTTTTTAAGACCAACTGCAGAAGAACATGTTGCTTTTAATGAAGATTGGCTGGTACTTTGCGCACCTGGTTATGTGTGCAAAGATCCTAAAGCATACGGAATTCGTCAAGGAAACTTTTCTATTATCAACTTTACTAAAAAGATAGCACTCATTGGTGGTTCTGCGTATACAGGGGAAATCAAAAAGGGAATTTTTTCTGCTCTAAACCTAATTTTACCCATAGAACGAAATGTGTTGCCAATGCATTGTTCTGCAAATGTTGGCGAAGACGGCGATACGGCTATTTTCTTCGGATTGTCTGGAACAGGAAAAACTACTTTATCTGCAGATCCTAAAAGAAAATTAATTGGCGATGATGAACATGGTTGGACTGAAGAAAACAACATTTTCAATTTTGAAGGAGGTTGTTATGCAAAAGTAATTGACTTATCTGAAGAAAAAGAACCCGATATTTTTAGAGCAATTAAACCAGGTGCTTTACTAGAAAATGTTGTTTTTGATGAAAATAACGATGTAGATTATATGGATAGTTCTCTTACACAAAATACGCGCGTAAGTTACCCGATTTACCATATAGATACAATTCAAGAACCCTCATTTGCAGGCAATCCTAAAAATATCTTCTTTTTAACCTGTGATGCCTTTGGTGTTTTGCCTCCGGTTTCTAAATTAACTCCCGGACAAGCGGCGTATCATTTTATTTCTGGTTATACGGCAAAAGTTGCCGGAACAGAAGCAGGTATCACAGAGCCTGTACCTTCTTTTTCTGCTTGTTTTGGTGAACCCTTTATGCCGTTACATCCAACAAAATATGCAGAAATGTTAAGTAAGAAAATGACCGATGCAGGCGTAAATGTTTGGCTACTAAACACGGGTTGGTCTGGCGGCCCTTATGGTGTTGGCTCTAGAATTAAATTAAAATACACAAGAGCCATGATTACAGAAATTTTAAACGGTAATTTAGAAGGAGTTGAATTTGAGCAACACCCAATTTTTGGTTTATATATGCCTAAATATTGTCCTAATGTACCTATAGAAATGCTAGACCCAATGAATACATGGTTGCAAAAAGGCGCCTATATTAGTAAAGCAATTCAGTTGGCTCATTATTTCCATTTAAATTTTGAAAAATTTGCAGCAGAAGCTTCTGATCAAATAATAGAAGGTGGACCTTTAATTGATGAACATCACCATTTAGAACACCTATAGTTTCTTTTAAGCTAGATTTTTATGAGAATTAAAAATCTAGCCTTTTTTTTATTTTTTTTGCGATGAAAAACAGACTTATTTACACCTTATTAATTTTCAATTTTATTACTTTTCAAGCACAAACAAAATCAGAACAAAACATAGGTAGCTGGTATCTATATTATGGCAATCATATACTATCTGAAAAATGGAGTTTAAAAACTGGTTTTGAAGAGCGCAACTATCAAACATTTCAAAACTATAATTTAACCTTATATTTATTAGGAGTAAACTATAAAATAACAAATAAGCTTACTGCTGCAACTAGTTATTTATACCTAGATATTGATAGAACTTTTGATCCTGATGTGGCTCCTAACACTAGAGAAAACAGATTTTACGAACAATTATCCTACGCTACAAAGTATTTTAAAATTCCTTTTTCGCACCGATTTAGAATAGAACATCGGTTTTTAAATTCTTTAGGCGTAAAAACGAATATTAACAGAGCTCGGTATCGAATAAAAGCGAAATTACCATTAAGTAAAAAGTTTTATATCATGGCTAGTAATGAATCATTTTTCAATTTTAAAGGAAAATTATATTCTGAAAACAGATTTATTACCGCTTTTGGTTTTAAAGCAACTAAAAAAATATCGCTAGAAGCAGGTTATTTAGGACATTATATTAATGATTTGCATTTAGACAGAATTCAAGTTGCCTTGTATTTGAAAACAGATTTTAGAAAAAAATAAGTTTTTTTACGTAAACGATGAAATGCTTTCAAAAACATACATCAAAAAAAAAAATTTACCATTGGCGCATTCCTATGAATACTAATTTCATTAAAAACCTCGAGGTTTTGCCTCGAGGTTTTTTTACATAATTTGAGTCTTAGTTTAACTCTTTACTTTTTTTATGGCTTGTTCAATATCAGCAATTAAGTCAGCTGCCTCTTCAATACCTATGGAAAAACGAATTAACCCATCTTTTATACCTCTTTCTAAACGTTCTTCTTGGCTTAACAATGCATGTGTAGTTTGCGCAGGGCTTACCGTTGTGCTTTCTAAACCAGCTAAACTCATAGAAGGTTTTATCAATTGTAAATAGTTTTGAAACTTTAAAGCATCAATACCTTCTTTTAATTCAAAAGACAACATCGCACCAAAACCTTTCATTTGTTTTTTAGCCAATTCATATTGAGGATGACTTTTTAATCCTGGATAATAAACGGTATTAATATTAGCATTGTTCTCTAAATATTCTGCCATAATTTGAGCATTTTTTGTTTGCTCTTTTACACGCAGATTTAAGGTTTTTAGGCTTCTTTCTAACAACCAAACTGTTTGATCGCTTAAATTACCTCCTAAATTAATAGCAGTTTTCCAAATCAACGCAATATGTTCTTTAGATGCTGCAATAGCTCCTGCAGAAATATCAGAATGACCTCCCATATATTTAGTGGCAGAATGAATGATAATGTCTATTCCAAAATCAAAAGGAACCTGATTAATTGGCGAAGCAAACGTATTATCTATCATCGTAATGATCTTATTTTCTTTTGCCAAATCTGCAATTGCTTGCATATCTGTAATTCCCAATAACGGATTAGAAGGTGTTTCGATATACAAAATTTTTGTATTTTCTTTGATTAAGGGTTTAAAATCGGCAACATTGTCACTCTCTGTAAAAGAATATTCAATTCCGTATTTATCAAATTCTGTAACAATTAAATTATAGGTTCCGCCATAAATTACTTGTTGAATAATAACATGATCTCCTGCTTTCAAAAAAGCAAACATTGCGGTAGAAATGGCAGCCATGCCAGAACTAAAAATCAAAGCGTCTTCAGTGTTTTCTAATGCAGCAATTTTTTTGCATAACATTTCTTGATTTGGCGTATTATAATAACGCGGATATCTTTTTACATCAACATTATCAAAAGCATACGAAGTAGACATAAAAATTGGAGAAACTGCTCCTTTAAATTGTTCATCTTTTACTTCACCAGTGTGAACGCATGTAGTATTTATTCCTAGTTTTTTTTGGTCTTTCATTCAAAAAATATTTAATTGCTAAATTAAGAAATCCTATTCTATCTTTCTCTAAAAAATTAATATCTTCGTTTTATGATATCAATAGTACTCATTGGCAGCGGAAATGTTGCTACTCATTTATACAATGCTTTTTTAAATGTTGATGCTATTTCGGTTACTCAAATAGGTGCTAGAGTATTAGATAAAGTTCCTGATGCAGACATTACTATTATTGCAGTTTCTGATGATGCCATTGCAACAGTTTCATCGAAAGTAAAAAATAGTTTTGTAGTGCATACTTCGGGAAGTGTTGGCATGCATAATTTGCAAAATAACACTAGAAAAGGTGTTTTTTACATGTTACAAACATTTTCTAAAGATAAAAAAGTAGCTTTTTCTAAAGTTCCGTTTTGTTTAGAAGCCGAAAATGCAAAGGATTATGCTTTGTTAGAAACGATAGCTAAATCAATAGGAAAAAAAATCTATTCAGTAAGCTCTGAACAACGAAAAACACTGCACGTTGCTGCAGTTTTTGTAAATAACTTTACAAATCATCTCTATAAAATAGGGAATGATATTTGCGAAAAAAATAAGGTTCCGTTTGATATTTTAAAACCGTTAATACAAGAAACAGCTTTAAAAGTTAATCAATTATCGCCAGAAAAAGCACAAACAGGACCTGCCATCAGAAAGGATCAAAAAACAATAAAAAATCATTTAAATTTGCTAGATACTGATCAGCAAAAAATTTACAAAATCTTAACGAAATCGATACAAAATGGAAATTAGCTACAAACAACTTTTACCCAAAATTAATACCTTTATTTTTGATGTTGATGGTGTTTTAACAAACGGAATGTTAACAATTATGCCAAGTGGCGAATTGGTAAGACACATGAATGTAAAAGATGGGTATGCTATGAAAACTGCCATAAATAAAGGATATAGAATTTGTATTATATCTGCCGGCACCAATGAATCTGTAAAAAATAGATTAGCCGCTTTAGGGATTCCGGATATTTATTTAGGAGCACACAACAAAATTGAAAAGTACAACGAATTGGTTACTAAATACGAATTAAAACCTGAAAACGTACTTTATATGGGCGATGATATTCCTGATTATCCTGTAATGAAAGTTGTTGGTTTGCCATGTTGCCCAAATGATGCCGTTCCAGAAATTCAGCAAATTGCTACTTATATTTCTAATAAAAAAGGTGGTGATGGCTGTGTTAGAGATGTTATTGAGCAAGTTTTAAGAGTGCAAGGAAACTGGAATTTCGACTTTTAATACTGAAGTATAAAGTCTTGTTTAATTTGTACTTGTGTTTATCTGTTTAAATTTCAATTCTATACTAGAATTTCATGTAATGTGATTTTTTGAAAAAATTAATAATAACAATTTTGAATATTTTTTTAAAGACAACTCAAAAATCTATTTAGTACTAAAACTTATAATAATTATGAATAAAATAGTTCTCACTTTCGTTCTTTTAGCATTTTCAGCTTCTATTAACGCACAAACAATTTTTGGTAAATGGAACTCTCGCAATGAAGATACTGGCAAAGTAGATTCAGTTGTAGAAGTGTATGAAAAAGACGGAAAAGCTTTTGCCAGAATTACAGAAATTATGAATCCTGACAGAAAAAATGCAGTTTGTGAATTGTGTGAAGGAGAAAACAAGAACAAACCACTTTTGGGTTTAAATATCCTTACTGGTTTAGAAAAAGATGATAAAGAATGGTCTGGAGGTGAGATTTTAGACCCTAGAAACGGAAAAGTGTATAAATGTTATATACAGCTGATACAACCAAACAAATTAAAATTGAGAGGTTATATTGGTGTTGCCTTATTTGGAAAAACTGCGTATTGGGAGAGAGCTGAATAGTGTTTAGTGTTTAGTGTTTAAAACTAAAAATATTCAATTAAGCGTGCATCATTTATACGAAGTATTAGTAAAAATCTAAACTTTAAGGAGATTAGAAAAATGCTACACGCTTAATTTCTTTCTTCTAACATGGGGACAAAAGCAAAATCGCCTAATTCATGCTTTTCAAATTCTTTAGCAGATTTTCGGATAAATAGAGTCATAATTTGAGAGGAATCGCCAACCGGAATTAATAACATCCCTCCTACTTTTAACTGCCCTAATAAAGGTTTTGGCACAAAAGGTGCGCCTGCGGTTACTATAATTTTATCAAAAGGTGCCTGCTCTGGTAAACCTTTATAACCATCACCAAAAATAAATCTCTTTGGTTTGTAACCCAACTTTGGTAGAAACAAAGAAGCCTTTTTAAACAACTCCCGTTGTCTTTCTATGGAGTACACTTCTGCTTTTAATTCTAGTAAAGCAGCTGTTTGATATCCAGAACCTGTACCAATTTCTAACACTTTATCGCCTTTTTTAATTTCTAAAGTTTGAGATTGAAAAGCAACCGTATAAGGTTGAGAGATTGTTTGGTCCGCCGCAATAGGAAAAGCTTTGTCTTGATAGGCGTGAGATTCGAAACTAGAGTCGATAAACAAATGACGCGGAATTTTGCGAACGGCATTCAATACATTTTCGTCGGTTATTCCCTTTGCTTTTAAAACAGTAGCTAATTGATTACGAAGTCCTTGATGTTTTGCTGTGTCTTTCAATTGTTGGTTGGTTTCAGAAGCTAAAAATAGTAATAAATTGAATTAAATTCTTATAAAATTGTATCTTTGTTTTCGTTCGATTTTAAAATCGAAAAATTCAAAATTAACGTCCTTATAAAGATTAAAATTAAACTTATTTAAGTAAAATGACAAGTAGTCTTTTTACTTAAATAGCTTATCTATTTTATTCAAAAGACAAAAAAATATACATTTATGTTAAAAGTTGGGGTTCTAGGAGCAGGTCATTTAGGTAAAATTCATCTTCGTTTGCTAGCGCAATCAGAAAAATATGATTTAATAGGATTTTACGATCCTTCAGCTGACAATGCAAAAGAGGTCGTCAAGAATTTTGGGTACACATCTTTTGGTTCTGTTGATGCATTAATAGATGCTGTTGATGTTGTAGACATTGTGACACCGACATTATCTCATTTTGATTGTGCTAAAAATGCCATCGAAAAAGGCCGACATATTTTTATTGAAAAGCCAATTACAAACACAGTTTTAGAAGCAGAGGCTATTAAAACTTTGGCAAGCCAGTATCATGTAAAAGGTCAGGTTGGGCATGTAGAACGTTTTAACCCTGCCTTTACTGCTGTAAAAGATAAAATAAACAATCCTATGTTTATTGAAACACATCGATTGGCAGAATTTAACCCAAGAGGAACTGATGTTCCTGTGGTTTTAGATTTAATGATTCATGATATTGATATCATACTTTCTGTAGTAAAATCTAAAGTAAAAAATGTACATGCTAGTGGCATTTCTGTGATTTCTAAAACACCAGATATTGCAAATGCTAGAATTGAATTCGAAAATGGATGTGTTGCCAATTTAACGGCAAGTAGAATTTCTATGAAGAACATGCGTAAAACACGTTTTTTTCAGAAAGATGCTTATATTTCTGTGAATTTTTTAAGTAAAGAATCTGAAGTTGTGCGCATGAAAGATGTACCAGAAACACCAGATGAATTTGCTATGATTTTACAGAATGATGAAGGCGTAAAAAAACAAATCTATTTTGAGAACCCAGAAGTGACTAATAATAATGCAATTTTAGATGAATTAGAAACTTTTGCTGACGCTATCAATAATAATTCAACACCTGTTGTTACTTTAGAAAATGGTGCAGATGCTTTAAGACTTGCACAGCGAGTTATTGCTTGTTTTAAAACAGAAAAAGATCTTAAAGTTTAAGTGTTTGCTGACAAGTAATTGCGCCTGCCTGCAGCAGGCAAGTTAGGTATTGAAGTGGGAATCCTTTTTTTTTTAAAGCTATTAAATCATAAAAATACAGCAGAAAGTAAAATAGCTTTTTAGCAATAACGGTAAAAAAAAGATTGAAACGTAAAGCCTGTTAAAACGCCCAAATAATAATTAATTTTTAAAAGATTAAGTATTCAAATATTTATCTTTTATTTATAAAACTAAAAAATACATTCATGAAAAATATAGCTGTCATTGGTGCTGGAACCATGGGAAATGGAATTGCACATACATTTGCTCAATTTAATTATAACGTTCATTTAATTGATATTTCTGAAGTTGCTTTAGAAAAAGGATTGGCAACTATTACCAAGAATTTGGATAGAATGGTGGTTAAAGAAAAAATATCTGAAGCTGATAAAATCAACACTTTAGACAACATTACCACATTTACAGAAATTAGCAAAGGTGTTAAAGATGTAGATTTAGTTATTGAAGCTGCTACTGAAAATGCAGTTTTAAAATCGAAAATTTTTAAAGAATTAGATGGTGTTTGTGATGAAAAAACCATTTTAGCTACAAATACATCTTCAATTTCTATAACACAAATTGCGGCGGTAACAAACAGACCCGATAAAGTAATTGGTATGCATTTTATGAATCCTGTGCCAATTATGAAATTGGTAGAGATTATTAGAGGTTATAATACCACTGATGAAGTAATGAATCTTACGATAGAACTTTCTAAAAAAATAGGTAAGATTCCTGTAGAAGTAAACGATTACCCTGGTTTTGTTGCCAATAGAATTTTGATGCCCATGATTAACGAATCTATTGAAACGTTGTATAATGGCGTTGCTGGTGTTGCAGAAATTGACACCGTAATGAAGCTAGGTATGGCGCACCCAATGGGACCTTTACAACTTGCAGATTTTATTGGTTTAGATGTTTGTTTGTCTATTTTAAATGTAATGTATGACGGCTTTAAAAACCCTAAATATGCTCCTTGTCCATTATTAATAAACATGGTTATGGCTGGTAAATTAGGTATAAAATCTGGTGAAGGTTTTTATGATTATTCAGAAAATAGAAAAGCAGAGAATGTAGCTAAAATGTTTGCCTAAAAATTATTTTCGGTTTATTGATGTGTATGAACAAGCAATTTTTATGTATACTTTTCTTTTTTATTTCTATGCTTGTGTATGCCCAAGATAAAAGTAAATCAGTTTTAAAACCTTTTAAAATAGGTTTTTTGTACAATTATGGCTCAAATGAAAATTTTATTTTTGATGATCCTGATTATACGTACACGTCAAATACTTATAAATTACAAGCCTTTTACAATTTAGGAAATTGGAAAAATGTTGATTTTGATTTGATTGTACAACCACAGGTTCAGTTTTTAAAGCATCAATTGATTAATGAACAATATATAACACCAGATCAAGCAGACTATTTAAGGAAAAGAATAGCATTTACAGCATCTAAAAAAATGAATCTGTATGGTTTAGAGTTTGGTTTTGCATCAAAAATTAAATTAACCCAAGAACTAAATTTACAGGGAACCATAAGTTTGGGCTTTTCTTATATTGATACTCGATCAGAGCGCCTAGCAAAAGGATTTACATTTATTGAGAATTTCTCAATCGGACTTTCTCATCAAATTTACGAGCACTCATTTCTTTATATTGGTAGTAATTTTGGGCATGTTTCAAATCTTAATTTTCAGAAGCCCAATGATGGTTATAATATTTTAGGACTAGAAATTGGGTACTCTTATTTATTATTTTAAATTGACAAAAAAACAACTTGATGTTTAATGAATATCTAGGCAGAACCGTCGAAGTATCAAAAAAGAATAACCTTTTTAATATTTTGACGAAAAGCATCGGGCATGAAACCCAATATACTACTAAATACTAAAAACAAGTTCAGCAAACGAAGCGGGATTAGCCGGCTTTCAGTGCAGGCAGCTTCAACTTACAATTTGGAATTCATAGCTGCACTATTCTTCAAAATTGAGTTTCACTTATAAATTTACAAGAATACTTGAAAAAAATAGGCTGAAAAAACAAAATACTTTGTTTTTTCAGCCTATTTAAAATATAAATTATCAAAAGTCTCTGATAAAAAATCTATTTATTTACCCAACCAAGAATTTAACATCCAGATTGTTTTTTCTTGTTCAGAGATAAAATCACTCATCATTGCGTTTGTTCCTTCATCATCAGATTCGTCAGAAAGATCTAAAATTACTCTTTCTATCTCTAATAATTTAGACAATGAGGTTACGACTAGCTCTACTGCTTCTTCATCATTAGAAATATTTTTACCTACAGGCACGTTTGCATGTTCTATATAATCTTTAAAAGTGTGCAAAGGTTTTCCTTGTAGGGTTAAAATACGCTCTGCTATTTCATCTATTTTTACTTGAGAGTCTGTATACAGCTCCTCAAACTTTACATGTAATTCGAAAAAGTTTTTACCTTTAATATTCCAATGTAAACCTCTTAAACTTTGATAGTAAATTTGAAAATTTGCTAATAAGCCATTTAAACTTTCAACAGATTCTTTTGAGTCTTTTTTTTCTAATCCTAATATATTTTTAGTCATATCTTTGCTTTAAATTATACCACAAATTTAAAATAAAATAATGAAGATAAACTATAATTAATATTGATAGTTTTAATATCTTTATAAAAATTTCTTATACAAATGACTATTACCCAATTAAAATACGTTTTATCGGTTGCAGAATACCAAAACTTTACGGTTGCCGCAGAACATAGTTTTGTGACACAGCCAACATTAAGCATGCAAATACAAAAATTAGAAGATGAATTAGATATAAAATTATTTAATCGTTCTAAAAAACCTATTGAGCTTACTGAAATAGGTAAAAAAATAGTAGAGCAGGCAAAGGTAATTGTAAATGAAAGCAACAGAATATTAGACATTGTACACCAACAAAAAGGCTTTATTGGCGGCGAATTTAAACTGGGAATTATCCCTACAATTATGCCTACATTGTTACCAATGTTCTTGAGTAATTTTACAAAAAAATACTCGAAAGTAAAATTAATTATTGAAGAATTAACTACAGAAGAAATCATTAGAAAACTAACAGATGGTCATATCGATGCCGCCATTGTTGCGACTCCATTAGAAAATGAAGCGATTAAAGAAAGACCTTTGTATTATGAACCTTTTGTTGGCTTAATTCCTGAAAATCATCGACTATTTAAAAACAAACTAATTTCTGCGGACGAATTAGAAATGGAAGATATTTTGTTGTTAGAAGATGGTCATTGCTTTAAAGAAAGTGTCCTTAATTTATGTAGAACTCATAAAATTGATAACAAAAAAGGCTTTCAATTAGAAAGCGGAAGTTTTGATACACTCATTAAACTTTCTAAAGAAGGTTTAGGAATGACGCTTCTGCCCTATTTGCATACTTTAGATTTAAATGATGTTGATAAAAAGCATTTGCGCGAGTTCACCAGTCCGCCACCTGCAAGAGAAGTGAGCTTAATTTATCATAAATCGCAGTTAAAAATGCAATTAATTGAAGCTTTAAAGAAAACTATTGATGGTGTTATTAGAGGTGCTATTTCTTTTTCTGACGTAAAAATTATTAGTCCGATTAAAAAACAGAATTAATCTATTTGACCTAAAATGATACTCATAAAAAACCCTTCAAGTTTAAGATTTGAAGGATTTTTTTATGCTGTAACCCTTTGTAAGTTACGTGTAAAATTAAGGTCTCATTCGATTAAGAATACATCGAGTTTCTTAATTCTTTAATCTTCGGATCAGAGACGTATTCATCAAAAGTAGTCTGTCTATCAATCACCCCTTTTGGGGTTAATTCTATAATTCTATTGGCAACTGTATTTGCAAATTCGTGGTCATGTGTAGAAAGTAAAACCGTTCCTTTAAAATTAATTAAAGAATTGTTTAAAGCTTGTATCGATTCTAAATCTAGGTGATTTGTTGGCTCATCTAACAATAAAATATTCGCTTTTTTCATCATCATTCTAGAAAGCATACAACGAACTTTTTCGCCTCCAGATAATACGTTGCTTTTCTTTAGAGCTTCTTCACCAGAAAAAATCATTTTTCCTAAAAATCCTCGAATAAAAACTTCTTCTCGCTCTTCTTCAGTTTGCGCATACTGTCTTAACCAATCAACTAAATTCAAGTTTCCGTCTTCAAAAAAAGATGAATTATCTAAAGGTAAGTACGATTGGGTTGTGGTAACTCCCCAAGAAAATTTACCTGAATCTGCTTTTTCATTTCCTGTTACAATTTCGTAAAAAGCAGTTACTGCTCTAGAGTTTTTAGAAATTACCGCAATTTTATCTCCTTTCTTTAGGTTTAAATGAACATCATCAAACAATTTTTCTCCTTCAAAAGCTTTACTCAATCCTTCTACATTTAAAATTTGATCGCCAGCTTCTCTATCACGATCAAAAATAATGGCAGGATAACGTCTACTTGATGGTTTAATATCTTCGACATTTAACTTTTCAATCATTTTTTTACGAGACGTTGCTTGTTTAGATTTAGCAACGTTTGCAGAAAAACGGCGAATAAAGTCTTCTAATTCTTTCTTTTTATCTTCTGCTTTTTTATTTTGCTGCGCTCTTTGTTTAGATGCTAATTGACTAGATTCATACCAAAAAGTATAATTACCAGAATAATGGTTTATTTTACTATAATCAATATCTGAAATATGGGTACAAACTGAATCTAAAAAGTGTCTATCATGAGATACAACAATTACCGTATTCTCAAAATTTGCCAGGAAGTTTTCTAACCAATTAATCGTTTCAAAATCTAAATCATTGGTTGGCTCATCCATTACTAAAACATCGGGATTTCCAAAAAGTGCTTGTGCAATTAATACACGTACCTTTTGTTTACCGTCTAAATCTTTCATTAATGTGTAATGCAAATCTTCTTTAATTCCTAAATTAGAAAGCATCGCTGCAGCGTTAGAATCTGCATTCCAACCATCCATTTCTTCAAAAGCTATTTGAAGCTCTCCTATTCTTTCTGCATTCTCATCTGTATAATCTGCGTATAAAGCATCAATTTGTTTTTTAATAGAAAACAACTCTTTATTACCCATTACAATGGTTTCTAGCACAGGATAATCATTAAATTCATTATGATCTTGAGAAAGTACAGACATTCTCTTGCCCTTGTCTAAATGAACTTGCCCAGAAGTAGGATCCATCTTTCCGGAAATAATTTTCAAAAAAGTAGATTTCCCGGCTCCGTTTGCTCCAATAATTCCGTAACAATTTCCTTGCTGAAACTTGGTATTTACTTCATCGAATAAAATACGTTTTCCGAATTGTACTGATAAGTTAGAAACTGATAACATAATAGTGTTTTAAATTTGTGCAAAAGTAGTAAATTGATTTTTCATTTTTAGTGAGATGTTCCATCCATTTTATAAAATAACCAATGAAACTCTAGAAGGACGCAGTATTTCATTTTTAACAGGGTATTAACAACTGTAACAGCCATGAATAACTAAATTTGTAATCAGCTCTATTGCGTAAGTTACATGGCAAAAAAACTAATTCTTTTTTTACAAATTCTTTTTTTAGGCATCTTAATTAGTTGTAATTCAGATAAAAAAGAAACTTTGACTTATTTTGGAGGTAAAATTATAAATCCGAAGTCAAATCATGTTGTCTTATACGCTATGGAAAAAGTAATTGACACTTTTCTATTAGATGATAATAACAAATTTATCGGTAAAATTAGCAATGCACAGGAAGGATTGTATTATTTTGCCCATGGTGATGAAAATCAGCATATATATTTAGAACCGAATGATAGTTTAATGCTGCGCCTAAATACTTGGGATTTTGACGAATCTTTGGTTTTTGCTGGTAAAGGTGCAGAAAGAAATAATATTTTAGTTGATTGTTATTTAGAGAACGAAAAAGATCGAAAATTCTTTTATCAATTTAACAAAAAAGAACCTATTGTATTTAAAGAAAAGGTTGACTCATTGTTAGCAATTAAATTAAATATGTATGATGATTATGTTGCAAGTCATCCAGAAGAAACAAAAAGTTTTAATGAAATCTTAAAAATCACTTTGACGTATCCTACTTTTGCTAGGGTAGAAAAATATCCGATGATTTATGCTAAATACTCGGATAATGGTAGTTTTCCTGATATAAATGATTCTTTCTACGAGTATAGAAGAGCCATTGAAATCAATAAAGGTTCATTGATGTATTATCCTCCCTACTCACAATATATTAGAAATTACTTATATAATGAAACCTATGCCTTGGGGCATGCACCCATGAAAAGCGAGTACTCTTCTAAATTTACGATAGATTTACTGCATACAATTGATGAGAAAATAGCTTCGGTAAGCTCTAAAAATGCTTTTTTAAAACAAACAGTTGTTAGTCATTTTTACAATAAATCTAGCTGCACTATTAATTTTGAAGCTTTTGATACCTTTTTCGATTTATCAACAAATGATAAAGACAAAAAGCTTATTCAAAATTTAGTTTGTGATGCAAAGTCGGTTGTAATCAGTGAAAGTTTAGCAGATTTTAAAGTTTCAGATTATACAGATACTCAATATTCAATTTTAGAGATCATTAAAGATAAGAGTGCTTTGTTATTTTTCTGGAGTCCAGATTTTATTTCAGAAAGCTATATGACTTCTAGGTTTAATTATTTAACAAATACATATCCTAATATTAAATTCATAGAAATAAAGATAGATGGAGATAAAAATGAAAGAATTCAAAAGTTAGATATCAAAAACCAATTTTATCTTCATGAAAAAAGTGAAGCACATCATTTTTTAACTAGCAAAATGCCTCGTTCTATTCTAATTGATAAAAAAGGCGTTGTATTAAATGGTTTCGCCTCTATTTCATCTTATAATTTAAACCCTTTTCTAAAAGAATTGAACGAGAATTAATTAAACAAACTAAAATTAGTTCTTTCCAAAATATAATGTACCTTTGCACGGTTTTAGAAATGAGTATAAACTCATGTAAAGCCAGTCCGAATTATAAACGGGTTTGCAGATGGGCGTTCTGTGAATCCAAAAAAACACAGTAATGTCTACATTTTTAGAATTAGGTTTAAAAGAACCTATCAACAAAGCATTGACGGATCTAGGTTATGAAAAACCTACCGTAATTCAAGAAAAAGCAATTCCACAAATTATTTCATCTACCGACGATTTAAAAGCGTTTGCACAAACAGGTACAGGTAAAACTGCTGCTTTTAGTTTGCCAATTTTACAGCTTTTAGATACGAATAGCAGCAATGTACAAGCTATTATTTTATCTCCTACAAGAGAGCTAGCTGTACAAATAGGAAATAATATTAAAGACTTTTGTAAATATTTACCAGACGTTAGAGTTACTACTGTTTACGGTGGTTCTAGTATGGAAGACCAAATTAGATCGTTAAAAAGAGGATCTCAAATTGTAGTTGGAACTCCAGGTAGAACTGTAGATTTAATTAAAAGAAGAGCTTTAAAATTAGGAAACGTTCAATGGCTCGTTTTAGACGAAGCTGATGAGATGTTAAACATGGGTTTTAAAGAAGAACTTGATAAGGTTTTAGAAGCAACTCCAGAAACGAAACAAACTTTGTTATTTTCTGCAACTTTTCCTAGAGAAGTAGAAGCAATTGCAAGAAACTACATGACCAAACCAGTAGAAATTACTTCTGGTCAAAAAAATCAAGGTGCAGATAGTGTTAGTCACGAATATTATTCTGTAACAGAAAGAACACGTTACCCCGCTTTAAAGAGAATTGCAGATTTAAACCCTGATATTTACGCAATTATTTTTTGTAGAACTCGAAGAGAAACTCAAGAAGTTGCAGACAATTTAATTAAAGATGGTTATAGCGCAGATTCTTTGCATGGAGATTTATCGCAAGCACAAAGAGACTCTGTAATGGGTAAATTCAGAAAAAAATCGATTCAAATATTAGTAGCTACAGATGTTGCTGCTCGTGGATTAGATGTTACTGAATTAACACATGTATTGAACCATAAGCTACCAGACCAAATAGAAAACTACACACATAGAAGTGGTAGAACGGGTAGAGCTGGTAATACAGGTATTTCTATTGTTTTAGTGAATGGAAAAGAGAAAGGCAAATTACGCCAAATTGAAAAAATCATTCAAAAGAAATTTGTAGAAACTAAAGTACCTACTGGTAAAGAAATTGTTCAAAATCAGTTGATGAACTTAATTGATAAAGTTCAAAAAACAGAAGTGAATGAATCTGAAATCAGTGAATTTTTACCAAGTATTTATGAAAAGCTAAAAGATTTAGACAGAGAAGAACTGATTCAAAAATTTGTTTCTTTAGAGTTTAATACAATGTTAGCATACTATGAAAATTCTAAAGATTTAAACGATTTATCTTCTAAAGATAATTCTAGAGCAAGAACTGTTAATGAAAATATGACACGTTTTTTTATCAATATTGGTAGAAAAGACAATTTAAATCCTGCTAAATTAATAGGATTAATTAACGACCAAAATATAGGTGATAAAATAGAAATTGGTGCTATCGATATTTTAGATACTTTTTCTTTCTTTGAGATTGATAAAGATTTTGAAGACAAAACTTTAGAGGCTTTTTCTTCAAATCAACCAGATTTTGACGGTCGTTCGGTAAATATAGAAGTTACTAAAAAAGAACGTTCAGGTGGCGGAAGAAGAGGCGCTAAAAAACCATTCGGCAAAAAAGATGGCGGTGGATTTGGAAGACGTAGAGGCTCTGAAGGTTCTTCATCAAGAAGTAGCGATTCTGGTAGAGGAAGATCAGATAAACGCTCATCCGACAGACCAGAAAGATCTGAAAGAGGTTCTAGTGGAGAAAAAAGACCTTCTGGCGGTTTCGGTAGAAAACGTAGAGATTCTTAAAATTATATAGCCTTCTTTTATAGATTGCATAAAATAAAAAAACTCAAGATTTATTTAGATCTTGAGTTTTTTTGTTTTCAATACTTATTGAGCTCTGCCTATAGCATATAGTTTATTATTTATCCTCAACGCTACATCAACTACTTTTTATTCTTTAAGAAAGAGACCACTGTTTTTCGAATATCAAAAGCTAATTCATTTTTTGTTGGGGTATACAACATCAACACTTCTTTATTTTCTACAGATAAAAAGGGAATGTCAAATCCTTTAAGTAAATAATCAGAAAATGCCACAGTATATATTTTATTTGCATCTAATTTTTCGTTTTTAATCAACCAAATTTTTTCTATTTTTTCAGCATTAAAACGCTGCAAATATGCGCCTGTTCCTGCAGCTAACTCTCCATAATCTAACACGCGTCTTAATAATCTACCTTTAATCTTTACTTTTAAAATGGCGCCTCCATAAGGTAAAACTCTAAAAATATCAACAGGTGTAATATTCCCTTCTAACGCATCATCAATTCTTATTGAACCCCCGTTTACTATAGCACAATCTACTTCATCGTCAAAAGCAAAAGACATCGATCTAGTAATAATTTTCCCTAAATTAGTTTGTATGCTCCTAACTTGCATATCTCTGCCATCTAAAGGAACCTTTGCAGTAAAAATTACTTCATCAGGATTTGGAATTACCTCTTTAATTTGTGTTAATAAAATTTGTTGCCATTTACTTACAATTTCACCAACCTTAACATCGCTTTTAACAGTTGCATTTATTTCTTTTAATTCTGACTTTACAAGTGTTTTTTTTGTTTTTTTATCAAACGAAATTCTATGAATATAAGCAGTTTTGGCATTTGCATCTGCCTTGGCAATTTTAACATTACCTACTGTTTGATAAGAATTTGTGTGCTCGTGACCACCCATAATTAATGGCAAATCTGGAATTAATTTTGCAATTCTTTTATCGTTGGTAATTTTAACATGTGTTAAACCAAAAACAACATCTACAGAATCTTTTAAAGCGGCGTAAGATGCTTTTGCTTCTATAAATATATTGCCGTATTCAACATAATTTTTAGGATTAGAAGGAATACAAACACTTATAAAACCCACTTTAATTTTTGTACCATCTTCATCAGAAAATTCTTTGATAAAAGTTTCTAATACCTTCTCTTTTTTCCCGTTTATTTCTTTGTAAAAAGGTATTACACCTTCCTTTGTTTTCAGTTTTACGTTCGCAGAAATCCAAGGAAAGTTACTTTCATTTAAACGTTTTTGTAAATCTTGTTGAGAAATATCAAACTCATGATTTCCAAAGGCTACCAAATCGAAATTCATAGCGTTCATCACATCAACCATTTGTTCACCACGAATTCTTTCTCCATCAATTTTTAAAGTTCCTAATAAAGAAGGATTTAAAAAATCACCAGCCATAAAAAGCATGGTATTCTTATTTTCCTTTAATAATTGTTGATGTACTGTTTCTACTCTGGCCATTCCTCCAAACTCGCCTCCTTGAATCGGTGCAATTTCATAAACATCATTTAGTTGAAGAAATGTAAATTCTATTTTTTGATCATCCTTTTTACATGAAAAAAGCAAACCTAAAATAATGACGAAAAATAATCTTTTATATAGTTGCATACAATAATTTTATTTTTTTTGATTGATGTTTCTTTAAGCCATCAAAGGTATTCACATAAAATAAGAAAACCCATCAAAATTTGATGGGTTTTACTTTTAAAATATTAATTTTAATTATTCATTAGAACCCATATTGCCTTGGGCAACAATAGTACCTAATTGTGTTTCGCTTAAATGAACATTAATATAACCGTCATACGTTAATATTTGATCATACGTAATTGCATCTCCGTTATCTAACGCCTCTACTTGAGTACTACTCATACCTGTATTGCCGTTTACAGCGTTAAAAGTAAAAGCAATTGCGCCTCCTGTTTCCGCATCATCTTCATGAATATGAGCAGGATGAATTCCTGAAGGTGGTGTATTTTGAATTGCTAAAACAGCTAATGCAGTACCATTTAATCTTTTATAGAAAGTAGCCGTTCCTGAAATTGTTAGTACGTCTTTCTCTGCTAAAATATATTCTTTAGAATCACCTGTTAAATCATTCTGTCCTATATCTCCTTGCGCTACAATTGTTCCTAAATCACTTGAACTTAAATGCACATTTACATATCCGTCTAAACCTTCAATATCAGCATATACAAAAGCAGATTCATCATCAAAAGAAGCTACATTCGTTGCACTCATACCTGTATCTCCATTTACTGGGGTAAAAGAAAATAAAATTGCTCCGCCTTCTACAGCTGTATTTGCATGAATATGAGCAGGGTGTTCACCGCCTGATGGTGTTCCTTCTAACATTATTTCCGCTAAAGCTTCTCCGTTAACTCTTTGAGAAAACGTTACATTTCCTGAAATACCATCTACATCCTTTTCACCTAAATCATAAGAGATTGTTGTACCGGTCAAGGCATTCTGACCTATATCGCCTTGAGCAACAATAGTCCCTAAAGCATTTGCATTTAAATGCACATTTACATATCCGTCTAAACCTTCAATATCAGCATAGACAAAAGCAGACCCATCGTCATAAGAAGCCACATTCGTTGCACTCAATCCTGTATCTCCGTTTACTGGTGTAAAAGAAAAAAGAATTGCTCCTGATTCTGCTGCTGTATTCGCATGAATATGAGCTGGATGCACACCGCCTGCAGGAGTTCCTAAAAGCATTAATTCTGCTAAAGCTTCACCGTTTTCTCTTTCAGAAAAAGTTACCGTTCCTGAAATACCAGCTACATCTTTTTCTCCTAAATCATAAGATTTAATTGCTCCTGTTAAATCATTCTCTCCGATATCTCCTTGAGCCACTATTGTTCCCAATGCAGCTGAACTTAAATGAACATTGATATAAGAATCTAAACCTGCAATGTTTGCAAACGTAAATGCAGAACCATCATTATAAGCAGAAATATTGGTAGCACTAAATCCTGAATCTCCAATTACTGGAGAGAACGTAAGTAAAATTGCACCGCTTTCAATAGCTGAATTTGCATGAATATGAGCTGGATGTGAACCTCCTACTGGTGTTCCAGCCAATACTATTTCAGCTAATACTTCACCATTAATTCTTTCTGAAAACGTTACGTTACCAGAAATTCCGGCAACATCTTTTTCACCTAAATCATATGCTTTAGAACTACCATTCAAATCATTTTGTCCTATATCACCTTGAGCAACTATAGTTCCTAAATTATCTGCACTTAAATGCACATTAATATAAGCATCCAAACCTTCAATATCTGAATATGCGAATGCAGCTCCGTCATTATAAGCAGAGAAATTGGTAGCACTCATTCCTGAATCACCATTTACGGGAGTAAAAGTTAATAAGATATCTCCGCTTTCTGCAGCAGTATTTGCATGAATATGAGCAGGGTGCTCACCTCCTGCAGGAGTTCCGCTTAAGATAATTTCTGCTAAAACTTCTCCGTTAAGTCTTTCAGAAAACGTTACGTTTCCAGAAATACCAGCTACAGCTTTTTCGCCTAAATCATAGGTTTTAGATTCTGGCTTTAAATCATTTTGCCCTATATCTCCTTGAGATACAATAGTTCCTAATTCATCTGCACTTAAATGTACATTAATGTAGCCATCAAAGTTTAATAAGTCATCATAATTGATAGTTGTACCATCATCTAATGCACTAAAAATTGTTAAACTTTTTCCGTTAAAACCATATACAGGATTTAAAGAAACTGCTATAGCACCGCCTTCTGCAGCTGTATTTATATGAATATGAGCTGGATGAATTCCTTCAGCTGGTGTTCCTGTAAGATCTAAAATAACCGTTACAGATTCATCTGTATTTTCTCTAAAAGTTGCAGTACCAGAAATACCTGCAACATCTTTCGAACCTAAATCGTAAACGATTGATTTACCAGAAGGTGTTATGGTAATAAATGTTTCATCTTTATCATCATTATCACAACTAAAAAAAAATAAAGATGTGGCAATGAATAATGCGAGTAGTTTAATGTTTTTCATAAAATATTTTGTTTAACAATTAGTCACCAAAAATAAACAATCTTCCCTTAAATAAATCTGATTGTAGATATATTTTAACAAAGGTTTAATAATTTTAACATTCTAAACATCGGAAAAACAGGAAAACTCAATAGATTTACAGATTGAGAATAAAACTTTAGCAGTATTGTAAGCAAACGTTTTATGCGATAAGAAAGTCTATTAACTTTTAGATAAAAACTTCTAATGCCTTGTTGTAAGCACTCTCAAAACTCATCGGTTTAATGTTTGTATCTGCTTTTTCTGCAGTAAAATAACTCAATAACTTTTCAGTTGGCATATTACCTGTCAGCTCATCTTTTGCCATTGGGCAGCCACCATATCCTTTTATGGCGCCGTCAAAACGTGTACATCCCCCTTTATAGGCTGCATTCACTTTTTCGTGCCACTTATCTGGTGTTGTGTGCAAATGCGCTCCAAATTCTATTTCTGGATATTTCGGAATTAAATTTGAAAATAAATAATGAATTACTTCGGGCGTTGAGCTACCAATAGTATCTGAAAGTGATAAAATTTTAACCCCCATACTTGATAGTTTCTCCGTCCAATTTCCCACAATTTCTTCATTCCAAGGATCTCCGTAAGGATTTCCGAATCCCATCGATAAATACGCAACAACTTCTTTATTTGTTTTATCCGCAATATTTAAAATTTCATCTAGTGCTTTAATAGATTCATCGATTGTTTTATGTGTATTACGCATTTGAAAGTTTTCTGAAATTGAAAAAGGATATCCTAAATAATCAATTTCTTCAAATTGAGAAGCATCCTTTGCTCCCCTAACATTTGCGATAATTGCTAATAATTTACTTTGCGTTTTGGATAAATCTAATTTTGCTAAAACAGCTGCTGTATCTCGCATTTGCGGAATAGCCTTGGGCGATACAAAACTGCCAAAATCAATTGTATCAAAACCAACTTTTAATAGCGAGTTTATATATAATGCTTTTTTTTCGGTGGATATAAAATGAGATTTTATTCCTTGCATTGCGTCTCTAGGACATTCTATGATTTTGACTTTTTTCATCTATTCAAATATAGAGAATCTAAAGTACTCGTAGAATAATTTAAAACGTTTATTCATCTCTTTTTGATTATTTTCGTGGTCATCAATGAAAAACTCCAATTATATACTTCTGGTTATTGTTATTTCTCAATTCTGTTGCACTTCCTTATGGTTTGCAGGTAACGGAGTGATGAATCAACTCATAGAAACTTTTGATTTACAAGATGATACATTAGGTCATTTAACATCTTCTGTTCAGTTTGGTTTTATTTCTGGAACTCTATTATTTGCCTTATTTACCATTGCTGATCGTTTTTCGCCATCAAAAGTATTTTTTATGAGCGCAATTTTAGGAGCTTTTTTTAATTTAAGTCTCATTTTTGAGAATCAAATTTTAGTTAGTCTGCTATTTTTCCGTTTTTTAACAGGTTTTTTCTTGGCAGGAATATATCCGGTAGGCATGAAAATAGCCACTGATTATTATCAAAAAGGATTAGGAAAATCTTTAGGATATCTTGTTGGTGCTTTAGTTTTGGGCACCGCTTTGCCTCATTTGCTAAAGGATATACTCCTTAACTATTCTTGGAAAAATGTTTTAATCTCAACTTCATCTCTATCTGTTTTTGGAGGTTTATTGATGTTCATTTTTGTAAAAGACGGCCCTTATAGAACGCAAAGCAAAGGTTTAAATTTATCTAGTTGTTTTCAAGTCTTTAAAAATATACACTTTAGAAAAGCTGCTTTTGGCTATTTTGGCCATATGTGGGAGCTTTATACTTTCTGGACTTTTGTCCCTATTTTATTGGTGATGTATCGAAAATTACACCCAGAGAACATTTTTAACATTCCAATACTGTCTTTTTTAATTATTGCCGTTGGAAGCTTTTCTTGTGTTTTAGCAGGTTATTTTTCTCAAAAATTTGGCGTTAAAAAAACTGCTTTTAGTTTTTTATTACTGTCGTGTATCTGCTGTTTAGTTTCTCCATGGATGTTTCAATTGCAGAATTCGGCATTCTTTATTTTATTTTTAATTTTCTGGGGAATGGTTGTGATTGCAGATTCACCACTTTTCTCGACATTAGTGGCACAAAATGCCCCATTAAAAGATAAAGGAACCGCTTTAACAATCGTTAATTGCATCGGATTTTCAATTACAATTATCAGTATTCAAATAATAAGTGTGTTGCAATTCTCATCAAACTCAACCTATATATTTATGATTTTAGCACTTGGACCAATTTTAGGTTTATTTGCTTTGGGAAAAAAACGACTACATAAATAACGATTCTTTGAATTTATTGAATATTTTATTTTAAAAAACAACTAACCGATAGCTTTCAAAGTGTACTGAGAGAAAACGAAAATTTGATATACTCTCTTTAATGTGGAATGCTTTCAGCTTGGCAAACTTTAAGGTTATTTCCGGTTTTTTTGTAGTTTATAGTAGTATTTTTGCAAACTTTATCATTCTAAAAAAATATTTAGCGTCTAGCTTTCTAGGTTTATTGAAAGAAAACGAAAAATTTAATCGATAGAATTCCCCGAGGCTCTGCCTCGGGTGTTGCGTAAAGATATGTACTTTTGTATTTATGAGTGAACATATTCATAAAAGTCATAACAGAAGTTTGCTGTTATATCATTTTTTTTGTCTGGTAAAATATAGACAAACAGTTTTTACAACAGATGTTTCAAATACTTTTAAAGAGATTTGTTTGAAAATAGAACCTCGTTATGAGATTCAGTTTTTGGAAATTGGTATTGATGGGAATCATGTTCATTTTTTGATTCAAAGTGTTCCAGTAAATTCTCCAAAAAAGATAATTAGTGCAGTCAAAAGTATTACAGCAAAAGAAATCTTTAGGCTACACCCAGAAGTTAAAAGGTTTTTGTGGGGAGGGAAGTTTTGGACAAGTGGTTACTATGTAAATACACTCGGTCAATATGCAAATGAAGAAGTCATAAAAAAGTATCTTCAAAATCAAGGTAAAAATGAATACGAAAAGATACATTCAGATCAACTCCGATTGTTTTGATACCCCGATGGCTCTGCCTCGGGATAGTTCATTTTTTTGCGCTTACTTGCGATCTGGAGAGCATCACAAACTGAACCATTATAAGAGAGGTTTACACTTATATTTCCGAAAATTGAACTTTTGCACTTACTCAAAAATTGAACGATTATTTTTATTCATAAAAAAACTCCTAAATTTCTTTAGGAGTTTTAAGCTATCATGTTATTAATTTTAAGCGTTTTGCTTTTTAATTAAATTTAAAGCAGAACCTTCATTGTACCAAACAATTTGAGAGTTATTATACGTATGATTTACTTCAAATACATCTTTAGATCCATCAGCATGAACCGCTTCAATAGTCAATGGCTTATCTGGAGCAAATTCGTTTAAATCTAAAAAGTTAAACGTATCATCTTCTTGAATTAAATCGTAATCTGCTTCATTAGCAAATGTTAACCCTAACATTCCTTGCTTTTTCAAGTTTGTTTCATGAATTCTTGCAAAAGATTTTACAATTACAGCAGCAACACCTAAATGTCTTGGTTGCATTGCAGCATGCTCTCTAGAGGAACCCTCACCATAATTATGATCACCAATAACGATCGTATTAATTCCGGCTTTTTTGTATTCTCTTTGAACCGCAGGCACTGCATTATATTCTCCTGTTATTTGATTTTTAACAAAGTTTGTTTTTTTATTAAAAGCGTTTATAGCTCCTATTAAGGTATTGTTTGCAATATTATCTAAATGACCTCTAAAACGCAACCAAGGTCCTGCCATAGAAATATGATCAGTAGTACATTTACCAAAAGCTTTTATTAATAATTTTGCACCTGAAATTGTATTTCCTAAAGGCGTAAAAGGCTCTAATAATTGTAATCTTTCTGAATCTTCGTTAACCGCAATCTTAACGTGACTTCCGTCTTTTTCTGGCGCTAAATAACCGTTATCCTTTACCTCAAAACCTTTTGGAGGCAATTCCCATCCAGTTGGTTCATCAAACATTACTTTTTCTCCGTCTTCGTTGATTAAAAAATCTTTTAAAGGATTAAAATCTAAACGCCCTGCAATTGCTATGGCTGCAGTTATTTCTGGTGATGCAACAAATGCATGTGTATTCGGGTTACCATCTGCTCTTTTAGCAAAGTTTCTATTAAAGGAATGTACAATACTATTTTTAGGAGCATTTTTAGGATCTGAATATCGTGCCCACTGACCGATACAAGGACCACAAGCATTGGTAAATATTTTAGCATTTAAGTTTTCGAAAATCCCAAGAATTCCGTCTCTAGCAGCCGTATATCTTACTTGCTCTGAACCAGGATTAATTCCTAATTCTGATTTCATTTTTAAACCTTTATCAATAGCTTGTTGTGCAATTGAAGAAGCTCTAGATAAATCTTCATAAGATGAGTTTGTACAAGAACCAATCAATCCCCACTCTACAGTAAGTGGCCATTCATTGTCTGTTGCTTTTTTAGTCATATCAGCACCAACAGGCGTTGATAAATCTGGCGTAAAAGGACCGTTTAATAAAGGACCTAATTCTGATAAATTTATTTCAATTACTTGATCAAAATAAAGTTCTGGATTTGCATATACTTCGTCATCAGCAGTTAAGTAATCTTTTACTTTATTAGCAGCATCTGCAACGTCTTCTCTATCTGTAGCACGCAAATACCGTTCCATAGACTCGTCATAACCAAAAGTTGATGTTGTTGCACCAATCTCTGCACCCATATTACAAATTGTACCTTTACCAGTACAAGACATAGAAGTTGCTCCTGGTCCAAAATATTCTACAATTGCACCTGTTCCTCCTTTTACAGTTAAAATTTCAGCAACTTTTAAAATAACATCTTTTGGAGCCGTCCAACCAGATAATTTTCCGGTTAATTTAATTCCGATTAATTTAGGAAACTTTAATTCCCAAGCCATACCCGCCATCACATCTACAGCATCAGCACCACCAACACCAATAGCAACCATACCTAATCCTCCTGCATTTACTGTATGAGAATCTGTACCAATCATCATTCCACCAGGAAATGCATAATTTTCTAAAACTACTTGGTGAATAATACCTGCTCCTGGTTTCCAAAAACCAATTCCATATTTGTTAGAAACAGATTCTAAAAAATTAAAAACTTCACTACTTGTATTGTTTGCGTGCTTTAAGTCTGTTGCAGCGCCATCTTTAGCTTGAATTAAATGATCACAGTGAACTGTTGTGGGTACAGCAACTTTGGGCTTACCAGCTTGCATAAATTGCAATAAAGCCATTTGTGCAGTTGCGTCTTGACAAGCAATTCTATCCGGCGCAAAATCTACATAGTCTTTTCCTCTAACCAATTCTTTAGTAGGAGTTCCTTCCCATAAATGAGAATATAAAATCTTTTCTGACAAGGTAAGTGGTTTTCCTGTAATTTTGCGAGCAGCATCTACGCGTTCTGTCATGTTTGCGTAAACCTGTTTAATCATATCAATATCAAAAGCCATATCTGCGTATAAATTTTAAATTTTGTAAAACAAATCTACAGTATTAAAATCAATTTTGAAAGATAAATAATAGATTGCTATAATTAATGAATAAACAAAAGCTATGTATTAAAACACTAACTATATTTCAATAAAAAGATGATTATTAACAGTATTAATGAAGAATTAACAAGGAAAATAAAAAAGCAGACTTGTAAGCCGAATTCTGTGCCTTAAATTTTAAGGTTCTTATCATTTATCTAGTTCTAAAATTGCTCTTAGAATCTATCTGCCTACCCTTTAGAATCGAGCGAGTAGCCCTCAAGCTCTAATATACATGACATTGCACCTCATAGAGTTTACCTGGTTTCACTACAGCCGAACTGTACTTGCTTTCTGTTGCACTGGTCCTCAACTTACGCTGGACGGATGTTATCCGCTATGAGTACTCTATGGTGTCCGGACTTTCCTCCACACCGAAGCGTGGCGATAAGATAAATCTGCTTTCTATTTTCTATTATATTTCTTTTGCTTTAAAAAAAACCCACTCAAATGAAATTTGAGTGGGAAAAATTGCTATGAAAAAGAAAAAGTGTTATCGATTTCTCAATAACACTACAAATGTATATAAAAATGAAGTAACAAAAAACATATATCAAAAAATTAATAGTCTTTTTCTTCACTTTTAATATTTATTTAAGAAAACATGTCCTTAACCTTCTCAAAAAATGATTTATCTGTTGTATTCGGACTTGGCGCAAAGTTATCATCATCAGTCATTTTTTCAAAAAACTGCGTTTGCTCCTTGTTTAATTGTTGTGGCGTCCAAACATTAGTATGTATTAAAAAATCACCTGTTCCATAGCGTTCTATACTTGGTAATCCTTTACCTTTTAAACGTAAAATTCTACCAGATTGCGTACCTGCATCAATTTTAATTTTCACTTTACCAGTAACGGTTTCTACCTCTTTACTCGTTCCTAAAACAGCTTCAGAAAAATTGATATATAAATCGTAATGAATATTTGTGCCTTCTCTTTTCAGCGTTTCATGAGGCACTTCTTCTATGAGTACTAATAAATCTCCAGCAATAGAATTTTTACCAGGAGCATCGTTCCCCTTTCCTCCTACTTTTAACTGAACTCCTTCGGTAACACCTGCAGGAATATTAATTGGTACTGTTTCTTCTTTTATAATTAATCCTTGTGCGTCTGCTTCATTAGGTTTTGAGCTTATAATTTCTCCGGCTCCAGAACAAGTTCCGCACGTAGTTGCAGTTTGCATTCTACCCAAAATAGTATTGGTAACGCGCATTTGTTGACCAGAACCATTACATGTTGTACATGTTTTATATCGTACCCCATCTGCCTGCACTTTTCTACGAACTTTAACCTTCTTTTCTACGCCTTTTGCAATTTCTTCTAAAGTTAGTTTTACACGAATTCGCATATTACTTCCTTTAACTCTAGCTTGCTGTCTTCCGCCGCCGCCAAAGCCGCCGCCGAAACCGCCACCACCGCCACCAAAAATATCTCCAAACTGACTGAAAATATCATCCATGTTCATGCCGCCACCGCCAAAGCCGCCACCGCCACTTTGAGGACCATCAAAAGCCTGGTGACCGTATTGATCATACCGTGCTTTCTTATTTTCATCGCTTAAAACCTCGTAAGCTTCAGCTGCTTTTTTAAAGTTTTCTTCGGCAGTTTTATCATCAGGATTTTTATCTGGATGATATTTAATTGCCATTTTTCTATAACCTTTCTTAATTTCTGCTTGTGAAGCCGATTTAGAAATGTCTAATATGTCGTAAAAATCTTGTTTTGCCATTATCTTTTTTAGTTTTCAGTTTCCGGTTGCAGTTTTCAGTGCTCACTGTTTTTGCCATCGAATACGTTCTTACTGAACACTTTTTTAGTTTGCATGTTTTTTTTTATGTAAACTCAATTATGAGCAACCATATCTAAAAACAACTCACTTTTTACTGTCCTATTACTACTTTTGGATATCTAATTATCTTATCACCCAACTTGTATCCTTTTTCTACACAATCAATTACTTTTCCTTTTAAATCTTCTGTAGGAGCTGGAATCTGTGTAATTGCTTCATGAATTTCTGCATCAAAAACATCGCCAGCATTGGTTTCTATTTTTAATAATCCTTTTAGCTCTAAAGTATTATAAAATTTTTGATAAATTAACAAGACTCCTTTTCTAACTTCTTCGGCTTCTTTCTCTTCTTCTATATGGGCTAAAGCACGCTCAAAATCGTCTACAACTGGCAGTAAAGATGTCATTAATTCCTGACCAGCAGTTTTAAATAACTCTATTCTTTCTCTAGTTGTTCTTTTCTTGTAGTTTTCGAACTCTGCAAATAAACGTAAAAACTTGTCTTTTTCAGCCTGAATTAATTCTTCTGAAGTAGGTTCTTCTTTTACAATTTCTGCTTCAACTTCTTGATTTTCCTCAACTTGCACAGTTTCTTGTTCGGTCGTTATTTCCTCTTCTTTTATATCTTCTTTTTTACTCATTTCTTTGTAATAATTAAATTGTCTCTTAACTATTGTCAAAAATGTTGCCAACAAAAAAATAGTGTCAAACTGACACTATTTTTTATATTTTAACATGAGACCAATTCTCGCCAGACTTTATTCTATGAATTTGTGTATCTGAAACTCCAAATCGTTTGGCAATCATTGAGATTCTTGTACGCTTATTTTTAAGCTGCCGTTTAATAATTTTTACTTTACCTACAGATAATTTAGCGTACTCTATACTTTTATTTTTAAATATAGCCTCCCAGGTTGGGTTGTTAAATTGATGCAACTCTTTTTCTCTTTTAGTTGCCCATTGTAAATTTTCTACGGTATTGTCATCTTTATCATAATTTAAATGAATTACATAAATTTGATTTTCATTTTCTTTTTCGATAAAATGCTGTGCCACTAATTTGTGCACATACCTACTTGTAGACTTCTTATTAATTTCTTGTTTTAAAGAAATAGTTTCATATCCGTTAATAAAGGTTCTGTTTTTTAAATATTCTTTTTCGCCAGAGCAATTAATCACTCTGCCATAATTAGAAATTTTAAACTTTAGTTTTACAGAAATTACTTCATCAAACTGAATATTTTTCCATTCCTCGTTCCATAAATGTCTTATCATACTATAAAAGTTAAATTAAAATGATTAATTAAAACTTTTTCTTAATTTTCAATTCTTTCAATTTTTGCACCAATAGATTTTAAACGAGCTTCTATATTTTCATACCCTCTATCTATTTGTTCAATATTATTAATGATTGATGTTCCTTTTGCAGAAAGTGCAGCAATTAACAACGAAATACCTGCTCTAATATCTGGTGATGTCATTTTAGTTGCCTTTAATGAGCTTTCAAAATTCATACCAATTACAGTTGCTCTATGCGGATCACACAAAATTACTTTTGCACCCATATCTATTAATTTATCAACAAAAAACAACCTGCTTTCAAACATTTTTTGATGTATTAAAACCGTTCCTTTTGCTTGGGTTGCAACAACCAAAACGATGCTTAACAAATCTGGCGTAAAACCCGGCCAAGGTGCATCTGCCACAGTTAAAACAGAACCGTCTATATAATTCTGAATTTCATACGATTCTTGTTCAGGAATGTAAATATCGTCTCCTCTTTTTTCAAATTTAATGCCTAATTTTCTAAAAACATTCGGAATTTGTCCTAAATTCTCCCAACTTACATTTTTAATGGTTAATTCTGAATGGGTCATTACGGCTACACCAATCCAAGAGCCAATTTCGATCATGTCTGGTAAAACGGTATGTTCACATCCTCCTAAAACATCAACCCCAATAATGGTTAATAAATTAGATCCAACTCCCGTAATATTTGCGCCCATAGCATTCAACATTTTACATAATTGTTGAATGTAAGGTTCACAAGCAGCATTGTAAATTGTAGTAGTTCCTGTTGCTAAAACCGATGCCATTAATATATTGGCTGTTCCGGTAACAGAAGCCTCGTCTAGCAGCATGTCTGTACCAATTAATTCTTCTGCTTCTACACCGTAAAAATGTTCTTCTTTATTATATCTAAATTTTGCACCTAATCTAATAAACCCTTCAAAATGCGTGTCTAAACGTCTTCTGCCAATTTTATCGCCGCCAGGTCTAGGAATATACCCTTTTCCGAAACGAGCTAATAAAGGACCTACAATCATTATTGAACCTCGCAAAGAACTGCCGTCTCTTTTAAATTCTGCAGACTCTAGGTATTTTAAATTAAGAGTATTTGCCTGAAAAGAATAAGAATTTCTAGTTAACTTTTCTACTTTAACACCCAATTCGCCTAAAATAAAGATAAGCTTGTTTACATCAATAATATCCGGAACATTATTGATTGTTACTTTTTCTTTCGTTAATAAAACTGCGCAAAGTATTTGTAAAACTTCATTTTTTGCTCCTTGTGGAGTAATCGTTCCGTTTAATTTATGACCGCCTTCAATTTTAAATGATGCCATTGACTTTTATCTTTTTCTATTTTTATTCTGATTGTTGTGATGTGGTTTCTTGTGGATGGTTTTAGAGGTATTCTGACCTTGAGAATTTCTTTTTTTCAACAAATTTTTACTTTCAGATAATTCTTCATCAGAATTTCTTAAATCAAATTTTTCGCCAGATAAATCATATAAATGCTTAAAAATAACTGCATCATCAACCGTGTCTTTATTCCAGTTTAAATAGCATTTTTTCATGTGATTTGCAATCGTAAAAACCAACGCTTCTCTCTTATCGCCTTCTTCCCAACTCAAAGCAATGTCTATCATCGTTTGAATATTGTTACCGTAATAACGGTATTTTGACGCATATTTAGGGTAAGGCAACCCTTCTGGTTTTTCTTGCAACTCTTCTCTAGACGGAATTGGATAGGGCGAATCTGCGTCTAACTTAAAATCTGACATAATGTACAATTGATCCCATAGCTTGTGCTTAAAATCTGGAACGTCTCGTAAATGTGGTTGTAAATTCCCCATAACATCTACAATTGCTTTCGCCATTTTATCACGTTCTTCTTTAGTTTCTAAAGCCAAACAATGGTCTACTAATTTTTGTATATGTCTGCCGTATTCTGGTATTATCATTAACGGTCTTCCTGAATTATATTCTAAATCGAATGTCATTTATTTATATTTGAAGTGTGTTCTTGCTACATTATTTATAAAAAAACGTGGCTTTAGAACTGATAATTTATGCTTTGTAGTTATTTAATGTTGCAAAATAGCACTTTATTTTAGTATTGTTGGCACTTTTTAACCAATAATTTTTAATTTCACAAAACGTAACAAAAGATTTTTCTTTCCGGCAGTGCCAAATTTAATCATCGCTTTTTTATCGGGGCCTTTGCCTTCTAAAGAAAGTACTTCTCCTCTACCAAAACGCTCATGCTCAATGATATTACCAACAGCAATATCATTATCGAATAAATTTGCTTTAGAGGCAGTTTCTGATGCCTTTTTTAGATTTTTAGGAACAACAATTTCTTTCTTTTTTAACAAATCACGCTCGGCTTTTTTACGTTGAATTGGTTTTTGAAAACGAATTCCTTTTGGTGAGTCCTCAAAAATGCTCTTATCTATAAAGTTATTTACAGAAGATTCTGGTTTTTTTGAAGTAATATAATGCAAATATTGCTCATCAATTTCTTCTAAAAATCGACTCGGTTCTGCATCAATTAATTTTCCCCATCGATAACGAGTTTGAGCATATGTTAAATAAGCAACTTTTTCTGCTCTTGTAATGGCTACGTAAAATAATCTGCGCTCCTCTTCTAACTCACTTCTGGTATTCATGCTCATTGCAGACGGAAATAAGTTTTCTTCAAGACCAACAATATACACATACATATATTCTAAACCTTTCGATTGGTGAATGGTCATTAAAGACACACTTGGCTTATCATCATCCTTTTTAGAATCAAAGTCTGTGGCTAAAGCAACATCTTCTAAAAAAGAAGTTAAAGATGCATCTTCTCCTTGTTCTATTTTATCGGTAATAAAATCTTTAATTCCGTTTAACAGTTCTTGAACATTTTCTACTTTACTAATCGCTTCTGGAGTGCCGTCTTTTTCTAAATCTTTAATTAATTTTGCCTGTTTAACGACGATTTCTGCAATTTCAAATGCATTTTTAGTTTGCGATTCTATTTGCAAACTTAAAATCATGTTCATAAAATTCCGGAGCTTATTTTTAGTTCCAACATTTATTTTTAAATCTATTTTATCAATGTATTTTAAAACATCAAAAATTGATTTTTTATAATGGTTTGCTGCAATGGTGAGCCTATCGATAGTAGTTGCACCAATTCCTCTTGCCGGATAGTTGATAATTCTCTTAAACGCTTCCTCGTCATTTGGGTTGATTAAAATACGTAAATAAGACAAAATATCTTTGATTTCTTTTCTTTGGTAAAAAGAAATTCCGCCATAAATTTTATAATCAATTCCTTTTTTTCTTAATGCGTCTTCAATGGCTCTAGATTGTGAGTTTGTTCTGTACAATACACAAAAATCATCGGGTGTTAGTTGATGATTCATTTGGTTTTCCCAAATAGATTGGGCTACAAAACGACCTTCTTCTCCGTCAGAAATGGTACGCATTACGTTGATAGAATCTCCGGCGTCATTAGACGTCCAAACTTCTTTATCTAATTTTGTTTTGTTCCTTGCAATTACTGAATTTGCAGCGTTCACAATATTTTTTGTTGACCGATAATTTTGCTCAAGCTTAAACGTTTTTACATCCGGATAATCCTTCTGAAAATTTAAAATATTCTCGATATTGGCACCTCTAAAACTATAAATACTTTGAGAGTCATCACCAACCACACAAATATTACCAAACTTATCGGCCAAAGCTCTTACAATTATATATTGCGAGTGGTTTGTATCTTGATACTCATCGACCATAATATACCTAAAACGGTCTTGGTATTTTGCTAATGATTCAGGAAAACGTGCTAGTAATTCGTTTGTTCTCAACAATAAATCATCAAAATCCATAGCACCCGCTTTAAAACATCGGTCTACATAATTTTTATAGATATCGCCTACTTTTGGCCTGCTTGCATTCTTATCTGCTTCTTGTAAATCAGCATTATTGAAATACGCTCTTACAGTAACTAAACTATTTTTAAAGGATGAAATTCTGCCTAAAATTTGCTTTGGTTTATACCGTTCTTTGTCTAAACCCATTTCCTTAATAATAGAGCTTATCAATCGAACAGAATCTTGTGTATCGTAAATCGTAAAGTTTGATGGAAAACCTAATTTATCTGCTTCTGAACGTAAAATTCTGGCAAAAACAGAGTGAAAAGTTCCCATCCAAAGATTTTTAGCTTCACTTTGCCCAACAACTCCAGCAATTCTTGCCTTCATTTCTTTGGCAGCTTTGTTGGTAAATGTTAGCGATAAAATGTTAAAGGCATCAACTCCAGATTGCATTAAATGTGCAATTCTATAGGTTAAAACACGTGTTTTACCAGAGCCTGCACCTGCAATAATGATCATAGGCCCATCTTTCTGTAAGACTGCCTCTTTTTGTGCTTCGTTTAAAGAATTTAAGTATGTATTCAATAGAATGTTTTGATAGATTTTAAAAGTGTGAATTTAACCAAACTTTTTGTTTTTTTAAAGAGAGATAGCGAGTTTTTATTCACAAGTTATTATTTTAAAATTGAGATAAGATGAACTAAGGTTTTAGAATCTATAAACCATATCAACTCAATTATTATCTGCCTATAGGCAGATAAATATAAATATCTGCCTATAGACAGATAAATTAAATTATCTGCTTATAGGCAGATATTTTTGCTTTTTTATGCGATAAAGTATATCTTTGATAAAAATTAATCATTCTAATGACAAGTATTTTAACAGGCGATATTATCAATTCTAGAAAGAAAGACGATAATTTATGGCTAAAGACTTTAAAAGAAATCTTGAATACTTTTGGTAACGCTCCAAAATATTGGCAAATTTATAGAGGAGATAGTTTTCAATTAGAAATAGAAAACTGTGAAAAAGCCTTTTATGCTGCGCTAAAAATAAAAGCTGCACTTAAAAAAATAGGTACTGTTGATGTTAGAATTGGCATCGGAATTGGAAAAAAAGAATTTGATGCTGACAAAATTACAGAAGCTAACGGAGAAGCATTTATAAATTCTGGATTTGCTTTTGACACCTATTTAAAAAAACAATCATTAGCCCTAAAAACGCCTTGGCCAGCAATCGATGAAGAATTAAATATTGCCTTTGATTTGGCTTTATTAACCATGGATTCTTGGACTGTAAATTCTGCCGAAGTATTTAAAATTTCATTAGAAGATGAAAATGCAACACAAAAAGAAATTGCTGCTATTTTAAGAATTACCCAAGGTAGAGTTAGTGAACGACAAAAAAGAGCTGGTTTCGAGCAAGTGATGAAATTAGAACAACGATTTCAGAAATTAATCCACCAGAAAATAAACAGACACTAATGATCTTATTTTTAAAATTTTTATTGGCGCATATTTTAGGCGATTTTGTTTTTCAGTCAGAAAAATGGATAAAAGATAAAGAAGAACATAAAGCAAAATCAACCAAATTATACGCTCATATTGGTGTTCATGCTATTTTATTATTGCTACTTCTTCAATTTAATTTACAAGATTATTGGCTCGTATTTTTACTAATTATCATTTCTCATTATGGAATCGATTTGTTAAAGTTATACCTTCAAAAGAAGAAAACAAAACGAATTTGGTTTTTTGTAGACCAAGTTTTACACCTTTTAATCATAACAATTGCTACTTTTATTTATACTGACTTTTCATTTTCAATAGCTTCTATCGTCACAGAGAAAAATTTATTATTTTTGATCTTTTTGCTATTGGTTGTTTCTGTTTCTGCAATTATCATCAAACTGATTATTACGCAATGGAATCCTGAAAAGAAACAAGAAAACGACGATTCTTTAGCAAAAGCAGGGCGCTACATTGGTATTTTAGAACGTTTATTTGTGTTCACTTTTGTCATTACAAACCACTGGGAAGCGATTGGATTTTTGTTGGCAGCAAAATCTGTTTTTAGATTCGGAGATTTAACATCATCTAAAGATAGAAAATTGACCGAATATATTTTAATCGGAACTTTATTAAGTTTTGGGATTGCGATACTTTTAGGAGTTTTATATTTGTACGTTTTAAATTTACTTTAATCTATGGAAGATAAATTATTAGAGAGTATTGCGTATATTTTACCTGCAGCTGTTACTGGTTTTGTGGCTTATTATATGTTTAACGGATTTATAAAAAATAAAAATTCTGAAAAAAAATTAGAATTGTTTGCAGCAAAAAGAAAAGATTCTTTACCCATTAAATTACAAGCTTATGAAAGACTTTTATTATTTTGTGAGCGTATTAACCCTGTAAAAATGCTGGTAAGAATTCAACCATTATCAACGGATACAAATGCATATTTACAGCTTTTAATTGGCAATATAGAACAAGAGTTTGAGCATAATTTGGTACAACAAATTTATATTTCTAATGACACTTGGACGGCCATTTACGCATCTAAAAGTGCCGTTATACTCAATACATTTAGGTTTTCGGGAACATAAAATTTCATGGTCTAATTATTGATATTAAATTACTGTTTTTCAGTTATTTAAGCACTATATTTTTGTTATTTTGAGTAATATTTAGTATCTTTATATTGTTGATATTCAGATGTATGACTATAAAATTATCACAAGAAGAGAAAATTACAATTAAACAATTACACCGTAATTGTAAACAAAGAAAACATGCCGATAAACTAAAAGCTATTC
>NZ_VORR01000041.1 GCF_007997085.1 Polaribacter sp. IC066
TCTGCAATACGTTTTTTGTCGGAGTTCAATTTATAATGCTTTGATACAAAGGAAACAAACACAATTTAAAAGCACTAAAAATCAAACATGTAATTGTTACCTAGTAACTAACAAATGTTAACAAGAAAGTTCTTTTTCCTAAAAGCAAGGATAGAATTGTTAATAACTAGCTCTTTTTTGAAATCTAGGCTGAATAGTTACAAATATTTTTAGTTTGATACCCCCTCTTAAAGTAAAGGATTCTGCGATTTTTTTAAATGACACCTTGCTTTTTTATAAATAATTTCATCGACATAAAACAGACAATTTTATTTTAACTTATAGTTGTTTATCAGGCGGTTATGATCAAGTCTTGGCTCTCTGCCGACCGGCGAGCAGGTTGGCTCTGAAAGCGGAGCAATCTCGAATCTTTTATCGGACAAGAATGATAAAAAACACAGATTTCACGGATTTTACAGGTATTTGATTTTAACGCACTCGGGTGTTTTCAATAGATATAGATTTCGCTAACGTTCACAAATTTCATTGCTGTTTATTTCAAGATTATTGAATACAGTACAATTGATAAAATACAGTTTTGTCCTTTAGGCCAAATAGAGAAATCACATAAAGCTCCCTTATTTTAGAACTTTGTAGTATGGGATTTCTCTTAAAGTAAAAATAACACTCATTACAGATGTATATTTTTAGAGAATAATTTCAAATCATAGCCCGCATGTATTAGTGAAACCCAATAAAATACGTATCAAAAAATCTTTACAAACATTCGTAAAAATAGTGTCTAATCCGCTGTACTGTAACTCAACTGTAACTCCTATTTCTTAAATTTGCACTATTATTTATAAAACACCCTAAAAAGATGAAAACTATTTCAATAAATAACATAAAAAAGAATTCTTTAAAACTGAATAAGAAGGCGTTACAAAACACAGAAAAAATAGTTTTAAAAACCATTGATAAAATAGAAGGTTTACAAAAACATAAATCTGCATCTATCAAGAAGAAATTGCACTGTTATGAAAAGCAACAAGATGCTTTTTTTAAGCACCTTGAAGAAGAAAAAGAAAAGATTTGGGGAAAACTGAATAAAGCACTAGACTTTTTTAGCAAGACCTAGTTTGTAACTCATTTGCAACTTGCATCTTGTAAGTTTGTACTATCAAAATTAAATAACTCTAAAAATAATATATCATGGCACCTAAAAAGTCAAAAACTAAAAAAGAAAATAAATTAGGAAAAGCAAAAGCAATCGTTAAAAGAATAAATAGCGATTTAATTGAAGCTTCTTTTAATGCAATTGAAACGACTGTAAAAACTGGCGAAAAATGGCAGAAATTAACGGCTAAATTGGCTAAAAAAGCAGAACCTTTAACGAAACAACAAATTAATATGTTCGTAGAAACTGCAGAATCTATTAAAGGTCAATTAGAAAATAGCACAGAGCGTTTAAAAAAATTGGTAGGTTACGACCCAAAAATGATGGAAAACGCAAAGAAAAGAGTTTCAAAACATCCTTTAGTAGAAAAAGCTGAAGAAATGAAAGAAAAATTTGAAAAGGAACTTTCTAATAACAAATTAGTAAAGAAGGCTGAAAAAATGTCTGATCAACTAAAAAAGAATATTTCTACGACCATTGATGAAGCAAAAGAAAAATTAGAGGATTATGCAGAAGAAACAATGGATTCTATTTCAGAAAAAATAGAAAAAAAGAAACCAAAGAAAGCCCAAAAATCGAAGAAAGCGAAAAAAGCGAAAAAAGCGACCAAAAAGAAAGTGGTTGAAAAGCAAGAAGTTGCTATAGAAAAAGAAGCAATTATTGCAGAAAATAAGAAAGAAGAGAAAGCAGAGAAGGTTGCAGAAAAAGTAACCGTAATTGCAGAAAAAGAAGAAATACTTGTAGAAAAAATTATAGTTGCTAAAACGGATCGTATCGATGACTTAAAAGTGATTAAAGGAATTGGTCCTGTTTTAGAAAAATCACTAAATGATTTAAATATTACCGCGTATGCTCAAATTTCGAAAATGACCTTAAAAGATTTGACCAAAATACTAACCGATGCCGGTATTAATGCTAAAATATATGATTTATCGGGCTGGAAAGCGCAAGCAAAATTAGCTTTAGCAGGAGATATGGAAGCTGTTAAAAATTGGGAAAAGAAATAAGAAGTTAAATCCTAAAAAACATCATTATGAAAACTAAAAAAATAGATACTACAAAAATTACAGAAAAAGTAAATAAAGCTGTGCATACTGCAAAAAAATCTATGGCAAATGCAAACGACTATGCTTTGAAAACTACAGAAGAAGTCGTTACAGAAACCATAACCATTGCAAGCCAATGGCAAAAAGTAACAGAAAAAGCTTTAAAAGGTGGTGTACACTTACTAGAAAATCAGCAAAATTTAATTTTTGATACTTTAGAAATGTACAAAGATCATTTTGTAAAAGGTAGAAAGAGATTTCATAAAGTATTTGCTTAAGAGTCTCCCTACTTCCTATAAAAACCAAGTTAAATTTTAACTTGGTTTTTTGATTTTATACCCATAGTTTTCCCTTCAACTACAAAACGTTTCGTATTTTTGTACTCTAATATTTTTACATGAAAAAAAAGAAAAACAGCTCTAAATTAGACATTCTTACCCTCTACATGGACCTTGTTTCTGAACACAAAATGAGACCAACAGATGTTGAAGATTTTTGCGAACAAGTAAATTTAGACGAAGATAATTTTTACGAACATTTTAAATCGTTAAAAAAAGTAGAGAAAACTGTTTTTAATGAACTCTTTAAAAACTCTTTAGAGGTTTTAAATGAAAGTGAAGAATTTGTTTCTTTTGATGGAAAAAATAAATTATTAAGCCTTTATTTTACCTTTTTTGAAAACTTAACGCTCAATAGACCTTACATAGAAGTCGTTTTAAAAGGATGTAAAAACCAGTTAAGATCCTACAAAACACTTTCTAGTTTAAAGAAAAGTTTTTTACTATTTGTAGATAATTTATCGCTGACAGAAAGTATTCTATCTATTGATGGTCTAGAAAAACTGCAAACAAACGCCATTAGTTATGCCGCTTGGATACAGTTATTGGCAACGATTAAGTTTTGGTTAGACGACTCGTCTGAATCTTTTGAAAAGACAGATATTTTTATAGAAAAATCAATCAATACTAGCTTCGAACTTATCGAGAACAAATTCCTTAAAAATGCTTTTGACTTTGGGAAATTTGTGTACACAGAAAAATTTCAAAAAAAGCACTAGAAAATCATGAAAAAAGCCAGTAGTATTCCGATTACGAAAATTCAACGCGCATCAAAATTGTTTTCCACAGGTGCAAAAGTAGGTGTAAATTACCTTAAATATTATGGTGATAAAATTACCAAAAATGAGCAAGATGCAAGAGAAAAACTAAACAAATCGAATGCAGAAGATATTTATGACAGCTTAAAGGAGTTAAAAGGAAGCCCTTTAAAAGTTGCACAAATGTTAAGCATGGAAAAAAGTATTTTGCCAAGAGCGTATGTAGAAAAATTTTCTTTGGCACAATTTTCTGTACCACCACTTTCTGAAGCCTTGGTTTTAAAAACCTTTAAAAAGAGTTTTGGTAAATTTCCGTCAGAAATTTATGAAAAATTTGAGGTAAAAGCATACTTTGCTGCAAGTATTGGTCAGGTGCATAAAGCAGAAAAAGACGGTAAAGAATTAGCTGTTAAAATTCAATATCCAGGAGTTTCAGATAGTATTAAATCTGATTTGGCGCTTTTAAAACCTTTTGTGATTAGAATGTTTAACATGAAAGGGAAAACCTCTGATGAATATTTCTTGGAAGTTCAAGATAAATTGCTAGAAGAAACCGATTATATTTTAGAAGTAAAACAAAGTCAAGAAATTGTAGACGCGTGTTCTCATATTCCAAACCTTACTTTTCCTAATTACTATCCAGAATTATCATCTAAACAAATCATCACGATGGATTGGATGAAAGGGATTCATTTATCAGAATATACAACCACGAACACCGATCAAGCAAAATCGAACGAAATAGGGCAAGCGCTTTGGGATTTCTTTATGTTTCAAATTCATAATTTAAAGAAAGTACATGCAGATCCGCACCCAGGAAACTTTTTAGTTGCTGAAGATAACACCTTAATTGCGTTAGATTTTGGGTGCATGAAAACAATTCCGTTATCCTTTTACACCCCGTATTTTGAGCTTGCAAGAAAAGATACCCTTGCGGATAAAAAGCTTTTTGAAGAAAAAATGTTCGAATTAGAAATTTTAAGTACAGAAGATAGCAAAGAAGAATATAAGTTTTTTAGCGGAATGTTTCATGAAATGCTTTCTATTTTTACACAACCGTTTCATGACGAAACTTTCGATTTTTCTGATCCTGTATTTTTTGGCAGCATATCAGAATTTAGCGAGCGCTACTCTAAAAACACAGAGTTAAGATCATACAATGCAAGTAGAGGATCTAAACATTTTATTTACATGAATAGAACGTTTTTTGGCTTGTATAATTTGATGTTTGATTTGAAGGCAAAAGACATAAAGATTAATAATTTTATCAATTTGTAAAATCTTTACTACTTTAGTGGCATAATTACCAAAAAATCAATCAACCTATATGTTAATTATTGGAATTGCAGGTGGTACTGGCAGCGGAAAAACAACCGTTGTAAATCAAATAGTAAAACAGTTACCAACTGATGAAGTATGTGTAATATCGCAAGATTCTTACTACAAAGAAACAACGAGTCTTTCTTATGACGAGAGAACAAAAATAAATTTTGATCATCCGAGAGCGATCGATTTTGAGTTGTTAATTAAACATTTGAAAGAATTAAAAAAAGGAAAAACAATTAAACAACCCGTTTACTCTTTTGTAACGCATAACAGAACAGAAGATTTTGTAAAAACGCATCCTAGAAAAGTAGTTATTGTAGAAGGAATCTTAATTTTTAATAGTGAGGAATTACGCAGTTTATTCGAAATAAAAATCTTTGTGCATGCAGAAACAGATGAACGCTTAATACGCAGAGTTCGCAGAGATATTACAGAAAGAGGACGCGATATAGACGAGGTATTAAACCGTTATCAAACAACATTAAAACCAATGCATCAGCAATTTATAGAACCAACCAAAAACTTTGCAGACATTATAATTCCTAATGATCGCTACAATACGGTTGCTATTGATGTAGTAAGAAGTGTAATAAATGAGCGCCTATAAATGAGTTTTTTTCAAAATGTAAAAAAAAAATCCGCTTTTAAAATTCTTACAAACGTTTTTGTAATGATTTTAATTCCGTTTATTGTTTGGATGCTTTTTTTTGATGAAAATTCTTATCTAATTCACAATAAATTTGACCAAGAAATTGAGGAATTAGAGAGCACCATTTTATTCTATAAAGGTAAAATTGACCAAGATAAAGAAACTATTAAAAAGTTACAAGATTCTTTAGAATTAGAAAGATTTGCCAGAGAACAGTATTTAATGAAAAAAGAAAACGAAGACATTTATATTATTGAATTTGATACCATAAAAAGATAATGAATACATTTCTATTTGATGATTTTGAACCTGTATCGGCAGCCGCTTGGAAACAAAAAATTCAAGTAGATTTAAAAGGTGCAGACTATAATGAAGCTTTACTTTGGCATACCGAAGACGGCGTTGTTGTAAAACCATTTTACACAAAAGAAGATAGAACTAACGTAAAAATAAACTTACCAAAAAAGGGTTTTAATAGTTGTCAGACTATTTTTATTGACGATGAAAAAATAGCAAATTCTTTAGCGGTTGATGCTTTAAAAAGAGGTGCCACTGCAATTCAGTTTAAAGCAAATAAAAAATTCAATTATCAAAAGGTTTTAAAAAAGATTGATGTAGAAAAAAGAACGCTTTACTTTCAGTTTTCTTTTTTAGATGCCGATTTCCAAATAGAACTTTCTAAATATTGCGAGTCCGATATCGTATTTTTTCAGACCGATATTATTGGTAATTTAGCAGAAAATGGCAATTGGTTCATCAGCCTAAAAGAAGATTTTAAGCAATTAGAGCGTATTGTATCTTCTACCCAAAATTGTATTTCAGTTTCTGGTGATTTATATCAAAATGCGGGCGCAACGATCACCCAACAATTAGCCTATACTTTAGCGCACGCCAATGAATATTTGCATCATTTTGGAAAAGATGTGGCAACTAAAATTCATTTTACCTTTTCTGCAGGTAGCAATTACTTTTTTGAAATTGCAAAGTTAAGAGCCTTTAGAATTTTATGGGAAACACTTTTGAATGAATATGATGTAAAAGACAATGAAGTTCATGTTTTTACACAACCAAGTTTGCGCAATAAAACAGTATATGATTATAATGTAAATATGCTGCGGACAACTTCGGAAGCTATGAGTGCAATTCTTGGAGGATCCAACACGGTTTCTACGATTGCTTATGACGCGATGTATCATAAATCGAACGAGTTTGGCGAGCGAATTGCAAGAAATCAACTTTTAATATTACAAGAAGAAAGTTATTTACAAGAAGCTCAAAACATGGCCGATGGTACGTATTACATAGAATCAATTACCCAACAATTAGCAGAAAAAGCATTGGTTCTATTTAAGCAAATAGAAACATCTGGCGGATTTTTAAAGCAACTAAAAGTTGGAAATATCCAAAAGAAAATAGCAGAAAGTGCTTTAAAAGAAGAAGAAAATTTTAAGGCAAACAAAATCATTTTACTGGGCACCAACTTGCAAATCAATAAAGAAAATAAAATGAAGCACGATTTAGAGCTGTTTCCTTTTGTAAAACAAAGAAATATAAAAACGATCATCATACCCATTAACAGAAAACGTCTTTCTGAAACTATAGAAAAAGAACGAATAGCCCAAGAAGATGACTAGAAAATCATTCGAACATATAAAACTTAACAATGCTACTACAGCGCCTAAACAAAGCTTTAAACACGAAGATTTTGTGGCAGGCATTGCCCCTAACTTAAGAGGACCTTATTCCACGATGTACGTTAGAAGACCTTGGACTATTCGGCAATACGCAGGTTTTTCTACCGCTGAAGAAAGTAACTCTTTTTACAGAAGAAATTTAGAAGCAGGCCAAAAAGGATTGTCTGTAGCTTTCGATTTAGCCACCCATAGAGGTTATGATTCAGACCATGAACGTGTGCAAGGAGATGTTGGTAAGGCTGGCGTTGCCATAGATTCTGTAGAAGACATGAAGGTTTTATTCGATCAAATTCCTTTAGATAAAATGTCTGTTTCCATGACCATGAATGGCGCCGTTTTACCCATTTTAGCATTTTATATTGTGGCGGCAGAAGAACAAGGCGTTGCGCTTGAAAATCTAACAGGAACCATACAGAATGATATTTTAAAGGAGTTTATGGTACGAAATACGTACATCTACCCCCCTGCCCCATCGATGAAAATTATTGCTGATATTTTTAAATATACCAGTGATAAAATGCCAAAATTTAATTCGATTTCTATTTCTGGCTACCATATGCAAGAAGCAGGTGCTACGGCAGAAATTGAATTAGCATACACCCTTGCTGATGGCCTAGAATATATAAAACAAGGTATTGAAGCAGGCATGGATATTGATGCTTTTGCACCAAGATTGTCTTTCTTTTGGGCCATCGGAATGGATCATTTTACAGAAATTGCAAAGATGCGTGCAGCAAGAATGTTGTGGGCAAAAATTGTAAAGCAATTCAACCCTAAAAACCCAAAATCTTTAGCGTTAAGAACTCATTGCCAAACAAGTGGCTGGTCTTTAACAGAGCAAGATCCTTTTAATAATGTTGCAAGAACCACTATAGAAGCGATGGCTGCTGTATTTGGTGGCACACAAAGTTTACACACCAATGCATTGGATGAAGCGATTGCTTTACCAACAGATTTTTCTGCAAGAATTGCCAGAAATACACAAATATATCTACAAGAAGAAACACATGTTACTAAAACTGTAGATCCTTGGGCAGGAAGTTATCACCTAGAACAATTAACAGAAAACATTGCCAACAGAGCTTGGGAATTGATGGATGAAGTTGCCGAATTAGGTGGCATGACAAAAGCGATTGAAAAGGGCATTCCTAAAATGAGAATCGAGGAAGCTGCCGCAAAAAAACAAGCCAAAATTGATAGCGGTAAAGATGTTATTGTTGGCATCAATAAATACAAGCTAAAGCAAGAAGACCCGCTTCATATTTTAGAAGTTGACAATGAAGCCGTAAGAATATCTCAAATTGAAAGATTAGAAAAATTAAAAGCGGAAAGAAATTCAGACGAAGTTCAGAAGTCTTTAGTCGCGTTAACTGATGCGGCAAAGTATGGTATAGATTCAAAAAACACTACTTTACCTCAAGACAAAAACTTATTAGATTTGGCTGTAAAAGCTGCCCGAAATAGAGCTACTTTGGGTGAAATTTCTGATGCTCTTGAAGTCGTTTATGGAAGACATAAAGCAGTTCATAAAACAATTTCTGGCGTGTATAGTAAAGAAATAAAAAACGATAAACTATTTAAAAAAGCAGCTAAATTAGCAGATAAATTTGCTGAACTAGAAGGCAGACGTCCAAGAATCATGATTGCTAAATTAGGGCAAGATGGCCATGACAGAGGCGCAAAAGTTGTGGCAACGGGTTATGCAGATTTAGGTTTTGATGTAGATATTGGTCCGCTTTTTCAAACACCACAAGAAGCTACCAAACAAGCTGTGGAGAATGATGCGCATATTTTGGGAATTTCTTCTTTGGCAGCTGGTCATAAAACGTTAGTTCCGCAAGTAGTTGCAGAACTCAAAAAACACGGGCGAGAGGATATTATGGTGATTGTTGGGGGTGTAATTCCTGCACAAGATTATCAATTTTTATTTGACGCAGGCGCTGTTGGTATTTTTGGTCCCGGAACAAAAATTGCCCAAGCCGCTATCGACTTGATTACTATTTTAATTGATAGTGTTGCCGAGTAGGTTGGTTTTTTAATTTTAAATCTCGTAATTTTATTCTCCATGCATCAAAAAAAGTTAATATATTTAGCTAAAAAAAATGCGAATCAACGAAGAAGCTGATTATTTGTTAAATTTAGACAAATCTCTTTCAGATCCAAATCAAGTTATAGATTTAGGAAATAAAATCGCCTTAATTTAATTTCTCATCAAGATTCTGAATATAATTTTTGGGTATAAATTACTTAAAATCGAAAGATTCTGCTAAAAACCTCAATTCATCATTTAGAAAGTAATTCTCTTATCGGCCTTTAAGAATAGACTTTAAAGGTGGACATCATAATCAACCAACAATTAAAAATACATTGTCTGAATATTTAAAACCCTATGCAGATAAATGGTTTAAACCAAACGAACCACATATGCATGTATTTGTAGAAGGCTACAAACCTTTAGTTTGGGCCATTCCATTAGCAGAGCCGAATTTTCCGACGAAGGATATTACAGACTCTTCTGATTTAAACGATTTAATAGTTAATTTTGCTAAATAAATAAATTTAAGCTCACAAATAAATATACAACAAGCAATACTGTGAATTGGGTTCACAAATACGTTGATAATTACTATAATTTGTTCAGAGAAAAAACTTATATCCAAAAAGGAACTAGCACAGATTGGTTTTTAATGAACACTCCTTTTATTGGGGTATTTAATGATACTATTCAAATCTATGCTCAAAAAATGGTAATCAACTTGTTTTAAGTGATAATGGCGAAACTATGACGAATCTTGAACTTCAAGGATTACCTATTCAAGGTTCAAAAAAACGTAGAAATTTGTTAGATACTATTTTATTAAACTACGGTGTTAAGCGTACTAACGAAGAATTGATTATTGAAAGTAATTTAGCTAATTTCTCACAAGCAAAACATAATTTTTTATCTGCCATTATTGAAATAAACTACTTATACGTTTTATCAAAACATAATATAGCTTCCATATTTAAAGAGGATGTAAGAAATTATTTACATTCTAAAGATATTATTTTTACACCAGAGTTTATCTCTAAAGGAACAACAGGCCTTGAATTTAACTTTGATTTTCAAATTGCCAAAAAACATAGTGAAATTGTAATAAAATCTTTCAACACAATTAATAAGTCAAATCTTCCAAGCTTTCTTTTCGCTTGGGATGATATAAAACCTGTCAGCGAAAAAACAACAAAAAAAATGTTAGGGCAATAGCAATCATTAATGATGATGATAGGCAATTAAACTTGAGTTTTTAGATGCTCTAAAATCTAAAAATGCTGATTATATTCTTTGGTCTGAAAGAGAGCATAAAAAAAATATTGAGTTACTTGCTTAAAATGCTTTTATTTTTATACTAAACTCAAAGTAATTTGCCACTTATTAAATCGTTTCAAAATAAGACTTCGTGTTCAACAATCGTATCACAAACAGATTAATAACCCTATTTATTTGGTTTATTGACCTGTTTACACTACATTTTACTATGGGCAATAGTTGTTACCGATATTCCTATAAAGAAATTATACGAAAATGGGGAGAGAAAATAAGCTCTTTACGTGTAAAAGCTGGATGGTCACAAACCGAATTAGCTGAAAAAACAGGAATGAGCAGAAGCTCTATTGCGTGCATTGAAAAAGGCAGAAATTTTTCGATGGCTTCCTTAATTTCAATTTCTAGAGTTCTTGAAATTTTAGATAAATTCGAATTCTTTCTAAAGGTAGAAACCTACGAATTAACGCCGATGGAAATCTACGAAAAAGAGAAGAACAGAAAAATAAGAGGAGTCTATAAAAAATGAGTTTAATACAAATAAGGATTTGCGGGAATCTTGTAGGCGTTCTTGTTTGGAATGACGCAAAAAAACAAGCTCTTTTGAATATGCACCAAGTTTTATCCGCAGTAACATTCAATTATCTCCTATTATAAATCCTACTTCAAAAAAAAATCATTACAGCAAAACAGAAATTAGAGCACATAAGTAAAAGCAGCATTTCATTTGATACAAATAAGGGACTTCCGTTATTTATTTCCGATTCGTTGCCAGATAAATTCGGAACGGAATTATTCTCTAAATATCTAGAAAAAGAAGGTAAAAGTTATCGTGACTTAACGCCGTTAGAAAAATTATCTTACATAGGTAATAGAGGAATGGGCGCGCTTAAATTTCTTCCTGCGAAACATGAAAAAGGCAGCATTAAACTTATAAATTTATAAAAATTAAACGAACTTTCTATAGCGCTCTTAAATAATAAACCAGTTATAAACGTGAATCATATGGCAAATTTATTCCATATAGGAACGTCGCCTGGAGGCGATCAACCAAAAGTATTGATCAATATTGATCATAAAACCGGAGATATTTATAGAGGTGATGGTATTCCGACTGAAAATCAGGAGAGCTGGATTTTAAAACTCAACAGAGATATTGGTTTAGATTCTGACAAAGCAAGAGGCAAAATTGAATATGCCTATTATTTGATGGCAAAGGCATCAAAAATTATAATGATGGATTCTCAATTATAAGAATTTGAACATGAGTTTTATTTTATGACCAAAAGATTTGATAGAATTGATGGAAAAAAATTCACACACAAACTTTACATGCTTTTGCTGGCACGAATTTTAAATAACCAAACTCCTATTCTTATGAACAGATATTTACGTTCTTCAATAAAATAAATTTAGATTATACTGCCAAAGAGCAAGTATTCAAAATTATGGTTTTTAATATTATTGGTAGAAATGTAGACGACCACACTAAAAACTTTGGTTTTAATTTAAAAGAAAATGGCGACTATAATTTTTCACCTACCTATGATTTAACATTTAGCTACAACGAAAATTTCCATAGAATTACGCCACACTTTTTATCAGATAACGGAAAAAATGAAGATTTAAATTTAGCAGATATTTTAACAGTTGCAGATGAGTACGGTATCAAAAATCCGAAGAAAATAATTAATGAAATCAATGAAGTTTTTTGTGACTTTCGAAATATTGCTGAAGGTTTAAACACCTCAGAAAGAATAACAAACTTTATCGAAAGTAAATTAAAAACCTTTCCGTATCACATAAAATAACAATAACTAAAAAAGCAAATAGTATCCTCATATCCTTTTTCTATCCAAAATAAATCTAATGCCTTTCAAAATAATCCTTTCTTAACCCTACATAAAATTCAAGAGGTCTCAATTATTTCCTAGTAATTTTGAAATGAATTAATTTTTGATGGATTCGAGATAATTTGAATTCAAAATAATCATGATATTTGTAAAAAAATTAGAATATGGCAATATTAGGAAGTATTATAAAAGGAGTAATCAACTTATCTGACACACTTTCATCAAACACAAATCATATTGAAGCACAAAAAGCTGTTTTAAAAAACTTGCTAGAGACCGCGCAAGAAACACAGTTTGGGCAAGCTTACAACTTTAAAAATATTCTTTTAAAAAATCATTTAAACACTGCATTTGCCAATGCTGTTCCTTTTTTTGATTATCATTCTTTAGAAAAAAAATGGTGGTATAAATTACATAAAGATGAAGAAAATGTTACTTGGCCCGGAAAACCTTCTTATTTTGCTTTAAGCTCTGGAACTACAGGAAAAAGCAGTAAAAAAATTCCTGTAACTGATGACATGATTGATGCCATAAAAAGTTCAGGAATTAAACAAGTTACCTCTTTAAATAATTTTGATTTGCCCGCAGACTTTTTCGAAACAGAAATTATGATGCTGGGTAGTTCTACCGATTTACAAGAAAACAACAATCATTTAGAAGGAGAAATTAGCGGTATTACCGCAAGCAATATTCCTTTTTGGTTTAAAGGATACTACAAACCCGGAGAAGAAATTGCAAAAATTGATGACTGGGATGCTCGTGTAGAGAAAATTGCAGAAAATGCTAAAAACTTTGATATTGGGGCTTTAAGCGGAATTCCATCTTGGATCGAGTTGATGTTGCAAAAAGTAATCGCTTATCACAAAGTAGAAAATATTCATGATATTTGGCCTAATCTAAAGATATATACTTCTGGTGGCGTTGCTTTTAGTCCGTATGAAAAAAGCTTTAAAGCGCTTTTAAGAAAACCTGTGACCGTAATTGATACCTATTTAGCATCCGAAGGATATATTGCAACCCAAGTAAGACCAGAAACAGATGCGATGCAGTTAAACACAGAAAATGGCATTTATTTTGAGTTTGTACCTATGAATCCTGATTATATAAAAGAAGATGGCTCTCTGCATCAAAACGCACCTTCTTTAACTTTAGAAGATGTTGAGTTGGGGCAAGATTATATTTTAATTATAAGCACAGTAAGCGGAGCGTGGCGTTACTTGATTGGAGACACCATTGAGTTTACTGACATAGACAAGGCCGAAATTAAAATTACAGGACGTACAAAATTCTTTCTAAATACGGTTGGTTCTCAACTTTCTGTCAATAAAATGGATGCTGCCATTCAACATCTTGAAGAAAAATTTTCAACCAATATTACTGAATATACTATTTGTGCAAAAAGATTTGAGGATGGCGAATTTTATCATTTTTGGTATTTAGGTTCTGAAGTTCAAAACTCTGAAGAACTAGCCACTGAGTTAGATAATTTTTTAAAAGAAGCAAATAAAAATTACAAAGTAGCAAGATCAAAAGCTTTAAAAGGAATAAAAGTAAGCGTAATTCCGGTTGAGAAATTTTATGCTTGGAATGATAAAAACAAGAAAAAAGGCGGACAAGTAAAAATGGAACGTGTAATGAAAGAAGACAAATTTGCTGACTGGGAAAAATTTGTTACAATTGATTAATTCCTTACTTTAGTGTTGCTATTTAATAGTTTCTTATCATGTCTAGTTCCATTTATAAGGAAGTTGTAAGCAATTTGACGCCACCAATTCGGAGTTTTAGCATCAATATAAAAACAATGATTATGAAAAAAATAGTATTTACTTTATTTACAGTAATAATTTTATTTTCTTGCAATAATAACGGTAATCCTAACTCGAATACAGAATTAATAGGAAACTGGAAATTAATAGAAGTTTTAGCAGACCCTGGAGGAGGGAGTGGAACCTTTTCTTCCGTTGAAAGTGAAAAAACTATCACTTTTAAAAGTGGTGGAACAATACCCTCAAACGGAACTTTATGTACTATGTCAATTAATTCAGATAACCAGACTTCAGGAACTTACTCTAGCGCTGAATCGACTTTTAATTCATCTGACTGTAATAATACAGACTATAATTTTACATTTGAACAAAATGCAAGCATTTTAATTATTAACTATCCATACATTGAACCTTGTAAAGCAAAATATATAAAGGAATAAAAACTGCTTACAGCACCTTGCGAAATTAATTGCTTTGTTTTTTGTTTCCTTACAAAAGTCCTCACGGCCTTTCTTGGTTAGTTTTTTTTTAGCAAATTAATCGCTTAAACACAGCAACTACTCTTGTACAAACTCGTATGAAATCCATCCATTTTAATTTACTTTTTACCAAAAAAAATAGTAAACTATAAATTTTACTATTTTTTTTGATTGAAATAAGTTCGCGTCATCCTATTTCATCAACGGTATTATAAGGTTAAATTTGTGTCTCGCTCTTTAATTAAAACCATAATTTCTTCTGGTGATAAATAATACCTTTTTATTCGTTTTTTATAGGTTTCAGAAATGTCTGAATTGTTTAAAATAAAATCTTTCGTTTTTAAAATATATTTTTCCATGTTCTGATTTACGGCGAAGGTATCTGCCGCTCTTTCTGCTGCTACAATATGGTTGTCAGAAAATAAATACTTTAATCCAAACCAAATTAAATTCATTTTATTTCTATCTTGATAATCCATAATATGACCCAGCTCATGACCAATCCAACCAATAAACACCTCTTCTGGAATATCAATCGTAGAAAACTCTTTATCCGCAATTTTAAACCGCTCACTAATTAAAATTAAAAACTTTCGCTCTTTTTTAGATCGAAAAAAACTATCGAAAGTAGGCCTTGCTTGCATCGTAGATTTCTTTATATGCTTCTTAAACTTAAAGGCTATCTTTATATTTTTTAACTGCGGATAATAGGCTAAAGCATGCGTAACTTTTTCTTTTATATTGTTAGGTATCTCGTGATTTCTCTCCATAATTGTATTATTTTTAACACTTAAATATACCCTAAACTAAAGGGTTATATGTGCTTTTATGCTTAAATTTGTAGCTCTTTTAAAAAGCATATATTTTAAGATGAAAAAACTATTTAGCTACTTGTATTCCACACGTTTATTGGCATTTTTATTTATCCTTTATGCTGCGGCTATGGGAGTTGCCACTTTTATAGAGAATGATTTCGGCACACAAACTTCTAAAGCACTAGTTTACAACGCTTGGTGGTTTGAAGCAATTATGGTGTTTTTTATCATTAATTTTTTTGGTAATATTTTTAGATACAGACTACACAAAAAAGAAAAATGGCCAGTATTAATGTTTCATTTATCTTTTATATTAATTATTATTGGCGCTGGCGTAACACGGTATATTGGTTACGAAGGCATTATGCTCATTGATGAAGGCGAAACCACCAATACCTTTTTATCAGAAACAACGAATGTAAATATTATTGTTGATAATAATGAGCTTCAAAAAACAAAACACGAGCCTATTTTATTGAGTGCTTGGGGTAAAAATACTTGGTCTTATGAAGATAGCTTTAAAGGAAAAGATTTTAAGGTTAATTTAGTTGATTACATACCTTGGGCAGAAAAAAAATTAGTTGCAGATGAAAATGGTGTTGAGCATTTATTTTTGGTAGAATCTTCTGAAGGAAATAGGCACGAACATTATGTAAAAGCAGGTACCGTTCAGAACATTCATAATATTTTAGTAGGATATGAAAACCCGGACAGAAATGCTTCTATCAATATTTTTAAAGAAGGTGGTGCCTTAAAAATACTAACAAAATCTGAAGGAGATTTTCAGGTGATGGCCACCAGAGAAACCGGGGTTCAGGCTAAAGACAGCGTCCAAGATTTTAAATTACGTTCTTTATACAACGTTGCTGGTTTGCCTTTTGTGGTGCCAGAATATCCGACGAAAGGTACGATGACAACAGTAAGTGGTCCTAAAGATGATAAAAAATTAGATGTTATCGTTCTTGATGTGACGACCAATGGGGAAACCAAAAAAGTAGAACTTACTGGCGGAAAATTTAACGCCGATAATGCCAAAGAATTTACCGTAAACGGTTTAAATTTTAGAATGTGGTATGGTGCCCAAGTTTTAACAGCCCCTTTTAGCATCAAATTAAATGACTTTCAATTAGAAAAATATCCAGGATCAGAGAGTGCAGCATCGTTTGCTAGTGAAATTACTGTAATTGATGGTGAAGAAAACTTTGATTATCGAATTTTTATGAATCATATTCTAGATCACGGAGGTTATAAGTTTTTTCAGGCTAGTTACGATTTATCGGGTGAAGTTGAACAAACACACCTTTCTGTAAACCATGACTGGTGGGGAACTTTTCTTACCTATGTAGGATATTCATTTTTATACACAGGTATGATTTGTATCTTTTTCGCGAAGTACACACGTTTTGATTATCTAAAAACTTCCTTGAGAAAAATCAGGAAAAAGAAACTAACCATGTCCGTTATGTTGGCAGTATTCTTGTCTTCCTTTAGTTACAGCCAGCACGAAAACATACATGACACAAATAGAATATCTGATCAGAAAGTAGACTCTATCTTAAAATCAAATTTAGTCTCTTTAGAACATGCAGAAAGCTTTAATAAATTAGTGATTCAAGATGGCGGTGGTAGAATGAAACCTGCGCATACATTTGCCTCTGAATTGGTCAGAAAAGTAAGTCATACCGAGACTTTACACAATATGAAAGCCAGTCAGGTTTTATTATCAATCATAGAAAACCCGCGACTTTGGTATGAAGTACCTGCCATTTATTTAGAGAAACAAAATTATGAAATAAGAGAACAATTAGGGCTCTCTCCGACGGCAGAATTCGCTCGTTTATCAGACTTTTTTACAGACAAAGCCGAATATAAAATTAGAGAACAGGTTGCAGAAGCGCAAAAGAATAGTGTAAAAGACAATTTCGAAAAAGATTTGATTAAAATTGATCGACGTGTTGGCTTATTATACAGTGCTATTGGTGGTGGTATTTTAAAAATCTATCCGATTCCGGATGATGAAAACAACAAGTGGGTTTCACAACCAGAAACATTAATGACAGAGGGTTTTAAAGGGCAAGATTCTATTTTTGTTCGTAAATCTTTACCATTGTATGTGCAATTGCTGCAAACTGCAAAAAGAACAGGCGATTATACGAAAGCAAATCAGGTTTTAACGGGTATTAAAAAATATCAAAAGAAGTTTGGTGCAGAAGTGCACCCTACCGACAAACAAATAGAACTAGAAATTGCTTATAACAAATACAATGTTTTTACAAAATTAGTTCGTTATTATGGTTTGGCCAGTTTGTTATTAATTGTATTTGTAATATCACAAATCTTTAGCAATAAAAAATGGATTCGCTATGTTGTAAAAGGCTTGATAGCCGTTACTATTGGTCTATTTATATTGCATACTCTAGGGTTAATTAGTAGATGGTATATTAGTGGAAACGCCCCTTGGAGTAACGCTTACGAATCTATTATTTATGTTGGGTGGGCAACCATGTTGTTTGGGTTTTACTTGGGTAGAAAATCTGCTTTAACCATTACTGCAACTACTTTTGTAACTTCCATTATTTTGTTTACCGCAAGTATGAACTGGTTAGACCCAGAAATTGCAAACTTACAGCCTGTATTGAATTCTTGGTGGCTTTTAGTGCATGTATCTATTATTGTAGCGAGTTATGGTCCTTTAACTTTAGGAATGATTCTAGGTATATTCTCCCTCTTTTTAATGGCCTTTACAACTGCCAAGAATAAAAAGAAAATGGATGTAAACATTAAAGAAATAACCATTATTAATGAAATGGCGGTTACTGTAGGGCTTGTGATGCTTACCATCGGTAACTTTTTAGGCGGTATGTGGGCTAATGAAAGCTGGGGCCGTTACTGGGGTTGGGATCCTAAGGAAACATGGGCTTTAATCTCTATTATGATCTATGCATTTGTATTGCACATGCGTTTAATACCGGGTTTACGTGGCAGATACACGTTTAACCTATGGACCATCATTGCTTATTTTTCTATTATGATGACTTATTTCGGAGTTAATTTCTATTTATCTGGATTGCATTCTTATGCAAGTGGGGATAAGGTAATTACACCCGCTGCCATTTACTATTCGATAGGGTTTGTAATAATTTTAGGAATATTTTCTTGGATTAAATATAAAAAATTTTATAAGAAATAATTTTTTACTACAAGGTTTTTAAACTGAACACGATTCGGTACAAAAACCTTGTAGCTATTTTCATTTTAAAATGTATTTTTGCACTTTATCAACAACCAAAAAAAACAAGATGTTTAATAAAAATATAAAATTAATTTTAGCCGGCTTAATTGCCGTTTGGGCTATTTATGAGTTTAGTCAGGTACATATTTTAAACGGAATTTCTATTTTGCTACTAGCAGGGATTTTTGTCTTATTTTATTTTAAAAATGAGTTTATTTTATTAGCTTTTTTACAATTACGTAAACAAAATTTTGAAGGAGCGCAAAAATGGTTAGCCTATATTAAAAAACCCGAAGCTGCATTAATTACAAAACAACAAGGTTACTTTAATTATTTACATGGTATTATGTTAAGTCAAACAAACATGACACAAGCTGAAAAGTTTTTGCGAAAAGCAGTTAAATTAGGCCTTTCTATGGATCATGATTTAGCGATGGCAAAATTACAATTAGCAGGAATAGCAATGACCAAAAGACGGAAACGTGAGGCTACTATTTTAATGACCGAGGCTAAAAAGTTAGACAAAAACGGAATGCTAAAAGAACAAATACAACAAATGAAACAACAGATGAAAAAAATCTAATTGTTTTATTTTTACTGATATCAAAAAATCCGCTAATAGCGGATTTTTTTATTTGATAAAGAGTACAATAGCCTAAAAACATTATGATTACAAGGAGAAAAAATACGCTTATATATTGTTTTATGTTATTGTTGTTGTTGTTGTATATTCAAAGTTGAGTTTTTCTGTGCGAGGATTTTTCAACGGAAAGTTAAAACACTTAAAAATAAAATTGACTTTGATAATGCCCTAAAACAGCAATTTTTCATAAACGGAGTTGCGATTTCGATGTTTTTTACATTAATCGTTATTTGGCTTAATTCTATTTTCTGCTTTTTCAGAGATTGTAAATACAAACCACATATGATTCCTCAATCACCTAAATTCCGATTGCGTCAGCAATTACGAGACAGGATACATACAATTTAGATTTTGTTTTTCAATTTAGATTACGCATAAAATTTAAGAAATGTATTTATTCTATAAGCCCAAATTGTTAAAATCGTAATTTCAATTATTTGAAATAGTATGATAAAACATATAACCTTATAAAACGCATTTTATTTTTTCTAAATTATGATGAACACTGTTATTATCTGAAGAGTTCCAAATAATATATTTGAAGCATCTATAGCTATAACGCTAACAGATACACCAACATTTTTATAAAAATTAAAGTAAAACACTAAAAATGAAATCAAACAATTTATTAGAATCCATTTAATTTATTCCTACTTTTCAGCAGCAGAGTAAAATCGCCAATGCATGTCAACGTTTTTATATAAGGTTCGTTGGGTGTTTTAAGCCATTCATTTAGTAAATAAAACACTAGCGAAGAAAGTCCGTTTAGATTTTCGTAAATAAGCTAAAAGCTAACAGTTAATTTCATACCGTGTTTTAGCCAGTTATTTTTTTCAGTTCGTGTGTTTCTAATAGATAAATAGCTAAAGTAGAAGCTGCTCCAATTGCTAATTTGGCGTGTCTTGGTTGTAAACCTTTAAACTTTCCGTTTTTTCCGTGACCGCTTCTCTATTCATTTCGAGCTTCTCCAATTCCTTGGACGACTGATGATAAACTACCTAAAATTTGTTTTATCGAACTTGCAGCTTTTGCTTCATTCGAAATATCATCTGGTGTTAGTTCCAATAATTTAGTCGTTTCTTTATCAATTTCGGCAAGTCCCAACTTTTGTCACATTCCTCTTTTATTTCGTAAAATATTGATTTTCAGAAAGTTTCAATTAATTCTTTTGCCAAACCAATTGAAATATATGAAGAATTCTCGATTGAAGATTCCATTAAATTAATTTGCTGAGAAACGTAATCTGCGTTTAACATCTTTTTATTGCTCTTCCTTTTTTTGCACTAGATTCTTTTCCGTTTATTTTAATTCTACCTACAAAAATTGGTTTATTCGATATTCTTGTCTTTTCCACAATTTCGAAATTGTCGTAAGTCAAATTATCGGTAAAAATTTGAAGTAGTTTATGAACTTCTGATTTATCTGCTCTGGCAAAAGGATGAATCATTTCGCAAATGAAATCTAAAAAATTTAAGTCGTCACAATTTAAAAGATTAAACGTATAATCATTAAAAATCCAATCCTCTTCCCAGTCAACATTGTTTACTCGATGTTGCCAAATATCTCTAGTTGCCTCCGGAAAACGGTCGTCTTTAGAAACCATATTTTCCAAATCAAACATTCGCGATAAAAAATTTGATTCTTCAAGTCTTCCTGCATACCAAAATCCTGCGACTTGGATAAAGTCAAATATATTTTATCTTGTTATTTGTGAAATCTTGTTCAATGAGTTTCGGTTTTTTTTAATTGGCTACAACTGCCATTATAAAAAACAACCTCGATACGAAGTTATCAAGGTTTCAAAAAAGAATATACTTCTAATTTTGCGGTACAGCGCGCACATGGATTAAACCCAAAATCCCGCTAACTACAAAACCTACCCGCCTTACCGACAACCAAATTCAGCACATAAAGCGGGATTAGCCTACCTGCGGACAGATTCAATTTATAACTTTCGAATTCATAGCTTCGCAATTTTTAAAAGTTGAGTTTCACCAATTGAACAAAAAGCTACAACAATTTACACTATAACAATTACATCAAAATAAACGACCTCTATTTTAGCCTTTTTAAGGTTAAATCCTTGTTGTACTCAACAATAAATAAACCTTTATTTTCTGCAATATTCTCACTGTTTCTATAATCAAATTTGGTTTCTACTCTCATCGACATTCCCTCATCTAACGTTGATTTTAAATTATTTCCCGAAGCCAGTCTTACTAGAATATCATAGGTGATATCAAAACCTTTTGTAGCGTAAAAAGAAGGTAATGCCTTGTTTTTTTTCAGATATTGCTGTCTAAAAATCCTTGAACTTAATGAACTCTCATCCACAAAATCGTCACTAACATAGGTAAAACCAATTTTTGCTAATTTTCCATTGTCAATATTATCATAAACTTCGCCTTTATCAAACGTAAAAACTTTTACAGGCGTTTCTTCTGGCAAACTAATTAAACTATTTACTACATCAGAAACAATTACATTATTATCTGTGGCAAGAACTACCCAATTTTTAGTATTTGGTTTTAAAATCTGTAAAAACCGACTCTTTTCTATAAACCCTTCTTTAGGTGATAAAATATGAATAGTTTTTGAAATAGTATCCGACATCGCCTCTAAAGAGTTTCTCATAAACCTACTCGTTTGTAGATTCTCTAGGGCATCATCACTTACGATAATAATATTACCGCCATCAAAATTCTCGAGAATGTATCTTTCTAACTCTTCTCTAAAAACTTTTTTATCTGGTGATGTTTTTACGATATTCGAAGATGAAAATTCAGATTGATTTTTAGAATATACAGGAAAAACAATAGGAATATTTACACTTGCTGCTACCGTCTGTAATTCTTCCGAATACAAAGGACCAATAACAACATCGTTGCTATTTAAGTTTTCTTCTGAAATAATTTTTCGCAATTCATTTCCTTTTCTATCTCCGGTATCAAAAACATTCAATTCAATATCTACACCTTTTCCTCTCAAAGAATCTACTGCAACTTCGGCTCCTAAATAAAAATCTGTAGCAATATTAACTAAAATAGCATTTCTTATAAAAATGTCTTTTAAAGTTAACGAATCGCTTTTATACTTATCAGCTCTAAACGGCAGTAATAAGGCTACTTTTAATGCTTTATCAAATTTGATATAGTCGTCATAAAAAATTTCTTCTGATACTACCTCAACCGGAATTTCCTTTATCTTTAAAATCATTCCTAATTTTAATCCTTCAGACAATTCAGGATTTAAGAGTAATAATTCGCCTCTTGTAACCTCTAAAGTTTTATTTAAGTTGTAAAAAGTATCTCCTTTCTTAACTTTGTAAAGCACAAATTTATCTAGCACTTTTTCATTGTCATCAACATTGAGACTATCCACAACAGACTCGATAACTATTTCGGGCTTTTCTTTTCGTTTTTGATTAAAAATCTTCAGATTTTTTTCTGGAACAACGATGTAAGAATTGGGTTTCGGAGAACTATCTATCCCCGGATTTAAGCGAATTAAATAATGCGCTTTCATGTCCAATTTTTGGGCAATCTCACTAAAGGTTTCTCCTTTTTGAACTTTATATTGAATAAATCTAATTTGCTGACCGCAAGAAACTGTGAATGTTAAAATACACAGAAAAATAAAAAATTTTAAATGCTTCATATGTTCTATTCCCATTCTATAGTTGCAGGTGGTTTCGAGCTGATATCATACACAACTCTATTCACACCTTTTACCTGATTTATGATTTTATTTGATACTTTTTGCAAAAATTTGTAAGGTAAATCTACCCAATCTGCTGTCATTCCGTCTGTACTCTCTACCGCTCTTAACGCTACTACTTTTTCATAGGTTCTTTCATCACCCATAACTCCAACAGAATTTACGGGCAATAACATAGCGCCTGCTTGCCAAACTTTATCATACAAACCGTCTTCTTTTAATCCGTTGATAAAAATAGCATCTACCTCTTGCAAAATACGAACTTTTTCTGCCGTTATATCTCCCAAAATCCTAATTCCTAAACCCGGACCAGGAAAAGGATGACGCCCCAATAATTCTTTATCAATTCCTAAAGACGCGCCTACTCTTCTTACCTCATCTTTAAAAATCATTCTTAACGGTTCTACTATTTTAAGTTTCATAAAATCTGGCAAACCGCCTACGTTATGATGACTTTTGATGGTTGCCGATGGTCCTCCATTTACAGAAACAGATTCAATTACATCTGGATAAATGGTTCCTTGTGCTAGCCATTTTACGTTTTCAAGATGATGCGCTTCGGCATCAAAAACTTCAATAAACGCATTACCAATTGCTTTTCTTTTCTTCTCTGGATCTGTAATTCCCTTTAAAGCTTGTAAAAATTTCTCTGAAGCATCTACTCCCTTAACGTTTAATCCCATGCCTTCGTATTGAGAAAGTACGCTTTCAAACTCGTTTTTACGCAACAAACCATTGTTTACAAAAATACAATATAGGTTTTCTCCGATTGCTTTGTTTAATAAAACAGCTGCTACCGTAGAATCTACGCCACCAGAAAGGCCTAAAACTACTTTATCATTTCCTACTTTTTCTTGAATTGCTTCAACAGTACTTTCTACAAAAGAATCTGGGGTCCAGCTTTGTTCAACTTTAGCAATCGCCACCAAAAAGTTTTCTAATACTTGTTTTCCGTCTGAAGAGTGATATACTTCTGGGTGAAACTGAATTCCGAAAGTTTCCTCTCCTTCAATTTTATAGGCAGCATTTTTTACATCTGCAGTACTTGCTAATAACACACCGTTTGTAGGTAAATCTTTAATCGTATCTGAATGACTCATCCAAACTTGGCTTCCTTCAGAAATATCTTTAAAGAAAATTTCATCACTTTTAATAAAGGATAAATTTGCTCTACCATATTCTCTTGTGTTCGATGGTGCTACCTTTCCGCCAGAAAAATGTGCTAAATACTGTGCTCCATAACAAACTGTAAGCAATGGTTTTTTACCTCTAATTTGAGATAAATCTGGGTGTAAAACCATTTCTCCTCTTACAGAATTTGGACTTCCTGATAAGATAACAGCTTTAAAACTATCTAGCTCCTTTGGGATTTTGTTATACGGATGAATTTCGCAATAAATATTTAATTCTCTTACGCGTCTTGCTATTAATTGTGTGTATTGAGAACCAAAATCTAAAATAAGTACGTTGTGTTGTTGCATGCGCAAAAATACTATTTCAGATTAAATTTTGAACCCTGAAATTTATATTTTTTTGATAAATTAGAATTCGTGAGATTTAAAGAGAATCTGTAAGAAATACCGCTTTAAATTACCTTGAAAAAACGTGTATATTTTTTTAGCACATAAAAGTAAATGAAATAAAGTTAACCTTAATAAAACTGAACTTCGCCAAGCTTACTATGACATTTTGAATTTACATTGAAATTCTGAAATATCTAAACTTGTTTTTATTTTTCGGGTTTTGTGGTTTGTGGTTTGTTGTTCGTGGTTTGTGGTTCGTGGTTCGTGGTTCGTGGTTTGTGGTTTGTGGTTCGTTTTTCGTGTTTTGTTGTTCGTGGTTCGTGGTTTGTAGTTGGTGGTTGGTGGTTCGTGAACACATTGGTATATAAAAACATAATTAAGATTGGCTTAAAACACTATTGAGGACTTTGGCAAGCTCAACCTGACATTATGAGTTTAGATTGCAAATTTAGAAATGTCTAAACTTGTTTTTGTGTTTTGTTATTCGTGTTTCGTGTTTCGTGTTTTGTTGTTCGTTATTCGTTATTCGTGGTTTGTGGTTCGTGGTTCGTAAACAAATTGGTATATAAAAAACATAATTAAGATTGGCTTCAAACACTATTGAGGACTTTGGCAAGCTCAACCTGCCATTTTGAGTTTAGATTGAAATTTTAGAAATAGGTTAATTTTTTATTTTTAAAGACCTTTTATTTTACCCTTTAGTCTTGCGTTTTGTCTCTTGCCTCTTTTTTCTCTTCTCTATCCTCTCTTCCCCTTTAATCTTTAATCTTTTCTCTTGCCTCTCGTTTCTAAACCATCAAACTTAAAACCTATACACAATTGCATTAATATTCATTCCTGCACCAACCGATGCCAATATAATAACATCGCCTTGTTGTATCTTTTGATTTTCAATTTTCCCTTTTAAAACTAGGTCTAATAACGTGGGTACCGTGGCAACCGAGCTATTCCCTAATTTATGAATACTCATGGGCATAATTCCTTCAGGAACCGGTTTTTTAAACAATCGATAAAAACGTTTTATAATCGCCTCGTCCATCTTTTCATTTGCTTGGTGGATAAAAATTTTCTTGACATCCTCAATTTCGAGTCCACTTTTGTCTAAAGCCAACTTCATGGCATTCGGAACATTTGTAATTGCAAACTCGTAAATTTTGCGCCCGAACATTTTTATATAACGCACATTTTTATCTCGATTCTTGTTAAAAGAACTACCATAATGCAAATAAAAAGCCTCTTCTTTTGCAAACGTTTGTGATGCGTGGCTTAAAATACCTGAATCTTCCTTGTCTGTTTTTTCGACAATACAAGCACCTGCGCCATCACTATAAATCATAGAATCCCGATCGTGTTTATCGACAACTCTTGAGAGTGTTTCTGCACCGATAACCAAACATTTACTTGCAATACCAGCCTTTATAAAAGCTTGCGCCTGTATTACACCTTGAATCCAACCAGGGCAACCAAACAAAATGTCATAGGCTACACAATTAGGATTTTGAATGCCTAACTTATACTTGACCCTTGTAGCCAAACTAGGCAACATATCTCCTTGAATTGTACCTTGCTTAATATCGCCAAAATTATGTGCAAAAATTATATAATCAATTTTTTCTTTATCTACTTTAGCATCTTGTATGGCTCTTTCTGATGCAAAAAAGGCTAAATCAGATGTATTATATTCGGCAATAGCGTATCGTCGTTCTTGTATTCCTGTAATGGCTCTAAACTTTTCTATAATAACCTCATTATTAGAAGCAATAGCAGAACCATCAGCATTTAAGAATTCTTCTTCTAAAAAAGCAGCGTTTTCTTTTTTTAAAGAAGGAATAAAAGTTCCTGTACCCGTAATTTTTGATGATATCATTTCTAAAATATTATTCAGTTGCTTAAAATTACAATTTATAATTTAAAAAAGCCCTTTTAAAAACTAATTCCAACGAAACCCAAAAAATATTTTTACTTACTTTATTTTTAATACAAATTCATTTTTAACTGCATAATTGTTGCAATAGATGCAGCTCTGGCCTTCATTCTTTCAGAATTTTCACCTTTAAAAAAGGCATCGATTGTGCTCGAAAAATACGATATCCAAATCGTGAAATGTTCTTTTTTAAACGCAACAAAAGCATTTTTATTTAAATGCTTTTGCATCACATTATTCTGATAAATAGCAGTATCAAACAAAATATCGTTCCAAAAATCTGTAATAATTTCTAAATGATGTTCTAGTTGATTTTCCTTTACAATTTCTTCAAAAAAAGGAAACATTTTTTCATCAAGCAATAACAAATCATAAAATTTTGTCATGATCAGTTTGATGTCTTTTCTTGAGGATATATCTGGGGTCATTTGATTTTACTTTTATTCAATTTGATAAAGTCAAAAAATGATTATACCTTTAAATACAATCTTATTTTAATGGGTATCCTATTTATTTTCTTGGCAAGAAAAAACCTTTAATGCAACTCATATTTCGAATGCATATTTGTATGTGACTTTTTTTCTGAACCCCTGCACCAGGAAATGCGGGTCCACCTTCAGTAAAAACGCCTCTAGCAGAATCGAATTCTTTAAGCGGTGTATGTTCAACATTTATTATTTCTTCCTTTATCCTTTGGTGAAGGTATTCTATCACAGCACAATCTAATTCTCTAATTAGTAAATCTTTGTGTTCATCTTCTTTAACATCTTTATTTTTAGGTAGTTCCTTTCCGATTGATAAAAAATCCTTTTCTAACAATCTATAGTAGAGGGTTAGCATTTCAATAAATTCGCTATCAATTAAATCAAAACAATAGTCTAAAGTAAAAACAACACCTATAACTGATGGTTTTTTAATTTCTCCTCTTTTTTGCTTGTCCTTTGCCCATTTTAAGGCTCTATCATAATTATTTTCCCAAATATAAAAACCGTGACCTAACCAATCAAACGGTTTTTCACTAATTTTAACCTGATTTGGTTTAATAAGTAGTTGGTCTCTAACATCTTCATCACACCCGTGAAATCCAATTAAATTATTAGACCTTGAATTATACATTTATTTCGTAACAGAGAGAACTCTTTCCAAGTTTGGAAAATATTTTGTCATTTTACCGTTTTTAGCAACGATACCTGCTGAACTTAAGGACTCAATAGCTAATTCTCTTGAAATAATTTCTTTTTTAAGTTTTTTAGCTAAAGATCTTAATAACAAAGTTTGTTCTTTTTTCATAATTTTAAAGATTGAATCTCAAAAATACGAAAATTATTCCGCTTTAAATTTTTGTTTTTAAATTCATTAGTGTCCGATTAAAACTATTTTTAGTTTGATAAACCCTCTTAAAAGAAGGGATTCTGCGAAATTTTTAAATAACACCTTGTTTTTTAAAAAATAATTTCATCAACATAAAGTAGACAATTTTATTTCAAGTTATGTTTGTTTGTCAGATCGTTAGGATCAAGTCTTGGTTCCTTGCCCTACGGGCAGGTTGGCTCTAAAAGCGCAGCAATCTTGAGTCTTTTACTTTTATCAGACAAGAATGTTTAAAATTCTAACCTACAAATAAGAACTATCAAAAGAAAAAGGCAATAATGAATCTAACGATGGGGTTTTTATAATCTCACCAACTTCACCCATAAATAAAATTGAGAAAGCTTGTTTTTGCTTAATTTCATATTCAGACAAAGATTGTCTACAAGCACCGCAAGGTCCTACAGGTTTATCGACAGTATTGATAGATGAACTTGCAGAAATAGCTAATTGCAAAATTTTTACATTCGGATACTCTGAACCCGCTTTCCAAATAGCCACTCGTTCTGCACACATTCCTGACGGATACGCTGCATTTTCTTGATTGCTTCCGGTAACAATTTCATTATTTTCTAATAACAAAGCTGCACCCACACTAAATTTAGAATACGGGGCGTAGGCTTTTTTCCTGGCCTCTATCGCCCTATCCATCAATAATTTATCTTCAGAAGAAAGTTCTGATATCGCACTAAAAACAACTGCTTCTGTTGTTATTTGAATTTTTTTCATACATAAAAGGGTCAAAAAAAGCAGCCGTTTAAGACTGCTTTTATATTTTTATAAAGCTACTAAAAATTTATCACTTTTAATAATTATCGTAGATCTCTCCTAAGTCAAATGAGACCGAAAAACGAAGCGAATTTTCTAAAGGATTATTTACATCCGAAGAATTTATCAAATAAGACAAATCTATGTTTAAAGCATTGGTTTTAAAACCAGCACCCAATGTAAAATATTGTCTGTTTCCTTTGTCTACACTTTCATGAAAGTACCCACCTCTTAAAGCAAAGGCATTGTTGTATAGATATTCTGCACCTAAAGCATAGGTTACCTCACTTAACTCTTCGCTAAAGCCACCTGGTGCATCACCAAAAGAACCAAAAATTCCTTGAATAAAACCTTTGTCTTCGTCAGAACCATCTGGCTGTGGCGTTGGTACTAATAATTTTGTGAACTCCACATTGGTAGAAATGATATTGTAATCGTCTAAAATAAAATCAAAACCACCACCAAACTTTAAGTTCGTCGGAATAAAATCTTCTTCGCCGGGCGTATAAGAAACTTTAGGACCGATGTTGGATATGTTAAATCCTACGCGATAACGACCGTTAAAATTACCATAGTTTTCTTCATACGATTGATAGTATCCAGAAACGTCTACCGCAAAAGAATTAATAGGTTGTAGCGTATTACCTGCCGTATTATTAAAGGCTAAATTAGAGCGAATATACTTTAAGGAAACCCCCATAGAGAAAGTTTCACTTAATTTTAACGCATAAGAACCTGTTGCTACAAATTCGTTCGGATTGATGGTACCCAAAGGATTCCCCTGATTGTCTGTTAAATCGATTTGCCCTAAAGAGAAATATTTAAAATCTGCACCCCAAGCGGCATTTTCGCTATATCTATTGATATAAGAACCACTACCCACAAAAATATCGTCGGTTAAATTTCGCAACCAAGGCGAATAGGTAATTCCTGTTTTTATCTGTCGATCACTAAATGCTATTTTTGCCGGATTGTGAAATAGTGAAAACCCATCCGCAGAAGTGGCAACCCCCATATCTCCCATTCCTCCTGCTCTAGCATCGGGTACTATCAGTAAAAAAGGCGTGGCCGTTGTAATAGAGTTTACTTGCGCATTTATTTTTAAGCTTACAAAGGCACAAAGTGCCAAACAAAATCCTATTTTTTTCATTCTCTGTTATTCTTATTAATTTTACAAATATCTACTTTTTATTGAAGTATTACTAATTTTTCGTACTTCTCTGACTTCAAATTACTCGCAATTGATTTTACGCTTAGCTTATAAACATAAACTCCTTTTCCTATTTTATTGCCAAAATCATCTAAACCATTCCAAGTAATATTTCTTGACAAATTACCTGTAGTTTGTACATTTCTATTGATTGTTTTTACCAATTTACCCGAAACAGTAAAAATTTGAACTTGCACTTCTAAAGGTTCATTTGGCTTATTATGATTGAACCAAAACTCTGTGTAATTTACAAAAGGATTTGGATAATTTAATACATTTTCTAAATTTAAAATAGCATCACTTACAACCACAAAATTTAACGTAGTTTCTGATGAGTTATTGTAAGTATCCCAAGCTTTTATTTTTAAGGTATGTGGCCCAACTTCTAAATCTCTTAATCGATACGTTACTTTGCCCTTGGTAAAATCATTTAATTCGGTCTGATAAAAATCATTTAAGATGATTGGGTTCGAGGTATCGCCATCTAAAATACCAACAATATCATGATCTACAGCGGTAATAGACGTATTAATTCCGCTCATATCAAACAACGAAGCAATTAAATTTGGAGATGTATTTGTGTTGCCACCCTCTATAAAAGACTCATCATTCATAAACAATTGTATTTCTGGTCCTACGGTATCTTCTGGAGCATTTTCATTAATACCACCAACAATCACATCAAAATTGTAGCCCGCTTTGTCGGTTTCTCCGTTTTCTGCATAAAAGCTTAATTTTCCTTTTCCGAAGGCAATTTTAATATCTTTTGGTACAATAAAATCGAAACTAAACTGTCCGTTTTCTACGGTAGATTTTCCTCTAAACAATTTACTATCTTGGGTATCAAAAGGCATGATCGCGTCAAAACCATCGTTCCCTAAAGTCTTTTTATCAATCAACTTATCAAAAACGGTGGTAGAAAGTGTGCCATTAAAATTCGTTAAAACAGCATCGGAATCATCTGTAATGACTCCTTCAAATCTCACTTTAGATAAGGCCTTAATAGTATCTAAAGATTGGGTAACGTCTATATCGTTCATTTTTGTAATGCGCACATTGGGTTTCGGAATTGCCAATTTCATAGCCGGATCTCCAAAGGAATAAATAAAGAATTTTTGTGTACTACGAAATTGATTTTTCGCTTCTTTTAAAGCCTCTGCAATGGTAAAATCTTCATTGTTAAACGCTAATAAAATTCTAATTAATTGCTCGTTAAAACGCTGTCCTGTAGAAATAAAAACTTCTCTTGTGGTGGTAATCATGCTTGCAGCACCACCAATTTTACTTTTAAGCGTAAGCTCGCCAGCCGTTATTCTATTCGGATTATCGAATCTAGAAAAATCGCAGGTAACGGTAATTAAAAGCGGCAGTGTATTTGGGTTGTTTAAGGCTTGTATTTGTGGTACATCTAAAATTCTTTCAGAAGCAAAACCATCTTCTCCGCCATGACCAAAATAATCAAAAACTAACGTTCCTTTTTCAATAGCGTTTGTAATTGCCTTGTTTACTGCAGGATACCGCTCGCCACCAGAAGAATTTTGTTGCACAAAAGCATCTACATAAATTTTATTTACATTAAAAACAGGTTTGTTATTTTTAATATCATCTGCAATAGACTCTACTCCTTGCTGAATCACTTCTTCGCCAGCAACATCTACATCGTCTGCTAATAAGGTAATGGTGTTTCGCCAATCTCCTATGGCTTCTTTGCTGTAATACGATAAAATTTTATCAACAACAATCGTCGCTTCAGAAATGGTAGCAACAGGGATCCTGCTAGAAACCACATCAATTGTATGGGCGGTAGCCATGGTGCCTTCATTGCTCTCTAACATCACAAAAAAATCATCTGTAACCCAAGAATTTGCTAAATTAAAACTGTTGGTCGATAATTTTACAGGCACAATATTATTGTTGCCTTGAATTCGGTCTTTATAATCATAAGAAGCATCTCCAAAAAAGCAAACATATTGCAGTTTTGTTGCTTCGGATGAATTGGTTGTATACAGCTGTTTTAAGAAATCTCGAACGCCAGTGATATCTTTAGATCCAGAAGAAAACTCATTATATATTTCGGATAACACCACAACTTTTGTTGTTAGGTTAGAATTTGTTTGATGGTAATCTGCTAATCTTTGTGCTTGCCCTGAAAGTTCTGCATTTGTAATCACAAGATAATTAATATCTTTTAAGGCATGTAAATTCTGATTTTTAATTTTGGAGTTCCGAACCGTTTCTGGGGTATAAAAATCGGACTCATTTAAAATAACATATTCTTTTAAAGTACCGCCAATATCCTTAAAACTAAAATTATTTGCGGTTGCTTGGTTGCTGATTGATTGCGGCGCAAGATGATTGCTAACGTCCCAAACCTGAAAAGCAGCATTTCCGTTTTCTATTTGATACTCAATGGCAGCTGCAGAATTTGCCTGTTCAAAGCTTCGAAACGAAAACTGAAAGTCGCGAAACTTTAAGTGCTTTTTTCCACTAATTTCGATGTAGTCTAAAAATGTATTTGCAGACGGATTTCCGTTGTTATTATACGAGATCGTAACGTTTATGTTTTCTGAACTGTTTGCGATAACGCCACTTCTCTCGGAAGCAAAAGCTTTGGTTAAAGAGTTATTATTTACTGCCGAAAAATTAATAGAATAAAGATCTTGTTCATTAATTTTCACATCTAAAGAAGATGCAACCAAAGAATTAGACACGCCTCTTATGCGCACATCTATATTTTGATTAACCACTGCATTCTGAAAAGGAATTATAAAGCTTTGTGTATTTTCTATATTAAAATCCTCTTTAAAAAACCACTGCGTTCCTGCTGCTAAAATACTTTGATCTTCTTTTTCGTGAAACGTATAGTCATCAAAAACAGTTATTTGCGCGGTAGCATTTGTTGTAATCGGCGCCTTTTGCTGAATTCTTTTGCCATCAAGATCATTTACGGTGATAAAATAATAGGCTTTATCGGTATAAATATTTTGTCGGTGGCGAGCACTTTTAGTAAAAGTATCTACTTCCCAGTCATGAGGCCCTTGGGCGTAAAAAAGTATAAAATCATTGGCATCAAAAGAACCATCGGCTTCACCCGCTATATAAATGGCATTTTCTTGCAAATCATCATATCTAAAATCGCTGTTTAAAACAGGTAATAACTGTCCGCCATTGCCATAAATATGAATCTTTTTAGGATTCAATCCGTTTGTAGAAATCCCTATTTGCTGCAATAAACCTCTATCAATTTTAAAAACCCCCGAGGTATCTACTGTAAATTGATACCAATCTCCAGAAGATAATACAGAACTAGTACTTTGGGCGTGCCCTATTTGTAAGCAGCATCCGAATAAAAAAAGTAAAAATTGTTTTTTCATATTTCTATTCAAATAACGCACATTATAAGCAGATATTTTATAGTAAACAAAGATAAAGTATCCCTCTTGTTTGATATCAGGATGTAAGCTTGCTCCTAACTATCTGACAAAAATATAGAACTTAACATAAAATTGTCTCCTTTATATGGATAAATTATTCTGAAGAAAATAAGGTGTTCTTTAAAAAACTTATAGAACCCCTTATTTTGATAGAATTTATCAAACTAAAAGTATTTTTAATCGAACACTCATGGTACCGTATACTAAAATAAAAATGCAATCGTTTTATAGAATATGCATTAAAAAGGATGCGTTAAAACTTATCTTTTTACTTGTACGAAAGTATATTTATTGTAAATTGCATCACTAAATACAAACCCTATCAATTTTAAATTAGGAAATGAAGAACATATTTAAAATAACTTTAGTAGCGCTAACCATGTTGTTATTAGCGAACTGTAATAGATCGAACTCCAATAAATCTACGTTAACAGGTTTATCTTTCAATGATCCTAAAAACGGTAACTATATTAGAGGTAATTCTTTTGATGGGCAAGACCCACCTTTAGGAATGGTTGGTGTAGAAGGCGGCTCTTTTACCATGGGGCAAGTTCAAGACGACGTAATGTTCGATTGGAACACCACGCCTAAACAAATACATGTTCGTTCTTTTTATATGGATGAGGCTGAAGTTTCAAATTCTGAATATTTTTTATATGTACAATATATGAAAGATGTTTTTCCGCCATCCGAAGAAAAATACAAACATATTTACAAGTCTGTTTTACCCGATACCTTGGTTTGGAGAAAAAGTTTAGGAAACACCGATATTTTATCAGAAAACTATCTTCGTCACCCAGCCTATGCAGATTACCCAGTTGTAGGTGTGAGTTGGTTGCAAGCAAATGAATACTGTAAATGGCGAACAAACGCTGTTAACTTAAAAACCTTAATTGATAAAGGACATATTAAAAATATTTTTGAAATAGATTCGGTAAGCAACTTTTTTGATACTGGTGTTTTTTTAACAGATGCATCACAATTATTTGAAGGAGACAGCACCATATACAAAAGAGGCGTTGGTAGAACTGTAAGAAAAAGAGGCGAGGCGAGACCCGAAAGAGACGATTTTCAAGGAAGAAAAATCTCTAGTGCCGATGGTATTTTAGCACAACGTTTTAGATTGCCAACAGAAGCTGAATGGGAATTTGCTGCCAAAGCAAATATAGAAAACAGAGAGTACAACAATATTAGAGGTAGAAAAAAATATGCTTGGGACGGGAAATATACCCGAGCAAAAGGAAAAAGAAATAGAGGTGATCAATTAGCGAATTTTAAACAAGGTCCTGGTAACTATAGTGGTTTATCTGGTTGGAGTTCGGATGGTGCTGATATTCCTAACAAAATAAAATCCTATCCTCCTAACGGATTTGGTTTGTATGACATGTCTGGTAATGTAGCCGAATGGGTTGCAGATGTATACCGACCTATTATAGATGCTAAAGCCAATGATTTTAATTATTTTAGAGGTAATATTTTTACCAAAAAAATGATTGATAAAGAGGGTAATGTGGTTATTGCTGCAAGTGGTGAGGGTGCTCAAATATCTTATGATACTTTGCCGAATGGTAAAATTGTACCGAAACAATTACCAAATACGATAAAGTACATTCCGATTACGAGAGATGACACTTCGTTAAGAAGAAATTTTACGATTGCAGATAATTCTAATATTGGGGACGGAGATTTAAATTCTTCTCGTTTTTATGAAGATGATGCTGATCAAGCAAAAAGTAGACCAAGCATGTACAATTCGCCAAAAGCACCCACTAGAGAGATAGATCCTTTAACGGGTAGAGAAATTTTAGTGAATGATGCTAAAAATAGATCCACTTTAATTAGCAACAATACTAGAGTGTATAAAGGTGGCGGATGGTCTGATAGAGAATATTGGTTAGACCCAGCACAAAGAAGGTATTTACCAGAATATATGGCCACTAATTTTATTGGCTTTAGATGTGTGTCTGATAAAGTAGGCCCTATGAAAACAGGAAAAAGATCTGCTAGAAATCCAAGTAGATAATTTATAATATTTTAAGTTAAAGCCTCATTATTTTTAAATAATGGGGCTTTTTTATAGGTAAAAAATGGAAATAGCAACGCTTTATCAACTGTATGCACACTACTATTTGGTAGATACAGATACGAGAAACATCCGACAAAACACCCTCTTTTTTGCTTTAAAGGGTGAGCACTTTAATGGGAATGAATTTGCAGAAAAAGCACTAAACCTAGGGGCATCTTATGCTATTATAGACGATGAAAACTATAAAACACACCAAAATTGTATTCTTGTTGATGATGTTTTAAAAACCCTACAAGCATTAGCCAACTACCACAGAAAAAAACGAAACATCCCTATTATCGGATTAACGGGTAGCAACGGCAAAACAACAACTAAAGAGTTAATACAGCTTGTTTTAAGTAAAAAATATAAAACGATTGCCACCAAAGGAAACTTAAACAATCATATTGGCGTGCCGCTTACCCTGCTCTCTATCACACCAGAACATGAACTAGGTATTGTTGAAATGGGTGCCAATCATCAAAAAGAAATTGAGTTTTTATGCGCTCTTTGTGAGCCCAACTTTGGCTATATTACCAATTTCGGAAAAGCACATTTAGAAGGTTTTGGAGGTATTGAAGGCGTCATAAAAGGTAAAAGTGAATTGTATACTTTTTTAAAGGAACACCATAAAATTGTATTTATAAACCCTGCTGATGCACTTCAAGTAGCGGCGACAAAAAAAATACAAACGGTTTCTTTTAATGTTGATGCGCTGCAGTTTCTAGAAGTCAATCCTTTTGTAAAACTCGCTTATAAAAACACAACGATTCAAAGTAATTTAGTAGGCAGCTATAATTATACAAATATCATTGCAGCCATTACGATTGGCGAATATTTTAAAATTCCGGAAGCAGCAATTAAAGAAGCCATTGAAAGTTATATCCCTACCAATAATCGCTCTCAAATTATAAAAACGGCCAAAAACACCATTCTTTTAGATGCTTATAATGCAAATCCGTCTAGCATGCGTGCTGCTTTAGAAAACTTTGCATCGCTACCAGCCGATCAAAAAGTAATTATTTTAGGAGACATGTTTGAACTCGGAGAAGAAAGTCTTTTAGAACATCAAGAAATTGTAAAACTTGCCAGTTCCTTTGATTTTAAAAATCAATATTTTGTAGGCGAGCATTTTTATCAGACCAAAACAAAAAACGCACAATTTAAAACCTATTTAGATTTAGAGAACTATTTAAAACAACACCCTCTAGAACACCAAACAATTTTAGTGAAAGGCTCAAGAGGAATGCGTTTAGAAAGAATTTTAACGCTTCTTAACCAGTAGTGTCCGATTAAAAATAGTTTACTGTCGTGAACCCTTTATAAATAAAGAGCTTCCTAATTCTTTTCAAAAAGACACCTTGTTTTTTGGAATTAATTTTAAGATGATCAATAAAAATTTTGTCCCTTTGATTTACAGCTATTTATCAGTTCGTTAGGTTTCAGTCTTGGTTCCCTGCCTACCCGCAGGATGTTTCTAAAAGCAGCGTGGTCTTGTCTCTTTTATCAAACAACAATCATTCTTAACTAATATTATTTCTATGGTATGCTAGCAAGTTGTCAATAGGTCTTTGAATAACATCTGTAATTTTTAAGTTATTCTTCTTTGCTATTTTTTCTAGAATATCTCGAAAGTAAAAAGCAATAGAACCGATAAAATATAGCGGCGTTTCTGCCGTTTTTTCGAAAGGCAGAACTCTATATTTAAAGAATTCTTGAAACCCTCTTTTTATAATTCTCTGAATATATTTCTCCTCTTTAAAATCAAACATAAATTTTGCAAAAGAAGCCAAATACATATTCGGATTTGGAGATCTGTATAAATTTTGTTTGATATGGTCTGCCTCTAAATTAAATTCGTTTTCAAATTTTTCAGCCATTGCTTTGGGCATTTTATCGTAATAATATTCTCTTAACAACAGCTTTCCGAAATAATTACCACTCGCCTCATCCATCAATACATAGCCTAAAGAAGCCGTTTTCATATGTATATTTTCTCCGTCCCAATAACAACTATTAGAGCCTGTGCCTAAAATACAGACAATTGCTGGCTCTGAACCAGAAGCGGCATACACGGCAGCTAACATATCTTCAGCAACATGCACCTTTGCATTGATAAAGATTGCCTGCAAAACAGCTTCCAATATTTTTGTTGGTTTCGGAGTGCCGCAACCCGCGCCATAGAAATAAATTTCCAACACCTCATCTTTCACTTTAATGAGTTGAAACATGTGTACAATTCTATCGTTCAACTCCTCTTCTGCAACAACCGCAGGGTTTAACCCTAAAGTTCTTACTCTAAAAGCTTCGCTTTTGTCGCTGTTTATGGCAATCCAATCTGCCTTGGTCGATCCTCCGTCTGCAATTAAAATCATAAGTGGTATTTTAAATTCAAATATATTGTAAGAAAACAGGGTACACAACTATATTAGAAACTTCAATCGTTTTCGTTGGTGATTTTTCGTTATTTGGTGAGCGTTGTTCGTTTGTAGTGGTTTGTGGTTTGGGGTTTGTGGTTTGGGGTTCGTGGTTCGTGGTTCGTGGTTCGATGTTCGATGTTCGATGTTCGATAGTTAGTCGATAGTCGAAAAACGATAATCGATAGACGGTAGACGATGGACGAAGGACGTTGTTCGTGGTTCGTGGTTCGATGTTCGATGTTCGTTGTTCGTTGTTCGTTTCGCGATAGTCGAAAAACGATAATCGATAGACGGTAGACGAAGGACGTTGTTCGTGGTTCGATGTTCGATGTTCGATGTTCGTTGTTCGTGGTTTGTGGTTCGTTGTTCGTTTCACTATAGATGATAATCAAAAAACGATGGATGGCAAACGATGGACGATTTTAGCTCAAAGCCAATAGCTTATGGACCATAGCCAATACTTGTTCGTCTCACGATGTACGAAAAACGGTAAACGATAAACGAAAGACGATTAACGAAAAACGATTAACGATTTATAAAATCAGCATCTAAAACCGACATACTTTTATTTTTTGTATAAATTCAAAAGATATGAAACGGCAAGAATCCAAAGAGCTTGCGGTCTGGATTCGATAGTGAAATATCTTGTAGAATTTAAGAAAAATAAAATAAGTCTAGATTTTTGTTTCTTGGAATTTATCTTGAGCGAAGTCGAAAGGTCAATGG
>NZ_VORR01000042.1 GCF_007997085.1 Polaribacter sp. IC066
AAATGTGGTTGGTGCTGATGAAACTGGTATTAAAGTAAATGGTAAAAATAATTGGTTTTGGACTTGGCAAAGCAAGTTTGCTACTTATGTAGTGTTCTCTAAAAATAGAGGAATTGATACGATTAAATCAAACTTTCCAAAAGGTTTTAAAGATACGATATTGGTGCACGATTGTTGGGCTAGCCATTTTCAAACCCAATGTAAAACACACCAATTATGTAGTGCACATTTATTAAGAGAACTTATATTTCTTGAACAACGTTTTGAATCCAATTGGGCTACAAATTTTAAAAGAATGCTTTATGATGCTTTGGAACTAAAGAAAAAATTGAAACAAGAATGTTATAAATTCCCAGTAGCAGAAAGGGATAGACTAAAAAATGATTTAGTTAATTTATTAGAAAAACCGCTTGTTGAAAAGCAGAAAAAACTTCGTGCTTTTCATAAGCGAATGAGAAAATACAAAGAGTATATTCTTACTTTTCTTGACCATTATAATGTGCCTTCAGATAATAACGCTTCAAAAAGAGCGATTAGAAATGTGAAGGTCAAACAAAAAGTATCAGGTCAATTTAAAACTGAAAAGGGTGCACAGATATATGCGGTTATTAGATCAGTAACAGATACCTGTATTAAGAATGGTCAAAATATTTTCGCTGCTTTTAAAACTATTGCTGTTTTAAAGGCTGAATAGTTACCTATAATCAAAGTGATAACTTTGATGGTGGACCGAATGCATCATCTAGAGAAACGAATGTAAGTTACTTTAATACCTCTTTAGGATTGAGTATTGCTTTAGGTAAAAATAGACAATCTGCAGATTTTGCTCAAACAGAAGAAACAGTAGTGTATAATGAGTTAGCTGAAATTAAAAAACGTTTAGACTCTGCAGAAAAAGAAATAGCTGATTTGAAAGTTACAGATGCCGAAATTAACAAAACGAACTTAATCTACGAATTAGACACTAGGTACGCTAAAAAAGGAGAAGAAAATAAATACGCAAACAGCATAACGGGCTCTAATGTAGACTTTATTAAAGAATTATTAAACAGAGGTTATGTAAATGTATTCTTTGATACAAATAAAACATCAATTCAAAAAGAATCTTTATCTGCTGTTAATTATTTAAGACAATTTATGAATGACAATCCTTATGTAAACGCATCTTTAATAGGATTTACTGACGAGAGTGGAAAAGAAGAATACAACCAAATATTATCTAAAAAAAGAGCAAAAGCAGTGTACGATATTCTTGTTGATGCAGGTATAGACCCAACTAGACTTACCTACGGAGGGGTTGGTGAAGATAAAACAATGGTAAAAGAGGCTAAACAATTAGCCAGAAAAGTTACTTTCAGAATAAATTAAGAGCAAAACATACATCAATTTAAAAATCACTTATAAGTAAAAATATAGGTGATTTTTAATCTAAAGAGATATACCAAGTTGTTCGAAACCAAAACTGATTTTCTGAACTATTATTTATAAAGTTACTTATTCTATAATCAATTCCAAACTCAATTTTATCGTATTTAGTGGCCTGATATCCGATATAAGGAGTTACTCTTACCTCTAAATCTGCATCTTTAAAATCATACAAATACTCGTTACCGAGTTTAAAATATAATTCTTTTACATCTACCCTCTCCCCGTTCAAAGGTTTTACCGCACTAACTCTATAACGTGTTCTATACGTAGTTTTTTTATTGGTTTGATAAAATTGCTCGAACGCAAAACGATGACCAACATTTAAAGAAGAATAATTATTTACGAAATTATAATGCTGAAAAGTTCTATGAATAGTTTCAAAATTTCTGAATCTTAAAATATAACCGAAATTAAAAGATTGATTTTCAAATGTTTTCGTGGAGTAAATTGAGGAAATATCTACTAAACTTTGAGAAAATAAATACTCATTATCCCTAACCACAGTTCTAGATTCTAGGCTATTTACCCACTTAGAAGTCGCATTTATTTTTTTTGAAACAACCCCTTTTGGTAAAAAACCTAAAAAAGCATCAGATTGTGAAAACATTTTCACGAAACAAAACAAAAAGGCGCTCATTAAAACCATTTTCTTTTTCATCAGAATTGTAAATTAATGGAATTAAAGGATTTAATAGAAAGTTCTTTTTCTATCTCTCCTGCTGTATTAATAAGTACTTCATAGTTGTTAAAAAGTTTTTCTTTCTTCCCTTTCACAATAATCTCATATTTTACGTAAACAGTAGATTTACTTTTTTTCGATTTAAATAGTTTGGCATAGATTTCAGCTTGTTCACCAGAATATTGAATTTGAATTTTCTTAATACTGTATTTTTTAAATTTCTTTGATAGCGCTACTTCAATTTTTTGCTGTATCCCTTCGGTTAATTCAGAAAATTTTACCCTTTTTTCAACATCTAATAGCGTTCCATTTTCATCAAACTCAATACTAAAATTATGTTTTTTATGACACGTTTTTGCCTCAAAAGTTTTACCATCATTACTCTCTTCTGCGTACCATTTTAACTTCTTTTTTAAATTTAAGCTTTGTATAAATTCTAAAGATTTTTCTGGCACCTCATGGGGTTTTACTCGGTATTCTTTCTCAAATTTTTCTTGAGAAAAAACAGAACAAAAAGACATGATTCCTAATAAAAAAAATAAGTTGTTTATTTTCATAAAAAAAGGTTTTACTTTTTAAGGATGTAAGCTTTTAAAATATAATCTACTTTAGGATATTTTTCTCTTAAAAACGTGTTTCCAAAATTAGTTATAGAGTCTTGCTTAAAACCTAACTCATCGCCATAACCACCATAAAATTTTAAAACATTTTCTTGACCAGCAATTACTTTGGCCACAACAGGAAAGCCTGTAACACCAGAATAAGCAAGTTTATCTAACCGATGGTTTTCTTTTAAATTGATAAATAACTGATTAGACCTAGTCTTTACGCCTCCTCTGGCAAATGACAACGTCATAGCATCATTTTTAATCAAAACAGGTTCATCTTTAATGCCATTATTTTTCCAACTAGTATTGATTACAGTATCATTATGTATACCAAATTGTGCTACAAAATCTGGTACTACTCTATATATAGCAACATCTTGGTAGTACTCATTCTTAATTAATTGGTACAACCTATCAACCCCTCTTGGAGACCATTCTTTATTGGCAACAATATCAAAGTTCCCTTTCGTTGTCTCAAATCTCGCTTTAAATGTTTCTGGTGCTTCTTTCTGCAACCATTTTTCATTAAATTTTTTAGATGCACAAGAAGATAGTATGATCATTGATAAAAGCAACAATATTCTTTTCATTTTATTTTTTTTGATAGCATCAAAGATAGTCCAATTTCAAAAAACATACGCTCTACATTTGTAGAAATCAATTATTTGCTCTATGTTTGTAGAATAAAATAAAAATTGATGCAATTATCTAAAACAGAAGAGCAATTAATGCAATATATATGGAAACGTAAAAAAGCATTTTTAAAAGAATTGCTTCAAGATTTCCCAGAGCCCAAACCTGCCACTACAACCGTTGCAACTTTATTAAAAAGAATTGCAGACAAGGGTTTTATCAATTATAAATTATTCGGAAAGTCGAGAGAATACTATCCCATTGTTAAGAAAACAGACTATTTTTCTAATCATGTAAACGGATTGATTAAAAATTTCTTTAATGATTCTGCAAGTCAGTTTGCATCTTTCTTTACCCAAGAAACCAATCTTTCTACCCAAGAATTAGAAGACTTAAAAACGATTATTGATTCTCAAATTAAAAAACAGCAATTATGATTGCATATCTTTTAAAATCGGCAACTTGTTTAGCGCTATTATTAGCATTTTATTATGTAGTTCTAGAAAGAGAAAAAATGCATAATTTTAATCGTTTCTATCTTTTAGGCAGTGTGTTCTTTTCATTTTTAGCTCCTCTGTATGTTATTTATATAGATGCAACTCCAATCATTTTTGAAGCTGCAGAAGATACAATTGTATTTTCCTCCGCAGACATGAGTAAAACGATGATTATCACAGAAAAATCTTTTGATTATATTCCTATATTAATAGGTTTTTATAGTATGATATCAATCATTTTATTATTTCGATTTGGGAAAAACTTATGTAATATTATTCAGAAAACTAGAAATAATTCTAAAATAAAATATCAAAAAGCAGTTTTAGTTTTGGTTGATGATAAAATTCTTCCTTATACTTTTTGGAACTTCATTTTTATCAACAAAAGAGAATACAAAGAAAAGAAAATAGAGCAAGAACTTTTCACACACGAACTTACCCATGTAACTCAAAAGCATACTGCAGATATTTTGATTTTAGAATTCATTCAATGCCTATTTTGGATCAATCCTTTTATTATTTTACTCAAAAAGTCGGTACAACTAAATCACGAATTTTTAGCGGACGAAACGGTTATTAATGAACATAAAAATATCTTCCAATACCAGCATTTACTGCTAAACAAAGCTGCTTGGAACAACAAATATTACTTGGCCAGTAATTTGAATTATTCACTTACTAAAAAAAGATTAAAAATGATGACAACACAAAGTTCACGAACAAAAACTTGGATTAAAAAGCTGGCTGTAATTCCGCTTTTGGCAGGCTTTATATTCCTCTTTGCAGAAAGAGTTGAAGCGCAAAAAATTATTAATATTATAGAAGAAGAAATTGAAACGATTAATGAACAAAATATAATTTTAGAAACCGTAGAAGAGCAAATTTTCTCAAATCAAGGAGAAAAGATTAACACTGGGTTTATTGATTTAAATGGCAAAAAACATTACTTCGTTACCATAGATAATAGTACTAAATATTATAATAGAAAAGGCCAATTAGCCAACAAAGCAGGAAAAGTAGTTTCAAATTTAAAAACAAATGCAAGTGATGTTATTCCTGATAATTATATTAGAAAAACATATTTTAACGGAAAAGTGTTTTGTGAATTTTTTGATGACATTCCTAACAATAATAAAAGAAAAAAGGAAATCAAAGAACTCGAAGAACTAGTTGAAAGTTTAGATAATATATCAATGATAAACTACATAAAGAAATACAAAGACAATGATGTTTTATATTATTATAATGGTAAAAGTATAAAACATACAAAGGCTTTAAACTTAATTAACAACAACAGACCTATTGATATGCTAACTCGATATGTTGACGGCAAAATGGTCATTAATCTCAATAAAGAAAATCAAAAAAAGAACATACAAATTCACCCGTTAAAATTGACGAGAAAGTATTTAAAGAAATAATTGAAGAAATAGAATATAAATATGATCAAAGTTCTTATCAAAAGTTAAACAACATCTACGAATCTAAAAGAAACGAGAAACCACATTTTATAGAAAGTTCAGCAGAAAGACAAACCGAGTTAATTGGATTGTTTTCAGAATTGGGATCACTGTACTTTAAACTTTCGAAAGAAAATAAAAAGAAAGTAAAAAGACCTATTCATCCTCACGATCCTTATGTAAGGTTGATAAAAAATAATAAAGTATTTTATAAGTTAAGAGCCAATTTAACAAACGAAGATAAATTATTAACTCCACCACCACCACCAGTTCCAAATGCCTCTAAAGAAGAAATTTTAAAAGCAAAAAAGGCTTATGATGCTTGGAAAGAAAGAACAGGAAATGATTTTGCCGTGCCTCCACCTCCGCCTCCAATAAAGAAAACGAGTTCTATTAAATTTAAAAAAGCAAATAGCAACCAAGAGTTTTTATTTACAGAAGAATTAAACAGGTTAACTGAACTAGAAAAAGCAAGAAAAATAAACCAAAATGAAACTGATTTTATAAAAAGTATAGATCAATCTAATGATAAAATCTATGTTTCTGATGGACCACATATTGCTTATTCATTGAATAAACTAACTAAAGAGGGAAAAACTGAATTAACAAAAGACAAAAATTACTTTTTAGATGGTAAAGCTATAACGTTTGAAGAGTTAATTAAAATTGAGTCTCAAAAAATAAAAAGTATTCGCACCGATCATAAAAATATAAATGTTATTTTAAAAACCCCAGTATACACAAAAAAAAATGAAACAATTAACACACAAAAACTATAGACATAACAGCCTTCAAAGTTATAGAGAAAAGAATAGAAGAAAACGGAATATACTATCAAAATGAACCTAAAACCACTGGTAATACTGTAATCAAAAAATATAGTTATACCGCAAATTTAAAAGTTAATGATAAAACCATCAGCTTTGATAAAGCTTCCTATCAGCTGAAACTAGGGCAAATTGTAAAGTATGAATCCACAAAAAAAATCACAAGAAAAATAAAATTTTCTTAAAGTATTCACTTGAAATAAAGGTTAAAGGTTCTAATCTAGAAAATAATATTTTAGAGCGAAAAGCTTTTTAATTTAGAAATCAGCTTTTATCAAATACTAAAACCTCGAAAATTCGAGGTTTCTTTTTGTAACAAATTCAGCATAATAGCTTTGTATGTATACAATTAATATAAAAGCTGTGCTTAAAAACTTCTTCCTTACCTGTTCTGGTGTAGATAAAAACCTAATCGAAAACTGTTCTAATGGAGAACAAAATAAATATGTTGGTATTGGGGCTACTGTGTTTTTTACAGCAGTTATGGCGACCATTGCAGGCAGTTATGCTTTGTATGCTGTTTTTGATAATCTATATGTCGCTATTTTCTTCGGATTAATTTGGGGATTGTTACTCTTTAATTTAGACCGTTTTATCGTTTCTACGATTAAAAAGTCCGATTCTAAACTCAAAGAACTTTTACAAGCAACGCCAAGAATTATCTTGGCAATTATTATTGCAGTTGTTATTTCTAAACCTCTAGAATTAAAACTGTTTGAAAAAGAAATCAATCAGGTTTTATTGACCGAGAAAAATCAAATGACACTGGATAATAAAATACAAATTGCACAACAATTTACAGCAGAAATCGAAAAAATAAATTCGGAGATCAGTAGTTTAAAAGCTGAAATTTTATCCAAAGAAAATGAAACGATCGCTTTATATGAAACTTATATTGCAGAAGCTGAAGGTAGAATAGGCACTCAAAAATTAGGAAAAGGACCTGTTTATCAAGAAAAAAGAGAAAAACACGATACCTCTTTAATTGCTTTAAGTCAATTGAAAAAGGAAAGTTCAGAAAAGATACATAACAAAGAAACTGCCGTTGCGTCTTTAGTCTCAAATCAAAAGTTGCTAGAAACAAAATCACAACCTATTATTTCTAATTTTGATGGTTTAATGGCGAGCATAAATGCGCTTGGTCAATTACCTGCACTTCCCTCTTTATTTATTTTTCTTTTGTTTTTAGCCATTGAAACCTCACCCATTATTGCAAAACTATTGGCTTCTAAAGGCGAATATGATTATAAATTAGAAGAAAATGAATCTGCCATAAAAACTTGGGTACAGCAACAAATGCATCAAAGAGAACAAATGCTACAAGCAGATATTTCTATTGATCATAAAGTGTACAGAGACATTAGAGAAGATGAAGAACTCTATTCGTATAAGCAAAAAATGGCAAGAGAATTAATGAAACTACAGGCAGCTTCTTTTTATAAGAAGCAACAGAAAATGTTGTAAGTAAGAGATTCTTATCAGTAAATATAAATTTGAAAAATAACTTTAGAATTTTAATTATTCTTGTCCGATTAAAAATATTTTCTGTTTGATAAATCCTGGTAAAATAAAGGATTCTGCGCGTTATTTAAATGACACCTTACTTTTTTAAGAATAATTTCATGAAGATAAAACAGACAGTTTTATTTCAATTTATGTTTGTTTGTCAGGTAGTTATAATCAAGTCTTGGCTCTTGGTTCGAAAATCAAAACGATCGTGAGTTTTTTATAAGACAAGAATGAATTTTAATATAAGATCCCGCTGAAAAGCGGGATTAGCCTGCCTACCGGACAGGCAGGTTCAATTAACAATTTTGAATTCATAGCTTTGCTATTTTCAAAATTGAGTCTCACTAAAAAAAAAAGCGTCCCATTTAAGGGAAGCTTTCCATTGGCTAACAAAACCAAGACATTTTTACTAAAATGCCAAACAACACAACTAAATGTTACTTCAACAAAAAGCAACATGCAAATATACGTTGTTTTTATAAATGCTAAAATAAATACCATTTTTTTTATAATTTTCGCAATTGCCTATTTGTAGTTTGATTGTATCTTTGTGAACTAATATCATCCGAAAATTTATACACCAAATGCAATTATCAGAACAAGAAGTTGTACGAAGAGAAAAGCTTACAAAATTAAGAGATTTGGGCATCAATCCGTATCCGGCAGACTTATTTCCAGTAGATTCAAATTCGAAAGAAATAAAACAAGAATATGTAGAAGGTAAACAGGTTGTAATTGCTGGTCGTATCATGGTCATAAATATACAAGGAAAGGCTTCTTTTGGTCAATTGCAAGATGGTGCCGGCAGAATTCAGCTTTACTTTAATAGAGATGAAATTTGTGCTGGCGAAGACAAAACATTATACAATACCGTTTTTAAAAAATTATTGGATTTAGGCGATTTTATAGGCATTACTGGCACATTATTTACCACAAAAGTTGGTGAAAAAACAGTGATGGTAAAAGAGTTTAAATTACTCTCTAAAGCGTTAAAACCTTTACCTGTACCAAAAGTAAAAGACGGAATTACTTATGATGCTTTTAAAGATCCTGAATTACGTTACAGACAGCGTTATGCAGATTTAGTAGTAAATCCGCATGTGAAAGAAGTATTTATAAAACGCACAAAATTGTTTAATGCAATGCGTACCTTTTTTAATGATGCTGGTTATTTTGAAGTGGAAACACCCGTATTACAACCTATTCCCGGAGGTGCAGCAGCAAGACCTTTTAAGACACATCACAATTCTTTAGACATACCCTTATATATGAGAATTGCCAATGAATTATATCTAAAAAGATTAATTGTTGGTGGTTTTGATGGTGTGTATGAATTCTCGAAAAACTTTAGAAATGAAGGAATGGACAGAACCCATAATCCTGAATTTACAGCCATGGAAATCTATGTTTCTTACAAAGATTATAATTGGATGATGGCTTTTTGTGAGCAACTTTTAGAACATTGTGCTATTGCGGTAAACGGAACCTCTGAAGCTACTTTTGGCGAACATAAAATAGATTTTAAAGCGCCGTATGCTAGAATTACGATGGCAGATTCTATTAAACATTTTACTGGTTTTGACATTAATGGCAAGACAGAAGATGAAATAAGAACTGCGGCAAAATCCATGAAAATTGATGTAGATGAAACCATGGGGAAAGGAAAGTTAATTGATGAAATTTTTGGTGAAAAATGTGAAGGAAACTACATTCAGCCAACTTTTATTACTGATTATCCTAAAGAAATGTCTCCACTTTGTAAAGAACATAGAGACAACCCAGAACTTACAGAACGTTTTGAATTGATGGTTTGTGGTAAAGAGATTGCCAATGCATATTCTGAATTAAATGACCCAATTGATCAACGTGAGCGTTTTGAACATCAGCTAAAATTAGCTAAAAAAGGTGATGATGAAGCAACCGAATTTATAGATGAAGATTTTTTACGTGCGTTAGAATACGGAATGCCACCAACATCTGGAATGGGAATTGGTATGGACCGTTTAATTATGTTTTTAACAAATAATCAATCAATACAAGAAGTTTTATTCTTTCCGCAAATGCGACCAGAAAGAAAAGCGCCTTCTATAGAATTAAACGATGAAGAAAAAGCGGTTTTGGCAATCATTACCAAAACAGAAAAAATAGACTTAAATCAATTGAAGGTTCAATCTGGTTTATCAAACAAAAAGTGGGATAAAACCATTAAGGGTTTGACTAAAAAAGATGTTGCCAAAGTTTTTAAAACGGATGAAGGTTTGTTTGTGGAGGTTTTATAATGATTTACATTCTTGCAATAATTACGCTGTATACCCCTAAATACATGGCATTTATGATAAAAATATCTATCGAAACTTAATAACGTTAATTTTCGGTGGATATTTTTTTAATCTGAACCTAAAAATGCTTAAAACAACTAAATTTTATTTTTTAATCTTATGTGTTTGTTTTTATTTTAAAACAAATGCTCAATATTTTGTAAATATAGAATCTGGTGCGGTTTTTACGGGTTTAAATGATATTAGAAGAGGCGTTGACGGCACACTTTTGTCGTTAAGAAATGATCTAGAGAGTCCGTCAAGCCCATTTTTAAGGCTTCGTTTAGGATTTTTACATAACGAGAAACACTACTTTTCTTTGCTGTATGCACCTTTAAAATTAACAGCTACTGGTTCTTTAAATTCTGATGTTTTGTTCGACGGCATAAATTATAAGGCAAATTTACCTTTAGAAGCTATTTATAAATTTAACTCTTATCGATTTACCTACAACCGCAGAATTATAAACACCGATGCCTTTAAATTGGGTCTTGGTTTGTCTGCTAAAATTAGAGATGCTGGCTCATCTTTAAGAAATGAAAACGAATTTGCTAGCGATTTTAACGTAGGTTTTGTGCCTTTAATTAATATTATAAGTACTTGGCAAATTTCTAAAAAGTTCGGCTTTGAACTTTTTGGAGACGGACTTGCAGCAAGTAGAGGCCGAGCTATTGATATTGCCATAACAACAACCTATAATTTTACCAAAAATTTGCAAGCTAATGTAGGCTATAGAATTTTAGATGGCGGCTCTGACGGAAAAGGTAGTTATAACTTTGTTCAGTTTCATTTCGCAGTTATTAGTCTAACCTATCAATTTAAAAAAATAAACACCTCATATTAAACACGTTACTAAAATATCTTTATGAGCAAAATTAATAAGTTTTTATTTACAGTAGGTTTAAAAGACTGTGCTCTTCACTAAAGCTTAAATGACTTGTATAAGAACATTTAAAGACTCAATAAAGTATAAAACTCATTTCTAAATAGCGAAACAAGAAAAAAATAGCTCTTTTTTATGCAATATTTCGATTGATTAATAAAAAATTTTCTTCTAATTTTGATAAAATTAAAATCGTTCATGAAAAACTATAAAAAAATTATTGAAGACATTTACCTTGATCTTAAAAACATTGATGACCTCGGTAAAGTTGCCAACTATATTCCTGAATTAGGGAATGTATCTGCAGATAATTTTGGAATTCATATTACAACCATAGACCATAAAAATTTTGGCGTTGGTAATGCAGATGATAAATTTTCGATACAAAGTATCTCTAAAATTTTAACCCTAACATTAGCTTATAAATTAGAAGGAGAAAAATTATGGGACCGAGTAGATGTTGAGCCCTCTGGAAACCCTTTTAACTCCTTTTTACAACTAGAAACAGACCTTGGTAAACCTAGAAATCCGTTTATAAACGCCGGTGCCATTGTAGTTTGTGATATTTTAATGAGCCATTTAAAAAACCCTAAAAAAGAGTTTCTTGATTTCTGTAGAGAAATTTCAAATAATGAATCTTTAAATTATTCTGATAAAGTTGCACAATCAGAAAAAGTAACAGGCTTTAGAAATATTGCCCTTTGTAATTTTATAAAATCTTTCGGTAATATTAAAAATGATGTTGATGAAGTTTTAGATTTTTATTTTTATACCTGTTCTCTAGAAATGACTTGCAAAGAACTCTCGCAAATATTTCTTTTTTTGGCTGATGAAGATTTTGTTACCCATAAAGGCAATAGCATTATTACCATGAGCCAAGCAAAAAGAATTAATGCTATTTTGCTAACATGTGGTTTTTATGATGAATCTGGTGAATTTGCTTTTAGAGTTGGTTTGCCCGGAAAAAGTGGCGTTGGTGGTGGTATTGTGGCGATTCATCCTGATCAGTATTGTATTACCGTTTGGAGTCCTAAATTAAACAAAAAGGGGAATTCTTATAAAGGAATGTTATTTTTAGAAAAATTCACAACAAAAACAGCGTCTTCTATTTTTTAATTTTTGATTAAAATTTAAGAAAAAAGACTATTTACAGAAAAACTGTTGTGGCTGTATTCATACTAAATCGTTAACATCTATTTAAACAAATTAAGCAATAAACTACCTTTTAAAGTAAAACCCACTTAAGCCTATATACTATTAGTTTTTCATAAACCCCTATGGATTTATGAATCATTAATTTAATGTTGGCTTAAATAAATCTTACTTATAAAGGTAAATTTACCACTACATTTTATTTCTTGTCAGGATAGTTTTCTTCTTTTTGTTTCTTGCTTGAGTAGATAACATTATATATGGTTAAGCCCATGTATATAGAAAATATTAGACCTCCTACTATAAAAAATCCTATATTCATGTTGTCCTTCTTTGTCTTATTGCTATTGCAAATAATAATATTGTACCCGGCCAGTGCGCAGAATATTGTGCTTCATCGGTCATACCTAATATCCCATATCCTACAGAATATAATAAACACAGGAATGCTAAAATAATTGGGTACCATTTTAAAATAAAACTTTTCATCTTTTAATATATTTCTTAATTATAGTTTAATGTACGAAATAAGAAGGCACCAAGTTGAAAATAAAGAACTAATTATTTTTAGAAATGCTATTTATAATTAATATTGTTAACGGTAATGATTCATTCGCTTTAAAGACCATCCGTAATCTGTTAATAACAAATTTATCAGCCTAAAAAAAACAGTAACATCTAAAATTTCACTGTTTTAACATTCTCAAAAAAATAGTGTAATTTTTTAAAAATATCTTTTGAAGCAATCATTTTTATTTTTAAAACTTCATTTAGGTTTTAAATAAAGAAGAATAAACTTTCTCTTTTCAACAAATACGAAATAACATGAAATTGCAAAAAATTTTATGCTCCCTAATCGCAACTATGGTTCTTACTTCTTGCTCAAAAAAACTCACTACTCTTTCATCCATAGATACCTTTACTACTACAAGCACAAATCTTTGATTATCCTATTCTAAAGAAAAATCTACTTTTAAAATTTGGTCACCAACAGCAACAGCATTAAAATTAAATTTTTACAAAACAGGAAACAATTCTAAAATTTTTAAAACTCATAATTTAAAAGTTGATACAATTGGGGTTTGGTCTGCAACTATTCAAGGAGATTTAGAGGGCACCTACTATACCTATCAAACGAATGTAAATAATTGTTGGTTTGCAGAAACCCCGGGTATTTATGCAAAATCAGTGGGGTGTAAATAGCAATAGAACTATGGTTTTAAATTTTGATAAAACAAATTCTAAAAACTGGAAAAGTGATACCTATGTAAAATTAAATTCGCCAAACGATGCCATTCTATACGAACTTCATATTAGAGATATCACCATTCAAAAAGAAGCAAATTCGTCTTTTGCTGGCAAATATATTGGCTTGGTTGAACAACGAACAAAAAGCCATCAAAACATGTCAACAGCTATCGAACACATCAAAGAACTAGGTATTACGCACGTTCATTTATTACCAGCGTTTGATCAGTATTCAATTGACGAAACTAATTTAGAAAAAGCGCAATTTAACTGGGGTTATGATCCAAAAAATTACAATGCTCCCGAAGGTTCTTTTTCTACAAATCCGTTTGATGCGAGCGTTAGAATCATAGAATTTAAAACCATAGTAAAAGTATTTCATGATGCCAATATCGGCGTTATTTTATATGTTGTGTATAACATTACAGGCAGAACAGAGAACTCAAATTTTAATTTAGAAAACCCTGATTACTATTATCGATTTGATCAAAATGGTAACTTTTCTGATGCCGCAGCTTGTGGCAACGAAACTGCATCCGAAAAAGAAATGATGCGTAAATTTATGCTGGCGTCTGTAAAACATTGAACCCAAGAATATCATTTAGATGGTTTTCGATTTGATTTAATGGGAATTCATGATCTTAAAACTATAAATTTATTAGCAGATGAAGTAAAAAAAATAACCCAAATGCACTTATTTATGGCGAAGGATGGACCGCAGGAGACTCCACGCTTCCAGAAAAAAAACAAGCACTGAAAAAACACACAAATCAAATGCCGAAAATAGCCGCTTTTTCTAATGATTTAAGGGACGGATTAAAAGGTTCTGTTTTTGAAGATAAAAGCAAAGGTTTTGTAAGCGGTGCAAAAAACACCGAAGAATCTATAAAATTTGGAATTGTAGGTGCTATTCAACATACTCAAATTGAGTATCAGCAGGTTAATTATTCTAATAAGCCATGGGCAAATGAACCTTGGCAAGCTATAAATTATGTTTCTTGTCATGACAATCATACCTTGTTTGATAAATTAAAAATATCGAAACCAAAAGCGTACGAAAAAGAAATTAAAGCGATGCATCAACTAGCATCTGCCATTGTTTTAACCTCTCAAGGAACGCCTTTTTTACACGCAGATTCAGAAATGATGCGGACCAAAAACGGTGAACATAATTCTTATAAATCTCTAGATTCCATCAATCAAATTAATTGGAATTTAAAAGCAAAAAATGCAGATGTTGCCACTTATTTTCAGAATTTAATCAAATTAAGAAAAAACATCCTGCCTTTAGAATGAGCACTGCAAAAGAGGTGCAACAAAATTTAGAGTTTCTAAAAGTAGAAAACGGTTTTATTTCGTATCAACTTAAAAATAATGCAACTAATGATTCTTGGAAAACAATAGTAATACTTTACAATGCCAAAAATAAGCCAATGGAATGCGCATTACAGAAATCTTGGAATATTGCTATTTTAGGCAATCATTTTTATTTCGACGCTAAAAATTCCATCTCCAAAAAGATAAGCATTCCAGCAATTTTAATGGCAATTCTATTCGAAGAGTAATTTGTAAATCTATAATTTTATGCAATTTAAAAAATTAAATAAATAACTCTAAAAAATCATCAACCAAAAAATATGGAACAAAATAGCATCGATTTATTTGAAGAAATTTTTAAGACTCCTAAAGAACATAGCGGAACCGTGGTAGAAAAACACCTTCAAAAATTAAGGGAATTAGATCAATATTTACCACCGACGCAATCTTTTTTTATTGTGACCAATACCAGTACTCAAAAATCCGTTTGTGAGTAACAATTCCGAATTCACCCTTGGTTTAGACAGAGAGCGAATGGCAACAGAAGGCGCTCCCTATCGGTTTTCTCATTTTCACCATAAGATATTTCTATTCGGATGCGTGCACTAGATGGTTTGATGGTCTATACCATGACAGAGATAAACAAAGAAGACCGAAATAAGGTAAGTTATACATAGAATTTTAGAGTAAAAAATAGCAAAGGCGAATATCTAAATATATATGAACACCAACCACCAACCTATTTTAATGTATCTGGTAAACCCATAATTGGCATTGCACATCAAAGTATACTTGGTGGCGGAGAAAGACGCCCAATAATTGCTACAATAAAGAAGTTGAATAATAAGAATGAGCACGAAACTATTTACTACAAAAATCACTCACAAAAGCTAGTATCGATTTCTTTAACGAATAGAGAAAAAGACATTGTTCGTTTATTAGCTATAAATAATACATCAAATGAAATTGCAGAAAAATTATGCATTAGTTATCATACGGTAGGTGTTCAAAGAAAAAATATTCTAGAAAACTTAATTTTAGCCCTACTAAAGAGTTCGTGCAGTATTGTTTGATTAACCTCTTATTTTAAATAAGAGATTAATCTTACCTATTTTATTAAAATAACAATCATCTTTAGCTATTCTGAAATGATACTCGATAAAAAACAGTGCTCATAACGTTATGATAAATTTTAATTTTCTGTCTATATTTTAAGCGTTGCCTAAATTTTTAACGTATTCCTAGAATCAGACCTTACCAAATAAACGACTTTAAAAGCTACTTAAACTTCATTCCTAAATGCACTACTTTTTTTGTTTCAAAGAAATCTTCTTCAAAATAAGCAGGCAAATCATAAATAGTAGCAGAAGTATATAATTTTAATTCATCAGTTAAATCTCCTCCTTTTAGGTAAAGAATTCCGTTTTTTATAAGGTGATTTTGTTTTTTTGCAATTTTACCTTTGTTCCATCTTACAAAAGTTTCCATGTGTGCCACGGCTCTACTTACAATAAAATCGTAGGTTCCTTTTAACTCTTCTACCCTACCATTGGTTGTTTTTACATTTTCTAAACCTAAACCGGCCACAACTTCATCAACCACTTTTATCTTTTTACCGATAGAGTCTACCAAATGAAAATTAGCTTCAGGAAATAAGATGGCTAACGGAATTCCGGGAAAACCGCCACCTGTACCAACATCTAATATTTGTGCTCCTGGTTTAAACTGAACAACTTGAGCAATCCCTAATGAATGTAAAACATGACGCAGATACAACTCGTCGATATCTTTTCTAGAAACCACGTTTATTTTCAAGTTCCAGTCTTGGTATAATTCTTGTAGCTTGGTAAACTGACTGATTTGAGTTTCCGATAAGTTTGTAAAATACTTGTGAATAAGTTCCATAAAAAAATAATTATTCGCAAAAATAATGTAATTCAAATCAAATTAATACGTTTACAAGAATATCATCTGACAAAAAATACCTTATTTTTGTACTTATTACAATATTATATGAAGACAATAAATTTCTCAAGAGTAGACAAAGCAAAGTTTTTTAGAACTTTAAACAAAAGAGTTAACAATTATTTTAAAGAAAACGACATTAAAAGAACGGGAAACTGGAAATTGTACACAAAAGCAATTCTTATGTTTTCTTTATTTTTAATTCCTTTCATCATCGTACTTACTGTTTCTATGCCTCAATGGGCAATGCTTTCATTAATGGTGCTTACAGGAGTAGGAATGGCTGGCGTTGGTATGAATGTGATGCATGATAGTAATCATGAATCTTTTTCTAGCAAAAAATGGGTAAATAAATTAATGGGGAGTAGCATTTACATCCTTGCAGGAAACGTGTATAACTGGAAAGTACAACACAATGTTTTGCACCACACCTTTACAAACGTAAAAGATCATGATGAAGATATTGATGCGGGTAGAGTTATCCGTTTTTCATTGCATTCTAAATGGTTAAAAATCCATAAACTTCAAAAATATTATTCGGTATTTTTATACGGATTATTAACAATTAACTGGGCAATTACCACTGATGTAAAACAAATGCACCGCTATTTAAAGCGCAAGTTATCGTATGGTAAATTCCCAAATCCTGCAACAGAATGGACAAAATTAGTGATTTCTAAAGTTGCTTATTATGCACTTTGGATCGTTTTACCACTTTTAGTTTTAGACGTTGCTTGGTGGAAAGTTTTAATAGGCTTTTTTGTAATGCATTATACTGCGGGTATGATTTTAAGCATCGTTTTTCAATTGGCGCATATTGTACCAAACACTACAATGCCAATTCCTGACAAAGAAGGAAATTTAGAACACACTTGGGCAGTCCACCAATTATATACAACCTCTAACTTTGCACCTAGTAATTGGTTGGTAAACTTCTATACAGGAGGATTAAACCATCAGGTTGAGCATCATATTTTTCCGCATATTTCTCATGTACATTACAGTACATTAGCTAAAATTGTAAAAGAAACAGCGAATGAATTTAATTTGCCTTACAACGAATATAAAACGATGAGTAAAGCACTTGTAGAGCATTTTAGACATTTAGGTGTTTTAGGACAAAAACCAGAATTAGCATAACAAAAAAGTTTTTAAAAAAGATGTCACATCCATTATCAGATAGAATTAATAGTTTACCAGTTTCTCAAACGTTAGCAATGGCCGCTAAAACTAGAGAATTAAGAGCAGAAGGAAAAGATATTATAGGTTTAAGTTTGGGAGAGCCAGACTTTAACACACCAGATTTTATTAAAGATGCTGCCATAGAAGCAATCAATCAAAACTACAATTCATACTCTCCGGTTGATGGTTATGTAGAATTAAAAGAAGCGATTTGTGTAAAGTTTAAACGCGATAATGATTTGGACTACAAACCGAATCAAATTGTAGTTTCTACGGGTGCAAAACAATCTATAGCCAATGTTGCGCAAGTATTACTAAACCCTGGTGATGAAGTTTTATTACCAGCGCCTTACTGGGTTAGTTATTCTGCTATTGCAATTTTAAGTGAAGCTACGTATGTAGAAATTCCCTCTGCTATTGAGAATGATTTTAAAATTACTCCAGAACAGTTAGAAGCGGCAATTACGCCAAAAACAAAAATGATTTTCTTTAACTCGCCAAATAACCCTAGCGGAACTATTTATAGCGAAGCAGAATATAGAGCTTTGGCAAAAGTGTTAGAAAAATATCCTCGTATTTTTATTTTATCAGATGAAATTTACGAACATATTAATTACGATTGCAAACCATTTAGTTTTGCAGCCATAGAAAATATGTACGACAGAACAATTACGGTAAACGGTTTAGCAAAAGCATTTGCCATGACAGGTTGGAGAATTGGTTACCTCGGTGCTCCAGAATGGATTGCAAAAGCCTGTACAAAAATGCAAGGTCAAGTAACTTCTGGCACTAATTGTATTGCACAAAGAGCTGCAATTACTGCGGTTTTGGCGCCTGTTGAAAAAATACAATTTATGGTAAATGAGTTTAAAACTCGTAGAGATGTCATTATTGGATTGTTAAGAGAAATAGACGGATTTAAAGTAAACGTACCTGAAGGCGCTTTTTATGTTTTTCCGGATATTTCTGCTTTCTTTGGTCAAACGATAAACGGCATTACAATTAACAACGCGGGTGATTTTTCTTTATTTTTATTAGAAAATGCAAACGTTGCAACAGTAGCCGGTGACGGTTTTGGAACCCCGAATTGCATTAGAATTTCTTACGCAGCCTCTGAATCACAAATTAGAGAAGCTATTAAAAGAATTAAAAAAGCTTTGCGCTAAACTTAAAATATTTTATAATTAAAATCCATCTTTTTAGATGGATTTTTTGTTTTTATCCTATTACTGAACACAAATACCGTTATTTTCGATACTTTTCCAAATACACACAGACGTTTTTAAACAGCATTTAATTCAGACATTGTTTAGATAAATTATGTTAGTGTCTTTAAGTGTAATTGTAGAAAATTAGAGATTAAGAATCTCATCAAGTATTTAAACAATTTCTATCGCGTTCAATCACTTACTTATGAGCAACTATCTTCATGTAAGGTTTAGTTCTCTTTTTAAGAAACAATTACTACAAGAGCAAGCACCAACAAAGAAACTTGCAACATAGTTCCTGTTTGACTAACGATATTACTTTGACGGTATAGTAAAGATTTAACTTTTGACAACGATGCGCGCATACTCATTGTAATATTTCTGCGTATTTCTTGCTTATAAACAGAAGTTAAAATACCTCTTTCAAGGGCACTTATGTATTTAGTTTTCATCTTGTTTAGTTGAGTTTAGTTGAGTTTAGTTGAGTTGATTCTATAGGTTAGACGTGGTATAAATTAGTTTTTTACAAGCTAAACTGCCTCAAATCAGCCAAACAAAAATATATCTAGTATTTATGGTTTACGACAGTCAGAAAAAAAAATGAAAAAAACTTTCAAAACAAAAAAATCACGTCCATTAAAGATGTGATTTTTTTGTTTTGAAATTTTTAAGGAATCGCTACTAATCTACATTATCATGTAAAAAAGAATTATTCGATTTAAAATCGATACCATCTGTATCTTTATTCAGCGCAGTTTTGGTTTTACTCATCGCTACATTTCTGTTTAAATCTACTCCTTGTCTTTTATATGCAGGCTGACGCTCAATCTCGTCTATATTTTTATTCAAATTCTCGTTAAAACTATAATTGAATTTCTTCATGTTTCTTCTTCGCTCTTCAGCTCTTCTCTGCAACTCATTAATGGTTAAATCTAAAGGAGAAACTTCTTCACTCAACGTCTGAATTTCATTAATTTCTGCTTGAGGCTTTGCCGTTTTCAATTCGAACTGAATTTCTTCTTCTACTACTTTATTTTCTGCAATATGAGAACTTTTACCAATCGTTGGTGTTGCATCAAAATCTTCTAAAACATAGCGCGTTTGTTTTTTTGATACAATTTCTTTTGCACCAAAAACTTCAATATCCTTTTCATTTACAGACACCTCATCATTTGTTAAGCTAAACCTAATATCTTCGTTCTTCTTCACTGAAGGAGCTCTATTTATAGGTAAATCAAACAATAAATCTTCGTGAACAGCGTCAGATTGTTCTTCAATTTCCTCTTCAACCTTTACATCTGTAATGACAAAATCATCTTCAGAAACATTATTATGAGAAACTACGTCATAATCAACAGGCATACTTGCTATAATTGCATTGGTAGCCACTAAATCCATTTTAGCCTTTGCATTTGGTGTATGATCATCTTCTAAAACATGCACTACTTTTTGATCAGCCTCCGCAGCAATGGGCATATCTAAAGTTGATGATTTTATAACTGTTTTTTCTCCAAAATTATACGTTGCTCTCTGCTCGTCTTCTAAAGTGTGAATAATTTTTTTAACTTCTGTATTGGTAATGGTGCTTTGTTGATCTTTAGCAAAACCAGTAGCAACAATGGTCACAGCAATACAATCTCCTAACTCTTCATCTTCACCAACACCCATAATAATATTGGCATCATAACCAGCTTCATCTTGAATGTAATCGTTAATCTCACCTATTTCATCTAAAGTAACTTCATTAGTTCCTGAAACAATTAATAACAACACATTTTTTGCGCCTGTAATTTTATTATCATTTAATAGCGGAGAATCTAATGCTTTTACAATCGCATTTTTTGCTCTGTCTTTTCCTTCTTCTTTGGCAGAACCCATAATTGCTGTTCCGCTATTAGAAAGAACAGTTTTGGCATCATGTAAATCAATATTTTGTTTATAGTGATGCGTTATAACCTCTGCTATTCCTTTAGAAGCAGTAGACAAAACTTCATCAGCTTTAGAGAAACCGGCCTTAAAACCAAGGTTTCCATAAACCTCTCTTAATTTATTATTATTAATAACAATTAAAGAATCTACATTTTGGCGCAGTTGGTCAATTCCTAATTGAGCTTGTTTTGTACGTCTTTTTCCTTCAAAAGCAAAAGGCATTGTTACGATACCCACCGTAAGAATATCCATATCTTTTGCAATTTTAGCTATAATAGGTGCTGCTCCTGTACCAGTTCCTCCTCCCATTCCGGCAGTGATAAATACCATTTTTGTTTGGGTATTTAGCATTTGCTGAATTTCTTTCATGCTTTCTTTTGCAGCTTGCGCACCAATTTCTGGGTTTGCACCTGCACCTAAACCAGATGTTAAGTTTGCCCCTAACTGAATTTTGTTAGGAATTGAACTACTCTCTAGCGCCTGTGCATCTGTGTTACAAATTACAAAGTCTACTCCGTTAATGTGTTGCTGAAACATGTGGTTTACAGCATTACTACCGCCACCACCAACGCCAATAACCTTTATGGTGTTAGACTGTGTTTTTGGCATGTCAAATAAAATGTTATCGAATTCTGCGCTCATATAACGTTTATCTTTTTTAGTTTTATACTTGTTTGTTCTTTATTCTTGACTTGCAATACTGGTATTATTCAGCATTGTCTAAAAAATCTTTTAATCCTTCAGTAAATTTTTCGAAGAAAGATTTCTTTTTTGGTTTTCGTTGTATTTCAACCTTTGATTCTAATTCTTTCTCAACTTCTTCAGGGTCATTTTCAGGTACAGCCTCTTCTACAATCTCCACAACTTCTTCCTCCTTTGCCTCTTTTTCTAAACCTTCCATAAGCAAACCAACTGCGGTTGCGTATGCCGGACTTGATAAAGCTTCATCAGAATCTCCTGCTAAATGCTCGTTAGGAAAACCTATTCTAGCATCCATCCCTGTAATATATTCTACTAACTGACGTAAATGTTTTAATTGTGCCCCACCGCCTGTTAAAACGATGCCTGCAATTAATTTTCCTTTGGATGTTTCGTGTCCGTAATTTTTTATTTCTAAATACACATGTTCAATTATTTCTTGAACTCTTGCATGTATAATTTTTGATAAATTTTTAAGCGTAATTTCTTTTGGCTCTCTTCCTCTTAATCCCGGAATGGATACAATTTCTGTTTCTTTATTTTCTCCTGGCCAAGCAGAACCAAACTTAATTTTTAATAGTTCGGCTTGTTTTTCAATAATAGAACATCCTTCTTTTATATCATCGGTAATTACATTTCCTCCAAAAGGAATTACCGCCGTATGTCTTATAATTCCGTCTTTAAAAATCGCTAAATCTGTCGTTCCCCCGCCAATATCAATTAAAGCAACACCTGCTTCTTTTTCTTCTTGACTTAAAACTGCTTCTGCAGAAGCTAGCGGTTCTAAAGTAATTTGGTTTAAATTTAAACCTGCACTTTTTATACAACGACCAATATTTCTAATCGATGAAACCTGCCCAACAACCACATGAAAATTGGCTTCTAATCGTCCGCCATACATGCCTATTGGCTCTTTAATATCTGCTTGAGAATCGACTTTAAATTCTTGTGGTAACACATGAATAATTTCCTCTCCGGGCAACATCACTAATTTATGAACTTGATTTACTAGATTATAAATATCTGAGTCTTCGATTACCTCATCTGCGTTATTTCTAGTAATATAATCGCTGTGATGTAAACTTCTAATATGCTGACCAGCAATACCTACAACTACATTTTCTATTTTAAGACCAGAGACACTTTCTGCCTCATCTACAGCTTGCTGAATAGACTGTATGGTTTGAGTAATATTACTTACTACGCCGCGTTTTACGCCTAAACTTTTTGCTTTACCAATACCAACAACCTCTATTTTACCGTACTCATTTTTACGACCAATCATGGCTACAATTTTGGTTGTACCAATATCTAAACCAACAGCTATTTTATTGTTTTCCATTCTAGTCTATTTAGTGCACACAACTTGGTTGTGATATTTTACATTTATTGCTTTATAATTTTGAATTGTTTTGTCTTCAAATGTTTTATTATAAAACGCTTTTAACTTTTTAAATTTTATATCCATTTTAGATAACTTTCCAAAATCAATTTTATAATCTCCACTTCTGGCAGAAAATTGATATTCGTTATCGCTAGATTTCTCGATACCAATAATTTCTTTTTGCAAAAAATCATCCGCTAAAATAAAAGAAACTAATGGTAAAATTTCTTTTACATCGTCTTCGCTTTTTACGCCAGATATTAGCAACACTCTCGCTGAATAATTATCTGACAAAGGCACTTGTATTCCTGTTTTATCAATATAATAAGAATTATTTTTCGAAACAATTCTTGCCACAGGAGAACGCTGTTTAATAATTGATTTGAGCGAGCCATTGATGGTTAAAAAAACAGCCGCTTTCTCTACATAATCGTTTTTTAGTACTTGCTTTTCTAAACCGTATAAATCTATTGTAGATTTTGCTTGGTTTACCACTGAATCACTATTTTGTATTAACAATTTATACACCATAGAATGTGTCAAAAAATTGTTGTCTCCTTCTTCAAATTCTACAATAATTTCAGACACTTTTTTCTGCTGATTTCTTACAGATGAAAAACTGTATAAAAACCCCAAAGCTATTGTTAAAACTAGAAATAACAAATATTTTAGCAACCTTTTAATCTTCATTATTTAATGGTTTTAAAAGTTGATTAGTTACCTCATTTATAGTCACTCCAATATCACCTGCACCTAACATAACCACAACTTTTGCTGATGAATTTTTAATATCTTTTATTAAATTATTATTTTTCGTCAATTTTTTATGCGTATTCTTAATTTTTCCCAAGAGCCAATCTGCCGTAACACCAACAATTGGCAACTCTCTAGCTGGATAAATATCTAGCAATAAAACTTCATCAAATTTAGATAATGCACTTGCAAAATCATCGATAAAATCTCTGGTTCTAGAAAACAAATGTGGTTGAAAAATAACCAACACTTTTTCGTTTGGATACATTTCTCGAATAGAGTTTTCTACCGCGTTTATTTCTGTAGGATGATGCGCATAATCATCAATCAACACAAAATCGTTTGTTTTAATTTTATATGTGAACCTGCGTTTTACACCCTTAAATGTTGATAAGCTATGTTTGATGTTTTCTAAAGACAATCCATAAACATCTGCCATTGCCAAAGCAGCCAAAGCATTCATCACATTATGTTTGCCTGGTAAATAAAACTCAATATTTTTTATAGTTTCTGATGGTGTTTGCACATCAAAAATATATTTTCCGCTTTCAATTTTTACGTTAAAGGCCTTATAATCTGCATCTTCATCTACCGCGTATGTTAAACCTCTTAACGGCAACCCTTTGGCAATAATTAAGGTATCTGAAACTTTCTGCGAAAAAGCAAAAAATGATTCTCGCAACGCTTCTGGCTCTCCATAAATATCTAAATGATCTGCATCCATAGAGGTTACACAGGCAATATTAGGACTTAATTGTAAGAATGACCTATCAAATTCATCTGCTTCTACCACAGAAATTTGATCTTCACCTACAATTAAATTTGAGTTATAATTTTCTGCTATTCCTCCTAAAAAAGAAGTTGCGTTTACTTCTGTCATCATATGACCTAAAATAGCAGAAGTTGTTGTTTTTCCGTGAGTGCCTGCAACCGCCAAACAGAAAGTATTCTCTGTTATTTTACCTAAAACTGCGGCTCTTTTTAAAACTGTAAAATTATTATTGATAAAATAATTTAACTCCGTATGATCTTTAGGAACAGCAGGTGTATAAACCACCAATGTTTTATCCTTATCTAAAAATGAAATAGGAATATTTTTTAAGGCATCTTCAAAATGAATCCCTACAACAACAGCTTCTAAATCTTTTGTAACTTGAGAAGGTGTTTTATCATAGCCAGCAACTTGCTTTCCGTTCACTGCAAAATATCGAGCAATTGCACTCATTCCTATGCCCCCAATTCCGATAAAGAAAATGAAATCCCATCCAAAATCCTTCCCATTTTGACCACGCTCAAGGCTTGCTCCAGAAAGAACTTTTTCACTGTTAGTAATATGTTGCGTTTTTTGTATCAAAGTTATGTTTATACTTATTTTTTATCTTGCTTCTTTGCCCCTATCTTATATCCTAAATCTTGTCCCTTGTCTCTAAAATATCAAAAACTCTACGACAAATTCAACAGTTTTTCTATCGCATTCACAATATCTGTTGTTGCTCCTGGTAATGCTAATTTTGTTATATTTTCTGATAAATCCCTTTGCTTTTCTTTGTCTTTCATCAAAGTTTCAAAAACAATCGAAAATTTTTCTAAATCTGATTCTTTTAATAAAATTGCTCCCTGCTTATCGGCAATAGATTTGGCATTTTTTGTTTGATGATCTTCCGCCACATTTGGCGACGGAATAAAAATTACGGGTTTACCAACAATACATAATTCTGAAACCGAACTTGCGCCTGCTCGCGATACAATTACATCAGCGGCTGCGTATGCTAAATCCATTCTATTGATAAACTGGTGCACTTGTACATATTTTAACTCATTGTATTTTTTATATTCCTCAAAATACAATTTTCCGCACTGCCAAAGAACTTGAACTTCTTGTTTTTTAAAGAACTCCAAATTAGTTTCAACCAATTGATTTATTTTTCTGGCACCTAAACTTCCGCCTAAAACTAAAAGTATTTTTTTATTTTGATGCATCTCAAAAAATTCTTTTCCTTCATTAACTTTAGCATGAATGGATAATAAATCTTGACGAACAGGATTGCCTGTTTTTACAATTTTATCCGCAGGAAAAAAACGGTCTAAATGATCATAAGCAACACAAATTTTATGTGCTTTTTTACTTAATAATTTATTGGTAATTCCAGGATAAGAATTCTGCTCTTGTAGTAAGGTCAGAATTCCCTTTCTATTTGCCATAATCAACGTTGGGCCGCTTGCAAAACCTCCTGTACCGATGGCTATATCTGGCTTAAATTTATTAATGATGGAGTTTGCTTCCCATAAACTACTCATCAGTTTAAACGGAAAAGACAAATTATCGAATGTCAGTTTTCTTTGAATTCCTGAAATCCATAATCCTTTAATTTCATATCCCGCTTGCGGAATTTTTTCCATTTCCATTCTATCTTTTGCACCAACAAACAAAAAATTAGCATCAGGATAACGCAGCTTTATCTCGTTAGCAATTGCAATTGCTGGATAGATATGACCTCCCGTTCCTCCTCCAGAAATAAGTATATTATATGGTTTCATGCAATATATTTAAAGGATTATCATCTAAAATATCTTCTTCTGTTTCTTGCTTCGATGCACTTACACTTAAAATCATTCCGAGTGCAAAGCAAGTCATCCAAATAGAAGTACCCCCACTGCTAATTAGCGGTAAAGTTTGACCTGTAACTGGAAATAAATTGGTAGCCACTGCCATATTTATGCTTGCTTGAAACACAATAGGAAGTCCGACTCCAAGAACTAACAAGGTACCGAAAATAGTTGTTGTTTTTCTGATGACCACAAAAATTCTAAATAGCAATAAAAAATAGATTGAAACAATCACAAAACCACCAACTAAACCGTATTCTTCTACAATTATGGCAAAAATAAAATCTGATGAAGATTGTGGTAAAAAGTTTTTCTGAACACTTTTACCAGGACCAACACCCACCGGACCTCCTGTTGCGATAGCTATTTTTGCTTTTTCTACTTGATATGCTTCTTTACTGTCTGCATCAGAAAAATTCTCTATTCTGTTTTGCCAAGTTTGCACTCTGTTTGGCATGGCATCTGGAAAAGCTTTTGCTGCTAAAATAAAAAAAGCGAGAAAAAAAAGACCTGCTCCTAAAATAAAACCTATGTATTTTAACGGATAGCCGCCAACAAATGCAACCACTAAAATCATGGTAAAAATAATGGCTGTTGTAGAAAAGTTGGCAGGTAATATTAATATTAAAACAACTGCAACTGGCAACCAAAGCTGCCACAAACTTTCTTTAAATTTAATGTCTTTTTCTTTGTTCCTTGCTAAATAACGCGCCACGTAGACCATTAAAACTAAACCAGCTAACGTTGATGTTTGAAAACCAATGCCAACAAACGGAATATTTATCCATCTACTTGCATTTGCACCTCCAATTGTAGTTCCTTGTGTTAAGGTAAAAACTAGCAATACAATTACAATTGGCAGCATAATGACAGCCCCTCCAGAAAAATATCTGTACGGAATTTTATGAACCCCATAAATGATTGCAAAACCCATTATTAACAAAACCATGTGTTTTAGCAAATACCCTAAAGTAGATCCAGAACCTACAACATACACCAAGTTTGTACTTGCGCTATACACAGGCATAAATGAGAATACCGCCAATGCAGCAACAATTGCCCAAATAGCTTTATCTCCTTTTATATGTTGAAAAATAGTTTTCATAAGCCGCTCTTAATCTCTACGAAGGAGAGAAAAAATCTTGTTTTTATCTGTATATTATTACTTATTACTGTTTTTATGCTTTTTTACAATTTGATTTAATCGCAAACTTACTAGCTACTTCCCTCCGGGAAAGTTAAAATGAGCTTTTATAAATTTCTTACTGCTTTTTTAAACTGACGACCTCTATCTTCATAATTATCAAACAGATCGAAACTAGCACACGCCGGTGATAATAAAACTGTTTCTCCTCTTTCTGCTAATTTATGAGACACCTTTACAGCTTCTTCTGCTCCTGCAGTTTCCACAATAATATCTACTACATTGCCAAACGTATCTTTTATTTTCTGATTGTCTATACCTAAACAAACAATTGCTTTTACTTTTTCTCTTACTAAAGGCAGCAGATCATTATAATCGTTTCCTTTATCGACGCCGCCAACAATCCAAACGGTGGTTTTATCCATACATTCTAATGCATAAAAAGTTGCATTTACGTTGGTGGCTTTAGAGTCATTGATATATTCTACATCATTAATTTTTGCCACATTTTCTAAACGATGCTCTGCACCTTCGAAATTTGACAAGCTTTCTTTAATAAATTCTTTTCTCACACTTAATAATTGTGCAGCCATTGCTGCTGCCATTGCGTTTTTTGTATTGTGTTTTCCTTTTATTGATAAAGCTGATATAGCCATGTTAATTTTGTCTTTATTAATGTTAATTATAATCGTTTGATCTTTGATATATGCGCCGTATTCCAACTCTTTTTCAAGTGAAAACGGGACTAGTTTTGCGTGTGTTTTATTTTCTTTTAGCCACTTGTTGATGGCTTTATCATCTGCATCATAAATTAAATAATCTGACGCTGTTTGATTCTTTGTAATTCTAAATTTTGATGCGATATACTTGTTAAAATCATATTCGTATCGATCTAAATGATCTGGCGTAATATTGGTTAAAATAGCAATATGACTATTAAACTTGTCAATACCATCTAACTGAAAACTACTTAATTCTAATACGTAATTTTCATAAGATTTTTCTGCTACTTGTGCTGCAAAACTATCTCCAATATTTCCGGCAACTCCAGCATTTAACCCTGCACATTTTAAAATATGATGTACTAATAATGTGGTGGTTGTTTTTCCGTTAGAACCAGTAATTCCGATAATATTTGCCTTTGTAAATTGAGAAGCAAATTCAATTTCTGATATTACAGGAATTGAATTTTTTATCAATTTTTGAACTAAAGCAACTTTATCTGGAATTCCAGGACTTTTAACAACTACATCTGCCGTAAAAATTCTACTTTCTGTGTGCTGATTTTCTTCAAAATCAATCTCATTAAGTAAAAGAACTTCTTTATATTTTTTTGCAATACTTCCTTTATCAGAAACAAAAACGGTGAATCCTTTTTTCTTTCCTAAAATGGCTGCGCCAACTCCACTTTCTCCTGCACCAAGAATACAAATCCCCCTTTCCCCCGAAGGGGGAAACACTGGAATCGTTTTGTTGTTATCTTGGTTGCTCATTTCTTGTTTTTATTCTTATCTCTTTATTCTTACCTCTCTTTACTCTAAAAAACTATATTTCTTTCCCCACAAACTTGCTAGCGCCTTCCCTTCGGGAAGGTTGGGATGGGATTTTTATCTCAACTTCAACGTCACAATTGTAAAAACCGCCAGCAGAATTCCTACAATCCAAAAACGAACTACAATCTTACTTTCGTGATATTTTAATTTTTGATAATGGTGATGTACGGGCGCCATTTTAAAAATCCTCCTGCCTGCTCCGAATTTCTTTTTGGTGTATTTGAACCAAAAAACTTGTAAAATAACAGACATATTTTCTATCACAAAAACGCCTGCTAAAATTGGCAACAATAATTCTTTGCGAATAGAAATTGCAATAACTGCTATAATTCCGCCAATGGTTAAACTTCCTGTATCGCCCATAAAAACTTGAGCCGGATAGGTGTTATACCATAAAAAACCAATTAACGCACCTGCAAAAGCAAGGATAAAAACGGTCATTTCTCCAGAATTAGGGATGTACATGACATCTAAATAATCGGCAAAAATAATATTACCCGAAACCCACGCAAAAACGGCTAATGTGATGACTATAATTGCTGATGAACCTGCGGCTAAACCATCGATTCCGTCTGTTAAATTAGCTCCGTTTGAGATTCCTGTTACAATAAAAACAGTGATAAAAATAAAAACAATCCATCCATATTTTTCATAACCATCGCCTAAAAAACTCAATCCTTTTGAATACTCTAATTCATTATTTTTCAAAAAAGGAACTGTAGTTTTTGTTGATTTATGTGCCTCTCCAAAAACTTTTTTCCTTCCGTTTTCTTGCATAACCTGCTGGTTAATGGGTAATTGTTCTTTAATAGTTACGCCTTCATTAAAATACAACATAGCGCCAACAATAATTCCTAAACCAACTTGCCCCAAGACTTTAAACCTTCCTTTTAAACCCTCTTTGTCTTTTTTAAATACTTTAATATAATCATCTAAAAAGCCAATTAACCCCATCCAAACAGTGGTTATTAGTAAAATAATAACATAAATGTTATTTAATTTTGCTAATAAAATTACCGGAATTAAAGTCGCTAAAATGATAATAACGCCACCCATTGTTGGTGTACCCGATTTTTGTTTTTGCCCCTGTAAACCTAAATCTCTAACCGTTTCACCAACTTGTTGTTTTTGTAAAAAATTAATAATTCTTTTGCCGTAAATTGTTGATATCAACAAAGACAAAATAAAAGCCGCCGCTGCTCTAAATGTGATAAATTGAAACACACTTGCACCAGGAAAACTAAATTGACTTTCTAAATATTCAAATAAATAATACAGCATACTACTTCTTTTTTAGTTGATTAAAACAGTTAGTTACTTCTTCTAAATCATCAAAATGAGAACGAACTAAGTTTATTTCTTGATAATTTTCGTGTCCTTTTCCTGCAATCAATATAATATCTCCTGTTTTTGAGATTTTACAAGCTGTTTTTATGGCTTGTCTTCTATCTAAAACTGTGAGTGTTTTTCTATAATTTTCTGGCGAAACCCCTACTTCCATTTGATCTAAAATGGTTTGCGGATTTTCTGTTCGTGGATTATCTGAAGTAAAAATTGCTTGATTGCTTAATTGAGCAGCAATATGTGCCATTTTTGGTCTTTTGGTAACATCTCTATCTCCACCACACCCCACTACAGTAATTACTTTTTCGTTACCCGTTCTAATATCATTAATCGTTTCCAATACATTTTTTAGTGCATCTGGCGTGTGTGCGTAATCTACAATTGCAGTAATTCCGTCATCAGAAATAATATACTGAAAACGACCACTCACACTTTCTAACTCACTAACGATCGTTAAAATTTCTAGTTTTTCTAGTCCTAATAATTCTGCTGTCGCAATAATTGCTGTGAGGTTATAGATATTAAAAACACCAATTAATTTTGTCCAAACTTCAATACCATCCACAGAAATTAAAGTTCCTGAAAGTTGTTTTTCTAAAATTCTAACTTTGTAATCTGCACCTGTTTTTAGCGCGTATGTTTTCTGTATCGCTTTGGTATTCTGCAACATAAAGTTGCCATTTTTATCATCGATATTTGTTAGTACAAAAGCCGATTTTGACAAAGAATCAAAAAATGATTTTTTTACATTTCTATATTCGGCAAACGTATCATGATAATCTAAATGATCATGAGAAAGGTTCGTGAAAATTCCGCCAGCAAAAGTTAACCCTTCTGTTCTTTTTTGATGAATTCCGTGAGAACTTACTTCCATAAAACAATATTCTACACCGGCATCTAACATCCTGTCTAAATACCTGTTGATAGTGATGGAATCTGGCGTTGTATGAGTTGCTTTAAATTCTGTTTCATCGACCAAAATTTTAACAGTTGACAACAAACCAACTTTATACCCAGCTTTATGAAATAATTGATATAAAAGTGATGCAATCGTTGTTTTTCCGTTTGTACCTGTTACACCCACAACCGCAAATTTAGTTGACGGATTTTCATAAAAATTAGAGGCCATAATTGCCAAAGCAACATTCGCATCCTCAACTTGTATATAGGTAATTCCTTCTTTTTTATCCGAAGGTACATCTTCACAAATAACAGCAATAGCACCTAAAGCAATCGCGGTATCGATATATAAATGACCGTTTACAGTAACGCCTTTTTGAGCCACAAAAACATCGTTCTTTCCGACCTTTCTAGAATCGAAAACAAGCTGCTGCACCTCAATATTAGTGTTGCCAAATACTTGATGAATAGAAACCTTATATAATATGTCTTTTAAATTTTTCAGTTTATGATAATTTTAAAATGATAGTTGCTCCTTTTTCTAATTTCTCTCCTTTTTTTATCGATTGATTTTTTACTTTCCCTACTCCTGAAATTTTTACTTTCAAACCGATATTTTCTAATAAAGACAAAGCATCCATACCAGACATTCCCTGAACATTTGGCACTTTTGTATGCTCTTTATTAACAATTTTATTATAATTACTATACTGCTTTTGTATGGATGTAAACTCTATTTTATCGTCTACCGATTGATTGTCGATAGGTGTTGTTGTATATATTTTTTGAGCAATTTCCTTAAAAATTGGCGCAGCAACTGTAGCACCATAATATCCTTTCTTTTTATCTGGATCATGTACCACAACGATACAAGAATATTTAGGAGTATCCGCAGGAAAAAAGCCAGCAAAAGAAGCTACATAATGTTCATTTGAATATTGACCACTAATAATTTCTCCTTTATTATTTTTATGCCTCGGTATGTATTTTTTTGCAGTGCCAGTTTTGCCTGCCATAGAAAAGTTAGAGGAATAAATATTATCTGCAGTTCCTCGAATCACTACATTTTCCATTACTTTTCTAATCTTATTGATGGTTTCTTGAGATGCAATTCTTGGATTTACAACCTCCGTTTCAAAAATCTTTTCTGTTTTATCTTGCCTTCTTAATTCTTTTACAAAACGAGGTTTTACCATGACACCGTTATTAGCAACCGCATTATAAAACATTAGCGTTTGCATTGGCGTTACAGAAATACCGTATCCCCAAGACATCCATTCTAAAGATATTTTGCTCCAATTTTTATCAGAAGGTCTTCTTATTTTTGGGATTCCTTCTCCTTTAATCTGAAAACCAATTGGTTTTGTAAATCCGTAATCTTCTAATTTAGCAATAAATTTTTCTGGTTGATGATCGTAATGTTTTTTAATCAGCTTAACGATACCAACATTTGAGGAAACTTCAAAAACTCTAGCTGCAGAAATTTTACCGTAGCCTCCATATTTTGAATCTTCTACTTTAGACCCATGAATATAAATTCTTCCTTTTTCGGTATCTACCACTGTAGATGTATCAATAAGTTTATCATCTAAAGCCGCCATTAAACTTGCTAATTTAAAAGTAGAACCTGGCTCATGACTTTCCCAAACTGCATAATTTCTTTTCTCGTAATACTTTCCTTTAGAGGTTCTACCTAAATTAGAAATCGCTTTAATTTCGCCAGTTGCCGTTTCCATAACTACTGCACAACCATGATCTGCGTCAAAATATTCTAGCTGACGCAGCAACGCATGGTGTGTAATATCTTGAATATTTACATCAATAGTTGTAATAACATCATGCCCATCAATAGGTTCTTTTTCATTGACATCAGAAATTGGTTTCCATTGGTTTTTTGCAATCTTCTGTTTCCAGCGCAAGCCGTTTTCGCCTTGCATAAAATCTGCAAAAGCACCTTCTATACCCGCTTCACCTCGATAATCATCATAGCCAATGGTGCGTTCTGCTATTTTACCAATAGGATGTGCTCTTACTGTTTTGTGTTCTGCAATAAATCCTCCTTGGTACACCCCTAAATTAAAAATCGGAAATTTTTTCATCTTCAGATAATCAGTATAGCCCACATTTCTTGCGATTAATAAATACCTATTTTTACGTTTCTTTGCCGATCTTAATCTATTTTGATAATAGTTAGCTGACTTGCCAAGCATAGCAGCCAACTCTTTTGATAAACCTGCGATATTTTTCTCAAAAACACCACTATTTACAGCAACTACATCCATTCTGATTGTGAATTTAGACATGGAAGTTGCCAATAAGTTACCATCTGCAGCATATACATTTCCTTTATTTGCGCGAATTGTATCTTGCTTAATGGTTAATTCTGTAGAAAGCTTTTTATATTTTTCTCCCTGAACATATTGAATGTGAATAACCTTAACGATTATTGCTACCAAAAAAAACGACATAAAAGCACCTACAATATAAAATTTAGTAAGAATGCTTTTTTTGTGAGTTGCCAATTTATTCGTCTTTAATAATTACTTTAATTTTTTTTGGAGGAGAATTTGAGGGTTCTAAACCTCTTGCCTTCGCTTTTTCTCTAATGCTAGATTCCATTTTCATTCGCATTAAAATGGTTCCGATATCAACATATTCTGCTCGTAACTCTCTTTTTCGTTTATTCAGTTCAGAAACTTTAAACACTTTTTTTTCTACACTGTGTCCGCTAGAGATCATAATCAACAATAGCGCGACGACAAAAATGATAATTCGCCAATTATTAAAAGCCGATTCATCTGTTAAAAAGCTGCCTCTTAAAAAATCGTAAATACCTCTTTTAACTTTCGCCATACTGTTTATTAAAAGTTTAAGAATAAGAGTTCAAAGTTGATAGCCATTACGTAGGGTATTAAAATTAGTCTTGTCTCTTGTCTCTTGTCTCTTTTCTTTACTCTCTTCTTTACTCTCTACTCTCTTATCTTTTTTCTTTCAGCGTCGCTATTCTCAACTTCGCACTCCTTGCTCTGTTATTTATTTTAATTTCTTCAGGTGTCGGAATGATTAATTTTCCTATTCTTTTTAAAGGTTCATCTGATCTACCAAAAGCATCTTTTTCTGGTTCTCCTTTAAATAAACCCGTATGAATAAATCTTTTTACCAATCTATCTTCTAGAGAATGATAAGAGATAACACTTAATCTACCCTCATCCTTTAATAAAGTTGGTGTTTGCAATAAAAATTCTTTTAAAACCTCTAACTCTTCATTTACTTCGATTCGTATCGCCTGAAAAATTTGTGCTAAAATTTTATGTTCTAGCGCATTTGGTAAATATTTTTTCAACACCTCTTTTAATTGAAAACTTGTTTCAATTTTTTGCACTTCTCTTTCTTGTACAATCGTTTTTGCAACATTTTTAGAGTTTCTTATTTCACCATACATAAACAAGATGTCTGCTAACTTTTCTTCAGAATAATTATTGATGACCTCTTTTGCTGAAATTTTAGATTTCTGATTCATTCTCATATCTAAATCAGCCTCAAAACGAGTTGAAAATCCTCTTTCGGCTTCATCAAATTGATGGGATGATACGCCCAAATCGGCTAAAATTCCGTCCACCTTTTTTATCCTATGAAATCTTAAAAATCTTGAGATGAATCTAAAATTTTCAGGAATTAATACAAAACGCTCATCGTCAATAACATTTTCTAGCGCATCAGGATCTTGATCAAAAGCAAACAACTTTCCGTTTTTACCCAATCTTTTTAAAATTTCTTTTGAATGACCTCCGCCTCCAAAAGTAACATCAACATATACACCATCTTCTTTGATAGCAAGTGCATCAACACTTTCTTGTAATAAAACTGCGTTATGATAGCTCATCCAAATCTATATTTCCCATTACTTCTTCGGCCAAATCTGCAAAATCATCTGCAGCATCATCAATTGCCTTTTCATACTTGTCTTTATCCCAAATTTCAATAATACTTACAGAAGACGACATGACAATTTGTTTCTGTATTCCTGCAAAATCGCATAAATCTTTTGGAATTAAAAGTCTACCCGTAGCATCTAATTCTACTAACTTTACGCCCGCGGTAAACCTTCTAATAAAATCGTTGTTCTTTTTCTTAAATTTGTTTAGTTTATGAATCTTTTCCATCATCATATTCCATTCTTTCATAGGATACAACTCTAAACAAGGTTGAAAAACTGCCCTTTTTAAAACAAAACCTTCTTGCAAAATTGGTTGCATTTGCTTTTTTAGAGCTGATGAAACCATCACTCGTCCTTTAGCATCTGCTTTACATTCATATGTACCAATTAAGTTTATCACTAAAAAGATTTTATAGACTCCAAAAATATATAAAATATACCACTTCTTACCACTTATTACCACATTGTTAATAAAAACAAGGAACTACCATTGTTTAAAGGGCAAAACCATTGTTAATAACCCTAAACAACTGATAATGAAATCAATTTATATGTAATAAAAAAGAATTACATTTGCGCTTGATAGAAATCAAACAAAAATCAATGACTGACAAGTTAAAGACGGAAGGTAATTTTACCTACGCAGAAGCTGGAGAAGGACCTGCAATCGTTGTTTTGCACGGTTTAATGGGTGCTTTAAGTAATTTTGGTGCTACATTTGATCATTTTTCTAACAATGGATATAAAGTAATAATTCCTGAATTACCACTATATACACTGCCATTAATTAAGACAAACGTTAAAAGTTTAGCGAGCTACTTACAAGATTTTTTAGAGTATAAGAAATTAGATAGTGTTATGCTTTTAGGAAACTCTTTGGGCGGACATATTGCGTTATATTTTACCAAACATTACCCAGAAAAAGTAAATACGCTTGTACTTACAGGAAGTTCTGGTTTGTATGAAAAAGCAATGGGTGATAGTTTTCCTAAAAGGGGGAATTATGAATACATAGAAGAAAAAGCGCAACAAGTTTTTTACGACCCAAAAACAGCTACAAAAGAACTGGTAGACGATGTTTATGCTACTGTAAACGATAGAATGAAGGCTTTAAAAACCTTATCTATTGCCAAAAGTGCGATTAGACACAATATGAAAGATGATTTACCGAAAATGAAACAGCCAACCTGTTTAATTTGGGGAAAACAAGATGGTGTAACACCGCCTGAAGTTGCTGTCGAATTTCAAAAATTATTACCAGATTCCGATTTATTTTGGATTGATAAATGTGGACATGCAGCAATGATGGAGAGGCCAGAAGAGTTTAATACAGTTCTTCACGATTGGTTAAAATCTAGAAACATCTAAACTTTATCAGAAAAAATTCGAATTAAAAGAACATGCAATTATGAAAATAAAATCTGCAGAATTTTTGATGAGTAACAGTAATGTTATAAAAGCACCCAAAGATAGAATTCCTGAATACGCTTTTATAGGTCGATCTAATGTTGGTAAATCTTCATTGATTAACATGCTAATGGAGCGCAAAGATTTAGCCAAAATTTCTGGAAAACCAGGTAAGACACAACTTATTAATCATTTTAAAATAAATGATGAGTGGTTTTTAGTCGATTTACCAGGATATGGTTATGCCCAAATTTCTAAAAAGAAAAGAACCATTTTTCAATACTTTATAGAAAACTATTTTAAAGAAAGAGAGCAACTTGTTTGTACTTTTGTTTTGATTGATAGTAGACACGATCCTCAAAAAATTGATTTAGAATTCATGCAGTTTTTAGGGGCAAATCAAATTCCGTTTTGCCTTGTTTTTACCAAAGCAGATAAATTAGGAAGCTCTAAACTTAACAAACAAATTACCTCTTACAAAAAGAAATTGTTAACTACTTTGGAAACTTTACCTACAACGTTTTTAACCTCTTCTTCAACAGGATTAGGACGTGAAGAGTTTTTAGAATTCATTGATGGTGTAAATGCCAATGTTATAAAAGATTTTAAATAATCTAATATGCATTCTACCAAAGAAAATTTACAAGTATTATTTGAAGACAATCATATTATCATCGTAAACAAACGTTCTGGCGACATTACACAAGGTGATAAAACTGGCGATAAACCTTTAAGTGATGTTGTAAAAGAATACGTTAAAGAAAACTACAACAAAGCTGGTAAAGTTTTTTTAGGCGTTGTGCATCGATTAGACAGACCTACTTCTGGGGTTATCATCTTTGCAAGAACCTCTAAAGCTTTAGAGCGACTGAACAAAATGTTGCGCGATAAATTGATTCGAAAAACCTATTGGGCTGTTGTAAAAGACCATCCGAAGAAAGAAAAAGATACCTTAATTAACTTCTTGAAAAAGAATCCTAAAAACAATAAATCTTCGGTGTATGCCAAAGAAATTGAAGGCTCTAAAAAAGCTATTTTACATTATCAGGTACTCAAAAAACTAGATAATTATTCTTTGTTAGAAGTTGATTTAGAAACAGGCAGACATCATCAAATTAGGGCACAACTATCTGCAATTGGTTATCCTATTAAGGGCGATTTAAAATACGGATTTAATAGAAGTAACAAAGACGGCAGTATTCATTTACATGCAAGAAAAATAGCATTCATACACCCTGTAACTAAAGAACAAATTTCTGTTCTTGCGCCGACTCCAAAAGAAGTTATTTGGGAGGCTTGCAGCTAATTCCTTTATTTTAAGCTAGTCTTTCTGAACAATAAGCTTTTCTATATAAGATTATTGAGGTAAGTAGATAATTTCATATCTTGTAAGTCAATAAAATAGGGTGATTATGGATTTATTTACAGGACAAAACCTTTTAGAGTTTACTGAACGGTTTAAAACAGATAAAAATTGCAAAGAATAT
>NZ_VORR01000043.1 GCF_007997085.1 Polaribacter sp. IC066
CAATCCCATCCAAAGCGGGACCACTCGAACTGACAGCTCGCTCTTAAGATTATGAATTAGATGAAATTAGTTCACAAACGCACAAATACGCTTTAAAATTAAAATTTGTTTTATGTTGATGCTTGTTAAGCAAAGGCTTTGCTAAAATCTAGATTTATACTAACTTTAGAAATCGGAAAATAGTATGTAATTTTAATTGCAATGTTCTCGATACAATCCCATCCAAAAATGGGACCACTCGAACTGACAGCGCTCTTAAGATTATGAATAGATGAAATTAGTTCACAAACTCACAAATACTCTTTAAAATTAAAATTTATTTTATGTTGATACTTGTTAAGCAAAGGCTTTGCTAAAATCTAGATTTCTACTAATTTTAGAAATCGCAAAATAGTTTGTAATTTTAATTGCAATGTTCTCGATACAATCCCACCCAAAAATGGGATCACTCGAACTGACAGCGCGCTCTTAAGATTATGAATAGATGAAATTAGTTCACAAACTCACAAATACGCTTTAAAATTAAAATTTATTTTATGTTGATGCTTGTTAAGCAAAGGCTTTGCTAAAATCTAGATTTCTACTAATTTTAGAAATCGCAAAATAGTTTGTAATTTTAATCAAAAGGTTCTCGATACAATCCCATCCAAAAGTGGAATCACTCGAACTGACAGCGCACGCTTAAGATTATGAATTAGTAAAATTAGTTCTCGAACTCACAAATACGCAACACCACTAAATTTTATTTTTTTAAAAGAAAAAACTTTCTATCGAAAGGCATGAACTTAAAGATCTAAAAAAGAATTAAAGAATGCCAAAGTGGAACAAGATATCAAAAAAAAAGTGGTAGAAATATTCTCCAAGAGAATAACAAAGTGCTCGGCAAAGCAATACCTAGTAAATTTATCACCCTGTAAGCATCTCAACCAAAAGTAAGCTCTAAAGATTCTTTCAGAATGACAGAGTTAATGGCAGAGCAACATCCAATAAATCTGTTGTACAAAAAACATTATAAACAATAAAAACATCTTATATAAACATAAAGAATTAATGACTAATATCACAATTAGTCATTTTTTTATGCCTTATTTTTGTGTCAAATTCAGAAAAATGAGTAAAGCTATTTATATTAGTACTATAGAATCTAACAGCGGTAAATCGTTAATTTCACTAGGTATTTTACGAATGATGTTAAATCAGTCTTCTAGAGTTGGTTATTTTAGACCCATCATAAACAAAGGAAAAAATAGTGATTTTGACAACCATACCAATACTGCCATAAAATTCTTTAATTTAGACATCGACTACAAAGATTGTTATGCCTTTGAACAACATGAAGTTGTAGAATTATTAAGTGAAGGAAAAACAGATGCTGTAATTCAAGAAATTATTACAAAATATAAATATTTAGAAGCAAAATACGATTATGTGCTTATTGAAGGGTCTGATTTTTCTGGCGAAGGTGGTTTTACAGAATTAGATGTAAACCTAATGATTGCTAAAAATCTAGGCGTTCCTGTACTAATTGTGGGTGCCGGGAATGGTAAAAAAAAGAAAGATTTTATCAACACGATGCAACTTTCTTATAAATCTTTTATTCAAAAAGAAGTAGATGTTATTGGGGTCATTGCAAACAAAGTAGAAGTTGATGAAATTGAATATATAGAAGCAGCTTTAAAAAAAGTAATTCCCGCAAACATTCATATCGATGTAGTTCCTAAAGTGAACTTTTTAGCATACCCAACCGTAAAAGAGGTCGTTGAAGAATTGAATGGAAAGATTCTTTTTGGAGAACAATTTTTAGACAACGCCATCGGAAGTTATAGCACAGGCGCTATGCAACTCCGAAATTATTTAACTAGAATTAAAGAAAATGCCCTGGTCATAACTCCCGGAGATAGAGCTGACATTATTTTAGGCGCTTTGCAAGCAAATGCCTCTAGTAATTATCCTAAAATATCTGGAATCATTTTAACAGGAAGTTTACTTCCCGAAGAATCTATTTTAAAATTGATCGAAGGTGTACAATCTAGCGTTCCGATTATTTCTGTAAAAGGTGGCACTTTCGGAGTTTCTAATCAAATTGGAGCAGTACGTCCTAAAATTTACGCAACCAATACGAAAAAAATAGTATTAGCTTTAGATACTTTTGATACCTATGTAAATGTGCAAGGATTAACCAATATTTTATCGAATTTTAATTCGGAGAAATTAACACCGAGCATGTTTCAATATAATTTATTGCAAAAAGCTAAAGTTAGCAGAAAACACATTGTTTTGCCTGAAGGAAATGATGAGCGAATAATTGAAGCTGCCGCTAGATTGCAATTACTAAACATTGTTGATTTAACCTTACTAGGAGATAAAAGAGAGATTCAATCGAAGTCAGATGCATTAGGTTTGCAATTGGATTTAAGCAAATTATCGATTTTAAATCCAGAGGATTCTATTCATAACGACAATTTTGCAAAGACTTTATATGAAGCGCGCAAACACAAAGGAATGACAGAAACTACTGCGATAGATTTAACCAAAGATGTTTCTTACTACGGTACTTTAATGATTTATGGTGGTTTAGCAGACGGCATGGTTTCTGGTGCAGTGCATACAACAATGCATACCATCAAACCAGCCTTGCAAATTATCAAAACAAAACCTGGCGTCTCTGTTGTTTCATCCGTATTTTTTATGTGTTTATCAGATCGAGTTTCAGTAATGGGAGATTGTGCTGTGAATCCAAATCCGAATGCAACACAACTGGCAGAAATTGCTATTTCTTCCGCACAATCTGCAGAAGCATTTGGTATTAAAGCAAAAATAGCCATGTTATCATATTCATCTGGAAGTTCTGGTAAAGGTGAACAAGTGGAGAAAGTAAGAAAAGCGACTGAAATTGTAAGGCTATTAAAACCTGACTTACTAATTGAAGGTCCTATACAGTATGATGCCGCTGTAGATATGTCTGTGGCAAAAACAAAATTACCAGACTCTAAAGTTGCTGGTCAGGCGTCTGTATTAATTTTCCCTGATTTAAATACCGGAAATAATACCTACAAAGCGATACAAAGAGAAACAGGTGCTTTAGCAATTGGCCCAATGTTACAAGGTTTAAATAAACCCGTTAACGATTTAAGTAGAGGTTGCACAGTAGATGATATTTTTAACACCGTTTTATTAACTGCCATTCAAGCAAACCAAGAATAATATGAACATTTTAGTTTTAAATGCTGGGTCTTCATCTTTAAAATATCAAGTGATAAAAATGCCTTCGCAAGAAGTAAAATCCGTCGGTTTAATTGAAAGAATTGGTCTAGATGACGCCATTTTTACACATGAAAAAGGAAATCAAGAGTATTCAGAAATAGCAGCTATTAAAACTCATAAAGAAGGGTTGCAAAAAATTGCTTCGATTCTTTTAGATGAAAAAAAAGGAGTGCTCCTTTCTGTGGATGACATAAAAGCTGTGGGACATCGTGTGGTACATGGAGGTAATAAATTTGGCAAACCAACGATTGTAAATCAAGAAGTAAAAGATAATATTCGTAATTTATTCGATTTAGCACCGTTGCACAATCCTGCAAATTTAATGGGTATCGAAGTTGCCGAAAGTATTTTTCCATCAGCAATTCAAATTGCAATATTCGATACTGCTTTTCATCAAACAATGCCAAAAGTAGCATATCAATATGCAATTCCGAATGAATATTTAGAGCAACACAAAATTAGAGCGTATGGTTTTCATGGCACTAGTCATAAATATGTTTCAGAAAAAGCCATTGCACATTTAGGAAAAGAGTCCTCAAAAAAAATTATTACAATTCATCTAGGAAACGGTTGCAGCATGTCTGCCATTAAAAACGGAGAAAGTATCGAAAACTCTTTAGGCTTGGGGCCAATGAATGGTTTGGTTATGGGCACTCGTTGCGGAGACATCGATCAATCTGTTATTTTCTTTTTGATGAAAAACCTAAAAATGACTCTAGAAGAAACAAATAATTTAGTTCAGAAAGAATCTGGAATGAAAGGCTTGACAGGTTTTTCTGATTTACGTGAAATTTCTGAAAAAGCAGCATTAGGTGATCAAAACTGTCAAAATGCTTTGGCATTATCTGGCTACAGAATTCGCAAATATATTGGCGGTTATACGGCTATTTTAAATGGTTTAGATGCAATTGTTTTTACAGCCGGAATTGGAGAAAATTCCTCGTTAATGAGAAAATTAGCTTGCGAAAATTTAGATTTTTTAGGCATTGAATTAAATTTAGAACAAAACGAAATACGTTCTAAAGAAATAAGAGAAATTCAGACCAAAACATCTAAAGTAAAAGTTTTAGTAATTCCTACGAATGAAGAAATCGAGATTGCGAAACAATCTTATCAGCTTTTAAAATAAAAGCATTTCTGAAGTTTTTATGTTCAGAAATACTTAAAAGTTTGGGGGGGAATTCATTTTTTTAAAGTTAAAAATTAAATAAAATCCATACAATACCTACTTATAGGTGTTTTTTAAAAATCCTTATCACAAAAAAATTGTACAACCCCTTACTAATTTTTACATTTGTAAGTATTTTTAATTAAAAACAAGCAACATAAATGGGTAGAGCATTCGAATTAAGAAAAGGGCGCAAAATGAAACGTTGGTCAGCAATGGCAAAAACCTTTACTAGAATTGGTAAAGATATTGTGATGGCTATTAAAGAAGGTGGTCCAAATCCTGATGCAAACTCACGTTTAAGGGCGGTAATGCAAAATGCAAAGGCCGCAAATATGCCTAAAGAAAACGTAGAACGTGCTATAAAAAAAGCCACTGATAAAGACACGGCAGACTACAAAGAAGTATTATTTGAAGGATATGCACCTCACGGAATTGCAATTCTTTTAGAAACTGCCACTGACAATAATAACAGAACTGTTGCCAATGTTAGAGCTGCTTTTAATAAGAATGATGGAAATTTAGGTACTTCTGGCTCTGTTATTTTTATGTTTGATCATGTTTGTAATTTTACTCTTAAAAAAGAAGATATTACCACTGATTTAGAAGAACTAGAATTAGAATTAATAGATTTTGATGTTGAAGAAGTTTTTGATGATGAAGACGGAATTATAATTTACGCACCTTTTGAGCAATTTGGTTCCTTACAAACTTATTTTGAAGAAAATAATATAGAAATTTTATCTTCTGGATTTGAGAGAATTCCAACAACAACAGTAAAATTAAATGAAGAACAAAAAGCAGATGTAGAAAAATTATTAGAAAAATTAGAAGAAGATGATGATGTGAATTCTGTGTACCATTCTATGGAAAATTAATTTTCTCTCATTGATAGAATAAAAAAACCTCAAACTTTGAAAGAACGTTTGAGGTTTTTTTATTTGAAATTTTTTCAACGCGCTAACAGTAGTCATTTTTAACGGAATATACTTAACACACGCTACTAGCTTAAAAGATACTCATTAACAACGTGTCAGAGCAAGTAAGTTTGAAAAATACTAGTTAATTTATAAATCTAAAAATGCCTTAAATAAGCATCAGGATTATTTAAAAACGATTTTGTAATCATATAGTGATCTGTATCTTCTAGTGCTGTTTTTTTCATTTCATCATTTGTTACTTCATAAATTGTTGCAGTAGGATACGCCATTAACATTGGCGAATGTGTTGCAATAATAAATTGAGAATTAAAATTTTGTAAATGATTTTGTATAAAATAGATAAACGCCAATTGTTTTGCAGGCGATAAAGATGCTTCTGGCTCATCTAATATATAAATTCCGCGTCTATTTACTTGTGCATTCATAATATGCATATAGGCTTCACCATGAGAAAAAGTATCTAATTCTTGCCCGTAATTTTTACGAACCCGATGCAATTGTTCATTAGCACTGTCTTTCATTTGTTGCAGAATATGATTAGGAACATCATCACCTAAATCGCCTATTTGATTGTACAAATTAATATCGTTTCTATGCACACTATTCAAATAATCACCAAAATCTTCTGCTCTAAAGAAAAAACCAACGGAACGTTCCATATTCCAATTTAGTTCTAAATGAGGAAGTATTTTTTTTGCAGCATCAAAACATTTTTTATCATAACCAAAACCATCCATATGTGGCAATTGTAATCTACATGCCAAAGATTCTAATAAGGTAGATTTTCCGGTTCCATTTTCTCCAATTATAAAAGTAATTTGATTAGAAACATCGATATTTTTGGCAAATTTAATCGCAGGAACATCATAAGGATATGGATGTTTTCTTTGTGTGTTTATATGTATTGACGATAGATATGACATACTTATTTTGATCTAAATTTTTATTTAACAGCGCTCCTCTTTTTTTAATGAACGCTAAAAGGAAATAGAAGAGATAATTTAACAAATAAAAAACTGGCTTCATTAAAATGAATAACATACTTACTATTTTTATTCTTTTAATCACTAATGTCCATTAAAAAGACTTAAAACCGCTTCGCTAAAAGACACAACCTACTGCGGCAGGCAAGGAAACAAGACTTTCTCAACTAACTGTATTTGAATAACGTAAAAACTACAAAAAGAACAGTTTATAGTACAATTTTATTCACAATTAAAATGTCTAACTCAAATCTACACCCAACAATTAATCTGTGATATATTGTACTTCAAATAGCTAATTGTAGATAAAATATTTTTAGTGAACACTTGATTCTTTTAATATATTTTAAAATTTATTGTCGCCGTCTAATAAATTACCTAGTCCGCCTAAAACACTGCCCTCTCCTCTATCTCCAGTACCCGTTTTTGGCGCCATTGCCAAAACCCTACCTGCTAATCTGCTAAAGGGTAAAGACTGAACATACACCGTTCCGGGTCCGCTTAACGTTGCAAAAAACAACCCTTCGCCACCGAAAACAGTATTTTTAATGCCGCCAACAAATTGAATATCATAATTTACATCTTGTGTAAACCCAACAATACAACCTGTATCAACTTTCAGTATTTCTCCTTGTTTTAAAACTTTTTTTGCCATGGTACCTCCCGCATGAATAAATGCTAAACCATCACCTTCTAGTTTTTGCATAATAAAACCTTCGCCACCAAACAAACCCCTACCTAATTTTTTAGAGAATTCAATTCCGATAGAAACTCCTTTCGCAGCGCATAAAAAAGCATCTTTCTGACAAATAAACTTGCCGCCAAACGCTGTTAAATCGATAGGAATAATTTTCCCTGGATAGGGAGATGCAAAAGAAATCTTCTTTTTACCTATTCCGTCATTTGTAAAAACGGTCATAAATAAACTCTCGCCTGTTAAAATTCGTTTGCCAGCAGAAAATATTTTTCCTAAAAGTCCTTTTTCTTGATTAGAACCATCCCCTAAAATGGTGTTCATTTTTATTTGATCCTCCATCATCATAAAAGTACCTGCTTCTGCAACCACGCCTTCTTGCGGATCTAACTCAATTTCTACAAATTGCATTTCTTCTCCAAAAATTTCAAAATCTATTTCGTGTGCGTTCATGTTTATGCTATTATTTAGTTAGTTTTATTTTTTGATGCTCTATTTATTAGAGGTAATTCATTACAATTTGTTACAAATATTTGTGATCAATTATTAAATTTAAGGAGTTTCACTTCTACTGTTACAGTTGAAGAATTCTCTGAAACTACTTTTTTTGATGAAATATCTTGAGCTAATTCCTGACGCATTTCATTAGAGAATTTTATTACTAAAACGGCATCAGCACCAACCTCTTTTGCTTTTTTGATAATTAAATCTGTCATGTCATTCCCTTTTGGATGCAAAATACTTGGCACTATATTAAAGTTTAACAAACCCATCACTTTATATTTTTGTTGAATTTCATCGGCATCAAAAAAAATTAAAACTTTAGAGCTTGGTTGATAACGATTTCCTAAATAATTTAATTGCGGACTGCAACTAGAAAAAAAACAATCGAAAAAAATAGAATTATAAGTTTGTTATTAAGTTTCATAAAATCAATGTGTTTAATTTTAAAAAAATCAAATTTTATACCAAATTTCTAATTTTAATTTTAAACGCTCTTGAAACTTCATTTTAGAACTGGTTTGCTTTTTTTCTGATGTTAAAATAGGAGTTTCTATTTCTCTTTTTTTTTAATAAAATTTTATGGACGTAATTTTAAAATAAATCATATTTTTGCTGTAATCTTATCTAAAAACCGTAACTTTCATTATAACTTAATAAACCTATTATGAAATATTTAACTCCTGAAATAGCCGCTTTTTATAAACAAACTGAAATCACAAAATCATTAGCACGCCCAACTGTTTCTTGTGGTATTTTTCAGGATTGTGATTATAATGAAGAGAGACCTAAAGTATATCAAAAGAAAAAATAATTTATTTTTTCACTCTTAAACTCCACTGAAAACTGAATTTAGAAACCACAACTCCATCTTCATTTTTTCCTTCGGATGTTAATACCAATATTTGACCCTCGCCAGTTTTTATAGATGCTTCAATGGCATCCCTAATTGCCTTTCCTCCTGCACAGGTAAACGTTATTTTACCTGTTGCCTTTTTAAAAAAATCTGCTTCTTGGTGCGTGACTAACATTGATACTTTTCTTTTAGAATCGTCAATTGCCTTCATCACTAAAAGTCCTGTTGGCAATTCTGCTGCCATTCCTTGCGCCGCCCAAAACATACTTTTAAACGGATTTTGATTAATCCACCTATGTCTTATAGAAACCACCACTTCTGTATCTGTAATAGATTGCACTCTAACACCTCCTAGAAAAGCTAAAGGAAGCTTAAAAAAGTTAAATAAATTGACTTTTATGGGTGTAAATTTCATTTTTTATGGTTTAAAAACGTTGGTTCTTTATAGATGTAAGAAAATCAAAAATCTATTGGCAAGATAAGTAAATAATATGAAACCTCAACAAAATCAATACCTATAGACCTTTTTAAAATTATTTAGAACAAAATTAAAATGTTAATAAAATGTTAATTATAGTACTATGTATTGCATAATACTATCTTTAAGATATATATTTGCATAAACAAGTAGTATATAGATCTTTAATTATGAAACAGAATAACGAAAAAACGAATGCCTTTTTACTACACATTTGTGCATTTGCGGGCTTTATATTTCCTTTTGGCAACATTATAACCCCATTAATTGCTTGGCAAACCTTAAAAAACCGCAGTGTATTTTTAGATGAACAAGGCAAAGAAGCTGTAAATTTTAACATTAGCTATACATTGTATGCATTTCTAGTAACCCTTGCCTTTATTCCTTTTGCAATCGGCTCTTTATTTAGCAACCATCATAACAACCTGAATTGGAGTAATTTTAACAACAACTTTAATATAGAACTTAATACTATTGTTGGTTTTATTGGTTTTGGCTCCGTTGCCACAATTTTATACCTCATCGCAATTGCACTAGTAATCGTTGCTGCGGTAAAAGCAAGAGAAGGAGAAAATTACAAATATCCGTTTACCATAAAGTTTATAAAATAAACGCACACATTATCCCTTTTAAAAAAGAAAATAGATTTTAAAAAGATACAGAATGATTTTAAACAACAAAATGCTCACACACCAATTCCTTTTTAAGTTTAAGGATACAATGAGCTTCTTAACACCTATACTATATGAAGATTGAAAACACAAAAGCGCAAATGCGAAAAGGTGTTTTAGAGTATTGTATCTTATCCATCTTAAAAAATGGTGATGCTTATACTTCGGAAATTCTAAAAACGCTAAAAAGTGCAGAAATGATTGTGGTTGAAGGAACCATTTACCCATTATTAACCCGTTTAAAAAACGCAGGTTTACTAACCTATAGATGGGAAGAATCTACTTCTGGACCGCCAAGAAAATATTACGTTTTAACAGAAAACGGAGATCTATTTTTAAAAGAATTAAATAAAACATGGAGTAATTTAATCAATTCAGTAAACCAAGTAACTCGTAAAAAACCAACTACAGATGAATAAAACAATCAACATAAATTTAGGCGGATTTTTCTTCCACATAGATGAAGTTGCCTATCAAAAATTAAAAAGATATTTAGCCTCTATTTCTAGGTCTTTGAGTGACGATCCTCAAGGTAAAAATGAAATTATAGCAGATATTGAAGCACGAATAAGTGAACTTTTATCAGAAAAAATTACAGATGCAAGGCAAGTTGTAAATGAGGCTGATATAGAAGACATTATTAAAATAATGGGGCAGCCAGAAGATTATGTAGACGCCGAAGAAAGCTATAACGAATCTTCTTATTCTTACAACAGAAACAGTGCTTCTAGCAAAAAATTATTTAGAGATGGCGACGATAAATTTTTAGGTGGTGTGGCATCCGGAATTGCTCATTATTTTGATATTGATACCATTTGGGTTCGGTTAGGTTTATTGGCCTTATTTTTTGGCGCTGGCTTTGGCATTTTAGTATATATTATTCTTTGGATTTTATTACCAGAGGCAAAAACTACCGCAGAGAAATTGCAAATGGAAGGCGAACCTGTAAATATTGATAATATTGAAAAAAAAATTCGTAAAGAATTTAACAATGTTTCAGAAAACGTTTCTGTTTTTGCAAATAATGCATCAGAAAAAATTAAGGAAGGTGCTAGTGAGTTTTCTGATAAAATGAATAAAACTTTTTCTGCAAAGACAAAAAAAAATAATGGTATTAGCGATTTTTTAGATACACTTGGTAAAATTATTCTTGCAATTTTTAAAGTAATTGGTAAGTTTATTGGCATCATAATACTCTTTATTTCGGCTGCTGTTATTTTATCTCTAATTATTGGAGGGTTTTCTGTTGGCAGTTTAGAGTGGTTAAATGTAGACGGTACGTTTTTACAATATCCCCCGTTTTTCTATGATGCTGCACTACCAATTTGGCTATTAACTATATGCATGTTTTTGTTAATAGGCATTCCGTTTTTAATTTTATTTATTTTAGGACTGCGAATTTTATCGAGCAATGTTCAAAAAATGAACAAACCTACAAGACTAACGCTGTCTGGCATTTGGTTTATTTCTTTATTGACTTTAATTTTTACAGGATTAGATTTTGCAACATCGCATGCAAACCGCGGCCAATCTACACAGAAACATAGTCTTGCCATGGTTGCAAGTGATACACTTACCATAAAAATGGTAAATGATGATGCTATTTATTACCGTCCTAATTTACGAAGAAGTACCTACAAAGAAGAGGTTACCGTAAACGGAGAAAAAGTAGTGTATGCAAGTAATATTAAGGTAGATGTTAGAAAAAGTGAATCTACCGAAAGTTCTATAGTGATTCAAAAAATATCTAGAGGCAAAAATAAAAATACAGCAAACTTGAACACCACAAAAATAATTTATAAGTATCAAATTATAAACAATACTGTTGTGTTAGATGCTTACTTTTTATCGGCCTATAAAAACCTTTGGAAAGATGAAGAAATAAACATCACCTTTTATATACCCGAAAACACCTTGGTTTATTTTGATCGTTCTACAAAAAACTTTTTACATCATATAGAAAACAGTGCCGATATTTATGATAAAGATATGGCCAAACATCATTTTATAATGACAGAAAGTACACTAAATTGTACAGATTGTTTAGAGGAGGTGGATGAAGATCTTGATGAGAAAACGAAAGAAGAAACCCCAGAAAAAAAGACTAAAACGAGTACAACTAAAACTCAAGAGACTATATAAAAACAGTTCGGTATAGAAAATAGACAATTGAGTACTTAAACTTTCTTTTTAAAAAAAAATTAAGAGACTTTTGAATTGAAAACTAAAAACAATCATTATGAAATCAACCATCAAATTAGTAACTTTTCTTTTTGTTGCAACACTTTTTAGCTCTTGTAACGTACAAATGTTTAACGGCATTACAGGAAACAAAAATGTAGTTTCAGAAAACAGAAATACAAAAGAAGACTTTAGCAAAATAAAAGTTAGTACAGGTTTGGATCTGTACCTTACACAAGGAGCCTCTTCTAAAATTACGGTAGAAGCTGATGAGAATTTGCAGGATATTATTATTACGGAAGTAAATAATGGTGTTTTAAAAATTTATTCTGAAAAAAATATATGGAAAGCAAAAGCTAGAAAAGTATACGTGACAGTAAAAAATTTAGAAGAACTATCGGCTACCAGCGGTGCAAACGTGTATGCAAAAGAAACTATTGAGATAAACAATATAACAATAAGCTCTACAAGTGGTGCAATGATTCAATTTTCTTTGGATGCCAATTCTGTGGAGACGAACGCTACGAGCGGCTCCAACATAAAAGTTTCTGGAAGCACAGAAAACCATACTTCTAGCGCAACAAGCGGCGCCTCTATTGATGCTTATGAATTGCGCAGCAACAATGTAACAGTAAGTGTTACAAGTGGCGCTGACATAAATATCTATGCATCAGAAACTATAGATGCAAGAGCTACAAGTGGTGGCGGCATTGATTTTAAAGGGAATCCAAAAAAAGTTAGTAAAACATCAAATTCTGGCGGCAGTATTTCGGCTAAATAAGCTCAAAGTAAAAAGTATCAATCAACCAAAATTAGATTTCTTTAGGCTCGCAATAGCTTTAAGATTTCAATAAATTCAGCGATTATGAATTCATTTTTAACTCCTTTTAAAGAATCATTCCTTTTCAAAATAATACTAGCAATTGTACTCTTCTTCTATAGCTTGATCACTTCTGCACAGATTGCCGAAAATTCAGCCATATTTAAAATTCTAAAATCTAAAGACAGCATTATTTTTGAAAGAGCATTTAATAAGTGTGAACTTAAAAAACTAGAACCCATCATTGCGCAAAATTTTGAATTTTACCATGATCTTGCTGGCATTCAGAATAGAGAAACGTTTATAAATGCCATCAAAAATAATATTTGTAAAGCCCCAGCAACATTTACAAGAAAACTTGTAAAAAATTCTTTAGAAGTCTTTGAACTAAAAAATAACGGCAAACTTTATGGAGCGATACAAAGAGGACAGCATGATTTTTATAACACAGAAAATAAGAACACAAAAAAAACAGGAACAGCAAAATTTACACATCTCTGGATTTTAGAAGATCATACTTGGAAATTGAAAAGAGTTTTAAGTTTCGATCATAAAGAGGCTACAGAATAAAAAATTATGAGAAAGCTAACTTCTCATATAAGTACTAATACTTGGTTTTATTAGTTTACTTGGTAAGACGTCGTTTTGTAAAAAACGGCGCTTACTTTTTTTATGGAATTCGTTTCAGTGCTTTTAAAAATCGCCTACAAATTTTACCAAAACATGTTAGTTCTGCAATTATTTTTATCTAACAAAAAAGGATAAAAAGAATTTAAATTGCTAAAAATTCGATTAAACTAATGGTCTTATACAGGATTGTTTGCGAAAAGTATCTAAATTCTTTGCTATTTTCTACTCTAAAACCTTAAAATCATTAAATTTGTTCAATTAGCTTTAGCAAAGCAGAAAATAATTTTACAAGCAATCTTAACAATAATCACTAAAAACCATGGACAGTAAATTTAATATTTCAGTACTCATTGATGGCGACAATGCCCAACCTAAATTAATCAAAGAAATTATAGAAGAAGTTTCTAAATATGGCAAAGCAACGATAAGGAGAATCTACGGAGATTGGACTTCACAGCAAATGAATAGCTGGAAAGCGATTATCAATCAACACTCTATTACTCCTATTCAGAAATTTTCTTACACCACGGGTAAAAACTCTACAGATGGTGCCCTCATTATTGATGCTATGGATATTTTACACGGAAAAAATACAGAAGGTTTTTGCATTGTTTCTAGTGATAGCGATTATACGGGGCTTGCCAAACGAATTAGAGAAGAAGGTTTATTTGTAATGGGTATTGGAGAAAAGAAAACACCCACCGCTTTTGTAAAATCTTGTGAAGTTTTTACGTTTACTGAAAACTTAAAAAATGAAGAAAGCGAAGAGACTACTGAAACCCTTGAGGCTCTTGAAAGTGAAGAAAACGATACTAAAACAACAAAATTTAAGAAACCTACCACAACTAAAAAGCCTAAAACTACTGCCAAAAACATAATCTTGCTAAAAGAAGATTGGACAACAGTGCTAAAAGCTTTTGATATTTCTATTAACGAAGAAGATAAAGCGCACATTTCTGCATTAGGTTTAAATATTAGAAAAATTGATCCTAGTTTTGATCCTAGAAGTTACGGATTTAAAAGTCTGACAAAACTTTTTGATCATATCGATAAATTTGAGGTGATTAAGAATGAAGTTGGTGGTTTAAATCATCCTTTGGTACGAATGAAATAAACAATCTTACAACAGTCTTATCAAACTAGTAAAAAAGAAGATTCTTTTTATATTTCTTTACAGAAGTGTTATCTTTACCTATAGATTTGGCTAGCTACTGAAACAAGTTATAGCGATTAGGCAGGTTCTGTATAAAGCTTAAATTAGTCGGCTAAAAAAGCAGGTTCAGTTTACAATTTTGAAGGCACAGCTTCGTTGCTTTTCAAAATTAAGTTTCACTAAAACATACCACAATAAATCGCAAAATATACTAGAACTTTTATTTAAATATTGTACAACTTTCACGAATTTATTGTACAATATATGTAAATTAGTTCCGTATGAAATACACAAAAGATACCAAACTAAATACTATTTGTATCTTAACAAATAGAACACTTAACCCTTTGTGATGATTATACGCCATAAAACAACGGGTTTTTGCTATTCTCTTTTAAGTAAGAGAATCTTGAGGCAGCGCTATAGAAAAGACCTCACAGGTTTTAAAAACCTGTGAGGTCTGCAAAACTATCCTTTGGTAAACCCACTTAAAATAATGAATCTCGCAAATTTTTTAAATAACATCTTGTTTATTTGAAAATAATTTTAAGATGATAAACAAAAATTTTGTCCCTTTTATTTACATCTATTTATCAGTTAGTTACATATCAGTCTTGGTTCTTGTTTCTAAAAGCGGTCTTGTCTCTTTTATCGGACAACAACAAAACAAAATAGACAATTTTAGTGTAAATTAGGTTTGTTTTTTAGTTAGTTAGACTTAAATCTTGGTTCTTGGGTCTAAAAACGTAGCAATCTTTAGTCTTTTATCAAACAAGAATAATTTTTATACATGTTTTGAGATATTTACATTAAGATTTCGCCATGCGGCGGGATTAGTTCAACTTACAATTTTGAAGGCACAGCTTTGCTGTTTTTCAAAATTGAGTTGCACTAAATTAAAAATCCAAAATAACCAAAACAGCATCTTAAAGTTTAGTAAATTTGATTTTTTAGTAATCTAGAAAAAGCGCTGTAAAAATAAACATCAACGAATGTTGTTTATTTGGCTTAAAAAAAAACAATACTTGCTTTTTTCTAACAGTTTTAATACAAGAAGACCCATACATAGCATGACCATAATTCATCCTTTAGATCCTTTTATATATACTCTTTTCCCTGATATAGAAAAGAACGAAACGAGTCTTAAAAAAGCACTCATCGAATTCTATTCGGTTGGCGCTATACTACCTGTGGTAGCTTTTAATACTGATTTTGTGACCATCACCTTAAATACGGTGCAGATTGCCACAGAAAACAAAAAGTTCGAAAAATTAATTGCACTTTGCGAAACAGCAAACTTTGAAGAAGCCAACCAATTGGCAAAAAACCTCCTCAAAACAAATCCTAACAATTCTGAATACCACAGAATTCAAGGTCAAATTTATGCTGAATTAAACCAACAAGAAGAGGCTATCAATTCTTTAATTGATGCGTTGCGATGGAACCCAAAAAATGAATGGGCTTTGCTAATGATGGGAAATATCATTGCAAAATATCGAAATGATATTCCGACTGCCATGAAATATTACGACCAAGTATTACTGCTAAAACCCAATGATTGTATTACCCTGAATAATATTGGCGCTAACTTAATGCAATTGGGCAAAAAAGAAGAAGCCTTGCTGTATTTTAACAACGCATTAACGGCAAACAGTGCGTATCCTGATACCTATTACCATCTTGCCCTTGTTGCAAATACAGACAAAGACTACAAAAAAGCGTTTGACTTTTCTTTAATGGCATTAGCACAAACAAACAAACAAACAAACAAACAAACAAACAAACAAACAAACAAACAAACAAACAAACAAACAAACAAACAAACAAACAACTTTATGCAAGCGCTTTACAGCTAGCGTTAACAACGGCTAATAGCTTACAAGAAACAGTAGCTACAACTACCATTATTACCGAATACATTGCAAAACTTGCCTACCTCTCTGAAAAAGAGATAAAAATTGAAGTTGATAATTCCATATCAACCGTTGCTAAAATAGAATTTGCCGAAAACTACAAGCGTCCTTTTCATTTAGTAAAACACAAAGCTACTGCCAAAGGTGTCGCACATTTAATACTGCACGAATTAACCCATCTAGAATTTGTTCTTGATGCCAGAGCAAAAGGTTTAAACGAGCTTTTTGTAAGTGATACCGGTAACCAAAACAACTTTAAGCTTGCTTTAGAAAAAGACGTTTTACAACTCCAAAAAAAAGGCGTTTCAGAAACCAATAGCAACAACTACTTTACAGCATTATTTAAAGGGTTAAATAGTCAGATTTTTAACACACCGATCGATTTATTTATAGAAGATAGTATTTTTGCTACTTGGCAAGAAATGAGACCTATTCAGTTTCTATCGCTATTTGCGCTTTTAGAAGAAGGCATAGAAGCCACTACGCACAAAGATATTGTTGCCAACACACCCAAAACCATACTTTCTACCTCTAAAATTTACAACCTCATTAATGCCCTGCATTTTAAAAACTTATTTCATGTAGATGTCATCGATCAGTTTAACCCCACAACATTAGAACTTAAGCAAGCCAACGAACTCTATACCGAATTTCAGGAATATCGACAAGACAAAGCGCCTGCCGAAGAATATGAGTTGGTAAAACATTGGGGCGAAGATTTACACCTCGAGGCGTATTATGATTTGATACCAGAGGCTGATCATCGTAAAAAGACAATCGATTCGGTACTCGCAGCCATTGAAAAGGACCCTTTAGGTGTAAACGCAATCGATGCTTCTAAAGATCGTAAAATGAAGAAATTCTTGGAGGCAAACGCTACCAAAGATTTTAATATGGCGGTTGCCATGTATATGAGCGATGCAATCAATTATTTTAAACAAGTACCACTCGTAGAAGTGAAAAAAATTGCCTTTGAAATTGCCACTATTGGCACACAAGGCATCAACCCACAAAAAGAAAACTATGCAATTCCTTCTATTGCACATAGTAGTTTTTCGGGGTATAAAACACTTGCCTATTATTATGTGAGTTGGGCAATAGCAATGCCCGATGCGCTGCAGCAACTGCAATTGCCTTTTGAGAAAGAATATAAATTAGCTACTAAATTTTTAAAGGGTTAGAGTGATGAGAGAGAAAGTAAAATACGAAAAAATTAACAAATAGCTATGCAACAAAATTTTAAAGAACACTTAATTGCTATCTTATTAAAAGATGATCGATTAAAAGACGAACAAGGCGAACTAAAAGGTAATTTAGTAAAAGAATTTGCAAATACTTTAGATGAAAACCTAATAACAATCTTATTAGAGGATGAAAAAACAAGAACACAGTTTTTCTTAAAAATAAAAGACGTATTTGTTTTTAAAACTAATGAATTTAAGTTTTTTTTAGACGAAAACAGCATAGACAATTCTTACACGCAATACAGCAACCAAATAGGCTTATCTGCTGGTGGTAAGTTTTTAAAAGACACTACAGATGTAGTACTTAATTTTCCTTTTAAAGATTGTGTGCTGGAAGGTGGGCAAAGTACAGAAGATGGTTTAGATACTTATTTTGAGTATGACGATACGCAAGAAGATTATATAGAAAAACAAAGCAAACGAAAAGAAATATTTTTTAATGAAGTATTAGCCAAAGACGAAATAGACAGGCTATTAGAACCAAAAGCATTTACCAACATTACAAAGTACGATAGCAAAGGAGAAAGCAAACCAACACAATTTAACCGCAACGCAAAAGGTACTATTACAGACAACCTTATTATAAAAGGAAACAACCTTTTAGCCTTACACTCTCTTAAACAAGAGTTTAAAGGTAAAGTGAAACTAATTTATATTGACCCACCTTACAATACAGAAAATGATAGTTTTAAATATAATGACAATTTTTATCATTCATCTTGGCTAACCTTTATGCGTAACAGAATTATTATTGCAAAAGAATTATTAAATAAAGATGGGGTTTTGTTTGTAAGTTTAGATGATAAGGAGGCTCATTATTTTAAAGTGTTGTGTGATGAAGTATTTGAAAGAAAAAATTTCATAGCAGATATTTGCCATAAAGCACGTGCATCTGTTTCAAATGATAAAATTATTTCTCCAAACCATAATCATTTATTCTTGTAAGCAAAAAATGAAAGAGCAGTATTTGCTAAAAAAGAACAGTTTGGTATAAAAAATTCTTTAGAAGGATTTAAACTAAATGACAAAAATGGTGATTATAAATTAGTTCCAGTTGATGGACCTGGAGGCGCATCAAAAGGTAATCCTTATTATACTTTTGAAGGGATTAAAGGTTATTGGCGTTTCTCTAAAGAAAGAATGAGAGAAATGTTTGATGAAGGTTTAGTTGTTAAAACAGAGAATAATCTTCAACAAAAATATTATAAATCTAAAGCGGCATCAAAGAAAAAGACAATTACAACTTGGTGGGATAAAGGTTTTTTAACCTCAAGCGCCACTACTCAATTAAAAAAGTTGATGGGTGATAAAGTTTTTAATAATCCAAAAAACGTAAACTTTTTGAGGCGTATTATTGAACTTTGGACAACAGAAAATGATATTGTTTTAGATTTTTTTGGTGGAAGCGGCACGACTGCTCAAGGTGTTTTAGAACTGAATAAAGAGGATGGTTTAAATCGAAAATTTATACTTTGTGAACAACTTGATTATGTAAATGCTGTTACTGTTAAAAGAATTAATAGAGTGATAGAACAATTAAAATCTAATAGTTCATTTACTTATTTAGAATTAGCCAAAAACAACCAAACTGCCAAAGAAGAAATACTAAACTGTAAGAATTTAGAAGAGTTGCTAAAGTTTTTTGAGACAATGTACACCAAGTACTTTTTACATTACAATGTGCGTATCAAACAGTTTAAAGAAGTAATAAGCCAAGAAGAAAACTTTAAAAATTTAGCATTAGAGAGGCAAAAGGAAATTTTCTCTAAAATGCTTGACCTAAACCAACTGTATGTAAACCTAAGCGAAATAGAAGATAGCAGATATAAGTTAGATGCAAAAGACATTGCTTTAAGTAAAGATTTTTATCAAGTAAAAAATTAAGATTATGGCAGCTACTGAATTTTTATACGAGCAACTTTCAGATAAAATGCGTGAATACCGTTTGCATTATTCTGAAGTGCCTAACTATATTACCGAAAACATTAAGTATAACTTGTTCGATTGGCAAAAAAAAGCTCTAGAGTACTTTTTAGACTACCAGCAAGTAAAAATCAAAGAAAACCCTAATGATGCCACACACCTATTATTTAATATGGCTACTGGTACAGGTAAAACTTTAGTAATGGCAAGTTTAATACTCTACTATTACAAACAAGGCTATAAGCACTTTCTGTTTTTTGTAAACCAAAATAACATTGTAGGTAAAACAGAAAATAATCTGTTAGACCCTACACATAACAAATATTTATTTAAAGACCCAATTGTAATAGATGATAAAACAATAAACATACATAAAGTAGAAACTTTTTCTGATACTACAGATGATATTGAAATCATTTTTACCTCTATTCACAAACTACACAATGCCGTATATCAAGTAAAAGAAAATGCCATTTTTTTAGACGATTTGCAAAACAGAAATATAGTAATGTTAGCAGATGAAGCACATCATTTAAATTCAGATACCAAAACTAAAGTTGGTGAACAATCAGAATTAAAAATAATTGCCGAACTTAAAAGTGGTGCAAATGCCAAAGAAGTAGAAAAAAGTTGGGAGCATACAGTAACCAATCTCATATTACAAAAAGGCAAAAAAAATAGTACTGAATTAAATAGAAACGTATTATTAGAATTTACAGCAACCGTACCTACCAATGCCAATGTAGTAAAAAAATACATAGACAAAATAGTGTACAAGTTTGAATTAAAAGACTTTTTAAAAGCAGGTTATACCAAAGAAATTAATTTAGTATCCTCTTCTTTCGATAAAAAACAAAGAGTACTACAAGCCTTATTATTTAATTGGTATCGTTACAAAATGGGTATCAAACACAATATCCCACATTTTAAACCTGTTATGCTTTTCCGTAGCAAATTTGTAGATGCAAAGCAAGAAGAAAATGTAGGGGCAGATTATGAACTATTTAGAAATGTAGTCGACAATTTAGAAGCAAAAGATTTCTCTTTTTTAAAAACCATAACCATTGAACCAGGAAATGAATTATATAAAAAAGGGCAAAGTAGAATTGTAGATATAGCCAATTTTCTAACGAATCAAAACATCCATTATAGGGAAATAATAACCTATTTGCAAGATGCCTTTAAAGACAATAATTGCATTATTACCCACTCTAAAGAAAAAACAGCGTCAGGTAGAAGAGGCGAAGATAAAACCACACCAGAGCAAGACCAACTCTTAAATAGTTTAGAAGATAAAACAAATAAAATAACAGCCATTTTTACTTGTATGCGTCTTACAGAAGGTTGGGATGTATTGAACCTTTATGATATTGTACGCATGTATTCGGGTCAAAATACAGGAGGTACTAACAAAAAGAAAGCAGGTAAATCTACCGTATCAGAAGTGCAATTAATAGGTAGAGGTGTTAGATACTATCCTTTCAATTTTGAAGATAACATTAGTAATAAAAGAAAATTTGACAAAGAGTTAAATCACGAATTAAGAGTATTAGAAGAGTTTTATTTTCATAGTGATAATGATGAGAAATACATTAGTGAATTAAAATTAGAGTTAAAACGTCAAGATCTTTTGCAAGAAACAGACAAGCAATTAAAAATGTTTGACATAAAGCAAGAAATTAAAGAAGATAAAAATTCTTTTTATCACAAACTTAAAATCTATAAAAACGAGTTTAAAGACAATCCTAATAAACGTAAACGAACATTAGAAGAGTTAAAAACAGATTGGAAGTTTGAAGAAAAAATTGAAACCATTGCAGTACGAGAAACAAATATTAAATTAGAAGAAAAGGAGGATATTACTCGTTATGCAACAGGCAATAATAAAGATGGTAGGACAATACCTCTATTATTAAACCATTTTCCAAAAAACATAGTTTATAAAGCATTACATATTCAGTCTAAAAAAGACCAATCGATATTAAGGTTTAACAATTTAAAAGATGAATTAGCAATAACTTCTATTGATGAATTGTTTGAAGATAAATACATTGGTAACTTTAGTCTTTCGATAACTATTTATGATTTTAAAGAGGAGTTTGATAAATGTAAAACAGTTGATGAAAGAATAGCAACTTATTTCAAAGTAGTATCTCCAAAAGACAACTTATCTATTTTATCTAAGTTCTTTGTAAAATTAGTTACTGAATTAAAACGCATTTCTAAACCAAAAATTGGTACAGACTTTAATGCAGTTCCCTTTAAAAACTATTTTAAAGAACCCAAACAAATTTCAGTACAAGAAGATGCAGAAAGTTATAATCTAGAAAAAGAATTAGTACAAAAAGATTGGTATGTATTAGATGCTTTTTATGGTACATCAGAAGAAAAAAGTTTAATTCGTTTTCTAAAAGATAAGATGGATAACTTTAAAGACCAATATGAAGAAGTTTATTTATTAAGAAATGAAGAGGTTTATAAAATATACAACTTTGATGATGGTGCAGGCTTTATGCCAGATTTCTTATTATTCTTAAAAACAAAAAAGAAAAACTTACACTATCAAGTATTCATAGAACCTAAAGGTGGTCATTTATTAGAAAAAGATAAATGGAAAGATAATTTCTTAAAAGAAGTATCAGAAAAGTACGACACTAAAACCATATTAAAGGCAGAAGATAAAAGCTATCGTTTAGTTGGTTTACCGCTTTACAATGAGATTAAGACTTCTGAAAATACATTTAAACAAATAGTTATAGAGAGGTTAAGCGTCCAAATATAGAATAAAAAGCTAAAAACCGTTTTTAACGAGTGCCACCAAGTATACCCAAAACATGAACGGCACTCGTTACAAACGATCATTAGCGAAAGCTAACTTTTTATCATAGTACTGCAATTCATTAGCATACACAGAAGGTTCAAGAACCACATTGTAAAAAAGACCAAACGTGGTGAACCTAACATTAACAATTGTGCGTACAAAGCACTCTTATTAGAATATCTAAAAGAAGATAAAGACGAAGAAGCTTTTGCGCTGCTCATTACCAATTTATGTCATACCAATACCGTATTGCACGATATTTTTGGGAGAATAGACGATTATACCGAAATTTTATTCCCGCAAAATAGCTTAAAAATAGACGGTCTTTTAGATCTAATCAATAGCGATGCGATTAACCAAACCGATTTTAAAGAAGTAGAACTTATTGGTTGGTTATAACAATTTTATATTTCTGATAAAAAAGACGAAGTCTTTAAAGGGTTTAAAAAGAATATTAAAGCAAGAGCCGAAGACATTTCTGCAGCTACCCAGATCTTTACACCCAAATGGATTGTAAAATATAAGGTAGAAAACACCGTAGGTAAAATCTATTTGGATTATGAACCAGATTCTGATTTACGAGACCAAATGAAGTATCTTGTAGAAAATGAATCTGACAATGTCATTGCGAGTGAGCCTGTGCTGAGCGCAAGCGAAGCAAAGCAATCTCAAACTAATAATGCACCATTAATAATTAATAATTTGAGCGAGTTAACGCTCATTGACCCAGCATCGGGTTCTGGACATATTTTAGTAACAGGTTTTGACCTCTATATGAAAATGTACCGTGAAGAGGGGTACACTGCAACACAAGCTGTACAAAACATACTGCAAAACAATTTGTATGGTTTAGACATAGACGATCGTGCCATGCAATTAGCACGTTTTGCGGTTTTACTAAAAGCAGCACAGTATGATGCTGCTATTTTAGAAGAACCAATAATGCCAAACATTTACAGTTTTCCAGAAGATACTTTGGGCAACTGGTTTACACACATCTATTACAGCAAAGGCCAAAGTAATTGGTACAACTTATTAGGCATGCAATTGGCAGAACCAATAACTATAGAGTGGAGCGACACCAAAAAGAATAAAACCAAAACCCATAAAATTACCTATAAAAAAGGTGATGTTTTAAATGAGGCAATATTAGATCTTATACAATTACATTCTGATGAAGCCATCGCTGTAGATAGTTCACAAGAGCTAGAACTATTTTGGGGAGACAAAGAAAAACCCTGGGATTATTGCTAGTTCTTTTACGCGATTAAGTTATTACGTAAAGAAAAAAATTTAGGTTCTGCTGTAAAGATAAATGTAAGTGCTGCTATTTACTTGCATATAAACGAGACCTATCACAATTGGTTATTAAAAAAACAAACTGCGCAACTCAATATTGAAGAAACTAGCATTTTTAATTTGCTAAAACCTTTTTTAGAGGTGTTTTTGGTGTTAGCTAAGCAATATAAAGCGGTGGTGGCAAACCCGCCATATATGGATCAAAAAAGTATGAATACCGGGCTAAAGGCTTATGTAAATAAAGAATACCCAGAAACTAAAAGCGATTTAATGACCATTTTTATAGAGGTCATACCAAATTTAACAGCAGATGATTCTCGGTTTGCATTCATAAATTTACCGTCTTGGTTGTTTTTATCTTCTTTTGAAAAAATTATATAAACCAATTTACCTTTGACAGTTTACTGCATATGGGACGTAATATTTTTGGTATCGACTTTGGTTCTGTTGCATTTGCGATAAAAAAAATAGCAAGTAACAATGCTATTGGTAGTTATTTTAGGTTGCATGAGCGTAATTTTCAACATATTTTATATGAAGATATTGAAAAGCTCTTTTTATTTAGTAATGGCAAAATAGATTACAAATACAATTTTAATAAATATAGAGGAGATGAAGGTATAACTGAAGAAGGCACAGAAATTGGGCAAAAATTATTTTATCCTAATATGCCACAAACTAATTTTGTTAAAATCCCTGGGAGTCCAATTTTTTATTGGGTGAGTATGCATACAATAGAAACCTTTCAAGGAACAGTTTTAAATGAAATAGCTAAAGCTAAGGCTGGTCTACAAACTGGTAAAAATGCTTTATTTGTAAGAGATTGGTCTGAAGTTGATTTTCGAAAAACAAGTATAAAATCTTCTGAACTTTCAGATAAATGGTTTCCATATTGTAAAGGAGGAGGTAATAATAAATGGTATGGTCTTAATTCTTTTTTAGTTGATTGGGAAGATAATGGAAAAAGAATACATGAATACAATAACATCCCTTTGAATTATAGTGGTGCGCCTGTAAGAGCTAAACAATTTTATTTTAAAGAAGGATTGTCATACAGTCTAATCAATTCAACAGGTAATTTTTGTGCACGATATATTAAAGGTGGAGGGATTTTTGATAATGGAGGGCCTACATTTTTAGTGATGATATAGATGTATTTCAATTGTCAGGTTTGTTAAATTCAAAATTATCTACATTTTATTTAAGAACTCTTAATCCTACTTTGAATTACCAAGTAGGTGACTTATATCGTATTCCTATTTCACGAGCTTTTCAATTCGATAATGTTAGTGTTAAGCAGTTCGCTCATGATTGTACTGATATTTCTAAAAAAGATTGGGATTCTAGAGAACCCTCTTGGGATTTTAAACAAACACCATTAGTAAATGCCTCAAATACTCTAAATGTGTCTTATCAAAATTGGCAAGACAATGTTACCAAAGACTTTTTCCAATTGCATGCTAATGAAGAAGAACTCAACCGTATTTTTATAAACATTTATGGTTTACAAGACGAGTTAACACCAACGGTAGCTTTAAAAGATATTACCATTTTACAAGAAGAACTTAGTAAAAAAGATTTAGAAGCTTTAGAGGTAGACTTTAGAGAACAAGGTGCAGCTGCCATTGCTTTACCAATTAACAAAGCAGAAGTATTAAGCCAGTTTGTAAGTTACGCTATGGGTGTTTTTATGGGTCGTTTCCGTTTAGATAAACCTGGTTTGAACATTGCACACCCAAACCCAACAGACAAAGAATTATCATGCTATACCGTCATTACGAGGAACGAAGCAATCTCAAGAACGATATCGATTGACGACGATGGCATCGTCCCACTAATGGGAGACAACTGCGCTTTCCCAGACGATGCTTTAACACGCACCAAAGAAGTATTATTAAACATTTGGGGAGAAGACGCCTTAACAGAAAACGTTAACTTTCTACAAGACGCTTTAGGTACAGACTTGCATAAATGGCTCACAGAAAAATTCTGGAAGTACCATACCAGCATGTACAAAAAGAAACCTATTTATTGGTTGTTTAGTAGCAATGTAAAAAAGCCACAACAAGCAGCCTTTAAGGTATTGGTATATATGCACCGTATGGATAAATACACGGTACAACAAATACAACGTAACTATTTATATCCGCACCAAGAATACATTAAAGGCGAAAAGAAAAAATTAGAAGAAGAGGAAAATAGCTTAGACAAAGAACAACAAAGACATTTAGAAGTATTACGTGATTGGGAATTAGAATGTCGAGATTATAACGAGGTTTTAAAAATCCTAGCCAACCAGCAAATAGAAATAGATCTAGACGATGGTGTAGCGTTAAACTATGCGAAATTTGAAGGTGCGGTTGCTAATATATAACGTCATTGCATCACGACCGTCATTGTGAGGAGCTTTTTGGGACGTGGCAATCTCATAATGCGAGCAAAACCCAACATTAAACCTAGTTTAAATCATTAACGCTGGGAATTACCAACATTAAAATAAAATACGATTCAATTAAAATGATTATATTTGTTAGGAAATACTAGCATAAACAGTATAAAACAAAGGTAATGATGGGAAATACTAGCATAGATTGGGTGCAAATGACAGATTTTGCTATTATAAAGCAAATAGGTAGCTACATAAAGCAAACAAGATTAGGTCTTAATAAAACCCAACAACAAGTTGCTGAAGACTCAGGATTAAACCGTTGGACCATAAGTCAAATTGAAAACGGAGAGTCTGTTACATTAACAAGTTTAATACAAGTATTAAGAGCTTTAAATGCTTTACATCTATTAGATAATTTTACTGTAACAGCACAAATTAGTCCACTTGCTTATGCCAAATTAAAAAAAGAACAACGCGAACGCGCTAGTAGTAAAACAACTAAAGTAACAAAAAAAGAAGATGATTTAGGATGGTAGATGCAGCAGAAATAAAACTTTGGGGAGAAATGTTAGGTGCTGTTTGTTGGGATGCACAAAACCAATTGGCAAGTTTTGAATATAGTCCAACCTTTCTTAAAAAACAATGGGACATCTCGCCTATTAAAATGCCAATAGTAGAAGCGTCACGTATTTTTTCGTTCCCGGAACTGCGAAAAGGTAAAAATGAGAGTGTAGACACCTTTAAAGGATTGCCTGGTTTGTTAGCAGATGCTTTACCAGATCGGTACGGAAATCAGCTAATTAATTTATGGTTGGCAAGAAATGGTCGTCCTGCAGATAGTATGAATCCGGTAGAACAACTTTGTTTTATCGGCACGCGAGCTATGGGAGCTTTAGAATTTGAGCCTGCACAAATTGCACCACAAAATAGCTTTGATATTCAAATTAATAGTTTGGTAGAAGCAGCACATAAAATGCTATCCAAAAAAGAAAAATTAGATACGAATCTAAACGATGATGAAGAAAAGTCGCTCATGGAAGTGCTAAAGATAGGAACATCGGCTGGTGGTGCACGCCCAAAAGCGGTAATTGCTTATAATGAAAAAACAGGCGCTGTAAAATCTGGTCAAACTAGAGTGCCAGAAGGTTTTGAACATTGGTTATTGAAATTAGATGGTGTGAGTGATGCACAATTTGGAGAAACTCACGGTTGGGGTCGTGTAGAATACGCCTATTATTTGATGGCTAAAGACGCTGGAATTACCATGATGGATTGTAAGTTGTTAGAAGAAAACGGTAGAGCACATTTTATGACCAAGCGTTTTGATCGCGATGGCAACACAAAACATCATATTCAAACCTGGTGTGGGATACAACATTACGATTATAATAATTTACAAGGCTATAGTTATGAGCAACTATTTCAAACCATGCGTGTATTGCGTTTACCATATCCAGAAGCAGAAGAAATGTTTAGACGTATGGTGTTCAATGTATTGGCAACCAACTACGACGATCATACAAAGAACTTTTCATTTCGATTAAAACAAGGGAAATCATGGGAATTATCACCTGCCTACGATGTATGTTATTCTTACGATCCTACTACTATTTGGGTAAATCAACATACTTTGAGTATTAATGGAAAGCATAAACAAATAACCCAAGTAGACTTAATGACCATTGCAAAGGTAAATAACATTAAAAAAGGGGCAGTTATTATTCAAGAGATGAGTTTGGTAGTTGCCAATTGGCAGCACTATGCTAAAAGTGCTAACGTAAAAGAGCAATTAACACAAACAATAGCAGAAACGCATTTAAAAATGCACTAGAAAAGCCCAATGATAGAGAAAATTAAAGACCTTTTAAAACAGTATAACCGTAGCATCATCTTTTATTTTGATACGGATGAATCGTTTAAAGAAGCGTTAGAAGCGATTGCTTTAGAAGGGCTTAAAGTAGTTACCGTAAAAGATAATTATTTTGAAAGAAAAATATAAAATAGCGTTTGAGTGGAGGAAAGAACAATTGTTTTTATACCATCCATTTGAAAAACCACAAGGTAATGCACTTTAAAAATATCCCGTTACTTGGCTTATTAAAAGCGAACCCTGAGTTACGTTTAGATGCAGCATCAGAGTTTTTAGCCGAATATAAGCTAACGGAGAATCATTTGGCTATCGTTAAGCGATATATAGAAATTCTTAAAACAAAAACAGCACAAAAAAAATTAATAAAAATTTTAGATTCCACTATTTTTACAGCTGATAATTTAAAGTTGGGGTTAATTTCTATAACACTTGATTTTCATTCGGTAGCAAACAGAAATAGCTGCATGGTAAAACTACTAGCTATAGCATTAGATGAAGCTAAAATAAATAAGACAATTCAGAATTTAAGGGAATTAGAATTGGATGAAGTGCTGTTAAATTGGTTTAATAATTTATTAGACACCAAGTTTAAAGAACTCAACTACGAAACGATAACGAGTATCTCTAGTAAACTAAAATACAATGTTTTAACAACTTATATTAGTAAGACAGCATCTGTAGATTCGTACGCTAAACTAAAATTAGAACGCACGGCTGATATCAATAAAGTGCATTCATTTTTTAATGATTGGCAAAAACATGCCAACTTAAAAGAGGCAATAGAGAAAGTCTTTACATTATTAGCTTATGAAATTAAAACATCAAATTTAGTTTCCTGGTATGGAAGCGAACAAGAATTTGGCTATTATTCAGAAGACATGTTAGAAACGATTATAAATGGTTTTTACGATACTGTTTTTAGTGATTTTCTTAAAACTAAAGATGAAACTATAAAGTGGAAACGCTTTGCCAATTTAGAGGGCCGTTTAAAAAATCAGATATTATTTCTATATCATGTAGCTTCTTTTCTTTCCGTTTTAAGTAAGTATAGCTCATTTAAATTTAACACACCAGATGAGTATATAAACGCTTATACAAATGAATTATACAAAGTAGATCTTCACTATAGAAAAGCCATTTTAGCATTCGATAAAGTAAGAGATCATCTGTATGAATTTGAAAGTAAAGCGATGCCTATCTTTAATGATTTCAATCAAAAATACGATCGTTTTTTAATAGAGATCAATAAAGAATGGCAAAATGTATTTATTGGGGCAACATTGTGCCATAGATGACGAAGCAATTATTAAAACAGGCCTTGATACTGTTAAAAAAGTAATACAAAATAACTATGTGCATAGATCGGATGCCGAAGTTGTAAAAGCCAAAATAAGAAATTTAGGAAGCTATAAAATTATTGACAAAATTAATGTAACTTTAAATGATACGAAAGCGAATATTAATGAAGCTGACTTTGCGAATCTAGGAATTAGTAAAGTGCCAATACCGGATCAAATGGTTACGGACAATCCAAAACTGTTAAGTGGTGGCGGTGTCTGGTGTATTTTAACGATGGGTTATTCGCATGCTGATGATGTTGACATGCGATGGCTTGTCGTAGATTTAAAACCGATTCAAGTAGCAAATATAAACTTGAGTGAATACATTAATTTAAGAAAAGAATTTACTACTGATGAATGGCTTGATTTAATGATGCACAGTATTGGATTGAATCCTGAACATTTTAATAAAAGAGATAAATTAATTCAGTTATCTCGCCTAATTCCGCATGTAGAAAATAACTATAATTTTATTGAATTAGGCCCTAAAGGTACTGGGAAATCTCATGTATTTTCTGAATTATCACCACATGGTGTTTTAGTATCTGGTGGTGATGTTTCAAAGGCACGTTTATTTGTGAATAATTCTGGTAAAGGAGCTATTGGTCTAGTTGGTTTTTGGGACGTAATCGCTTTAGATGAGTTTGAACAAGAAAAAGGTAGTAAACGTACCGATGGTGATTTGGTAAAGATCATGCAGAACTACATGGCAAATCAAAGTTTTAATAGAGGTAAACAAACCTATCAAGCAACTGCATCTTTGGCTTTTGTGGGGAATACAAAGCACAATGTGCCTTATATGCTAAAAAATTCACATTTATTTGAGTCTATTCCTGAAGGATATATTAAAGGAGCTTTTTTAGATAGAATGCATATGTACATTCCGGGTTGGGAAGTAAGTATTTTAAAAAGTGCTGTGTTCTCAACAGAATACGGATTTATTGTAGATTATTTAGCCGAAATTCTTAAAGAATTGAGGAAATCTGACTTTTCAAATTTATTAGATGATGTAGTTCGTTTAGATGGTTCGTTAACAACAAGAGATAAAACAGCCATTAGAAAATCATTTTCTGGTTTAGTTAAATTAGTCTATCCAGATCAAAAAGCAAGCAATATAGAGATATTAGAGCTTTTAGATTTCTGTGTAGAAGGAAGAAAAAGGGTGAAAGATCAGCTATATATTATTGATGAAACTTTTAGAGGAGAACCTGTAGATTTTAAATATACCATTGTATCATCTGGAAAAGAAGTTGCACCTGAAACGCTAGAAAACCTAAATTATACTGCGGCTTTAGCTGTGCAGGAAGAGTCTGAAGAGGAGATGATTGCAGTAAAAGTGAAGCAACCTAAACTAGAACTAAAACCTCATCAAATTATTTTAAAAGACAATCAAACAGGGGTTTCTTATAAAAAACTATTCGCTGACTATTTGAAAGGAGCTAATACTATAACCCTACAAGATCCTTATATTAGAATGCCATACCAGTTTAAGAATCTTTTGGAATTTTGCATACTATTAGGCAATAATAAAAGTCCAGAGCAAGAGGTAAATCTCGAAGTTATATCATGGAATAACGAGGAATATATGCAGGAATCTACTGGCTATTTTGAAGAGTTAGTAACCAGTGTTTTAGATTTAGGTATCCATGTAACGTATAAACTTGAGCAACATCACGATCGTTTTATTGCTGCAGACAATGGTTGGAAAATTACGTTAGGGAGAGGTTTAGATATCTTTGAAAAAACAGAAGGCAGATTTAATGTGGCAGATATGGATCAGACTAAAAGGAAATGTAAATCTTGTGAGTTGACATATTTGAAGTTTTAGGGTTTCGATACAAGTAAAGAGGTTTTGAGTTAGGGATATTAGAATAAATTTGATAATAATTAAGAAATATAAAATTTTATAAATAGAACAATTAGATACGTTTTCGGATTTTATAGACTATACCGAAACGATTAAGATAAATAATGATGCATCTATTTATACTCCTAATTTTTACAAAAAAAAAGAAGCAGATATTTATTTCTGATTCAAATACTCTTCTATATCTGCAATATGATATTGCAAAGCTTGCACAGAAATTTGTATTTCTTTAATCAACAAAGCCAACGAAATAATTAGTAAAATGAGCGCAATGCCAAAAACCCAAATGGCAATAAGCTGAAAATCGATGTAAATTAAAAACATAGTGAGCACACAAAACAACAAACTTGTAATGCCAAAAATCTGCATCCACCTTGTTAAGTTTAAACGGATTTTTAAGTTCTTAATTTGTCTTAACAAAGAATCATCATGTTTCTCTAAATATTTGTCATGTAGACTTCTAATGACAGCAGCGTACGCTAAAAATCGATTTGTATAGGCTAACATAATCAATGAAATTGCAGAAAATAATAATGCAGGCGTGTTTAATGTAAGTTCTTCCATAAAGTGCAAAAATAAAGTTATTTTTTGTATTAACAATTTCAAGATAGCACTATCTAAAAAGTATGAGAACTTTAAAATAAAAACCTCGCTAAAGAATCAAACAAGTTCTGCACATAGAAAAAGTTTTGATTGCCTGTTTTACGGTACTCCTATTCGATAAATAGTTAGCCAGTTTTAAAAATTAAGCTTTCAGGCTATAAATGATAGCAATAACATCGCAAAGAATAGCATCAACAGGAATACTTTCCGAATCCTTTTCTTTATTTTTGAAGGATGAAAAAAGTAGCTTTTTTATGCGCGTTCCTTTTTAGCCATTGTTTTTTTAGTCAGGAAATGCCCAATGGCTTTGTATATGTATCAGATATAGACAGCACAATTACCTCTGAATTGCGGTATTTGGGCAGTCGTAATTTTATAGGAAAACCCATTGATGGTTATAAAAACAACTGTGTTATTATGAGCAAGCAGGCAGCAAAAAATTTAAAGCAAGCACAAACAATGCTTTTAAAAAAAGGATTTAGTTTAAAGATTTTTGATGCGTATAGACCCCAAAAAGCAGTAGATCATTTTGTAAGATGGGCAACCGTTTTAAATGATACCTTGATGAAAAAAGAATATTACCCTAGTGTTGCTAAAAGTGCTTTATTTAAGCGGGGGTATATTGCCTCAAAATCTGGACATACTAGAGGCAGCACGTTAGATGTAACGCTTATCAATTTAAAAACTGGTAAAGAAGTTGATATGGGCAGTCCGTACGATTTTTTCGGAGTTCAATCGCATCCTTTTTATTCGAAAATAACAGACCAACAAAAAGAAAACAGAATGCTTTTACGCACTATTATGCAACAACATAACTTTAAACCTTATAAAAACGAATGGTGGCATTTTACGCTTAAAGAAGAACCTTATCCAAAAACATATTTTAATTTTAATGTAAATTAATAAGTTTTAACAATTTGTAAAGCACATCATTTAAAATCGGCATTATATTTGTACTAAACTTGATACATACTAGCAAGAAAAACATGAAAACAATTTTTAAATTGATCGGTCTCTTTTGTTGTTTATTAGCTTCTACCAATGCACTTGCGCAATTAGATACCAATAAAGGAACGAAAGAAAAAGAAAAGGGAAAAGCAAAAGTTATGCTCTTAAACAATGCTAAAGAAGTAAATAAACCTACCTCGATCTCTTTAGATGGAATTAATGGTTTTAAACAAGCCTTTGATTTAGAGAACGAGAAGTTAAAAAAGCAGCAAAAAGAAGACAATTTAAATAACAAAGGAATTTTAACGCAAGCTAAATTAAATGAGCAGCGTTTTTTAAAGTCTTTCCAAAAAATTAACGGTCAATATATGATTCCGAAAATAGACCAAGATTTAGGGAGTTTTAGAACCGATTCTAAAAGTATCAATATTATTTGTAGAGATTATCAATATCCAGATGGCGATCGTGTAACGATTTATGTGAACGATATTCCGGTAATTTACAACATCACTTTACAAGAAAGTTATCAAAAATTTAACATCCCTTTAGAAATAGGCCTAAATAAAATTGTCATCGAAGCCTTAAACCAAGGCACTTCTGGGCCAAACACAGCAGCCTTTAAAGTATTTAATGACACAGGTGCTCTAATTTCTTCTAATGAATGGAATTTAGCAACAGGTGCAAAGGCTACGCTACTCATTGCAAAAGACAAATAAACAGACAACTCAATCGTTTGCGCTAAATTCGCAAAACCTTGTTTTTTTATTCTATTTAAAACCTTTATTTTTGTAGTCAGATATATGTTATAAAAATATTTTTATACAACAAACAACAATAGTTAAGAATGAAAGAAATCACCAAACAAACCTATTTAGATTGGTACAAAAACATGCTTTTTTGGCGTAAGTTCGAAGATAAATTAGCATCTGTTTATATTCAACAAAAAGTGAGAGGCTTTTTACATTTATATAACGGTCAAGAAGCTATTTTAGCGGGTGCATTGCATGCAATGGATTTATCGAAAGATAAAATGATTACTGCCTACAGAAACCACGTGCAACCCATTGGTATGGGAGAAGACCCCAAGAAAGTAATGGCTGAATTGTATGGAAAAGTAACCGGAACCTCTAAAGGGATGGGTGGTTCTATGCATATTTTTTCTAAAGAATTTCGTTTTTATGGTGGTCATGGTATTGTTGGTGGTCAAATACCTTTAGGTGCAGGGCTTGCTTTTGCAGACAAATATAAAGGGAGTGATGCCGTTACCTTAACCTGTTTTGGTGATGGTGCTGCAAGACAAGGTTCTTTACACGAAGCTTTTAACATGGCGATGTTATGGAAATTACCCGTTATTTTTATTGTTGAAAACAATGGATATGCAATGGGTACATCTGTAGGTAGAACTGCAAACCATACCGATATTTGGAAACTTGGTTTAGGCTATGAAATGCCTTGTGGACCTGTAGATGCTATGAATCCTATTAAAGTGGCCGAAGCTGTAGACGAAGCGATACAAAGAGCAAGACGCGGCGATGGACCTACTTTTTTAGAAATGAAAACATACAGATATAGAGGGCACTCCATGTCTGATGCGCAGCATTATAGAACAAAAGACGAGGTTGAAGAATACAAAAAAGTAGATCCTATTACCCAAGTTTTAGATGTAATTAAGGAAAAAGAATACGCAACAGATGAAGAAATTGACGTTATAAAGAAAGAGGTAAAAAGAATGGTGAGTGAATGTGAAAAGTTCGCAGAAGACTCTCCATACCCAGAACCTCAACAATTATACGACATGGTTTATGAACAAGAAGATTATCCTTTTATAAGTTAAAATATGGCTACAGTTATAAATATGCCCAGATTAAGCGACACCATGGAAGAAGGTGTTGTGGCAAAATGGTTAAAGAGTGTTGGAGATAAAATTGAGGAGGGCGATATTTTAGCGGAAATCGAAACGGATAAAGCAACGATGGAGTTTGAATCTTTTCATGAAGGAACTCTATTGTATATAGGTATTCAAGAAGGTGAAACTTCTCCTGTGGATGTTCTTTTAGCCATTGTTGGTGAAGAAGATGAAGACATCTCTGCGCTTATTAGTGGAAAGTCAGGAGCAGATAAAAAAGAAACCGAAGAAGCGGAAACAGAAGAAGAAAAAACTACTTCTGAAACTTCTGATTCTGGTGAAATTAAAATACCTGAAGGAGTACAGGTAGTTACAATGCCACGTTTAAGCGATACTATGACAGATGGTACCGTTGCTGCTTGGTTAAAGAAAGTTGGTGACAAAGTAGAAGAAGGTGATATTTTAGCAGAAATAGAAACAGACAAAGCCACCATGGAGTTTGAATGTTTCTACGAAGGAACTATCTTACACATTGGTGTTCAAGAGGGTGAAACTGCACCTGTAGATAGCTTATTAACAATTATTGGGCCTAAAGGAACTGATGTTTCTGCAATAGTGGCTAATGGTGGCGTTACTGCAAGTGAATCTTCTGATGAAACTACAGATACTGCAAAGAAAGAAGAGAAAAAAGAAGAACCGAAAGAAGAAAAAGTTGCTGAAGAAACAAATGCAACAGCTACAACAACCACTACTTCTGGCGGACGCATTTTTGCATCTCCGTTAGCAAAGAAAATAGCTGCTGATAAAGGTTTTAATTTAGGAGATATTGCTGGTTCTGGTGAAAACGGAAGAATTATTAAAAAAGACGTAGAAAACTACACGCCTGCTGCCAAACCAGTAGAAGTTGCTCAAGAAACGAAAGCTGCTCCTGCTGCTGCTCCAGCCATGAGTTTTGTGGCTACTGGTGAGGAGAAGTCTGAAGAAGTTAAAAATTCGCAAATGCGCAAAGCAATTGCAAAATCTTTGGGGAATTCTAAATTTTCAGCTCCAGATTTCAGTTTAAATATTGAAGTTGATATGGATAGCGCAATGGCTTCTAGAAAAACCATTAATGCAATTCCTGATGTAAAAGTATCGTTTAATGATATGGTTGTAAAAGCCTGTGCAATGGCGTTACAAAAACATCCGCAAGTAAATACTTCTTGGACAGATACTGCTACTATTTACCACAGCCATATTCACGTAGGTGTCGCTGTTGCTGTAGATGATGGTTTATTAGTACCTGTTGTAAAACACACCAACCAGATGAGTTTAACTCAAATTGGTGCCACTGTGAGAGATTTAGCTGGTAAAGCCAGACATAAGAAAATTTCTCCGGCAGAAATGCAAGGAAGTACGTTTACGGTTTCTAATTTAGGAATGTTTGGTATCGATAATTTTACATCCATTATCAATCAACCTAATTCTGCAATTTTATCTGTAGGTGCAATTGTTGAAAAGCCTGTTGTTAGAAACGGACAGATAGTTGTTGGAAACACCATGAAATTGACTTTAACCTGTGATCATAGAACGGTTGATGGCGCAGTTGGTGCTCAATTTTTACAAACTTTAAAAACTTTTATAGAAAACCCTGTGACCATGTTGGCATAAGTTTTCTTTAAAATATTTTATATATTTAAAAATCCTAAACTTTATTGTTTAGGATTTTTTTTTATTCAATCACATCATAATTTTCAAAAAAGCGCGCTCATACCAAAGAATAGCAATTTCAAACTGTTGCCCCCACTTACTTCTTGCGTGTCGTTTAACAAAAATAATTTTCAATCTTAATGTTTTTTTTATTGTTGTCCGATAAAAGAAACAAGAGCGCTTCGCTTTTAGAGCCAACGTGGCGGCAAACAAAAAACCAAGACTATAACAAACTTAAAATCAACCAAAAAAAAAGATTTTTAATTTCAAAATTAATTCTAAAAACAAGGCCTAATTTTAAAAAACAAGAGTAATCCTTTTATTCTAAAATACTTTATGAGCTTACACTACAGGGCAGAATCATACTTTTTTTGTGTTTAAATTATTTATTTAATTGATTTACAGTTGTTTAAGTTGTTAATTATTCGTATATTATGCTGATAATCAATAATTTAACTAAATGGAATCATCGAGTAA
>NZ_VORR01000044.1 GCF_007997085.1 Polaribacter sp. IC066
ACTGCAAAAAAACAACACTTGTTAGAATAAATAGAGACTTTTCGTTTAGTTGTTTATATGCTGCGCTGAATGGATATAATTTAACGGTAATTAAAAAACGGCATATAGAAATCAACTTAAAAAAATCAAAATATTGGCAAACTAAATTTTATAATCTGTTCTTTTCTTACTCAAAGCGCAGTTCTCGAATAATTTATAAATCAACTATAAACAGCAGACTTCAATATTTCTGAAACAAAAAAAAATCGTCTAAAATATAATTTTAGACGAAATTTAGTACAATTTATAAATTCCCCAACTTACAAAATTTGTATTGTATTATTAAATACACTGTAAATAAACAACACTTCTTAAATTAAATAGAGACTTTTCGTTTAGTTGTTTATATGCTGCGCTGAATGGATATAATTTGACGATAATGATTGATAAAATTTAATGCACAACCTTAATATACCGGCATTTAAAAATTAAATAAAAGTGAAATTTTAATATTTTCATGCATAGCATCAGCCTCTTATACCAATTTAGTTTTATAGTGACGTGCAAATAAATTGAATTATTTTTTGATTAATTGAAATGAAAAGTAATTAGCATAGCATCGTTACGGTAATTATTTTTGATGAAAGGTAAGCGAAAAAGAAACGATTTATTACGGCATTATAAGGCTAATTTGGTATTAATCACAAAATATCGCTGAATACTAAAACAAATTCTACACTAGAAACAAGATTAGTTCAACGAATAATTTTGAATTCATCGCTTTACTATTTTCAAAAATTAAGTTTTACTCATAAAAAAACGCCTAAAAGTTTCTTTTTAGACGTTTTTACAAATTATAAATACCCCAATTGATAAACTTGTTTTTGTATTTCTTCTAGAACACACTATTAGGATAGGTACTTTATTAAAAAAGATCGTACATTTTTGTTCACTGTAGACTTTACGTCTGCAGAATGAACAGATTTATCGTTCATTACATCGCACTAATAATATCATACTTCGTAATTATATGATGGTTTCCGTTTTCTAAATCTACTAATACCGCCTGATTTTCCTTATTAATCAATTTAGAAATAACTTCTAATTTTGCAGTTTTTTTAACGACCGCATAAGGTTTGCCCATAATATCTTTAATTGGCTTTTCTGCAATATTTTTATCAGCAATAAAATGGTGTAACAAAACAGATTCATCAATAGAACCAACAAAACCATTGATGTCTTTAATAGGTATTTGAGATATTTTAAAAGATTTCATTCGCTCAATAGCATGCGAAACTAATTCTTCTGTTTGTGCAAACACCAAAGGTTTATCTGCATGATTTTTAATTAAATCAGCAGCTGTTTTAATTTCTTCCTCTACAAAACCTCTTTCACGCATCCAAGTATCATTAAACATTTTCCCCACATATCTACTTCCATGATCGTGAAATAAAACGACTACAACATCATCTTTTGTAAAATGTTCTTTTAATTGCAACAAGCCTTTTACGGCAGCACCGGCAGAGTTTCCTAAAAACATACCTTCTTCTTTTGCCAAACGTTGCGTATAAATTGCTGCATCTTTATCGGTTACTTTGGTAAAACCGTCAATTACTCCAAAATTCACATTTAACGGTAAAATATCTTCCCCGATTCCTTCTGTGATATAAGGATAAATTTCATTTTCATCAAAAACACCCGTTTCATGATATTTTTTAAACACAGAACCATAGGTATCAATTCCCCAAACTTTTACAGTCGTTCCTGCTTCTCTGGCTTTCATTTTTAAATAACTACCAACACCAGAAATTGTTCCTCCAGTGCCTACTCCAACCACAAAATGCGTTACTTTCCCTTCGGTCTGTTCCCAGATTTCTGGACCCGTACTTAAAAAATGTGCTTTACAGTTACTCGGATTATCATATTGATTTACATACCAAGAATTTGGTGTTTCTTCTCCTAAACGTTTAGAAACTGAATAATAAGATCTAGGATCACTCGGTTCTACATTTGTTGGGCAAACAACAACTTCTGCACCAACTGCTCTTAAAATATCTATCTTTTCTTTAGATTGCTTGTCTGCCATTACAAAAATACATTTGTAACCTTTTACAATTGCGGCTAAAGCCAAACCCATTCCTGTATTTCCAGAAGTTCCTTCTATAATAGTTCCTCCGGGTTTTAAACGTCCGTCTGCTTCTGCATCCTTAATCATTTGCAATGCCATTCTATCTTTTACCGAGTTTCCTGGGTTAAAAGTTTCATATTTAGAAAGCACCAAACAAGGCAGCTCTTTAGTTAAAACGTTTAATTTTACTAAAGGTGTATTCCCAATAGTTTCTAATATATTTTCTGCGTAGTTCATTTCGTTATTTTACAAGTGCAAAGATAATTATTTTTTGGGCGTTACCTAAAAAGGTCGCGCTCGAATTTATTTTGAGCGTAATCGAAAGGTTACTCGCTTCTCGCAAAAAAGCGAGCGCGCTTAAACAAACCATTCAATCGCCAACGCAGAAATTCAATGTATTTCTGGTAAAATAATTTATTTAAAAGAGCCTATAGTGATACAAAAAATTGCTCAAAATAACTTTTTATATTCTCGACAGCAATTAAGTAATTAAGTTCCACTTTCATTATAAGAAGTTTTCTAATCCGTTACTTTTCTCATAATCCACTCTAATGGTCCAAATTTTTTATATTTTCTCCAAATTACTGCAAACAAAATACAAATTAAACTAAACCCTATGGCATACATCAAAGAAAATTGAATAGTATATTCACCCATTTTAGAAGGATTTATCGCATCTACAATTCCCATACCAATAACAACATGTGCTACATAAAAAGTTAGTGCTAATTGACCCGTTTTATTGAGTGCATCTATGATTATAGTATGTTCAAAACGCTTTGAAATTAGAATACAAGCTGTAATGATTACAAATGCAATTGAAATTCCGCTAAACATATAAACAGGCAATGGTGGCATCGGGTTGGTTCCAATAATTTCCGTGATTTCATTTGCGTATTCTTGATCACCTTCGGATAAAAATACAATAGACCAATAAGACGCAACTTGAATAGAACTAAAAATGACGGTACTAATCCAAAACGTTTTTTTTACGAATTTAGCGCTGTGTATCTCCTTTTTTCCAAACCAATAACCAAATAACATAAAAGCAGTCCAAGGAATTACTGGGTGATAACCGTTAAAAAAGAGATTTCTTATAAACCCATTGAGTGTCCAAAAATCTTGATACGCTAATGTATCAAAATCCCATCCTGAATCATAATTCCAGAATATCATGAGTATCGGGAAAGAGACAATGAAAGAAATGGCTGAAATTAAAATGGTTTTGTTGTTACTAGAAAGTAATAAGATTGTAATTGCCATATAAACGCCGTAAAAATGTAGAATATCTGCTGGCCAAATCGTTATATAAGAAAAACCAACAATGCATAGAAACAAAGCTCTTTTGGCAATTTTAATACGAACAATTTTCAATGTTACTTTATCATTGTTTTTAAGGGCTGTTTTCGTCATCAAAGCGAGTCCTACGCCAGCTAAAACTACAAAAGTAGCTGCTGCTTTTCCATCAAAAGCATTGGCAAAAGACTTTAACCAATGTACGCCATCTTCTCCCAAAACCACTTTAAAATTTACAATTATCATTCCGATAACTGCTAAAGCTCTTGCAACATCAATTCCGATTATTCTGTTTTTCATTCAAGTTCTTAACTTATAAATATAGGCTTATTATTTTTTTATCTAACAGCTGCACTATTTAAAAGAGACGTAAAGTTTTAAATAATAGTTGTCTAGTTTTTATGAATTGATAACCAATTAACCAGAAAAAGTCATAAAAACACAATGCAATAAACAACCTTTAGACAGCGCCATCGAGGTATCAAAAAAATGAGGTTTTTTTTAACATTACGACACAAAGCGTATGGAAAATTAAACTTAAAATCTCTCTAGATACTGAATACTTTTCAGCATTTGAAGCGGGATAAACCTCCTTACCAGACAGGCAGATTCAAGATACAATTTTGAGTTCATAGGCTTTGTTGTTTTTCAAAATTGAGTTTCATTAAGAAAACTTAATAGCTGTTGATGGCTCTATTTTAGTAATAATATATGACGGAATGATCAACATTAAAAAACATAAAAACAAGGTTCCTAAATTAAGTAATAGAATTGCCGATAAAGAAATGTAAACTGGCATTACACTTACATAATAAGTTTCTGGATCTAATTTAATCACCTCAAAATAATACTGAATAAAAATCAACAGCAACCCAATAATATTTCCCCAAAAAAGCCCTTTTACAATAAGATAAGCAGCGTTGTATAAAAATATTTTTCTAATGCTTGTGCTATAACTTCCTAAAGCTTTTAGAATACCAATCATTTGCACGCGTTCTAAAATTAAAACAAGCAGAGCTGTAATCATATTAATGCCTGCAATTACAATCATAATAGCGATAATAAACCAGATATTATTGTCGAATAATTTAATCCAATCAAAAATATTTTGATAGGTATCTACAATACTTGTACTTTTTAATGTAGCGCTAGTTTGTCTATAAATCTCTTCTCCTTTTTCGTCAATTTCATCAAAATTATCTAAAATAACCTCAAAACCACCAACCTGATCTGCTGTCCATTTATTTAATTTTTGTACCTCTCTAATATCACCAATCATCATCCCTTTATCAAACTGCGCAAAACCAGAATTATAAATTCCTGAAATAATATACTTTCTATTTGAGGGTAATTGGCTTGTTTCTGTTTTTAAAAAAGTTGCTAAAATGGTATCGTTTAGTTTTAATTGCAAGCGATTCATAATAGTTTGCGAAAGCAACACCTCTTTAGTTCTTTGCTGCTTAAGGTTGGGCACTTTACCTGCAACTAAATATTCTTTAAAAAAAGACCAATCATAATCTGTAGAAACCCCTTTAAAAATAATACCTTCAAAATCGGTTTCTGTTCTTAAAATTCCGCCTTTGTTTGCAAATACCTGAATACTTTTAATACCAGAAATATTTTTAAACTTCGGATAAAAGTCTTGATTTTTATCAATGGGCGTAGTAGAAACATCAGAGTTATTGGCATCGAAATTTACAATTTGCACATGCCCTTTAAAACCCGCCATTTTATCGCGTATTTTATACTGCAAGCCAGCCCCCGTTGCCACAGCAATTAGCATAATAATAATTCCTAACGCAATTGCTGTAATTGCGATTTTTATTATTGGCGATGAAATGCTATTTTTATACTTTTTGCCAGCGATAATGCGTTTTGCAATAAATAACTCGTAATTCAAATTGATGATACATTTAAAACCACTCAAAAGTACATATTTATTCTTATTTTTCTTCATGAATTTTCAGCTGATTTCTTGTGCTCAAAGAACTTCTGTTCAAAGTTCACAAATCAATGTTCAGAGTTCTCAACAACTACATATTACAACAGGTGCAGAAAGAACCGATTTGTATCTCAATTTATTAAAAGGAAAAAATGTTGCCATTGTTGGGAATCAAACCTCTGTAATAGAAAAAAGAGGTAAAAACCAACCTGCAGTGCATCTTGTTGATTCTTTATTAGCCTTACAAATCAATATTATAAAAGTTTTTGCACCCGAACATGGCTTTAGAGGCAAAGCAGATGCTGGTGAAATTATTAAAGACGGCTTTGATACCAAAACCGGTTTACCAATTATTTCTCTTTATGGAAATAACAAAAAACCATCCGAAGACCAATTAAAAGGTATTGATGTTGTTGTTTTTGATATTCAGGATGTTGGTGCTCGTTTTTACACCTATATTTCTACGTTACATTATGTCATGGAAGCTTGCGCAGCATTAAATATAAAAGTTATTATTTTAGACAGACCAAATCCTAACGGGCATTATATAGATGGTCCGGTTTTAGAAATAGCGCATAAAAGTTTTGTGGGTATGCACAAAGTTCCTGTAGTTTACGGAATGACCATTGGCGAATACGGAAAAATGATCAATGGCGAAAAATGGTTACCTAACAAATTAATTTGTGATTTAAAAGTGATTCCTTTAGAAAATTATACACATCAAACAGCCTATAGTTTGCCTGTAAAACCTTCGCCAAATTTACCAAATGATAAAAGCATTAACCTATACCCTAGCCTTTGTTTTTTTGAGGGTACTACTGTTTCTGCCGGACGAGGAACAGCAATGCAATTTCAAATCTATGGTGCTCCTTTTTTAGCAAAAAACGAATTTTCTTTCACACCACAAGCCAATGAAGGCGCTAAATATCCGAAGTATAAAAATGAGCTTTGTTTTGGTGAAGATTTAAGATCGGCTAAAAAACGTTCTCATTTAGATCTCTCTTTTCTGATAAAAGCCTACAAACAAAATTCATCAAAAGAATTCTTTAATACGTTCTTTACGAATTTGGCCGGAACAAAAAAACTGCAGCAACAAATAGAACAAGGGTTAACATCTGAAGAAATCAGAAAAACTTGGAAGGTAGCTATAGAGGCGTTTAAATTGGTAAGAGAGCAATATTTAATGTACGATTAGAAAATTGTTTTTTATGAAAAGGTTTGTATTTCTTATACCCTTGCTTCTACTATTCTCTTGTAACGAAAAATTCAATTCTAAAGATTACAAAGGAACTTGGATAAACCTTAATGAAAATCACAGTTTATCTCATTTACCATCCATTACATTTCGAAATGATTCCGTTTTTCTTGAAGATATGTATTCGTATGTTACAGCAGAGAGATTTAAAACAACAAGAAATACTATTTTCTATTATTTCAAAAAAGATACGCTTAAATATAATTTTAGTTACCATTCCAAAAGATTCCACAATTACAGTCGGTAAAAATAAATATGGTTTTTGGGAAGAATACTCTTATAACTTTAATTTTAAAGTGTATGATTTAATTGGTATCAAAAAAATAATTTAATTTTTTTTGACTCTTTAGCTAAATTTAATGGCGGAATTCATTTATTTAAGGATTTTAACGATTCTCTTAAATTAAAATTGAATGCAAAAACAGCTAGTAGCTTTGAAATATTACTACGTTTTGTACTTTTCAAAGATAAATTCGATGCTAACTTTCCTGCTATTTATATAGGAAATGGAATAACTTTAAGAAATTTAATAAAAGTTTATATCGAGTTCTGGAGTTTTAATGTCACAGCTTCATTGCTATTATTAGATTTAGACATTAAAAGAAACTTGTATAGTACTTATTTAGACGAATTTGACTTTTGGAATGAACAATTATCACTACCCCCCTAACTCCAACATAGAAGCACCAAAGGCTGACAAAGATAATAATCGTGAAAATTATTTGGAAAAATTCTCTACCCAAATAATTGAAATAAATACCTCTTATGATTTTAAACAATTAGAAGATATTCGTAAACAACATAATTACTTACTTAAAATTAACACAAATTTGATCATTGAAAATTATATCTTTTTAAAAGAAAAGATACTTGAAATAAAAAAGGAGAATATATTGATTAGAACAGAATTTTCCGATCATTTAATTTCTAACTCAAATTAACTCCTGACCTTTTTTTCTTTATAATCATACGGTAAACGCTTTTTTAAAGCTTCTACAATATTATACGTTGCAGGGCAAACAGCAGTATTTTCTATGGTTAAATCTGTAATTTGAATAAATTTACGTCTGTTTGTATGCGGATATTCTCCACAAGCTTTAGGACGAACCTCATAAATAGAACACGTATTATCAGAAAGATCTAAAAAAGAACAAGGCGCCGTTTTTAGAACCATAAAGTCATCAGAATCTCTTTCTAAATAGGTAGCCGTAAAATCTGCAACCTTCATTTTAAAATGTTTAGAAATACGTTGAATATCTTTATCGATAAATATCGGACTTGAAGTTTTACAGCAATTTGCGCATTCTAAACAGTCTGTTTTTGCAAACTCAGCATCATGTAATTCTTGCATTACATAATCTAAATTTTTAGGTGTTCTTTTCTTTAAATTTGTGAAGTATTTTTTGTTCTCTTTTCTTGCTTCTTCTGCTAATTTTGGTAGTATTTCGAGGCGTTTTTCCATGCCCGAAAAATACGATTAATTCTATTAAAAATTTATTTAAATTTATGTAATTTCGCAAATCAATTTTAGCATAATAATGAGCATTCAAAATCTTATCGAAACCAAAGTTAAAGAAGCCTTTTTGGCCTTGTATCAAATAGAAATTCCGACAGTAGAATTCCAAGCAACTCGCAAGGAATTTGAGGGTGATATTACCGTCGTAGTTTTTCCGTTATTGCGCTATAAAAAAGGAAATCCTGTTCAGATTGGTGAAGATTTAGGAAAATATATCACAGAAAACATTACTGAAATTACGCGCTACAATGTGGTAAAGGGTTTTCTAAACCTAGTAATTTCTGATGCTTTTTATGTGGAATTTTTCAACTCAATGTACACAAATGCTACATATGGTTTTGTTGCGCCAAAGGCGGATGAAAAAGCTGTTTTGGTTGAGTATTCATCGCCAAACACCAATAAACCTTTGCATTTAGGGCATGTTCGTAACAATTTATTAGGGTATGCTGTTGCCGAAATTGTAAAAGCCTCTGGTAAAAAAGTATACAAAACACAAATCATTAACGATAGAGGAATTCATATCTGCAAATCGATGTTGGCTTGGGAAAAATACGCTCCCAACGGGACTGATGGACAAAAAGAAACTCCAAAAACTACCTTAAATCTTGAATTAAGAAAAGGAGATAAATTAGTTGGTAGTTATTATGTAAAGTTTGATCAAGAATATAAGAAAGAAATTGCGCACTTAATAGCGGAAGGAAAAACGGAAGAAGAAGCAAAAAAGCAAGCACCCTTAATTTTAGAAGCACAACAAATGCTATTAAAATGGGAAGCTGGAGATGATCATGTTGTGACACTTTGGAAAGAAATGAATTCTTGGGTATATACCGGGTTTGATGAAACCTACAAAAATATGGGGGTAGACTTTGATACCTTGTATTTTGAAAGTAACACGTATTTGTTAGGAAAAGATTTTGTTGAATTAGGTATCGAAAAAGGTGTTTTTTACAAAAAAGAAGATGGCTCTGTTTGGTGCGATCTAACCGAAGATGGTTTAGACGAAAAAATTGTTTTGCGTTCAGACGGTACGGCCGTTTATATGACACAAGATATTGGTACGGCAATTCAGCGTGCTAAAGATTTTCCTGATGTTGGCGGAATGGTATATACCGTTGGTAATGAGCAAGATTATCATTTTCAAGTACTGTTTTTAATCTTGAAAAAATTAGGGTTTGATTGGGCAAATCAATTGCATCATTTAAGTTATGGTATGGTAGATTTACCTTCTGGGAAAATGAAATCTAGAGAGGGAACCGTGGTAGATGCTGATGATTTAATGGTTGAAATGACGAGCACTGCAAAAGAAATCTCTGAAGAACTAGGCAAACTAGACGGATATTCTGACACTGAAAAACAAGATTTATATCACAAAATTGGATTAGGAGCTTTAAAATATTTTGTTTTAAAGGTAGATCCTAAAAAGAGAATTTTATTCGACCCAAAATCTTCGGTAGATTTTCAAGGAAACACCGGTCCGTTTATACAATATACCTACGCAAGAATTCAATCAATCATTAGAAAAGCAGCTTTTGATTATTCACAACCCGTTGCTATTGAATTGCACGAAAAAGAAAAGGAATTATTAAAACAATTAGAATTATTTCCGGAAATGGTTCAACAAGCCGCCGCCAATTATTCGCCAGCAATCATTGCAAATTATACCTACGACTTGGTAAAAGGGTTTAATTCTTTTTATCAGAATGTATCTATTTTAGGAGAAGAAAATAAAGATAAAAAAATATTTAGGGTTCGGTTAGCAAAGAAAGTAGCAGATACTATAAAATTAGCGTTTTCTTTACTAGGCATTACTGTTCCTGAAAGAATGTAAAAGCGTATCGAAACCCCTGATTAGAGAAGAAATTGTTTGCGAAAAATTAGCAAATAGAAAATGTATTTGTTAAAAAATTATAAAAGTTTATAAATAAGTGCGTTAGGGATTGCAGTGGCATCCTTTTTAGTTTTCAATTGATTCATTAATTAGCAAAGAATTATTAAATTTGTCTATTACTTGTTTGAGAACACATAAAAACTAAAAAGATAGAACGGAAAGCCCGTTAAAACGCCCAAAATTTTAGCATTAAAAAGATAAAAACACGATTATGAAATACGACATCATTATTATTGGAAGTGGACCTGGAGGATATGTAACTGGAATTAGAGCATCTCAGTTAGGCTTTAAAGTTGCGATTGTAGAGAAAGAATCTTTAGGCGGAATTTGCTTAAACTGGGGTTGTATTCCTACAAAAGCGTTATTAAAATCTGCACAAGTCTATGATTATTTAAAACATGTAGATGAATATGGTTTAAAAGCAGAAGCAATTGATAAAGATTTTGGAGCTGTTATTAAAAGAAGTCGTGGTATTGCAGATGGCATGAGCAAAGGTGTTGCTTTTTTAATGAAGAAAAATAAAATTGACATTTTAAACGGTTTTGGTAAAATTAAAACGGGTAAAAAAGTAGATGTAACTGCCGAAGACGGAAAGGTAACTGAATATAGCGCAGACAATATTATTATTGCAACAGGATCTCGCTCTAGAGAATTGCCAAATTTACCCCAAGATGGTGTAAAAGTGATCGAATATAGAAAAGCAATGACGTTGCCAAAGCAACCAAAATCTATGATTGTAGTAGGTTCTGGAGCCATTGGCGTGGAGTTTGCACATTTCTACAACACCATGGGAACAGCCGTAACTATTGTAGAATTTTTACCAAATTTAGTGCCTGTTGAAGATATCGACGTTTCTAAACAATTTGAGCGCTCTTTCAAAAAAGCAGGAATTAAAGTAATGACAAATGCTTCGGTTGAGTCTGTAGACACTTCTGGTGAAGGGGTTGTTGCCACTGTAAAAACAAAGAAAGGTGAAATAAAATTAGAAGCAGATATCTTATTATCGGCTGTTGGCATCAAGTCAAACATCGAAAACATTGGTTTAGAAGATGTTGGTATTATTGTTGACAGAGATAAAATATTAGTAAATGATTTTTACCAGACAAATATACCTGGTTATTACGCTATTGGAGATATAACTCCAGGCCAAGCTTTGGCACATGTTGCTTCTGCTGAAGGAATTACTTGTGTAGAAAAATTAGCAGGTTTGCACACAGAACCGATAGATTACGGAAACGTTCCTGGTTGTACGTATTCTACACCAGAAATTGCATCGGTTGGCATGACGGAAGCAAAAGCAAGAGAAGCAGGTTATGAATTAAAAGTTGGTAAATTTCCTTTTTCTGCATCTGGTAAAGCAACTGCTGCCGGAACAAAAGATGGTTTTGTAAAAGTTATTTTTGATGCAAAATACGGAGAGTGGTTAGGCTGCCATATGATTGGTGCAGGGGTAACAGATATGATTGCAGAAGCAGTTTTAGGAAGAAAACTAGAAACTACTGGGCATGAAGTACTAAAAACTATTCACCCCCACCCAACCATGAGTGAAGCTGTAATGGAAGCTGTCGCAGATGCCTATGACGAGGTAATTCACCTATAAATAGTGTTAATTTACAGAAAAATAATATCAAAAGTATAAATTTTTTACTACTTTTGCCCCAGTTACAATATAAATAGTTCCCTCTCTTTAGCGCCAAATTAACATACAAAACAAATAAATGAGTTTCGTAGAGTGGTTTCTTACTTTTATCTATTAGATAAAAACATTTCCGTTAATAATACAAATTACAATTGTATTAACTTTGGCGTTTATGGTTGCTACTTTGGCACTTATGATTACAATTTATACAATAAGAAGGAGACATAACAGGTTGCAAAAAACCTTAAAAAATAGTCTCCCCGAAATTATTAAATTGTTTAATGATATTTTGTTCACAGACAAAAATTATACGGAACAAGAAATATTTACAAAATTTGAGGAAATAGTAAACGAGGTAAATAGAGAGTCTTTAGATATTGGAATTGGGGTTCTTGTAGAATATAAAAATGATCATAAAGAATCAGATAAATACCCTCTAATCATTAGTGCATTAAGTATTGTAGAGCATTTAGAAAGAAAATTTGATTCACGGTCTAACAGTGAAAAAATTGATGCTTTCCAAGAAGCCTTTGTTTTAGATTTAAATAAATTTGACTCTAAAATATTAAGATATGCCTACAGTAAAAATAAATTAATTAGAAGTGAAGCTAGAAATTCTCATTTAGCTTTGAGCTCAAATGATCCGTATCGATTTTTTGATGAATTCGATAAATCTTTGAGTAAATGGGATGAAATTGAGTTGATGCAGTATTTAGAACTTCAAAAAAATAGAGGTAATTTAGAGGGATTAGGAAAATGGATTAACTACTCTAAAAACGACTCTCTTGTTGTTTTTCTTATAAAAATGGTAGGCTTCTTTAAACAAAAAGGTATCGATGATATCTTAATAGAAAAGCTAGAAGACGATAACGAATTAGTTAGAGCTCAGGCAATTTTAACATTAGGAGAATTAAATATTGCTATTATAGAAACGGAATTAATCGAATGTATTATACTGATATAGGTTGACCTTTTTTTAGGTTAATTTCTTCAATTTTACCGAAAGTTATTTCCGTTTTTTTTTTGATGGCCTTTTAATAGGCCAAAAAAAAATCAGAATAACTTTCTACATTTGGCATTTTAAAATAGTTATTGCAATATACTAAATTAATAAATTTTCCACGTCCTTTTTATTTCTTCTGTAGCATTTATATTTTACTGTTGGATTTAGGTGTACCTCCGCTGGTTTTCTTAAGTCTAGGCTAAAATGTGTTCTTAAATTATTGTAAATATATACAGCTTGTTTTGCGGTTTCTTGTGCTATAGTTGTATTTTTAATTGTTTGTTTTAATCCATATTCATATTTTAAAGTTCTATTAATTCTTTCAGCAATTGCATTTTCATATGGGTCATATTGTTCTGTCATACTCATTGTAATTCCATTATTTTCAGCAAATTGGGTATATTTAGGGTTGCAGTATTGAAAACCTCTATCTGAATGATGGATGAGTTTTTTATTTGGGTATTTCCTATTTTTAATAGCCATTTCGAAGGCTTCAGTACAAAGTGATGTCTTCATATTATTATCAAGTTTATAACCCATAATTTGCTTTGAATATGCATCTCTAACGATTGCTAAATAGTTGTGTCCACTATCTGTTTTAATATATGTTATATCGCTTACCCATAGTTGTTCTGGTCTTGTTGGTACTTTATTATGAATAAGATTTTTATACTTTCTAAATTGATGATTAGAGTTAGTTGTTGTTACATAGTTTTTAAGTTTAGGGACTAAAAGATTGTGAAGCCTTAATACATCATAAAATTTATCTCTACCGATTTTAATTTCGTGATCTATAAAGTCTTGTTTAAGTTCTGTATAGAGTTTAATTCCACCTGTTCTCATACCCACTTTTTCACGATATTCCAGCACCATTTCAATGATTTTTTTATCGTTTAACTTTTTGTTTTCTTGGGCTTTACATCTTTTATGGAAGGCTTGTTTACTAATCCCAAAACATTGATAGAACCATTTTCTTTTAAACGGTTTTTCTTTTTTAATTCTATCTCTTTTGCTAACCTGCCTGCCGGCAGGCAGGTGTTTTGGGTAACGACTTTTTTGACAAGTCGACTCCAGTAATAATTTCCATATCTGCAATGATATCCTGTTGAAAGTCTTTTACAAACTCCAGTTCTTCAATACGTTCCTTTAGTTTTTTAATCTCATCTAATTTACTCATACCCGTGTTTTGTTGCACTAAAGTACTGTATTTTTTGATCCAATACCCAATTGTGGTTCTAGGCACATCATCTTTTTTTAGAAGCATAATTGGTAGAAATCTGCCAGTTTTGAATTTGGTCAACGACGAATAATTTGAGTTCTAAAGTTGCTTTTTCGTATGTTTTTTTTCGCCAGGGTTCTTTTTGTGTTTTCATAAGTGACTATAATTAAGTGTTTAATTTTTAGTCAACCTATTTCAGGAAAGTACAAAGTAGACGAATTGATCAACAATTTTGTTTTACGAGTGATAGTTTGTTTAAATATGTAAACGAAAAAGTAAAACTTACCTATCAAAGTGATAACGCCCTTAACAAATACATGATTTTACCTAATGACAACAGTATTGTTTGTACCTGTAGCACTTGTAAAGCCGTTGGTAATTCTACTACTGATGCAGCACCCGCAGTTTTTACTTTTTTAAATAAATTGGCGAAAGACAATAAACAATTGTTATTTTTTACAACCGCATACATCACGGTAAAAGAGATACCCAAATTTAACGCCGAATCAAACACAGGTATATTTTATAGCACCATTGCTATTCAAAAAGGAATACCTATCAAGGATTCTGAATATTTTAAAAAGTTTGAGAACGATATTAAAAGATGGCGTGCCTATGTAAATAATGTTTATATATGGGATTATACGGTAAATTTTGATAATTATTTTGATATTTACCCAACGATTAAAGTAACTCAAAGCAACCTAAAACTATACCAAAAACTAGGCGTAAACGGTGTTTTCTTGCATGGTAGTGAATATAATTATAGCACATTTCAAGACTTAAAAGCAACCTTATTTGCGAAGCTTTTATGGGATCCGAACATCGACGTAGATACCGAAATCAATGTGTATTTTCATCACAGGTTTTCAAAAAAATTAGCCGATATTTTAACCAATTATTACACATTTATAGACAATTCTTTTTTTACAAGCAACAAAGAGTTGAGTATTTACAGCGGTATTCATCAAACCGTAAGAAAATATTTAGATCCTAAAGTCTTTTTTGACTTTTCTACCGAATTCGATACGCATACGCAGGCAAATAAATTTGATAAAGAGTATTTAAAAATTGCCACAGCAATTACTTTTCTTAAATTAGAAATCATGAGAGATTATGGTTTTGGTATTTATGGCTTTGCTATTCTAAATTCTGATAGCGAGATCATCATAAAAGATGAAGTGGGGCTTTTGTTAGATAAATTAGCAGATTACAGCAGGTCTGCAGACCTAAAAACGTATAATGAAGTAAAATATAAAATTGAAGATTATATTAATAGCTGGCGAAAAACGATTTATAAATACCATAAAAGAAAACACTACTTTTATAAAAAACCATTCGAAGTTTTATCTAAGTTAGATGAAGATTATACAGATATCACAGTCTTAAATGATGGTGCCTTTGGTCTAAACGATTATATTACAAATTGGCATATAAGCTCAATCGATAATTTAGTTTTAAAAATTGATAAAAAAGAGATTTCAAAATCGACTAAAATTACATTCTCGTTTTTACAAGACACAAAACATGCTATTTACTATCCTAGTGCTATAGAAATATTTAACACAGATTATAAATTAATAAAAAAAATAAGACTTAAATTAGACGCTATTAATCTAGATACCAAAGAAGTATCCATACTATTACCCGAAGCTTATGATAACAACCAATTACCAGATATATTTATTGTTAAAGTGAGTAAAAGTACTATTGTTGGCAAAAATGCTTTGGCTTGCGATGAAATCATATTTAACTAAAAAGATTAATCTTAGCATAATGAAAAAATATTCTTACTCTTATCACTCGTTCTTTTAATGACCTCTTGCTTTAGAAAGCCAGATATAGAAAACGTGCGGAAAACAAAAATGGAAATTATAGATCCTGAACGTCATTATTATCCAATATTACGGGGATCAGAATTAACATCAATCTACAAATTATATAATAGAGGTAATGAGCCTTTAATTATCTACGATGTGCAAGCGTCTTGTGGTTGCATAAATATTGATTTCCCTTCTGAATCTATTGATAAAGATGATTTTGGTTTAATCGTAGTAGACTATGATAGTGCCAAAAACATTGGATACGTAGAGTTTTATATAACGATTCTTGCAAACACAGAAAAAGATATTTTTACAACCGTAAAATTTGATTTAAACGTAGTTACTTCTCCGCATTATACGCAAGATTATGAAGAGATTTATTTAGAAAGAAGAAAAGCAAAATTAGCTGGTGAGTTAGAGGGTGATCTAACACAGCAAGGATATTATACAGACGAAACACAAACTATTAGATAATAAATAAAACAACTATGAAAGCAAAATATCAAGGTGTATTAGATTTAGGAAAAATTTTAAATATTGATAATGGAGATGTAAAAGAAGAAAATGGCGTTCTACATATTAACGGAACCGCTAAAAACCAATATGAAAAAAATCTTCTTTGGGACGAAATAAAAAAAGTTGGTGGCGATAATCCTACAGATATTAAAGCAAATATTAAAGTAGCTGATATTTCTATGTACGCAAAACACACCGTACAAAAAGGAGAAACGTTGAGTAAAATTGCAAAACAGTATTATAGCAAACCAATGAAATATACTGTTATTTTTGAGGCAAATAAAGACATCTTAAAAAATCCTGATGTGATTCATCCAGGTCAAGAATTAGTAATTCCTAATTTGTAGTAATCATTAGTGATCGATTAAACATATTTTTAGTTTGATAAATCCTTTTAAAATAAAGAATAGCAAGAATTTTTTAAAGAATACCTTGCTTTTTTAAAAATAATTTAAGGAAGATAAAGTAGATAATTTTAACTCAAATTATGTTTATTTGTCAGATAGTTAAGGGCAAATCTTGGTTCTTAAGTCTAAAAGCTTAGTAAGATTGAATCTTTAATCGGACAAGAATAAATATAAAACTTAAAACCAAAGCTAATTACTTCAGTTTTTTTTATGCATTTTAAAATCTATATCCAATTCCTAAACGTACACTTTTTCTTTTTAATTTTTCTGTCTCTATTTGTTTCGTAATGCTATGAATATACCTAGTTTCTAAAAACCAGCTTTCTGCAAAATCATATTGAAATCCTATATTTAAACCAACACCAAAATTACTTTCAAAAACATTAGGGTTTCTCTTCGTATCACCAAATAAGTAGTCTACTTGAAAACCTGACAATGCACTTACTTTGCTTGCAAATTTATATTGAACCATAATTGGTAATTCTACGACAAATGCCTGATATTCTCTAACAGTAGAAAATATTGTTTCGAACTTAATATTGAATTTACCTGAAAGACTTTTCTCTAAAAAGAGACCAGCATAGAAACCTGTATCTTCAATATTAAATGCTTCTATGGTAGAAAAAGTGTGATTAAAGCCACTATTTATGCCAAAATAAATTTTTTCAAATTCTTTTTTATGTGCCGCTTGCGCTAATATAGCGGACGCTGTAAGCGCTAATAAAATTGTTACAAGGACAAATTTTTTCATAATAAGTTTAGTTCTACTTAATTTACAGTAAATAGTATTGAATATTTTAATAATATTTCTAAAGAAAGTGTTAATAAAGATAAAATAAAAATTTGATTGAATCCTAAACCGGGTAAACAATTTTGTGAGTTCAAACTCTTTGAAGAGCAAATAAAACAACTCATTATATTGTAAAAAACTTAAATAAAAATACTATTTTTAACATTTAATCTATTTTGCTATGAACTCTGAAGTACACAAAAAAAAGAATCAAAAATTTTATAAGTATTGGAAATCAAAAAGAACAAGTAAAAAAAATTACACCCTAAAAACTACAACAATATTCAGCTTTCCTTGTAGCCTAATTTATTGTTTCATAAAAGACGGTTTTACAGTTGAATTCTTAAAATTTTTTCCTTTCTTGTTCGCGATTACAACGGCAGCATACGGATTTTATGTCTATTTTATGGAGTACAAATTGCAAGAAAAAGATATCAGAAACTAAAAAAAGAACATCACAATTTTGATAAATAATAAAAAACGATTTTTTACAGAGATTTTAAAAGCCATTATAAAACTAATTATTGCAGGCGTTCTCATTGGTGTTTTAAAAGAATATGATGGGGTTATTGCCGTTCTTTTAATGGTTAAAATTATACACAATATCTACAAAGAAATCATCAAACCAAAAGAACATAAAAACTGGCTATTACTTATAGGTATGTTACTCACCGGTTTTGGAGGCCTAGTTGGGGAAACTTGGGGTGTTGCAAATGGATATTGGGAATACCATGAAGTTACCAGAAAACTACCTTTGTGGCTTCCGTTTGCTTGGATGCTTGCTTTTCATTACTTATATAAATTAGAACGAAATTTAATTCCGCTTTTAACAAGTCAAACTCAAAAAAATAAAATTATTTTAGCCATTATTCTTGCTTTAGTACTACCCGCTTTTGGTGAAGTAATTACCATTTATTTAGGGGTTTGGACGTATTATTGGCCGTATCAACTTTTAGGAGTTCCTCTATATGCTTTTGTTTGTTTGGTATTTGTGCACATGTTAGTTTATACTATTTTACATTTTGTTTGTAAAAAGTATAAAATTGAAGATGTGGTTTTTAATTAAAAAAAGAATAGAAAGATTTATAGCGAAAATATTGAAACAAATTATTTACAGATACGCCGAGATTCACAAACAAATCATAAAAATACAGCAATAAAAACAGACACAGATTTAATTAATTACACGGATTATAAAACGTTGTTCAATAGCAAATTTTCCCTATTGCTTTTTAGTGTATATAGCAATAGAGAAATTAAAAAGAACTTTGCGCTTAATACCGCCAACAAACAATTCTAGTAACTTTATTCCCTTGGCTCATTGGTATTACTTTAAAATCTGTGACACCCAATTTTTTTGATGATTTCTCTAAACTTTCTACATTTTCTTTTTTAGAAACTAAACTTGTAAACCATGTACTTTTGTTTTTAAACAAAGAACTTTCATACAAATAATTGTGTAAAAAAGCCTTCTCTCCTCCTACATACCATAACTCGTTATTATTTCCAGAAAAATTTCTAACCGCATTGTTTCCTAAATTTCGTGTTTTTCTTCTGTTTGCTCCTTGCGCTTCTGCTGCCGATTTGTAAAAAGGCGGATTACACATTGTTGCAAAAAACACATCGTCTTCTTTTAAAATACCCTTTAAAATTTGCTGCTCATCTAGCTGCTGACGCAATTCAATTTTTGATTCTAATTTATTGTCGTAAATAATATCTTGGGCAGTATCTAACGAATCTAAATCAATGTCTGTAGCAACAAAATTCCAATTGTATTCAGCAACTCCTAAAAGCGGATAAATACAAGTGGCTCCTGTACCAATATCTAATATTTTAATAACTTCTTCGGATGAAATTAAATCTGCTAAATGATGTATATAATCTAAACGTCCGGGAATCGGCGGACATAAATTTTCATCGGGAAAATCCCAAACAGTCATTGTATCAAAAGTAAAAAGTAACGCTTTATTTAATTCTTTTACAGCCTCTGGATTAGAAAAATCGATGGTCATAACATCGTATTTATTCTTTGATACAAACTCTTTTAATTTAGGGTTTTTGATGGTTAGCTCGTCAAAATTATAACCTTTATTAAATTTATTTTTTGAATGTAAACTCTTTTCTTTCATCTATTCTATTTTATATTCTGTATTTACAAGAAAAAGCTAGCTTTTAAAATACTTCATTGATGTTTATAAAATTTTAAAAAACAAGCTTTTTAATTTTAAACAACTACCAGTCAATTAATTAAAAAATAATTTCGCTTCTTAAACCAATTACTAAAATACTACAAACATACTACACCTTAAAAATTAAGGAAATGAATCTTTAACTTTGAATTAAAAAATTATCAGTTTAAGCAATCCCAAAAAGTTAAAATCCCCCAGCTTGTTATATTGTTAAAGTACTGTTTGATAAAAATTTCAAACGGTACTTTTTTTTTAGAGTTTTTTTAAAAAATTATGCAAAGTTTGGTCTTCAAGATTCATTTTTTTCTTTATTCTATACCGTGTTGTTTCCACACTTCTAGGCGACAAATTTAAAATAGTAGCTACTTCTTTACTTTTTAAATTAATAGCAATATAAGCACAATGTTTTTGTTCTGAAATTGATAAGCTAGCATTTCTTTCTAATAATTTATTAAAAAAGTTTACTCGGTTTTTTTCAAACTCCATTTTAAAATCTTCCCAAAATTCTTCTTCAGATATAATTTTTTGCAGTGCTCTATTTACCGAATGCATTTTAGTGTTTTTAATACTTTCGCTGCCTTCTATTAGTTTATTAATTTTTACAATAACATTGTTCACAGCATCTTTATAAGTAGATATTTTTAGCGTTTTAGTGAGTAATGTTTGTTCATTCAGCTTTAACAAAGATTCTATTTCCATCTTTCTTAAAAAATTTTTTGTGTGTGCTTTATCTAATTCCTCAAAATTTCTGACTAGTTTAGTATTTAATTTCTCTTCTTTTCCCAAAGAAATCTTTAGTCTCTTCTGAATTGTATATATTCTGTATGCATAACCAAGCGTAAGTATTAAAAAAGCAATTGCGCCAAACAATATTATTTTTTGTGTGTTTATAATTTTATTATTGCTGTCATTTAATTTATTTGTGAGCTCATTTTTAATAATTAATAAATCTTTAGAAGTGTCAGCAAAATTAAGTAATTGTTTCAAATTTAATGAATCTGAAAGTTTAGAGTATTCTAAAGCAACTTTATAATCTCCTTTTTCTGTATTCAACAGCGCATATATTGTATACACTTCTTTAAAAAACTTATCAGTTTCACTTTTAACCATTTTTCCTTCTTGAACCTCTGTTAAACTAAGAGCTTCATTTAATGATTTTTCTGCTAAATTATACTCATTTAGATTAAAATGAGCCTTGGCTTTATAAATATAAAAATACTTTAAAAGCAATCGTTTACTTTCAATTTTGTTCAGTAAAGAAATTGCTTTAATTGAAGTTTCTAAAGCCTGCTTCCAATTTTTAGAAATTATTTGAGTGGCTACAAGATTATAATAAGAATCTATAACAATAGGATTATTTGTGTTTTCTCCGTTAAAAAAAATAGACAATTCGTAATTTACTTGAGCTTTTTCAAAATCATCTTTTTTAAAATAGTAAATACCTAAAAGGTTATAGATTGAAACTTTGAACTCTTTATTTGTACACTTTTTAGATGCTAAAAGAGCCTTATTTGCCAAATCGTACATTTTAGAATAATCTACTTGTGCCACGTAACTTTCGAGCGATCTAGAAATTGCGATTTTTACCGAGATACAAGGGTCATCAAATTTTAAATTATTTTGATCTATAAAATGATTTACCTCGATAAGCGGTTCGTAATTATGATTAAATTCTGCCTCTATATAAGCAGAATCTATTTTATTTTCAATAGTATGTAAACTAATTTTAGCGCGCTCTATTCTATTAGCACAATACGAAAAAATTAAAATAACAGCTAGAAAAAATAACTTTCTAAAATCTACAATCTTTTTTTTAAAAAAAAGAGACCTCATTTATAGCGTAATTATCGTGAATTCCAACTGTAATGGCTTTAAAGCATCTTTTAAATTTGTGATATAACTAGTACCGTATTCTAAATAATATTCAGAAAAGTTACGCTGGCGCTCTTCTAGAGATTCATTTGGTAGCAATTCATTTTGAAGTAGTGTAATTCTATCTACCAAATCTTGTTGTCTTTTCTTTTCTGCTTTTAACAAGCGTTTTTCTAGATTTTCTAAACCTTTTAGTTGTTTTCTTTCTTGGGCATTTACCGCATTTACAAAAGTAACATCTGTCTTTTTAGCAACTTTTTTTAAGTCTACAAACTGCGCTTGTAAAAATTGCTTTTTGTCATCGAAACTTATTTCTAATGCTGAATTTGAAATTACTTTTTTCGACAATAAATCAAACTGATTTAAAAAAACTTCTTCTTCTGTAATGTTTAGTTTTGATAATTTTCTAGCTTGTTTATCAGAAATTACTTGCACAGAATTACGCAACAATAAAATAGGAAAAGGCACTTTTACTTTTTCAAAATAATCTTTAAGTTGTAACCAATATGCCATTTCGCCGCCACCGCCAATATAACAGAGATTTGGTAAAATAGCTTCTTGAAAAAGTGGTCTCATAATTACATTTGGAGAGAAAGCTAACGGATTTTCATCTGCTTCTTTTAGAATTTCTGCTTTTGAAAACGTAATATTTGTATTGTTTACTTTAAATAAATTATTTTCAAAAATGATGCGTTCTCTATAATCATCACTCAAATAAAATAAATTAATTTCTCTAGGATTTACTTGAATCGGATAGTTTTTTTCAAGTTCTAAAATCGTTTTCGAAACTTCTTTAAAAGAGGTTTCATACTCTAATTCATCCTTCACAAAAGGCGTAAATAATTGTTTTAGTTTTTTATCATCACCATCAATAATAACCAACCCATATTCTTTAAATAGCTCATTGGCAATAAAACGAGTTGCATCCGCTAAATTATCATGTTTTAAATAGCCTTCAGAAAAAAGGTTTTTTAAATATTCTGCATTTTTAGAGTTCCCTAAATGATTCGAGAAAACTTCAAAAACATCTTCTAAACCTTCTGTAGAAAAACGACCGACTGCTCCCCCATCATTTCTATTCCAACTTACTTTTTTACCATCAAAATTAAAATAATTAATTTCATCAAAATCATGATCTTCTGTGGCCATCCAATAGATAGGCACAAAGTTTTCTTCTGGAAATTTATCGGCTAATTCTTCGGATAAATTAATTGTAGAAATAATTTTATATAAGAAATACAAAGGCCCCGTAAATAAATTTAATTGATGCCCCGTTGTTATTGTAAAGGTATTTTGCTGCTTTAGCAAGGCAATATTTTGTGCTGTTTTTTCAGAGGTATTAAAAGGTTGATATTGCTTTTTTAAAGCATCTACCAAAACCAATCTCGTTTGTAAACGAAATGAGGTTCTCTTTTCTTCAATTTGATTATGAAATCCGTTGATATCCGGAAAATTATGATAAAAAGGTTTAATTTGATCACTTTTCTCTAAATAATCTGCCATTGTTTTAGAGAAAAAACCCGTCTTTTGAAAAGGAATATGTGTTACTTTCATACCTAAATACCATCGTTTTTGCAACAATCAGGTTCTGCTATAGAATTCATGTAGTTTGGTTAATTTTCGTTAAAAATACAACTATTTTAAATGCTGTCGAAGATTGAAAATCAAACTAACAAATTTTTAACGTGTATCTGCCACATCAACCACAAATAGTGCTTTTTATTTGTTACTTTTGAAACTTATCAAATCTATTTTATGAAAATTAACTCTCTTTTTCTCCTTACTTTTTTAACTTTAGGAAATATTTTTGCGCAAGAAATACAATCTCCTCAAGAATTTTTAGGCTATGAAATTGGCTCTCGTTTTACAAGACATCATAAAGTTGTAGACTATTTTAAATACGTAAGCAACACGTTATCAAATGTAAAATTAGAAAAATATGGCGAAACAAATGAACATAGACCTTTGTATGTTAGCTATATCTCATCCGAAGAAAATATTATTAATTTAGAGAATATTAGAACCTCTAATCTTTCTCAAACCGGTATTTTAACCGAAAATACAGATAACAAAAAAGCAATTGTTTGGTTAAGTTATAATGTGCACGGAAATGAGGCCTCTAGCACAGAAGCCTCTATGTTAACACTTTACGAATTAGTAACTCACAAAAAAGATTGGTTAAAAAACACCGTTATAATTATAGATCCGTGTATAAATCCTGACGGAAGAGATCGGTACGTAAACTGGTACAACCAAGTAAAAAGTACGCCTTACAACACAGCACAAGACGCAAAAGAACACCATGAGCCTTGGCCCGGCGGACGAGCAAATCATTATTTATTTGACTTGAATAGAGATTGGGCTTGGGCAACACAAATAGAATCTAAACAAAGAATTAAAATTTACAACAAATGGATGCCGCATATTCATGTAGATTTTCACGAACAAGGCATTAACAGTCCTTATTATTTTGCGCCGGCAGCCGAACCTTTTCATGAAATCATTTCTGAATGGCAACGTGATTTTCAAACTCAAATTGGTAAAAATCATGCGAAATACTTCGACAAAGAAGGTTGGTTATATTTTACAAAAGAAAGTTTCGATTTACTATACCCAAGTTATGGTGATACCTACCCTACTTTTATGGGCTCAATTGGTATGACGTATGAGCAAGCAGGAGGTGGAAGAGGTGGATTAGGAGTTCAGACAAATGAAGGTGAAATTTTAACACTAAAAGACAGAGCTATTCATCATACGTCAACAGGTTTGTCTACCGTAGAAATTTCATCTAAAAATGCAGAAAAATTAAACGCTGAATTTAGAAAATTTTTTAATAACGATAATTTAGGCTATAAAAGTTTTGTACTAAAAAATGAAAATCAAGATAAAACAAATCGTCTAAAAAAATTATTAGATACGCATGAAATTACCTACGAATATGCCTCTGAACAAACAGTAAAAGGCTATAATTTTAAGACACAAAAAGAAGATAAATTGAATGCGAATAAAGGCGACTTGGTAATTCATACCAATCAGCCAAAAGGAAAAATGGTTCAAATTTTGTTTGAACCAAAAGCAAAACTAGTAGATTCTTTAACCTATGATATTACCGCTTGGTCTTTACCATATGCGCACGGTTTTAATGCTGTTGCTTCTAAAAGTAAAGTAAATTCTTCTGCAATGATGGCTAAAGCTTTTACTTTAAACGCAATGGATAAAAGCGCGTATGCTTACATCTCTAAATGGACTAGCTTAGAGGATGCAACTTTTTTAGGAGAACTTTTAAAAAATAATATTACTCCTCGTTTTTCTGAAAAACCATTTTCTATTGCCGGAAAAAAATACCGAAGAGGTACTTTAATCATTTTAAGAAATGATAATAAACAAGAAACTTTTGATGAAGAATTAATAAAAATTGCCAATACAAATAAAAGAGTATTGCAGCCAGTTACCACTGGTTTTGTAGATTCTGGTTCAGATTTTGGTTCGTATTCGGTAAAACCTATTCACAAACAAAACGTAGCGTTACTCTCTGGTAACGGAGCTTCTTCGTTAAGTTTTGGTGAAATTTGGCATTTTTTCGAAACCGAATTACACTATCCTTTAACTATTATTGATTCAGAGTATTTTAGCAATGCCAACTTCTCTGCATATGATGTTATTATTATTCCTGAAGGATATTATGGAGGTACTTTAACTAGAAGCACTTTAGATAAATTAACGAAATGGACACGTTCTGGAGGAACCTTAATAGCTATAGGAACTGCCTTACATAGTTTTGCTGATAAAAAAGGTTTTGCTTTGACAGCGAAAAAAGCAGACAGCCAAAATGATAAAAACTCGAATTTAACGCCGTATGCAGAGGAAGAACGCAAAAGTGTAAAAAACTTAATTACGGGCGCTATTTTTAAAAGTAAAATAGATACAACACATCCTTTAGGCTTTGGTTATACCGAAGAATACTTTTCATTAAAGTTAAGCGAAACCTCTTACAACTATTTAAAAGATGGCGGAAATGTTGCTTATTTTAATAAAAACACCCAAAACGTTTCTGGTTATGCAGGTAGTGCAGCTGTAAAAAATATTCCTGAATCGTTATTATTTGGTGAAGAACAAAAAGGAAGCGGAAGTATTATTTATATGGTTGATAATCCGTTATTCAGATCTTTTTGGGAAAATGGTAAACTGTTTTTAGCAAATGCTGTTTTCTTATTAAATTCTAATAAATTGAAGAATTAAAGATTGTTTGTTTTCCTACAGAGTTTCTTTTCAACCTTGTAAATATTTAAAAAAATAATTATTTAAACCAAATCGCAATACCAAAAGCTGTTGTCGTGATTTGGTTTTTCTTTTGTGGCTTGATGACTAGTATCCTCTTCATGATCTTGTAAAGTATACGAGCGAAGTACCTTCTCACCTATCTTAAAATCAATTGGATTTTTGAAAATAGGTCCATCAAAAACAAACGTATGGAATTCGCCATTTTCTCCGCAAACATCAACATTTTCAGGTAAATCTTTTATAAACTGCGCGTCAATAACTCTACCAACAAATTCTTCTCCTAGTACTTTAGCATTTACACAAACTGTAATTGCCTTGAATCCTAAATCTAAAAACTCTTGTAAAATTTCTTTTGTATCTCTTTTCCAAAGAGGGTAAACGCCTGTAATATTTACTTCTGCTAATTTTATATCTCTATATGCTTTTAAATCCTCCAAAAAAATATCGCCAAAAATTACGTGAGAATATCCTTTTGCTACCAAAGAATCCATCGCTTCTTTCATGATTTCTGCATAAGAATCCATCGTTACATCTGCCGGAAACTCGATAGTCTTTAAAGTGATTCCTATAGATTTAGCTTGTTTCAATAATAAATCGTTTCGAAGACCGTGCATAGAAACTCTATCAAAATCTTTGTTGATTGTTGTGACTAATACATCTAAATCATACGTCGGATCTTGTAAAATTTTGTAAAGCGCTAATGCTGAATCCTTGCCTGAACTCCAATTAAAATAAGTTTTCATAAAAGTTACAATTTATTTGAAGCGAATGTAAATTATAAATTCCGGAAAAATCAAAATGCTTTGTAAAAATTAGACCTAACAGGTTTTAAAAACCTGCCAGATTTTTTCCTGAATATTTTTTTCCTGCAAGGTCTTCTTTTGAGCTTGTAGGTTTAAAAGAAACTATTTTAATTAAAAATACCTACAAGGTTTTGGTTACGAAATAAATTCGGCAAAAGAACCTTGTAGAATATTATTAGATGCTGAAATAAATTCAGCCTAGAGGCTTTCAAAAAATATAAAACACTAATTTTTCTTTTGATTTAAAGAGGTAGGTTTTTCTTGCTTTTTAACGGGAGTTCCGTATAAATCATAATCGCCAGCTTCATGAATTTTAATATCAATAAACTCACCTATTTTTACATAATGTTCTCTAGCATCTACCAAAACATCGTTATCTACATCTGGTGAATCAGATTCTGTTCTTCCATAAAAATATTCGCCATCTTTTCTATCAAACAAACATCTAAAAGTTTTTCCTATTTTTTGTTGATTCAATTCCCAAGAAATTTGCGATTGCACTTCCATAATTTCATTTACCCGCTGAAACTTTACATCTGCCGGAACATCGTCTTCTAAAACATACGCACCCGTATTTTCTTCGTGAGAATATTCAAAAGCACCTAAACGCTCAAAACGCATTTCTTCTACCCAATCTTTTAATTCTTGAAACATTGCTTCCGTTTCTCCTGGATACCCAACAATTAAAGTTGTTCTAATTGCCATTTTAGGAACCGCTTCTCTAAACTTATGAATTAACGCCGTGGTTTTCTCATGCGTTGTTCCACGTTTCATCGATTTTAACAACTCGGTGTTAATGTGTTGCAACGGAATATCTAAATAATTACACACTTTAGGCTCGCGTTTCATCACGTCTAAAACATCCATCGGAAAACCTGTAGGAAAAGCGTAATGCATTCTAATCCATTCAATTCCGTCTACTTTTGCCAATGCTTCTAACAATTGTGCCAAAGCTCTTTTTTTGTAAATATCTAATCCGTAATACGTTAAATCTTGCGCAATTAGCATGACTTCTTTAATTCCTTTTTCGGCTAATTTAGTTGCTTCTGTAATGATATCTTCTATGGGTGTTGATCTGTGTTTTCCGCGCATTAACGGAATTGCACAAAATGAACAAGGTCTATCACAGCCTTCTGCAATTTTTAAATAAGCATAATGTTTTGGAGTAGTTGTTAAACGCTCTCCAATTAACTCGTGCTTATAATCTGCTTCTAAAACCTTTAATAAATTGGGTAAATCATGTGTACCAAAATACTGATCTACATTCGGAATTTCTTTTTCTAAATCTGGTTTATAACGTTCGCTTAAACAACCAGAAACAAAAACCTTATCAATTTCGCCAGCTTCTTTTCGTTTTGCGTAATGCAAAATAGTATCTATAGATTCTTCCTTTGCTTTGCCAATAAAGCCACAGGTATTAATTACAACAATATTGCCATCATCATCAGGATCTTCATGAACCACATTTTTACCATTTGCTTTTAACTGCCCCATTAAAACTTCACTATCGTAAATGTTTTTTGAGCACCCTAAAGTAACAACGTTAATCTTATTTTTTTTGATGGTTTTTGTACGCATATTTGTAGCTTTTCGCCTATTGCAATTTGCTTTTGGCAGTATATATTCTAATAACTTTAGTTTTGATTCTCTAAAAACTAAAACGAATGCAAAAATAGTTCTTTTTAAATGAATTTAATTTCTTTCTATTGATAGTTTTTAGGCATCTTTCTAACCTTTGTTAATTGCTCAAAAGCATACCCAATTTCTAATAATTTTCTTTCAGAAAAAGGAAGACCAATAAACGTTAAACTTACGGGCTCACCAGATGTTTTGTATCCCATAGGAACTGTTAATGTTGGATATAAAGCTACCGCTGCAATACCAGAATGATAGTTATTAATAGACAAAATAGCATCTAGATTTTGCTCTTGTAAAGACTGTAAAAATCTCTTTCCTTCGCTATTTAAGTTCTTTTTTATCACTTCTAATTCTTCTAAAGTCGTTGAATCTTTTACAATGCCTTCAAATAATTGTTGCCCGTAAGGTGCTTTTAAAAGTGAATCTTTTTTATTAAACGCAACAACATCTTTTACATTTTTTACAAGAATAGATTTTTCTGCATTTTCTGATAAATATACAGGTAAATCATGTTTCATATCCATATTTAAAAGCGTTATAAAACCGTTAAATGAAATTTCTGGCGGAGTTAATTCTACAACTTCAACGCCTGCTTTTTTTAATTTATCGACCGAAAAAGCATAAATAGAGTCTGATAGTAATGATTTTAAAACACCTACCTTTTTGTCTTTTAAATCGTTTTTGAATCCATTTTTATAATAATCTTCCTTAATTTCTTTAGAAGCAGTGTCTTTTTTATCAAAACCCAACATCGCATTCATAAAAATTGCATTATCAATTACGTTTTTTGTCATGGGCCCAGGAGTATCTAAAGTTGATGAAATGGGCACAATACCTGTTCTACTTAAAACACTTATTGTTGGTTTTAACCCTACTACAGAATTCTGACTTGATGGCGATGTAATAGACCCAGAGGTTTCGGTGCCTACCGCAGCTACCGCAAAATTAGAAGCAACGGCAACCCCGCTTCCTGCTGAACTTCCGCCAGTTTCAAAAACACCTCTTCCGTACGGATTTAAAGTTTGGCCGCCAATTGCAGAATATCCTAAAGGACACCCCGAACAGAAAAAATAAGCCCATTCACTTAAATTAACCTTTCCTAAAATAATAGCGCCATTTTCTTTTAATTTTGATACAATAAAAGCATCACTTTCTGTAAAGTTTCTTTGTAAAACTGCAGCGCCTGCAGTTGTTGGGTTTTCTTTTGTGTTGATATTATCTTTTAATAAAATTGGCATTCCAAACATAGAAAATTCAGAAATATTCTCTTTTTGTTGATCTTTTTCTCGAGCTTCTTTTAAAACATTCGGATTTAAAGCAATAATACTATTTAAAGACAGCGTAGAATCGCTCTCAAACTTTCTAATTCGATATAAATAAAACAATGTTAATTTTTCGTAAGATAAAGCACCCTCTTGAACGCTTTTTTGAAGTGAAGGTATATTTTGTTCTAAAACTAATGGTTTTAACTCTTGGTACTCTTTTTCTGAAAAGTACGCTAAATCATCAACAAATGGTTTAAAAACTGTGTTCATATCTATATATTTAGACTGCATCAGTTTAAATTGCATTCTGTTACTTTCGTGATTTTGCTGTTCTTTAAGTTTGGTTGTTTCATCGTACCTTTTAAAAATAACGGGAGATTCTCTTTGCTGACAACTGTAAGCAAATGCGGCAAAAATGACTAAAAAAAGTATTTTTTTCATGAAGTTCTGTTTGATGGTCAAATATAGTATTTTTAATGCTTTTATTTTAAACTGTTTGAAAACAATCGCTAGCCATCAAACAAAAAAAGTTGATTTTAAGAATTATTATTTAAACAATAAGACTAGTGTTTTTTTTTAAGAAACAAGATGAGAGTGTCAAGAAAAACACCCCCATAAGTTACCATGAAATTAGCTTGAGTATAATTGGCTAATAGAGGTAACAATTGAATGGCAACAAAACGATATTTTTTATACGAGCATCTACGGGTGTCCGTTAAAAAGACTTAAGACTGCTTCGCTATAAGACACAATCTGCGGGCAAGCAGGGAAACAAGACTTTCTCAACGAACTTTATCTGAGTGACGTGTAAACTACAAAAAGAACAGATTATAGTACAATTTTATTCATAATTAAAACGTCTAACTAAAATCTACACACAACAATTTATGCGTAATAATATGTATTTAAAATAGTTATTTGAAACTAAAGTATTTTTAGTAGACACCTGTAATGAGCGTCAAAAAATCAGTAATTTGTCTTTTAAGCTTTAACGTCATTTGATTTCCCTATCCAAGTATTAATTACTTGAATAAATTGTTCTTCATCAAAAGGTTTTGATTAATAATCGTTCATACCAGCTTTAAGACATCTTTCTTTTTCTCCTTTCATAACATTTGCAGTTAACGCTATAATCGGCAACTCTAACTTTAGTTCTTTCCGAATTATTTCTGATGCTTGATACCCATTTAATGTGGGCATTTGAACATCCATCAAAACCAAATCTATCTTGTTCCTTAAGTAATTTGCCGCTTCTTCGCCATTATTAGCTTCTGATACTACTACGTGATCATCTTTTAAAATAACTTGGGCTACCATTCTAATGATTCTATTATCATCAACAACAAGTATTTTTTTCCTTTTAAATCTTTAGAAGTAACAGCAATATACTTTTTTTTCTTTAGATTATAAGCCTTTCCTTTTTCCAAATAAAACATTACAGAAATGGTAGCTCCCTTATTTATTTCACTCATTACTAATGTTTTACCTCTCATATGATCTGCCAGAGTTTTGGTACTAGCCATCCCTAAACCTCTACCTTTGGCTTCATGTTCTTGCGTAAATTTTTTAAATATTTTCTGTATACATAATGCGTCCAAACCAATCCCTGTATCAGTAATTTTTATTTCTAAATACTGCGAATTATCATCTTCTTTCAAAACATGACAACTGACATCTACACTGCTTATTTCAGTGAATTTTATGGCGTTTGAAATTACGTTGAGTATTATCTGATTAATTCGATCTGGATCACCTATTAATACTGACGATAGTTTTGGGTCGCAACACCTATTTGTTAACTCAATTCCTTTTTCTCCTGCCTTATACTGCATCACTTTTAATACATTTTCAATAACTAATTTTGGTTGAAAAGCAATTTTTTAAAAAGACATTTTATGAGCCTCTAATTTAGAGAAATCAAGAATATCATTAACAATTACCAATAAATTTTCTGAAGTAGTTTCAATAATATTTAAATAATTTTGCTGTTCGTCGTTTAACTTGATTTTTGTAATTGGCGACTCATTCCTACAATTGCATTCATAGAGACTCTAATTTCATGGCTCATATTCGCCAAAAAAATATGTTTAGAACGTGCTAGTTTTTCGGTTACTTGTTTCGATTTGATCAACTCTTTTTACATCGGAATACGACTTGTAATATCGACCGCAGAACTAATTACATAAGGCTCTTCTCCTGACTCTTCCATTAAATAATTATGATACAACGTATAAACAACTTCACCTTGTTTGTTTAATATTCTTAAAGTTCCGCTTGTTACTTTGTTTGTAATAACAGTCTCTAAATAATTTTCTTTAAAAAGAGGTTTATCATCTTCAAGAAGAAAATCTGAAATAAAATAATCTATATATTCCGCATCAGAATAGCCACATACTTTTGCTGCCATCGGGTTTGATGTTAGAATTTTACCCTTTAAATTATGTGTGATAATAATGGCAAGACTGTTATTGATTAAAGCTATATATATTTTCACTTTCTTCTATTTGTTGAATTGCTTTCATTTTTGTGATATCTTCTTCAATAGCAAAAAAGTTGATTATTGTTCCGTTATTATCAAAAATAGGCTGGGCTTTAATGCGCAACCAATACCCTTGGCCTGCTTTTTTATAATTAAAAACTTCACAAACAAAAGGTTTAGAATTCTTAATTAGTTGCCTCATATAGGCTACTGTTTCTAAATTAGTTTCTTTTCCTTGTAAAAAAGATCCTGGTGCTTTGCCGTTTACTTCTTTTAAAGTATATCCTGTAATTCTTTCGAAACCTTTATGTACCCATTTTACTTTGCCACTAGCATCAGCAATAATAACTGCATTTATAGTTTCTTGAACAATAAGAGATATTTTTTCTAATTCTTGTTGATATGCGCTTTGTTTGGTAATTTCTCTGCCGTAAATATAAATATACTTATGCAATGCGATACAGACAGAAGAATATTCAATTTTATTGGCGCTTGCCTCGAAATTCCATTGTTTTTTATTCTTATCAATTTTAGCAGCAATATGTTTTAAAAAAAGTTCGATAGTATGTGTTTTACTTTTATATTTGATAGAATTAAGAGCAGTTGCTATTGGATTATTTTGTAGTAAATCTCTTTCAAAATTAATCCTAATATTAGGATCGAGACTTTGTTTAGAGAATAAAGAAATATCGTAGTATTCTTTATTTGCTATTTTTAATTCTTCGTTTTGCTTTTCTAATATTGATACGAGTTCTGTAAGCTCTCTATTTTTTTTTCAACAAACTGACTATCATAAGGGTTTAATAACAACGAATTATCTTTAGAAAAATCATTTTCTGCAACCTGGTCTAAAGCTTTAAGGGAAGGCGAACCTAAAAACAATATTTCTTCGGTATTCTGCATATACTCAAACTACCCCCGTAGCTTCACTTTTTTATCAATAGACAGTTCTATGAAAACTATTTGTTTTTCTAATATTATTAAATTATCAAAAGAATTTACAACTATTTGAGGACTTGATATTGAAAAAACTGATGGGTGTTTTGTGGTTTTTTAAAATTAATAATTTGTAAGTTTTTATTGATTAAAATATAAAACGGAAATAGTCTATTAATTAAAGATTTATTAAAGAAATAATGGACTGACATAGCGTAATATTTTTTGTAGAAATTTAATTTTTTAATAAAAAATTTACACCTTTTAAAAGCACTTTACATAGGCAATTTTCTTAAAAATAATTTTTCTAAAAAGAGCACTTTTATGCGGTTAAAAAAGTTATTTACTCAAAATAAACTATTTTAAAACATAAGCTTCTCCCCCCCTTAAAATAACGCTTGTAATCGGCTATTTTAAGTTTGAATAATAATGAGTTTTTTCAATGAGATTAAACTGAACAGACTCCCTAGAAAGGATAGTATAGGATAAAATAGATTCGGTATTTGAATTTAAAAAAATAAAACGGACTCTTATCGAAAAAATATCTCAACAAAAATATTTTTTTCCTTGTATCTATTGAGAAGTAAATAAAGCAAGTTAGTATAGGTTTTAAATCACACTTTATTTAAAGCTTTCAATCTTCAAAGTACAATAAGCAAAGTATTTTGTATAAAAGTAGATTTATTTTACGACTAATCTTGCCTATAAGAAGCTATAAAATAACTAGTCTAAACTTATTTTAGACCTACGAAACACCTAAAAATGAACACCAACTAATATTCATATCTGGTTACTTAAAATACAATGGAAGCTACCATTGTTTAAAGAGATTACTCAGTTAAAAGAAAGGTAGCTCGGCGCACTACATCGCTGACTAATAAAATCTTAAGAAATACAATAATTTGATTTCCCTATCCAGGTAGTAATAATTTGAAGAAATTGTTCTTCATCAAAAGGTTTTGATAAATAATCATTCATGCCGGCTTCAAGACACTTTGCTTTTTCTCCTTTCATCACATTTGCAGTTAACGCGATAATAGGAACCTCTAAATTTAGCTCTCCTCTAATTACTTCAGATGCTTTATAACCGTTTAATATGGGCATTTGAATATCCATCAACACCAAATCTGCTTTATGATTCTTTAAATAATTCACAGCTTCTTCACCATTACTCACTTCTGCAATAATTACATCGAAATCTTTTAAAATAACTTTTGCCACCATTCTGTTCATAATATTATCATCAACCACAAGTATTCTTTTACCTTTTAAGTTCGTAGCAGTAACAACTGTATTATCTTTTTTCTTCAAATCTATTTCTTGTCCTTTTTTTAGGGTGAACGAAATAGATATTGTCGTTCCTTCATTTATTTTACTTTCTACAGAAATATCGCCTTCCATATTATCTACTAGAGACTTGGTGATTGCCATCCCTAAACCTGTGCCGCCAAAATTTCTTCCTTTTGATTCATATTCTTGCGTAAATTTTTCGAATAACTTTTTTAAAAATAATGAATCCATACCGATACCTGTATCCGTTATTTTAAGCTCTAACACTTGCGAAAGATTGTTCTCTGTTAAAACATTACAGCAAATATCAACACTTCCTACTTCAGTGAATTTTATGGCGTTAGAAATTACATTTAGCAATATTTGATTAATCCGATGCGGATCTCCAATTAATACTGACGATAGTTGTCTATCACAATAACTATTGGTTAATTGAATTCCTTTTTCTTCTGCCTTGTACTGCATTACTTTTAATGCATTTTCTATAACCTGTCTGGGTTTAAAAGCAATTTTTTCAAAAGACAACTTATTGGCTTCTAGTTTAGATAAATCTAAAATATCATTAATAATAACCAACAGATTCTCAGATGCCGTTGAAATAATATTTAAATAACTATGTTGTTCATCATTTAAACTAGATTTCTGTAAATGACGGCTGATTCCTATAATGGCATTCATTGGGGTTCTAATTTCATGGCTCATATTTGCCAAAAAATTATGTTTAGAGCGCGCCAACTCTTCCGTAACTTTTTTAGATCTTATTAGCTCTTTCTCCATTAAGATACGCTTGGTAATATCTACCGCAGAGCTAATTACGTAAGGTTCTTTACCATCTTCTTCCATTAAATAGTTGTTGTACAACATATAAACAATCTTTCCTTGCTTGTTTAATATTCTTAAGGTACCTCTCGTTATTTTATTGGTTTTAATAGCATCTAAATAGTTTTCATTAAACAGCAATTTATCATCTTCAAAAAGGAAATCTGAAATAGAATGGTCTATATAATCAGATTTAGAATATCCATATATTTTTCCGGCCATCGTATTTGATGTTAAAATTTTACCTTCTAAATTATGTGTTATAATAATAGCAAGACTATTATCCTCAAGTTTCGCAGGTCACTACCCCTTGAAAACAAAGAGAAAAGGAATAAAAAAAGTAGCATTTTTATTCCTTTAAGTTTCTAAATTTCAGTACCTTAAAAGTGTAATTCCAATACGCTAAAAA
>NZ_VORR01000045.1 GCF_007997085.1 Polaribacter sp. IC066
CCGCCCAAAAGCGGGGTCACTCGAACTGACAGTGCGCATTATCCGTTCTAATAAACATACTGTCACTTCGAGTGATCACGCTTTTTCAGCGTGATTGTATCGAGAAGCTCTCCTATAAATCTATACTATTTTTATTACTTCAAAATGTTCTCGATACAACCCCGCCCAAAAGCGGGGTCACTCGAACTGACAGTGCGTTCTTACTGTTGTATATAAAAGTTCACATACTATCATTTCGAGTGATCACGCTTTTTTAGTGTGATTGTATCGAGAAGTTTTCTATAAAGATTCAATATTTCTAAATATTCTCATACGTTTCAACAGTGATATCTGCAATAATATTTCCTGTATGTTTTATGCTTAAAGGTTCAAATAATACAATATGAACTTCCTCTTTTGCGATGGGTTTGTGTTCAACTCCTTTTGGTACAATGTGAAATTCGCCTTCGTTTAAAGTGATGGTTTTGTCTCTAAATTCAATTTCTAAAGTTCCTTTGATAACCATAAAAAGTTCGTCTTCGTTATCGTGTTTATGAAAAACGAATTCGCCTTTTAGTTTTGCTAATAAAATTTGTTGTCCGTTTAATTCTCCAACTTTTTTTGGTGACCAATGATCTGAAAATAAGTTGAATTTTTCTTGAATATTAATTACGCTCATAAAGACAAATTTACATAACTAAATGTTGCGTTACCGATTGAAGTGGCATCCTTTTTGTTTTTCACAAAAAGATATAACGAAAAGCGGGGCATTTCTGTTTAGAAATGAATGCCCAAAAGATTATTATTCAGTCAAAAATGTTTAGTTTTGTAGCCTAAATTTTAGAAGAAAATGTATAGAAGTCATTCTTGCGGAGAGTTAAGAGCATCGCATGCCAATACAGAGGTAACTTTATCTGGTTGGGTTCAGAAATCGCGTGATAAGGGGTTTGTAATTTGGGTTGATTTGCGAGATAGATACGGAATTACACAGTTAATTTTTGATGAAGTCCGCACGCCAAAAGAAATGATGGAAAAAGCAAAATCTCTAGGCAGAGAATTTGTAATACAAGTTACAGGAACCGTGATTGAGCGTGAATCTAAAAACGCAAAATTGGCAACAGGCGCCGTTGAAGTGTTGGTTTCTAAACTAGAAATTTTAAACGCGTCGATTACACCACCTTTTACAATTGAAGATAAAACGGATGGAGGAGAAGACATCAGAATGAAATATAGATATTTAGACATTAGAAGAAATCCTGTTAAAAACAGTTTAATTTTTCGTCATAAAGTATCGATGGAAGTCAGGAAATACTTGTCTGACCAAGAATTTATAGAAGTTGAAACGCCGTATTTAATAAAATCTACGCCAGAGGGCGCAAGAGATTTTGTAGTGCCATCTAGAATGAATGAAGGTCAGTTTTATGCTTTACCACAATCGCCACAAACCTTTAAACAATTGTTGATGGTTGGCGGAATGGATAAATATTTTCAGATTGTAAAATGCTTTAGAGACGAAGATTTACGTGCAGACAGACAGCCAGAATTCACACAAATTGACTGTGAAATGGCCTTTGTTGAGCAAGAAGATATTCTAACTGTTTTTGAGGGATTAACGCGTCACTTACTAAAAGAAATTAATAATGTTGAGGTAGCGGAATTCCCGAGAATGTTATACGATGATGCGATGCGTTTGTATGGAAATGACAAACCAGACATTCGTTTTGGAATGGTGTTTGGCGAGTTAAACGAAGTTACACAACACAAAGATTTTGGCGTTTTTAATGCAGCTGAATTGGTGGTTGGTTTTGCCGTTCCTGGAGGAAATACGTACACAAGAAAAGAGATAGACAATATTATAAAATGGATAAAACGTCCACAAGTTGGCGCTTTAGGAATGATTTATTGTCGTGTAAACGAAGATGGATCTTTTAAATCTTCGGTAGATAAATTCTACGATCAAGAAGATTTAGCGAAATGGGCAGAAAAAACAGGCGCAAAAGTTGGCGATTTAATTTGTGTTTTATCAGGAGAAACGAATAAGGTTAGAGCACAATTATCGGCGTTAAGAATGGAGTTGGCAGCACGTTTAGGTTTGAGAGATCCAAAAGTATTTGCACCGCTGTGGGTAATTGATTTTCCGTTGTTAGAATTAGACGAAGAAACAGGACATTATCATGCAATGCACCACCCATTTACATCGCCAAAACCAGGACAAATGGAATTGTTAGACACAGATCCTGGAGCTGTAAAAGCAAATGCGTACGATTTAGTGTTAAACGGAAATGAAATTGGTGGAGGTTCTATTCGTATTCATGACAAACAAATGCAAGCGACCATGTTGCGTCATTTAGGTTTTTCTGATGAAGATGCCAAAGTGCAATTTGGTTTCTTAATGGATGCTTTTGAATATGGTGCGCCACCGCACGGAGGTTTGGCTTTTGGTTTAGACAGATTGGTTGCTATTTTAGGCGGACAAGAAACAATTCGTGATTATATTGCCTTTCCGAAGAATAATTCAGGAAGAGATGTTATGATCGATGCACCTGCTTTTATAGATGATGCACAATTAAAGGAGTTGAGTTTGAAATTGGATATTAAAGAATAAAATAGATTTTATGATTATTTAGACCTCACAGGTTCTTGTGCTGAACTTAATTCAGTATCTAAATCGGTGAGGTCTTTTTACTTATTTTTTTTTATTACTTTTAAGCTATGAAAAATTTAGTCACATTTTATTGTTTCTTGCATCAATAGCTAGATTTTTTACAAGGTCTTACGAAAAAAGCTATTTAGTATTAGAGGACACTTAATTCTGAACAAGTAAGAAAAATATATTTCGTGTTTTTATTTTTATTTTAAAAGCTATGCAATGGAAGTTTATCAGTTTTTTAAAGACGTTTCTAAAAATGATACGGAATATATTTTATTGTCAGGTTTAGAAATGATTAATGATGTTAAAATACCCAAAAAATAGAGGGTATTATGATAACAAAGACAGCAAATATTTAGGAACCGATATTTTATCAAAAGAAAATAAACAACATGACTTTTTCAAAAGAATTTAAAGAATCGTTAAGTCATTTACCATCAAAAGAGAAAGATAAATTGATTTTACGTTTATTAAGAAAAGATGTAAAGTTAGCAAATCGTTTACTTTTTGAATTGGTAAGTACAAGTACGGTAGAAGAGCAAAGAGATAAAGTAGAAAATAGGTTGCTTTTCTTGGTCAGAAAAAGTGCAGAAAACGGGCATTATTCTATTGGGTATTTAAATTGGGATGTTAGAGATTTTAGTGGTGTAATTACAAATCACGTAAGTATTACCAAAGATAAATTTGGCGAAGCATATTTGAATTTAATCATGATAAATGAAGTTTTAATGCTCAATAAAAGCTTTATTTTAGATAGTAGACCACCAGCAAAAAGAAGAAAGTTTTGTGTAGCTGTAATATCCAGAGCGTTTAAAATTTTATTAATTATACACAAATTAGACGATGATTTTTTAATAGAATTTGAGGAGAGTTTAAAGAAATTTGGTGAATTAATTTCGGATAATAAATTTTTAATGGCAGAAGCTATCAAAAATGGATTGGATGTTAATTGGTTATTAAAAGTGGAGGTTCCAGAAGACATTACTGCCATATACAAAGAAATAAGAGCAAAAGGATTTTTAAGATAATGCCAACAACAAAAACCATATATAGAAAAATATTAGTTTGGAGATATAGACATATTTCTGAAAGACAATTTATATATATATTAAGTATTTTAGTAGGCTTCTTAGCAGGTTTAGGAGCCGTAATTTTAAAAAATTTAACACACTTTTTTCAACATCTTTTAGAAGGTGGGTTGGTAAGTTATTATCATCATGCTTTTTACTTTCTATTTCCAATTATTGGTTTAGCGATTGTATATTTTATCATAAAATATATTATTAGAAATAAAGTGAGTCATGGTATTCCTTCTACACTTTTTGCTATTTCAAAAAGAAAAGGAATTATGAAGCGTTACCAGATGTTTGCGTCTATTTTAACAGCGCCAATAACAGTGGGTTTTGGGGGTTCTGTTGGGTTAGAAGGGCCTACAGTAGCAACAGGAGCAGCAATCAGCTCTAATGTTGCGAGATTGTTTCATTTAAATCAAGCTACAAGAAGTTTATTAATTGGTTGTGCTGCGGCAGGTGCACTTTCATCAATATTTAAAGCTCCTATTGCCGCTATTATTTTTGCGATAGAAGTTTTTAGTTTAGACTTAACAATTGCCTCTATGTTGCCGTTACTTTTAGCTTCTCTGTCTGCAATTATTACTTCTCGGTTTTTTTTTGGTTCTGATGTTTTACTCCCTTTTCAAATTGAAGACGCTTTTAAAATACAGGATATTCCGTTTTTTATGATTTTGGGTGTAGTTATAGGCTTAGTTTCTATTTATTTTACGGAAGTTTATGAAAGAATTCAAAAACTTTTTGATAAAATTGGTTCGCCAATAAAACGACTTTTAGTTGGTGGTATTGGTTTGGGTGTTTTGGTTTATTTTGTACCGCCTTTGTATGGAGAAGGTTTTGAAGTTATTAATAATCTTCTTGCAGGAAACCCTGAAGAGGCCTTAAAAAATAACTTTATGGACTTGGATTTAACCAATGTATGGATCGTTATTTTATTGTTGTTTGGGCTCGTTTTTTTTAAAATCATAGCAAGTGCTTTAACTTTTGGAGCTGGTGGCGTTGGTGGTATTTTTGCACCAACACTCTTTATGGGGAGTGTTATGGGAAACTGTGTTGCTAAAATAATTAACGCAACTGGGCTTGCTAATGTTTCTGAAAGTAATTTTACTTTGGTAGGAATGGCGGGTTTAATGGCTGGGGTTTTACATGCTCCATTAACAGCAATATTTTTGATTGCGGAACTAACAGGAGGTTATGAACTTTTTATTCCGTTAATGTTAACCGCTACAATTTCTTATTCTATCGCAAAATATGTACATCCATATTCTGTTTATGCCATGCAGTTGGGTAGAAAAGGCGAATTAATTACACATAATAAAGATCATGCGGTGCTAACTTTAATGGATATTAATCGAGTCATAGAAAGTAATTTTGTAGCTGTTTATTCAGATATGAATCTAGAAAGTATGATTAAAAAAGCAGTGGTAAAATCGAACAGAAATATTTTTCCTGTAATTAGTGAAAAAGATCAAAGGCTAATTGGTATTCTTTTATTAGATGATTTAAGACCTATAATGTTTGATCAAACTTTATACAAAAGTGTTTTTGCAAGAGATTTAATGCAGAATCCTCCAGAAATAATAGTTATTGGTAAAGATAAAATGACGGATATTATGAAGAAGTTTAAAGAAAGTGGTGCTTGGAATTTACCGGTGGTAAAAAACGATCGGTATATTGGTTTTATTTCAAAATCGAAATTATTAACAGCCTACAGAAATAAGTTGATAGAAGTAACAGGTTAGAAAAAAATAAAAATGAAAGAGAATAGTTTTTCAAATAAAATGCGTAAAAAGTCTGATGAAGAGTTAGCACTTATTTTTGAGCAAAAAGATAATTATACGGATGAAGCTCTTGAAGCTGTTGTTTTAGAATTGGATGCAAGAAACTTAATAGATAAAGCAATTGTATCAAAATATAAAAGAGTTCAGGAAGAAGATGCGCAAGCAGCGGTTATGAGAGAACCAACTGTTTTAAAAAATTTTAAAGCTGATGAAAGTCCTTTTGAAGAATTAGTGCAACCTGTATTGTATTCTAAAAAAGCGATTCAGGGTTTTACTATTTTCTTTTCTACACTTTTTGGTGCTGTTTTGCTGATGAGTAATTTAAAGGAAATGAACAAACCTAAAGAAAGACTGCAAGTGCTTCTTTTCGGAATAGGGTATACCGTTTTTACCCTTGTACTTCTAAATTTTATTCCGGGAATATTTTTTATCACCTTAATTTTTAACATTATCGGCTATACCGTTTTAGTCGAGTATTTCTGGAATAAACATCTAGGAAAAGAAGTAGAACATCAGAAGAAAGCAATTTCAAAACCTTTAATTATTTCGCTAGGTATTTTGGTTTTAATTGTTTTATTGCAGTTTTTACCTACACTCTTACAGTAAAATTAAACTAGCCTTAAGGTTCTTTATCAATTCTTAATAGTTTTTGAGTATGAAAAATAACTTTCGATTTTTGCGCTGTTCTACCAATTGTATAAAACTCGAAAACTATTAAAAAGTGTAATTTTTTGTCGCTATTAAAATTATATAACCGCTGTTAAAATGGTTTTATAGAATTGGGTATTTATTTTACTGCTTTTCTTTTAAAAAGTTTACAACTAGATCAGGGAAATCTGTAAAAGCACCATCTATATTTGCTTCTATTAAGAGTGTTTCCATCATTTCTTCAAAGCTGTTAAATTCGGCCAAAGCATCGGCTCTAAAGGTATAAGGATGCACTTTTAAACCTAATTGATGCGCATCAGAAACCAACGAAGTAAAAGTGAATTTACCGTTAATTTTTTGATCTAAAATTTGGCGATACCAAGGTCCAATTCCGTCTGCATACGTGGCAAAATGATTTAATTGTTTTGTTTCTTCTGGGAATTCCATTAACTGAACCAAAAATAATGATGACTTTAATTCTACCCGAATGCGCTCTAATTCTTTCGCATCAAAACACTGTAAAATACACTTGTCTTTTTTAGTTTTATACCCATAATTAGCAAGAATTTTTAGTACAATTTCTGTAAGTTTTTTTCCTTCTTTTTGATGAAATTCAGGATCTTTAATTTCTGGATAAATGCCGATGTTTTTTTTGGTTGATACATTTAATCCCTGAATTAGTTCAATTTCTTCTTGTAAAGAGTGCAATTTGAAATTCCCTTTTCCTTTCGGAAAGCGAGTTTTATAAACTTGTTCACCAGTTTTTGGGTTAAAACGTTCTGAAACTTGTAGTGTTTTTAATTCAGCAAACGTAAAATCGATTACATAAAAACGGTTATCAATTCTTTTTCTGTCTGGAAATATTATGGCAACATTGGTAACATCATCTAAATAAATATCATGAATTACCATAGGAATATTGTCTTTACTTAAGACTACATCTTGCTCAATAAAGTCTACATTCATGGCGTGTGCCATTGTCTTTGCTTCTAAAGTGTGTTCGGGCAAATACCCAGAAGCACCTCTATGCGCAATGACTATTTTTTTATTCATAGTTGCTTTTTTTATAGGTTGATTGCAGGAAGATAGCAGTAAATAAATTAAAAATAATAAAACTGATTTCATTTAAAAGTAGTTTTGATTTTAACGGATACTAATTTCTTAAAGGGTCTCAAAGATGAGCCGCTTATTTTACGTATTATTTATGTTTTTACAAGATATAACTTTTGTAAATTTACAGCATGAAAACAGTAATAAATATAATGTTGGTTATTTTTTTAGTTTGGATGATAACTGGGCTTTATTTAGTAAACCAAGACCATGAAAAAGCACAAATTGTAATGGGGTTAGGCGTTTTTTATTTTTCGTTCTTATTTATGCCTTTCTTTATTTATTACAGATACAGAGATGGAAAATATAAGAAATATATTTTGACCGATGAAAAGTTGAAACAAGCTTTTAATCAACAAGGAAAAAAATAATTCATCTTATTTTTGATAACTACAAAAAAAACTTTTAGTGTACTTTTGGCGTTTTTTTAATGATATTGTTGGCTGATTGTTATGAATCAAGACTAGCATAAGTTTTTAGGAGATTTAATTATTTTGCGGACTAATTCTTATAAAGAGTTTCTTTATTCTATTTTTTTGTGAACGGGTATTATTTATATTGCTCTATTATTAGGGAAAATAATTAAAAATTAACACACTAAAGACCTACTTTTATTTAATAGTTTACCAATCTTCGTTTTTATTAATTTTCAAGGTTAGTATTTTAAGGAAGTCCTTATTTAAATTTGATAAAGTTTTTCTTGCTGTATTATTTTTTCTTATCTCGTGATAGTTGTTTCGTACAGTTATATCTTCTAAAGCAGAGTTTGTGTTCATTTCAATACCTCCAAAATCCATATTTAGTGGTTTAAACTTTATATTCGAAATTGAAATTCTACACCTATTTTCTTTAATGTCGATACTTACAAAGGAGTTAAAAGCTGTTTGAACAGCAATAGGCATACCCCTTAAGTCACTTATTTTAGGATAACTTGAAAAACCAGTGAAACCATAATTAGTATATTTTAAATTATTCAAAAAACTATTTGTAGTTATAAACTCTTTTAATATTTCCGTTATTGAGTCTTTTGAGCCTTTAAATTCATAAACTTTTTGCCAAACTATTTTTTTATCTTCTTGAAGTTTAAAGTTTTCGTACTCTATTTTTGGATTTTGAGTATAAGTATAAATAGTAGAAATTAATAATAGCAAAGTAAATATATTTTTTATAATTCTATTTTCTACCAATTTAATAAATATGGTAAACTAAAAGAGGGAGTCAAAAACAATTTTACGTTTGGTTTAAAAAATGGTTGGCAAGATCAACTTTTATAAAAACAAAAAACCGCTGAAAATCAAACGATTAACAACGGTTATTGTACTGAAGGCGGGACTTGAAATAGCTTATTTTAGCACCTTTTGAAACCCTTGTAAAACATAGCTAAACCCTTTTCACTTAACGAAACCGTTGCTATTATTGACTTAAAAAAGATTAACTAAAATTAACTAGAATTAAGTAAGATTAAAATTCACAATACAAAAATCGTACAAGCCGTACAAAAAAGATTTTTTAGCCTTATATTTGTATTGTTCAAAATTCAATAATATAAATATGGCTACTATTAATTTTCTATTTCGTTCTACAAGAAAAAGCGCACCGTTAACAGTTCGATTATTATTCAGAGATAAAACAGGAAACGATTTTACATTTAGCGCAAAAACAAAATATATCGTATCGGCTGAATACTGGAAATTTCACAATAAGAACTCAAAAGATGCAACTATAAAAAATAAAAAAGTAGAGGTTAATACTGATATTTTAACTATCGAAAATTATTTAATGGCTGAATTTAACAAGTTAGACACAGATACAAAGCCAATACCTAAAGACTGGTTAAAAAATCAAATTGATTTATTTTACAATCCAATTACAGAAAACAAACAAAGCGACTTATTAACAGATGCAATACAATGTATAATTGATGAAGCACCAACAAGAAAAAACGGTAAGGGCGGTATTGGTTTGTCAAAAAGTAGAGTGAACGCCTACACTTCACTAAAAAATATGCTTACTGAATACCAAAAGCAAGAAACTTTTAAGGTAAAAGATGTAAACGTAAAATTTGCAAAAGACTTTTTAAAATATTTACTGAATACAAAGAAGTATCAAAAAAGCTATGCACTTAAAAAAATAGCAGACTTAAAAACGGTTTGCAATGATGCATCTTTTTACGGAATAGAAACTAATATCCAATTAAAAAAGATTGATAGTACTAAAACCAAAAACGAAAATATACTTTATTTAAACCCTAAAGAATTAAAGCAGATAGAAGATACCATTTTATTAAGTGAATCGCTTAAAAACGCTCGTAAATGGCTAATGTTAGGCGTAAATTTAGGACAAAGAGGTAACGACCTTTTACAATTAAACGAAAGCAATTTTAAGACCTTAAAGAATTTAGAAGTTATACAGCTAAAGCAACAAAAAACAGATAAGAACGTAACAATACCCGTACTAGCAAAAACTAAAGAAATTATAAAAAGCGGTTTGCCTTATAAAATATCTATTCAGAAATTTAACATACATATTAAAGAAATTTGCAAACTTGCAGAAATTAACGAACTGATAAAAGATAGCAAGATAACAGTAACCGAAAAGGGCAAAGGAAACAAAGAGAAAAGAAAAGTTAGCGGTATCTATCCTAAATGGGAATTAATGGCTTCACACGTTTGTAGACGTAGTTTTTGCACCAACTTATACGGAATACTACCAACGCCCTTAATAATGAGTATATCGGCTCACAGTTCAGAAAAAATGCTACTAAATTATATTGGCAAAGATAGTTTAGATTTTGCCCAACAAATTGCAGATTTTTATACCTTACAAGCGTTAAAAGAGAAAAAAGAACCTCAACTACAAGTTATCAAAAACGCATCAAACCAAAGTTAAGACAAACTACTCTAAAGCCTTTTAATTAATTTTAAGAGGATTTTATTATATTTACAATGTACCTACTTAAAACCGTTCAGAATGAAGATTATAATAAGTGAATTAAATAGAATAAATACAAATTTAAACTTATTAGATTTTAGTGAAAAATTTAATGAATATTACAAAAACAAAGATGAAGATAAAAAGCAATCAATTAGAAATGTAATAGAACTACAATACATACCAGACTTAAAATTAAAAAATAAATTAATTAAAAAGGATTATTTTAGAAACGGACACAGTCATTCTGTTATGATAATGGGGTACGAATTTAATAAATCTAAAATATTATTTTTAAAAAAATATTTAAAGGATATTAAAAACGAAGACAATAAAGAAAGTGATTTACCAAAATGGTTTCCTATTGGTTTAGGTTTTGCAACTGGAGAAATACAAAAAAAAATAGGCAAAAAGATTTCGGCACGTAAAATAGCAATAGAATATAATTTAGAGAAATATCATAATTGTATTTCAAGTACAAAAAGTAACACAATAGTAGATACTAAAAATATTTATAGCGACTGGAATAAATTAAAACGTGTTTATGATTATTGTATTGCAAATGAGATTAAAATATGCGCTGATTTTATGAAAGCTTATAGTCTTAAATTAAAGGAAATGAATTAAAGTTAATCGTTACAGTAACGTTACCGTAACACCTCTGTTTAACAGTAAGTTAGGTATATTTTTGTGAAACATAACACTAAAAAATGTTTTACAGTATGCAAACAGTACAATTTATTTCGGTAACACCCGACCAACTTCAAAACGCAATTATTGAGGGCGTAAAAACTCAATTAGAAAGTCTTAAACTTCACTTTGAACCAAAGCAACCAAAGACGTATTTAACACGTGCCGAGGTTTCTAAAATGCTAAACGTTTCGTTTGTTACGCTTAACAAATGGAATAAAACAGGGCGCTTAAAAGCGGTCGGTATTGGTGGGCGGGTTTTGTACCGTCAAGAAGATATTGATAACGCAATTGTAGAAATTTAAAAAGCTGAATGATGTCTAAAAAAACACCAAACAGCCGTAAGTCTTTTGAGAAAGGACAAAACAAAGATAAGCAAAATATAGCACGCCTAATAACGTACGTAGAGCAAACTAAATACATAGAGAAAGGCGAACAGCTTACTATCTGCAAACAGTTTAATTTGCCATACAAAAAGAGTGTATTTGCTAATGAATACAGAAAGCGTTTTTATAACTATTTATTTTATACCACCACCACCACAGCAGACGTATGTAAACAAACTAACATACCCGAAAAGTTTCTTTGTCAAGCAAAAGCCTACTATGAGAAAAAAGGACTATTACAGGTTTTATTTTCTGATAGATGCCCAGCTACAAAGAGCAAAAATGTTAATTTTTTAAGTACAAATAAGAGGTTATTTAAAGAACATTATAAAATAAAGTAAGTTATGAGCGACTTCACAAAAGTCGTTTCAATAACTGATTTCAAAGTAAGTGTAAAGCATCATTTTAATAGTTCTAAAATGGTGCAAAGCGCACCGCTATTTAGTGAGATTTACAATTACTATTCTAGTAAGAATAAAAACAGTATTCCCGTTAAAAAGCATCATACTTTAAATACTTTATTAGAACGATTAAATAATATTAAAAGCAAACCTACTAAAAGCAATAGTATTGCAATACTCAAAGGTTTATACAAAGGCGGTACAAGTGGCGAATACTGTTATAAGAGCGCACCTTTTTTATTTTTTGATATAGATGTAAAAGAAAATGAAAATAGTCGCTTACTGAAAACGAAACCAAATGCAGATGTATTTGCACAATTACAACAAATAGCGGTTTTGGTATGGGGTTCTAATAGTGGCAAAGGTATTGCGGGCGTTTTATACGTGCCACAATTAGCCGAGGTTTTAAATAATGATACAACCAAACATTTAAAAATATGTAATTCAATTACTGATTATTTAACTACTATTTTAAATGTAAAGTTTGACAATGCTCAAAACAAATTTAGACAGGTAAGATACCTTGCTATGCAAACCGAAAAACGTTTTATCAACAATAAACCTTATGTATTTACGTACGATTTAAAAGAAGTTGTAAAGGTTTCAAATACGGGCGTTAAGCAATACAGGTTTAAAGATAATAGGGCGGTTTATGGCTCAATCAAAGAACAGTTTAACAATAGCACCACCATAGAAACCGCACTCATAGAAAACGGTTTAAGTCAAGTAAGTGCTAACAGATACAAACACCCCAGTACTACAAGTAAAGACACGGGTTTTGTAAAGGATAATACATTTATAAATTTTAGTGGTAGTTTTTCAAATTATTACAAGTTTACGCCCTATGATTTATATTTAAAACTTCACTATAATAACGATTATAGGCGTTTTATAGCAGACTTAAAGTTAAAAGGATATACAGAAAAGCAACCGCAACAAAAAGACTTTAAACAAGCTGAAAATAGTTTAAGAGAAAACAAAGAAGACCGAGCAAAACAGATTTTTACAGTGTGTTATGATTTAATAAATGCACCTTATAAAGCCAAGGTAAATTTTACGAATGAGAACGCTAAAAATGATGCTGAAAAAATACTGTTTTTTGATTATTTGAAGTTAAAACCTTTGTCTATTAAATATGATAAAACACTATCTATAAAAAACTATGTTAGTGAACAGCTTAAAACTATTTTAGATTATTCAGATGCTAATGATAAAACCATCTTAACAGCCGAAACAGGAACAGGAAAAACAACCGCTTTTTTATTGGATTTTACAAAGTACCGCCCTAAAAAAAGACTGTTAATTTTAGCACCCTTAACCGCAATCGTAGAGCAGACAAAGAGCAGTTTTAACAATATTATTACACTTACAGGCAACAGCACCCGTGAAGACCATATCAAAGCAAAAAAGGTTTCTATTGTTATGGCAACCTATGAGCAAGGTTATAAACATCTTAAAGACCCGAATACCTTTGATTATATTGTAGTTGATGAGGTGCATAATTTAATAACAGCAAACGGTTATAAACGTGAAGCGATAAAGAATCTTACAAGCCTATTTAAAAACTACACTATTATAGGACTTACAGGAACTACAAACCAACTATTTAAGGCTATTGGCTATAAGTTAGTGAATGTAAAAAAAGAGCATTTAAAGCCAGTTGATGTTTCTATGATAGTAGATAATAGAGCACCTTTAAAAATAGCTTTACAGCACTTGCAGAGTGTAAAGGGTAAATGTATTTTACGTATCAATAGCCGTAACGTTGCAACCTCATTAAAACTAGAATTATTAAAATTAAAGAAATATAAAAAGGGCGAAATTCTTATTTTAAATGCAGATAATCATATCAAAAAGAGTGAAGATTTTAAACAGCTTACTTCACAAAGTAGGTTTAATGATGTTATAAAATTAGTAATTACAACGTCTATAATAGATGAGGGTTTAAGTATAAAGCAAGACGGTTTTACAGATGCCGTATTTATTGAAACCGATTATAAACCAATGCCCGAATCTGTTAAACAATTCTTTGCACGTTTTCGGAATGAAGACCCGATCCGAAAAAATTATTTTTATTATAAAGAAACTGAAGACCAAACGTTAAGAAGTTGGAATCCGAATTATGCATTTTTACAAACTAAAAAAAATCTTATTGCAGATGCTAAAAACTTTAATGTAAACGATACCGATAAAAAGGACAATGCCAGTACTAAATATTTGTATTATGAAAACAGCTTTGTAAACGATTATGCACTTGCTTATGATATTGCAAAAAGTTTTTTTAGTATGATGACAAAACAGGAATACATACAGTTTTTGCAGTTAAATTATAATATCAATATCATAGAAGACAAAAAAAATATTTGTACTGATTTTGATACAACCGAAAGCAAAGAACAAACCAAGCAAAATAAAATATTGATAGCTATTAATTGGCTACATAATAAAGATGAGGTTTTAAGTGCTTTGTATGTTATTACAGATAATTTAGAGTTAAAAAAATCAATCGCTTACATAGGTTTACAGCCTATTGATGATGTTTATAATTTAGTAAGTGATAATTTAAAGACGTTTGAAGACCTGCATAAAAACAGCGAACGTTTAGAGCGTTTAGGCGTTAATGATGTAGATAGTATCTTAATTGATAAAACAAAAATAAAGCCTATTGATATTAGAACGATAAACCGCAGCATCAAACTATATCAAAATATCGATACAATAAACAACCCAAACACAAAAACAGATGAGAAAAATAAGACCAAACTTTTGAAGTTTCTTGCTGAAGCTAAAAAGCTAAAAACAGTCAATAAAACGACCTTGTTTAAAGAGTGGTATAAATTAAGATGCAACAGTAAAAACCCGAGTTATTACAATCTTATAGACTTGTTAGAATGGTACGTAAAAAGTGATATTTTTTAGGGTAAAACATCTTTACTATTATAAGGAATATAAAAAGATGTTAGAATCTGTTAACCCCTATGAATAAAGGCGTACAGAGAAATTCACTACAAAATTTTAAAGGTGCTAAATTTTGTAAAAAAAGCATAAAAAAAGGCTACCAAAAAGGCAACCTTTACAACCGTTCAAAGTTCAATAATATTATAACATATTACCAATGTAAAGATAGAGTTTTAATCGTTAGATTTTCAAAAAAGGACACTATAAAAAGGAGCACCAAAGTTCAATTTATTGCAAAATTCCCTAATTATTTAGGTTTCACACAAAAATAAAAAAAATACAATGCCAAAAAATTACACGTTTCCATACTTATTTGATGAAAGCAAAAGTTTATCAATAACAGATTTAAAAAAGATGAGGTACTTTAAAAAAAATAAAACTATTGGTGGCACTATCAATTGGAAAAGAGGTGGCGAAAATACTGGTAGTATTGGCGTTAAGGTTACTATGAGTGAAAATGATACTTATATTGATTTAAATTACACTTGTAATAAGCAAGATTATAATTACAGGGTTTTTGTAGTATCTGTAAAATCTAATTTAAACAAAGGCGAAATTTTATACTTTAAATGTAAGTTTACAGGAATGAGATGCAGAAAGCTTTATTTAATAAATGGTAGGTTTCAACATAGAACCGCCATAAAAACAGGAATGTACTCAACTCAAACCAAAAGCAAGAAGTGGCGTGAAATAGAAAGGGTTTTTGGTAGTTACTTTGATAAGGATAAAATCTATGCCGAACTTTACAGCAAACATTTTAGACAATCTTACAACGGTAAACCGACAAAAAAATATTTAAAGTTGATGCAGAAAATAAAAAAAGTTAATAGTGTAGACCCGAATGATATTGAAAGGTTACTACTTTCTAAATAAGAGAGTATTTAAGCTATGAAATGAAGTAAATAAAAACTAACAATACAAAAATCGAACAAATCAACTTTTATAAAAACAAAAAACCGTTGAAAATCAAACGATTAACAACGGTTATTGTACTGAAGGCGGGACTTGAACCCGCACGGCCATTACTGACCACTGGATTTTAAGTCCAGCGTGTCTACCAATTCCACCACTTCAGCATTAGTATTTTATAAAATAGAGCGAAAGACGGGATTTGAACCCGCGACCCCCACCTTGGCAAGGTGATGCTCTACCCCTGAGCTACTTTCGCAGGATTGATGTTGTAAAAGAACTTGCTTTCTAAAGTGTTATTTTTAGAGCTGCAAATATAGTAAGTTTTATAGATCTCACAAGTACTTTTACTGTTTTTTAAAATAGTTTTTTTAAAATATTCTTTTAAGTAGTCACAGCAAATTAATAAAAGGAGATTAGTGTATCGTTTTTAGCCATAATTGTTTTATTCTAACCTCATTTATTGGTTAAAAAATATTTATTTTTAGAAGTTTAATGTTTTTTTTAGAATTATAAATAGATAAAGGCTGTTTCTAAATTCGTTTTTGCTTAAAATAAACGGACTTGAAATGATGTTAATTTTAATTCGTTTTTTTATTCATAATTTTTTTAAAGAATTTAAAGCGCAATTTAGGTTTACGTTCTACTTTTTTACTTTAATTTTCTTTTTCAAAAGGTAGTTTTTAATCTAAAATAAGTTTAAAAATTAAATTTAAGAATTGAGAGTAGAATATGTAGAACTCTAATTATAGATTTAGAAAAAATTTTAAGTTTGCATTAACATTAATAAAAAAAGCTGAAGCTTTAGCTTCGACTTTTTTATTTGGTACACCAAATTGACCTATTCTCGAACCAAACTATAAAATTGTTTGAAAATTTTAATAAGATGTTTTGAAATTAAAAAAAGCAAATCTATTTCTCGTAGATCCTTCGAAATCCGAAAAGGTAAAGCTAATTGCATTTTCCCCGACAACCTTAAGGGCAATAGTTTTTCCAAACCTTATACAGCTTCAATTATTACTACTGCCAAATGTATACTCCCTCTCTTGTGATTTCTCTAAACACGAATATATCGCTATCTTTGTTAATTACAACAAAGTAGACGTTTGAGTAATTACAGCAATCGTTTTCAACATTATTTAAACTTCTCTCTTCCCATTAGTAGTATTGTTATTCGGACTTTTGATAGCTATACAGTAATTTATCAGTAGAGAACGCGATCATATTAAAATTAATACTTTAGAAAGGGTTATTGTAAATATTTCTAAATTTTAGAATTGAATCATCACTAATACTAAAAGCGACGATTAAAATGGTGAAGGCTAAAAAAATAGTTTGAACGGTATAAATTAAACCTTAAAAAGGTCAACCTATATCAGTATAACACATTTTATTTATTCCGTTTTTTAGAGCATTAGATAGATCAAGTGTAAAGCCAATATAACCACCAATAGGACTGCCAATTTTATCGTCATTTACAAATATTTATGAGGTAATATTTACACTTTCAAAATACAGTTCGTAATTACTATTTGAATTTAGAGAAACATCATTTTTTTTATATTAGCTGCCGCTTCTTCTATAACCTGGGTCTAAATCTGTAGTATCTAAACTATTTTAAGAATGAGGTGAATTTATTGCTTGCCAATTTTGAGTGTTTAGCGCATCAGAAATGTTTCCTGTATCATTTTCTAAATACAACCAAGTTTCATTTATATTAGTTTTTGTTCTTTCTGAATCCACTACTGAATGGCAAGAAAAGATATTTAGAAAGGTGATGAAGGTTATTGCTGTTTTTAAATTTAAATATCATATTTTTTGTTTGATGTTTTATGTTTTATGTTGCAACGTGAGCTAAAAATTATTGTAATGCTTTTAATCGTAATAAAGTTTCTAAAAAATAATAATCTCCATATACAATTGGTTCGTCTATTTCATCTTTTTTAGGCCAGTTTCCTGTGCTATGTTTTAGTATAAAAGGGGCTTTTATATCCGAAGATAAAATGTAATTAGATGTTTGCACATTTTTTAGAAATTTTTTACTGTAGTCAATATAAGTTTCGTCTTTTGTATACTCATAAAGTTCTATTAATGCAGAAGCTACAATTGCGCCAGCAGAAACATCTCTTGGTTCATTCGGTATATTAGGAGCATCAAAATCCCAATAAGGAATGCCGTCTTCGGGTAAATTTTTATGGTTTAAGAAGAATGCAACAGTTGCTTTCGCTTGCTTCAAATATTTTTCATCCTTGGTATATCTATAAGCCATGGTAAACCCATAAATTGCCCAACTCTGACCTCTTACCCAAGCCGATGCATCATTATAACCTTGGTGTGTAATTTTTGATCTAATTGCTCCGTTTTGTGGATTATAATCTACCACATGAACGCAGCTATTATCTTCTCTAAAATGATTTTTTAAAGTAGTATTTGCGTGTTTTACAGCGATTTTATGAAAAGAACTGTCTTTAGAAATTCTGGTAGCTTCAAAAAGTAATTCTAAATTCATCATATTATCTATGATTACAGGAAAAGCCCAATTTTTTTTGTTAAAATCCCAAGAACGAATACTACCAATAGTTTCATTAAAGCGAGAACTTAACGTTTGTGCGCTTTTTAGAATGATGTCTTTGTATTTTTGATTGTTTTGATCCTGTTTTAAACCTTGTCCAAAACTAGAAAATATTTTAAAACCCATATCATGAGTTTTATCATTAAACTTTTCTTTTTCGATAAAAGAGGTCCATTTTATGGCTAATTCTCTATAATCGGCGTTGTTTGTTAACTCATAAATTTGCCATAAGTTTCCTGGATAAAATCCACTTGTCCAATCTTTAGAAGGAACCTTTTTTATTTTTTCTTTTTTTGAATCGTAGCTTCTTGGAAAAGCTAATGAATCTGGCTCGTATTTTAAAAATTTGGTATACCTTTTGTTTAATTCTTTATAAGAATTATAAGGTTCTTTCTTTTCGTTTTTGCATGAAAAGAGTAAACAAGATAGTATAATACATAATTTAAAAAGGTGTTTTTTCATCATAATTTCAAAGAGTAAAATAATAGGACTCCATAGTAAAGGTATTTTAAAGGAGGTAAATAAATATCCAAATAAGGAGTAAAATGATCCAATAATCTATCAATATAATCGTGATATTATTCCTTTCTTATTATTCTATATTTTTTTTAACGATAATTTAAAACTGTAAATCGATTAAATAAAATAGAAGAAAAGACTATTCTGTTTTTAGTTCCTGGTATTGTTTGGTGTTAGATTAGGATTTCTTTGTAAACAAATCAGTATTTGTTTTTCTGTCTAGTTGGACTGTCTGCCTTTTACGTGTTTCTTTTGATGAGCTTATAAATTTTATTTTTGACTGATGGTAAAAAAGTATCACAATGAATTTATAGTTATGATTGTAGAACTAGTTTAGCAGACTAGTTATATCTTAACCGAAAAAACAGAAACTGGCTCAAAGAAAGAGGGATATGAATTGTGAGAAAACCACTAGGAATACCCAAAAAAGTAAGTCTTAACGCTTCACAAAAAAGAAAACGGAAACCAAAGAGAAACCAAAGGAAACATATAGAAGGTGAATTTGGGCAAGCAAAAAATGCATACGGCTTAAGGAGTATTAAAACTAAAAGAAGTGATGCTGGAGAGAGTTGTATTGGGACGATATTCTTTGTAATAAATTTAATAAAACTTCAAAAAAATAGCAATACAATATGCTATTTTTTTGGACTTATTTAAAAGTTGTAAAAGGTAAGAGTTTTTAAACTCATAATTTTTTCTATGAAATTATTAAAATAGTATTTACTACTAATCTGACATACCAAAAATTAAAACTGAAATATTTTTGAGAAAATCTGCATGCCCTACTTATAAACGACTACTTGCCAGAAGCAGATATTTAGTACACAAATACTAAACTGAATTTACAGCATGACAAATTAAAGGACATTAAACTCAATTAATAAAAAAGGAAATGATGAAGTACAAGAATTAAGGTATTTACCGTACTTATAAAGATAGTACTAGATGAAAATCAGACCCTTTCTGCAATATGCTGGAACGGTTTCAATTGGAAAATACAATCGTTTTGTTTACCCCATCGAATCCAAGATTATATAAACTTACAAATCTTTATAAAGACTGATTTTTAAAGTATAAAAAAGTTAGTTTATGAGTGTTCTGAAAACTTATTTGCGTATCGTGAAGGGGTTTCGCCATATTTTTTAAGGAAACATTTACTAAAATACTTCGGGTTTTTAAAGCCCACTTTATAACTAACTTCAGAAATATTAATTTTTCCTTGTTCTAAAAGTTGCGCAGCACGTTTCATTCTAAAATGCTGAATAAAATCATTTGGAGTAAAATTTGTCCAAGCTTTAATTTTTATAAATAGCATAGTTCTACTAACGCCGAGTTCTGAACAGAAAAAAGGAATATTAAATGTTTCATTAGCAATGTTAGCTTCTACAATTTCTAAAGCGCTCTTATAGAGTTTTTCATCTAAAGAAGAAAGAATAACTTCATTGCTTATTAGGCCACCTTCTTCTGAAAATTTATCTTTAAGCCTATTTGTAGAATTTAGTAAATTTTTGATTCTTATTTTAAATTCGTTTACATCAAAAGGTTTGCTTATATAGTCATCTGCACCACTTTCTAAACCCTCTAACTTGTAAATTAGGGCAGATCTTGAGGTTAGTAGGATTATAGGAATATGACTTGTTTTAATCTCGTTTTTAATTGCAGAACATAATTCTGTACCTGTCATAAATGGCATTACAACATCACTCACAATTAAATTAGGTAGGTGTTTTATGGCTATTTTTAGGGCTGTTTTTCCATTTTCTGCCTCTAAAATATTGTAGTTTTCTTTTAGTAAATCTCTCATAAATTTACGCAAAGGCTTGTTGTCTTCTACTAAAAGTATTGTGTTTTTATCTTTATTATTAATTTTGTCTGATAATTCATCTTCTAAAATAATAATAGGTTCACTTAATTGAGTTACATATTGAGAAACATCGTCACTAAATTTAAAATCTTTTATAATTTCATCTTCATTTAAATGATTTTTTCCAGAAGGTAGAATTACATTAAAAATAGAGCCAGTATTATTTTTATTATTTTTAACTTTTAAGGCTCCTTTATGAAGGTTTACAATATTTTTTACAATGGATAAACCAATTCCTGTTCCTTTATTATAATTGGTATTTGGTTTGTTATTTGCAGTTACTTCAAAAAAGCGGTCAAATATTTTTTCATGATTTTCTGAAGAAATTCCAACGCCTGTGTCTTCTATAGAAATTATAATGTTGTTGTTTTCTTCTTTTATTCTGATGTTTATAGCGCCGTTTTTAGGTGTATATCTAAACGCGTTAGAAATTAGGTTATAAAAAACACGTTCTAATTTATAACGATCATAATAAACCAAAATAACATCTTCTGTGGTATGAAAATTAAAATCGTAATCACCATCTTTAGCATATTCTGTGAACGATAAAAAGATTTCTTTTAAAAATTTTACAATATTACCTTCTGCTGCTTCTAGTTTAAAAAGATTGTTTTCTAACTTTCTAAAATCCATTAATCTATTAATTAATTGCAGCAAATGTTTGGCACTATTTTCTACAACTAACAGTTTTTTGTACATTTTACTATTGCCTTTGTAGTCGGATAAAATATTTTGCAATGGTCCTAAAATAAGCGTTAAAGGTGTTCTAAATTCATGTGAAATATTGGTAAAAAACTCTAGTTTAGCTTTGTTATTTTCTTCAATTTTTTCGTTTTCTAACTGTTCTAAATCTAGGGCGTGTTTTAAACGTGTTTTAGATTTTTGTATAGATAATAAAAAATAGAGCACAGTGGCAATTAGTAGGCCGTACAGTAAAAAAGCCCACCAACTTCGCCAAGGAGCAGGACTTACATATATTTTTAAAGTTGTTGGCTTTTGGTTCCACAACCCATCATTATTGGCTCCTTTTAATTCAAAAATATAATCTCCAGGATCCTGAATTGTATAAGAAGCTGAGTTTTCTGTGGTAAAAATCCAATCTTCTTCCAAGCCTTTTAATCGATATTGGTATGAATTATTTTGTGAATTGATAAAATTAGGAATTGCAAATTGAATAGAAAAATTACCCTCTTGATACGTTAATGAAATGTTGTTTGTAAAACCAATTGTCTTTTTTAAAATATTAGAATTGTCTTTTGTTTTTACAGATTTATTTTTTATTCTAAAATCTGTTATTAAAACTTGAGGAACATAAGAATTTGTAGTGAACTCAGCAGTATTAAAAGAAGTAATACCATTTGGGCCACCAAAATAAAATTGAGAATTACCAATTTTTAAACTAGAATTATCATTAAATTCATTGCTAATTAAACCATCTTTTTGATTATAAATACTGGTTTTTTGAGTTTCAATATTGTAATTAATAAGACCTTCATTTGTGCTGATCCAAAGATTCTTTTTGTCGTCTTCTAAAATGCTATGTATGTTAGAGATATTTCCTTTTTTTCCAAAAAGCTCAATTTTCATAAAAGTTTCTCCTGCTAGTCTAAACAGCCCTTTTGCTTTAGTTCCTATCCAAATTGTACTGTCTTTATCTTCAAAAACTACAGCAATATCGTCTCCAGATTGCACATTACTGTCATAAAAATAACGTTTTACTTTATTGTTGCTCGTTATTTTGTTTAAACCTCTTTGTGTGCTTGCCCAAACATTATTTTTAGAGTCTATTGTAATAGATCTCACCAAATTATTTGATAATGAATTATGATCTGTAATATTATTTTTAAAAACAGCAATCGTTTTATTTTTAGGGTTGTATTTTATAACTCCTAAACCAAAGGTACCAAACCAAAGATTTTTGTTTTTGTCTTTTTTTATGGAATAAACACCTGTTTTTCTTAAGAACTCGCGAATTTCTTTGGTGTTTTTATCATTTTGAAAAGTATTTGTTTCTAAATCATAAATTGCAATACCGCTATTAAAAGTACCAACCCAAAGCTTGTTTTCATCAATCAAAAGAGATTTGATATTGTCATCTAACAAAAGAGAATTATTTTTTCTATCTATATATTTTATACTATTTGTTTTTGTGTTAAAAATATTGATTCCTTTTCCTTCGGTTCCAAAAAACAAAAGATTTTTATAATTTTCTATGGAACTAATAACGTTATAATTTATCCTTTTGGAGTTATTGTTTTCAGAAAAATTAATGAAATTTACATTCGTAGTGTCCCAAATATTTAACCCTCCATAATAAGTACCTATCCAAATTGAACCTTTTTTATCTTTTAAAATTGATTTGATACTATTTTTGCTAAGACTTTTAGAATCGTTAATTTCATTTTTTAAATCGATTAAACTTTTATTGTTTTTTAGGACATGTAATCCGTTATAAGTGCCAATCCAAAGCTGATTATGATCATCAAAAACAAGTTCTCGAATGTCGTTAGAAACTTTTTTTTGCTGTATTTCTGATAAATAATTTCTTAAGATATTTTTAAACGGATTTAAGTAAAGCAACCCTTCATTTTTTGATGCAATAAGTATATTTTGAGTACGATCTTCTAGCAGATATTGAATATAAATAGGTTTTTTATTTTCGTTGTAATTTGTGTAATTCTTAAAAGTAAATTTGCTATTTGTTCTCTGAATTAAATGACTTAACCCAGACGTTGTACCTATATAAATAGCTTTATTTTTAGTTTCTAAAATTGATAAAATGTGATCTCCTACAAGGCTTAATTCATTATTCGCTTTGTTAAAAATATTAGTAAATGAATCTGTTGTTTTGTTGTAAATAGAAAGGCCATCAGAAGTACCAATCCAAATTTCTCCATTAGACATTTCTTTAAGTGTCCAAACAGTATTATTACTTAAAGAGTTGCTACTGTTGCTATGAAAATAGTTTGTAAAAGTGTTTTTTTCTGGGTCGTATTTGTTTAACCCGTTATGGGTTCCAATCCAAATAAAACCTTCTTTATCTTCTAAAATTGATAAAATATCATTGTTACTTATAGAGGTTTTATCATCAGAATTATTTCTATAAATTGTAAAAGAATTACCATCGTATTTATTTAAACCATCTCTTGTTCCAAACCACATTTGCCCTAATTTATCTTGATGGATTGCAATTACAGAACTTTGAGATAAGCCTTCAGAAGTAGAAATATGAGTAAATTGAATTTCTCTTTCTTGAGCGAAAGTAAAAAAACAATAACTAACCAATACATAAAAGAACAAAGTAGTTTTTTGTTTCATAAAGTAAAATATTTCCCGTTTTAAACAGGATATAAAAATAATTATTCTTTCACCTTTTTTTTAATGATTACAATAAAAAGAATGCTTTATTGTTTGCTTTGGTACTTAATTAAAATCATTCTTGTTTTCATTATGAGATTCTTTTCTCATATTGTAGTTTACATTCTCTTTTATAAGGATGTCTATAGGAAGGTATATTTTATTACTTGGTATTTTATTATATATCAAGTAGTCAGCTAATACCCTCACAGATTCGTATCCTTGATCAAATGGTTTTTGAGAGATTAAAAAAGAAACAGTATCATTCAATAAACATTCTATATTTTGAGGTGTATTGTCAAACCCAATCAAATTAATTTTTTTTAAAAGAACAGGCTCTATGCATTCAACCACATCGTAAATTCTACTAGAGGGCACAAATAAGCCTTTAAGTTCTGCATGTGTTTTTAAATATGTGTTTATTTTTTCTTTTGTGTCGGGTGCATTATTTAAGTGTTCAATTTTTAAAGTTTGTGATTTAGAATTGATTTTGTTTGTCAAAAAATAATCATTAAAACCTTCAATTCTTTTAGAAACAGCATTGTTTTTAGTAATGTTGTGTCTTGATTGAATTATTAAAAATTTTGAGGGTTTAGGATTCTTAAGGTGCATCAATTTTCCAGCAATATAACCTGCTGTATAAGAATCTTGGCCAACATATGTCATGTTATTAAAACCTTTAATATCAATGTTTAAAAACAGGTAGGGAATATTGAGCGCTTCTAACTGAACTACAATTAATTGTGTTTCTTTAGAGAAATTAGGCACCATGATAACAGCAGATGGTTTTGTTTTTAATAAAGCTTTAAAAGTTTTGAAATATGAAAGAGGGTCATATTGATTATAGGCAAAACTATTTACTTCAATTCCAAAACTATTTACATCTTTAGCTGCTTTTAAGATTCCTGAATTTGGTAAGTTCCAAAATAAATCTGAGTCATTATATTCAGGAATTAATATTGAAATAAGATGCTTGTTTTTCATTGCAAGCGCTCTTGCCACAGGATTAACACTAAAATTATGACGTTCAAGAATTTTTTTAACCTTGGCTTCTGTTTTTTTAGAAACGCCGCTTCTCTTATGGATAACTCTATCAACAGTTCCCTCTGAAACTTTTGCTTCTTTGGCGATGTCTTTTATTGTAATCATATTTTAAATTGATAAACAGCAACGTGATTTATGTGTTCTTAAGATTGAAGCTTTGATGAATAGCATCTTCTAAATAGTTTTAGCTAAATTAATCAAAAAAAAATGATTTTGTGTGCGCACACAAAATTTTTTATTATATTTGTGTGTGCGTACACGAAAATAAAAAAAAATAATGATCATAAAGTAAAAAGTTTCATCATGAATAAAACAATTGTATTAACTGGAGCAGGAGGTGTTTTATGTAGCACGCTAGCCATGGCATTTGCAAAACAAGGCAACAAGGTTGCTGTATTAGATTTAAGAAAAGATGCGGCAGATATCGTTGCAGATGCAATTAATAAAGCAGGCGGGACAGCAATTGGAGTTGCAGCAAATGTTTTAGAAAAAGATTCATTATATGCAGCTAAAAAAGTAATAAATGATCTGTATGGTAAGGTTGATGTTTTAGTGAATGGTGCTGGAGGAAATCATCCTTTAGGTACCACTTCAAATCCGTATTTAGAAGCTGCAGATCTGGCAAATAAAACGGAGGGATTTAAAACGTTTTTTGATTTAGATGTAAATGGAATTCAGTTTACATTCAACTTAAATTTTATTGGAACTTTATTACCGACGCAAGTTTTTGCAACAGATATGGTTGGCAGAGAAGGATGTAGTATTTTAAATATTTCATCAATGAACGCATTTACACCTTTAACAAAGATACCCGCTTATAGTGGTGCAAAAGCGGCAGTATCCAACTTTACACAATGGTTAGCCGTTCACTTTTCTAAAGTAGGAATTCGTGTAAACGCATTAGCACCTGGCTTTTTCTTGACAGATCAAAACAGAAGTTTATTAACAAATGCTGATGGAAGTTTAACCCAAAGAGGACAACAAATTATTGATCAAACTCCTATGGGACGTTATGGTGAAGCCGAAGATTTGGTGGGTACCACTTTATGGTTGTGTGGTGATGAAGCAAAATTTGTAACCGGAGTTGTTGTGCCCATTGATGGTGGTTTTGCAGCGTATAGTGGCGTTTAAAAAAGAATAAAAATGAGAGCAAATTTAGAACAAACTTGGCGCTGGTATGGACCAAAAGATCCAGTTTCATTATTAGACGTAAAGCAATCTGGCGCGACTGGCGTTGTTTCTGCGTTGCATCATATTCCAAATGGCGAAGTTTGGACTGTTGAAGAAATCATCAAAAGAAAAGAAATCATTGAAAGTGCTGGATTGACATGGTCTGTAGTCGAATCTGTGCCAATTCATGAAAATATAAAAACAAAATCTGGTAATTATAAAAAGTATTACGAAAATTATAAACAGACTTTACTAAATTTAGGAGCTTGTGGAATCGATATTGTTTGTTACAATTTTATGCCAGTTTTAGATTGGACAAGAACAAATTTAGATTACGAAGTTTCTGACACTTCAAGAGCTTTACGGTTTGAAGCTGCTGCTTTTGCTGCTTTTGAATTGTATTTATTAAAAAGGCCAGGAGCAGAGAACGATTATTCTGATACTCAAAAAGAAAAAGCTGTAGAGTTTCTGAAAAATGCATCCGAAGAAGAACAGAAAAAACTAATTAGAAATATTATTGCTGGTTTGCCAGGTGCAGAAGAAGGTTATTCTTTAAAAGAATTCAATAGTATTTTAGCAACCTATAATACTATTGGGCCAAAAGAATTAAAAGCTAATTTATTTTCGTTTTTATTAGAAATTATTCCGGCTGCAGAAAAAGCGGGAATTTTAATGTGTATTCACCCAGACGACCCTCCTTTTCCAATTTTAGGTTTACCAAGAGTGGTATCTACAGAGCAAGATATTGTTGATTTATATGAGGCAGTAAAATCGCCAAATAATGGTTTGACTTTTTGCACAGGTTCTTTTGGAGTAAGATCCGATAATGATTTAGCAGGAATGGTTGAACGTTTAGGAGATAGAATTCATTTTATTCATTTACGCGCTACTAAACGCGATGCTGATGGAAACTTCCATGAAGCAGATCATTTAGAGGGTGATGTGGATATGTTTTCTGTGATGAAAGCATTGGTTTTAGAGCAACAAAAACGAATTACAGCAGGAAGAAAAGATATAAGAATGCCTTTTAGACCCGATCATGGTCATAAAATGTTAGACGATTTAAAGAAAAAAACAAACCCTGGATATTCAGGAATTGGTCGTTTACGTGGTTTGGCAGAATTACGTGGTTTAGAAATCGGAGTTAGACGTTCATTGTAAAATAATAAACCTTTCGACTGCGCTCAAGGTTACAATAAAACAAAAAATCATGACAACAACTTTTGAAACAAGATATGCTTCAAGTCCGAAAGCAGTAAAAAAATTCGATACACAAGAATTAAGAGATGAATTTTTAATTCCTGATTTAATGGAACCCGGAAAAATAAAATTAACCTACTCACATTTTGATCGATATATTGCAGGTGGTGCAGTGCCAACATTGGCATTAAAACTAGAAACTATTGATCCCTTAAAATCTGATTACTTTTTAGAAAGAAGAGAAATGGGAATCATAAATGTAGGTGCAAAAGGAAGTATTTCTGCGGATGGTGAAATATATGAAATGAATCATAAAGACGCTTTATACATTGGTAAAGGTGTAAAAGAAGTTGTTTTTAAAAGTGATGATGCAAAGAATCCTGCAAAGTTTTACATCAATTCTGCTCCTGCACACAAAATATTTCCTACTAAAAAAGTAAGTTTAGCCGAAGCTAATAAAATTGAATTAGGAAGTTTAGAAACCGCAAATCATAGAATTGTAAACCAGATGATTATTGGCGGAATTGTAAGTACTTGCCAATTACAAATGGGAATGACAGAACTAAAAAAAGGATCTGTCTGGAACACAATGCCTGCGCATGTTCATGATAGAAGAATGGAAGTTTATTTTTATTTAGATGTGCCAGAAAATCAAGCAGTTTGTCATTTTATGGGTCAGCCACAAGAAACACGTCATATCTGGATGCAAAATCATCAAGCAGTAATTTCTCCGCCTTGGTCAATTCACTCCGGTTCAGGAACTTCAAATTATACTTTTATTTGGGGAATGGCTGGCGAAAATTTAGATTATAATGATATGGATGTTGCAAAAATCACAGATTTAAGATAAAAGCATGTCACAAACATTATTTAATATACAGGGCAAAGTTGCTTTAATAACAGGTGCTACACATGGTCTAGGAATGTCTATGGCAATGGGTTTAGGAAAGGCAGGAGCCACTATTATTGTGAACGGAAATTCATCACAAGAAAAAATTGATAGTGCTGTTGCGGAATATAAAAAAGCAGGAATTAACGCTTTTGGATATAGATTTAATGTTGCAGATGAAGCTCAAGTTATAGAAAGTATTAAAAAAATTGAGGCTGAAGTTGGGGCTATTGATATTTTAATCAACAATGCAGGCATTATTAAAAGAACGCCTTTAGTTGATATGGAAGTTGCCGATTTTAAAGAAGTTGTAGACATCGATTTGGTAGGTCCTTTTATTGTTTCTAAACATGTTGTTCGTGGAATGATGAAAAGAGAATCAGGGAAAATTATTAATATTTGTTCTATGATGAGCGAATTAGGTAGAAATACGGTTGGTGCATATGCTGCCGCAAAAGGTGGTTTGGTGATGTTGACCAAAAATATGGCAACCGAATGGGCACGTTTTAATATTCAAGTAAATGGTATTGGTCCTGGCTATTTTGCAACGTCACAAACAGCGCCAATTAGGGTTGAAGGGCATCCATTTAACGATTTTATTATCAACAGAACGCCTGCAAAAAAATGGGGAAATCCAGATGATTTAGCAGGTGCTGCCATATTTTTATCCTCTAAAGCAAGCGATTTTGTAAACGGTCATATTTTATATGTTGATGGTGGAATTTTAGCAACCATCGGGAAACCTTCAAACGAAGAATAAATGAAAAAAATAATCTTTCTTTTTTGTATTGTGGCTAGTTTTTACAACTGTAAAAGCAATGAGGTTTTGTTATCTGTAGCCATAAAAAACTCTTTGAATATTGATAGAGAATTTGAAACGGTTGAAGTTGATATATCGGCATTAAATCATCATAAATTAGACTATTTTATCATTTTAGATGAAAATAAAAAAGAAGTTACTTCTCAACTTATAGACACTGATTTAGATGGAAAAATGAATGTACTGATTTTTCAACCATCGATAAAAGCAAATTCTACAAAGAGATATACGGTAGCTATTTCTGATATAAAACAAGATTCAGTTTTTGCACATTGTTATTCGCGTTTTGTGCCAGAACGAACAGATGATTACGCTTGGGAAAACAATAGGGTTGCTTTTAGAACGTTTGGGCCCGTTGCGCAAAAAATGATTGAAGAAGGAGTAAAAGGTGGAACTTTATCGAGCGGAATGGATGCTTGGTTAAAAAGGGTCGAATATCCTATTATTAACAAGTGGTATGATAAAACTACAAAAGGAATTGGTTCTTATCATAAAGATACAGGTGAAGGTTTAGATAATTTTCATGTGGGCGTAAGTCGAGGAGTTGGAGGAATTGCTGTTAAAGTGGATACATCTTACTATTTTTCTAAAAACTTTACAGATTATAAGACCATTACTTCAGGCCCAATTAGAACCAGTTTTATTTTGAATTATGAAACTTGGGATGCAAATGGAAATCAAATAGAAGAAAGCAAACTTATTTCTCTAGATTATGGTCAAAATTTATCTCGTTTTGAAATTATTATAAAAGGCACAGATTCAATCTCTGCAGGATTAACTTTGCATAAAAAAGACGGAATTATCGCCAAAAATAAAAACTGGATAAGTTATTGGGAGCCTTTTGATGATTCAGAATTAGGACAAGGATTAGTTACTACAGATGCTTATTTTATCAATTCAGAAAAGTATGTCACTTCAAAAAAAGATGAAAGCAATCTATATATGAATTTACGAGTTGTGAATAATAAAGTTATTTATTATGCTGGTTTTGGGTGGAAAAAAAGTAATCAGTTTAAAAATAAACAAGAATGGGAATCTTATTTAAAAGCATTTTCAGATAAAATTAATACTCCTTTATTGGTTAAAAATTTATAAAATCAGATACAGCATGATAAAAATGAATTCTTTTTTTGCTATTTTTTTTATGGCTACCTTATTTTTTTTATCAGGATGTAAATCAGATAAAACTACAAAAATTTTAAGATTAGGGCATAGTTTAGATACCAAGCATCCTGTGCATGAAGCGATGGTTATTTTGGGTGAAAAGCTATCAGAAGTATCTAAAGGAAAATTAAAATTAAACATTTATCCGAGTAGTCAATTAGGAGGAGAAAGAGAATGTTTAGAGTTGTTGCAAATTGGTAGCTTAGACATTACAAAGGTTTCTGCAGCAGTTTTAGAAAACTTTATTCCCGAATATAAAGTATTTAGCATTCCTTATTTGTTTCGAGATAAAGCACACACTTTTAGTGTTTTTGATAGCGAAATTGGCAAAAGCTTATTGTTAAAAGGAGAACAATTTAGATTGCGAGGTTTAACTTTTTATGATGCAGGAAGTAGAAGTTTTTACATGAAAGAAAGCCCAATTAATTCTCCCGCTGATTTGGTTGGTAAAAAAATTAGAGTACAAAAAAGTAACATGGCAGTTGCTATGGTTAATGATTTAGGCGGTTCGCCAACACCCATATCTTGGGGAGAATTATACACTGCTTTGCAACAAGGAGTGGTTGATGGTGCAGAAAATAATCCGCCAAGCTTTTATACTTCTAAACATTATGAAGTTTGTAAATTCTATTCTTTAGATGAGCATACTGCTGTGCCTGATGTTTTATTAATTGGCACAGACACTTGGAACCGGTTAAACGAACAAGAAAAAAAATGGTTAAAACAGGCGGTAAAAGTAAGTACAGTTGCACAAAGAAAATTATGGGGAGCTTCAGAAATTGAATCTTTAGAAGCTGTAAAAAAAGCCGGAGTACAAATTATTTATCCCGATAAAACACCTTTTGAAGAGCAAACGAAAGGAATTTTAGAGATGTTTAAGGAGGACGCTGAAATGAAAACGTTAATTCAATCAATTAAAAACAAACAATAATGAGAGCAAAAGTTGATGCTATTTTAGAAAAGTTAGTGCTTTTTATTTTGCTTTTAATGCTATCAAGTGTTGTGTGGCAAGTGTTTTCTAGATTTGTTTTAAGCGCACCAAGCACTATTACAGATGAGATTTCTAGCTTCTCATTAATTTGGTTGGGCTTGTTAGGTGCAGCGTATGCCACTGGTAAACATCTGCATTTAGCCATTGATTTAATTTCTGAAAAAGTAGTTGCAAAAAAACAAAATTTGTTTGATGGTATTGTCTATTTATCAACCTTCGCTTTTGCTTTTATGGTAATGGTTATTGGCGGATTTAGATTGTGCCAATTGTGTTTTCAATTCGGACAAACATCAGCAACTTTAGAGATTCCTTTAGGATTTATTTATTTGGTTGTTCCGCTTTCTGGATTGCTAATTTGTTATTATAGTTTACACACATTTATCAACCAAAGAAAATTGAATAAAGCTTAAATATATGAATTTAATAGAAGTCTTCATTTTAGTAATAAGTTTTTTGATTTTCTTATCATTAAGAGTTCCAATTGCTTACGCCATTGGTTTAGCCGCACTATTTACTTTATTAAGTGCTATGCCTTTTCTACCCTCTGTAACAACACTGGCGCAAAGAATGGCAACCTCTTTAGATAGTTTTACGCTATCTGCAATTCCATTTTTTATATTGGCTGGTCAAATTATGAACAGAGGAGGAATCGCCGTCCGGCTTATTAATTTTGCGAAAGCAATTGTTGGTCCGCTTCCTGGAGGGTTGGCTTTTGTAAATATTATTTCTTGTATGTTATTTGGTGCAATTTCTGGATCAGCAGTTGCAGCAGCATCCGCAATTGGAGGTTTTATGAATCCAATGATGGAAAAAGATGGGTATGATAAATCTTTTAGTGCAGCTGTAAATATTACAAGTGCAACCACGGGATTAATAATTCCGCCAAGTAATGTGTTGATTGTGTATTCTTTAGCAAGTGGAGGTGTTTCTATTGCAGCCTTATTTATTGCGGGTTATGTACCTGGTTTATTATTGGGCTTGGCTTTAATGATCGTTGCTTTAATTTATTCAATCATTAAAAAATATCCGACAGACAAAGTTGTTGGGTTTAAAGAGTTTTTTAAACGGTTTATAGCTGCTTTTCCTAGTTTAATGTTGCTGGTCGTTGTAATTGGAGGAATTGTAGCCGGAATTTTTACAGCTACAGAAGCATCTGCAATTGCAGTAATTTACACACTAGTTTTAGGTTTTGCTTACAAGGAAATTTCTATGAAAGATATTTCTCCAATTTTGATAGAAACCGTAAAAACATCATCAATTGTGTTGTTGTTAATAGCTACTTCTATTGCCATGTCTTGGGTAATGAGTTATGAAAATATTCCGCAAGAAATTAGCAATACGCTTTTATCAATAAGTGACAATCCAATTATAATTTTAATCATTATTAATTTAATATTATTGTTTGTTGGGGTTTTTATGGATATGACTCCTGCAGTTTTAATTTTTACCCCCATATTTTTACCAATTGTAACTAGTTTAGGAATGGATCCAATTCATTTCGGAATTGTAATGATTATGAATTTATGCATAGGACTCTGTACACCACCTGTTGGGTCTGTACTTTTTGTAGGATGTAGTGTTGCCAATTTAAAAATTCAACAAGTAGTAAAACCTTTACTACCGTTGTTTTTAGCAATGGTTGTTATCTTGCTCCTGATTAATTATTTTCCAGAATTAACGCTGTGGTTACCAAGACAATTTGATTTATTATAATTAATAATCAGTTATATTTTTTAAGGAACAACTGAAGCAGCGCTATCGAGGTGTCAAAAAGGAATATCCCTTTAATATTGCGATGTAGAGCGTCGGGGTATTAAACCCAAGGTTCGGCTAAATACTGAAACGAGTTTGGCACAAGAAGCGAGATTAGTTCAACTTACAATTTTGAATTCATAGCTGCGTTATTTTTCAAAATGGAGTTTCACTAATAAATATTAAAACTAATGTTGGTTTAACAGTTTAATCATGAAAAAAAATATTTTTTACTTTTATTTTTTATTGAGATTTATTAAGTAATTTCTAGTCAGGTTGCATTAGAAGCAGATGGTTCAAGAAATAGGTATGAATTAATTCGGTTTTAGCACTTCCAAATAGAAATGTTATTGAGGTAGCTGATTGTAATCACGTAGATTTTGGTAATCATATAGATGAAGTTTTTGATACGGAATTAAATAAAAATATTTTTCGTTTTCATGCGCATATTACTCCAGATAATGATCGCTGTTTAAAATTTGACAGACAGCGAAACGAAATTAAGACTTATGTAGGTGCTACAGAAAACTTAAAAGCAACTCTTGGAGAAACTGTCGTTTATAAATGGAAATTTAAAATAAGTTCAGATTTCCAACCGTCATCAAGTTTTACACATATCCATCAAATAAAATGAGTTGAGGTCTTATATGCGTCCATGCCAATGATTACTTTAACCTTAAGAAAGGCAAGACCAGATAGATTAGAGTTAAGATATACACCAACAAATAAGCAAGAAACTTTAAAAACGGCAAATTTAGATGTATTAAGAGGTCATTGGGTTACTGCAGTGGAGATTATTAAATTTGGTCAAGAAAGTAGCTATTCGATAGAAATTAAAAATATAGCAACAGGGAACGTAGTTTTTGAATCCGCAGATAACGCTATAGATACTTGGCAGGATGGTGCAGCGTTTGCAAAACGAAAATGGGGTATTTATAGGAGCTTACATAATAAACAAGACTTGCAAGATGAAATTGTAAATTTTGCAGATTTTAGCATTGAAGAAATCACAGGTTCGCTCTCTATTTATGACTTAAAAAAGAAAGCAGACAAGATTGTATTAGTACCAAATTTATCTACACTAGAAGTGACTTTTGAAAATGCACCTGCAGAAAATTATGATGTTGTTGAACTTTACGACATTTCTGGAAGAAAAATTTCTATCAAAAAAAGGTTAAAAGAAAACAAATTAAATGTTTCAGAACTCCCTGGAGGTATGTATTTTATAGTATTTAAAAAAGATACTATTACTACACAAGTTTTAAAGTGTATTGTGAAATAATTACGTAATTTTTAAGCAGTGAAACTATCTAAAATCTTCATTACGCATACCCCATTTTTTATAGAACAAGGGTTTACATCTTGTCCTAAAAAATAACGAACAGTGTGCTCAATCATTGGTTGTTGAGCATGAATTGGATTTTTAAAGCTGAAAACTTCCTCTTGTTTATCTGTTGATAAAAATACTTTTTCGCCATAAAAAGAAAAAGTAATCGTGCCTTTTTCGCCATATATTTTGCACTCGTCTTTTATTTCTTTTTCTGAAGCATTAAAATTCCAAATTCCTCTAAATTGAATTCCGTTTTTAAATTCAATAATTCCGTTAACAATCGTATCAACTTTATTATTTAATAGCGATGTTGAAAACCCTTGTGTCCTTTTAATTTCGACAAAATAACAATACATTAAATCAATTTGATGAGGAGCAATATCATGAAAATAGCCACCGCTAAAAATTGCTGGTTCTAAACGCCAATTTGTAGCTGTTTTCGCAATTATATGATTGCTTTTAGATTGTAAAATTTGAAGATCAACAAATAAAATTATTGAGGTAAGTAGTTAAGAACATATGATTTTTGCTTGATATATTTTATCTGCTTTGACCATTCTTACTATTAAATTATTAAAGATATTTTTTTTGCTTTGAGAACGGTTAATTCGATAACAAAA
>NZ_VORR01000046.1 GCF_007997085.1 Polaribacter sp. IC066
TTAGAGAAAAGGTAATCGAATTCTTAGAAAGTCACTCTTGGAAAAATGAGGAATTCAAAAATATCCTAACAGATAATTTTCAAATTATTAAACCTAATTTTTCGGGATCCTATTTGTAATGAGTATATTACCTGTACTCCAACATCCAAATCCAATTGCCCAAAAATGCCTGCCCCAATACTTCTTTTTTAATTCTGGGAATTCTTGCTGAATTTTTCTAGAAGTTCTTCCTTTTAACTTTTTTACCAAGCTACTTATATCTTGAGAAGGGCGATACTCAACGTGCATATGAATATGATCTTTTGAAACTACTCCTTTCAAAATTACTACATCCATAGAGTCACAAATCTCTATCAATAGTTTTCTACATCTTTTTTGGATATCTCCTCTTAATACTCAATATCTATATTTTGTACTCCAAACAATATGAACCGTTAAGCTAGAAACTGTATGACCATTTACTCGCTGATTTGACATCAAACAAAGATAAAGTTTTTAGAAGCTAAAGCGAAATGCACTAAAGTGCATAGTTTTAACTATTTTTGGGACCAATAAAATTACATTTATCTCTAAACCTTAGAGCACCAAATATAGTCTATAAATTAGCAGTGTAAATAAATCTTAATTTAAAGCCATATTTCAAAACGAAAAATTTTTAATAAAATATACGTTTTCAGAGCTTTAAAAGATAGTAAAATTACATCTGTTTTATCTATTATACTAATCAAATTAAAAACATAAAACACTGAAAAACAGAGAACAAAAAACTTATTTTTAAAGTTTTACAATTTATTTAAGACTTTTTTACTCTATATTTATTACTTTTGTTTAACAACTAACTTTAAAATCATAAACAAAATGAGTCAAAAAAAACTAATTATCAAACATGCAATTTTAATAATGGGAATGATTGGTGCCTTTTTTCTACTTTCTAGTTTAGTAGGGTTAGAGGGAAATCCATACTTAAGATTTCTAAATTTAGGTTTTGTGCTGATTGGTATTCGCCAAGTTATAAAAGCAAATATTGAAAAAAATAAAGAGACCAACTATCTTGTAAATCTAGGTCTAGGACTGCAAACATCTGCATTAGCTGTAATTTTTTCAATCATTGGTGTTATCGGGTACATGTCATTTATAAACCCTGATTTTATAGCAATTATGAACGACTCTTTTTTGATTGGCGGTAACTTATCGTTGGCAGAAATAGTTATAACACTGGCTATAGAAGGTATGGCCTCTTGTTTCGTTGGTTCTTTTATCGTGATGCAGTTCTATAAAAACCATGATAAAGTTATAGCAACTGCATAAAACAAACTAGCTATATTTTTAAAACATAAATCCTTACTAATTTTTTCTAAATAGTAAGGATTTATGTTTTAAAAATATACGGCTTTTGTTAGTGAAAGCTTCAACAAAACAAAAACTTTTAAAATGCAATAAGTTACTTTAAACTCACCAAACTGCTTTTAATAGTTTCAATTTTGGCAATAGTATCCGCTTCTTTTTTGCGCTCTAAAGCAAGTACTTGTTCTGGAGCATTAGAAACAAAACGTTCATTAGACAACTTCTTTGAAATTCCGAATAAAAAACCTTGCGCTCTTTTTAATTCGCCTTCTAATTTTATAATTTCAGCTTCAACATCTATATTTTCAATAGAAATTGGCACAAAGTATTCATTAGATTTTACTCTAAAAGATGCACCTTCTACCTTTTCTGAAACTGCAGTTATAGTTGCTGTATTTGTTAATTTCTGAATTACATCGTCAAATTCTTTTGAGTTTTTTTCAGAATCAATAACAAACAATTCAATGGCATCTTTAAAAGCAATATTTTTATCTTTTCGGATAGATCTTATTCCCGAAATTACATCCGAAGTAAAATCAAAGTCAGCAATAATATTTGCATCATATTCTTTAATTATTGGATATTTTGCAATAATTAATGCTTCATCAGCAGTTCTATCTGCAATATATTGCCAGATTTCCTCGGTTAAAAACGGCATAAATGGATGTAACACTTTTAAATTATTTTCTAAAACTTCAATAATTGCATCAAAGGTATTTTTATCAATTGGCTTTTGATATGCTGGCTTTACAATCTCTAATAACCATGAAGAAAAATCATCATTAATCAATTTGTAAATTGCCATTAAAGCATCAGACAAACGGTATTTAGAAAAGTGATCTTCTATTTCTGCTATCGCTTTTTGAAACTTTGCTTCGTACCATTCTAAACCAATTTTAGAAGTTTTTGGTTGTGATAAACTTGCATCTACTTCCCAACCTTTTATCAAACGGAAAGCATTCCAAATTTTATTTGCAAATCCTTTTCCTTGCTGACATAAATCTTCTTCAAACATTAAATCATTACCCGCAGCAGAACTTAACAGCAATCCAACTCGTACCCCATCTGCTCCATAATCATCAATTAATTTTAAAGCATCTGGAGAATTCCCTAAAGATTTAGACATTTTTCGTCTTTGCTTATCTCTCACTAATCCTGTTAAATAAACATTCTGAAAAGGTTTTTCTCCTTTATATTCATACCCTGCCACAATCATTCTAGCCACCCAGAAAAATAAAATATCGGGTCCGGTAACTAAATCGTTTGTTGGGTAATAGTATTTAATTTCTTCGTTTTCAGGGTTTCTAATTCCGTCAAAAACACTCATTGGCCACAACCAAGAAGAAAACCATGTATCTAATGCATCTTCATCTTGTTTAAGGTCAGACGCAGACAACGAAGCATTTCCTGTTTTCTCTTTTGCTAGAACTAATGCATCTGCGCTATTTTCTGCAACGACAAAATCTTCTTTTCCGTCTCCATAGAAATACGCAGGAATTTGTTGTCCCCACCAAAGTTGACGCGAAATATTCCAATCACGAACGTTTTCCATCCAATGACGATAGGTGTTTTCGAATTTCTTCGGATATAAATTAATTGTAGCATCTTCCCCTAAAACTGCATCAATTGCAGGTTTTGCTAAATCTTTCATCTTTAGAAACCATTGATCGGACAATCTTGGCTCTATAACTGCTTTTGTTCTTTCTGATGTTCCTACTTTATTGGTATGAACTTCTGTCTTCACTAAAAACCCTTTTTCTTTTAATTCTTTGCTAATTTCTTTTCTTACTACAAAACGATCTTTGCCCTGATAATGCAATCCGAAGGAATTTAAAGAAGCATCATCATAAAAAATATCGATTACTTCTAGTTGATGTTTATCTCCTAAATTCTTATCGTTTTCATCATGCGCAGGTGTTACTTTTAAACAACCTGTTCCGAATTCTACATCTACATATTCATCCTCAATAATCGGAATAATTCTTCCGCATAAAGGCACAATTGCCTTCTTTCCCTTTAGGTGTGTAAAACGTTCATCCGTAGGATTGATGCAAATTGCCGTATCCCCAAAAATAGTTTCTGGTCTTGTTGTTGCAATTGTTAATGTATCTGTTGAACCTTCTATTTTATATTCTAAATAGTATAAATTACCTTGTCTTTCTTCGTGAATCACTTCTTCATCAGACAATGTGGTTTTCGCTTCAGGATCCCAATTGACCATTCTAAATCCGCGGTAAATCAACCCTTTGTTGTATAAATCTACAAAAACCTTAATTACAGATTCAGACATTTCTGGATCCATTGTAAAAGCAGTTCTTTCCCAATCACAAGAAGCACCTAATTTCTTTAATTGTTCTAAAATTTTGCCTCCATATTCATCTTTCCAATCAAATGCATGTTGTAAAAACTCTTCACGTGTTAAATCGCTTTTACGAATGCCTTGTTCTTTTAATTTTGCAACTACTTTTGCCTCTGTAGCAATCGATGCATGATCTGTTCCCGGAACCCAACACGCATTTTTACCCAACAAACGAGCACGTCTAATTAAAACATCTTGAATCGTATTGTTCAGCATATGCCCCATGTGCAAAACGCCTGTTACATTTGGTGGCGGAATTACGATGGTATAAGGCTCTCTTTCGTCTGGCGTTGAATGAAAATAATTATTTTTCATCCAGTAAGCATACCATTTATCTTCTACCTTACTTGCATCATATTTAGATGGAATTGTCATACTTTAGAATAATTTTTGAAATATAGTTCGCAAAAATACAAAACTCTATTTTGTGGAGAAAATTAGCTGTCGATTTTTTAAAACAAAATATTAGCGTTATTTTTACCGTATAAACAAATAATTATGAAAACTTTTGCAACTTTATTAATGATTCTTTTTATTTCTATATCAACTAATGCTCAAGAATTTAAGTTTGAAAAAGAAACAATTAATTATGGTACTATTAGCAAAAATGCCAATGGTGAAAAAGTTTTTGTATTTACCAATATTGGTAACGAACCTTTAATTAATAAAAATATACAATCTACTTGTGGTTGTACAGTGCCAAAAAAGCCAGAGAAACCAATTATGCCAGGAGAAAAAGGTGAAATTAAAGTTTCTTATGATACCAAAAGAGTTGGTGGTTTTTCTAAATCTATTACTATCTTTTCGAATGCAAAAAATGCTAGAAAAGTAATTAGAATTAAGGGTATTGTGAGCGAAGGTGTTTCTTTAGAAAAGGAGAAAAGTATGCTTTCTGATAGTTAAATCTTTTTTTCTAATCTAAATTCAAATTTCATTTTTATTCCGTCTCTTTCAATAATCATTTTTATTTTTGATTTATTTCTTGTCTGAAATTTACTCGTAATTTGCGCTATAGTGTATTCGTACACAGGTTTACCGTTTATTTTTAGTAAAATATCGTCTTTTAACAAACCTGCTTTTTCTGCGGGTGATGCACTAACAACAGTTCTAATTTTAAAAGTTGGTTTAAATTTATAAGAAAAACTTGTAATAAAACTAACCGAATTATTGGTACTTAATTTTTGTTCATACCCATCTTTCACAGCTAGTGTTTCTTTTTCTTTAACCAATTGTTTACCGCTATAAACAATCTCTAAACCACTCATATTATAATTAAATTCTTTGGTGAGCGATGCGTTTTTACGAAGCATAATTTGCCGATTAGAATAATCAAACCAAACTTTAAACCTCTTTAAAATTCCCGCACCAATACTGCCATGCCTTTCTGTAAATAATCTGGCGTGTTTTGAAGAAATTGAATCTAAAAAAGACACCGTTGGTTTTATAATCTCAAAGCTACCGAGCGTTACTTTGGGTATTCTACTTCGATTGCCGTATATAGTGCCACTTAAACCTTCGCCCAAAATATCATTAAAAAAACGAATTGGTGTTTTAATATTTTCTTTTGATCCTTCAAAAAGCCACAAAGCATCACTACCACCAGAGTCTATTAATAATTTTACTTTTGTTGTTTCATTACCAATCGTATCTAATTGCACTTTAGCTTCTAAATAAGGTTTTTTTCGATAGAATTCAATTGGGAATATTTCGCACTTTCTACACTTTTTTAAACTGTATTTTTTAGTATTATAGAAATCAATTTTTTTAGAATTGTAATTTACTTTAACTACAAAATTCTTTAAAATATTATACCCAATGATACCATGAATGGTAATGCCCATTTTACTAGACAAATCAAAATTATCTTTTAAAATAACATAAATAGTTTCAGAACTACTTCCTATATTTTTAATAGATACTATATTATTTTCAGAAATTAAAGCCGCCACGGGTTCACCTTTTCCCAGTCCGCGTAATTGAACTTTTTTAACATCCTTTAAACCAATACTATCATTTTGAGAAATATTAAAAAGAATTGTTTTACTCACGCCAGAATCTAAGATAAAGGACAGTTTTTGGTTATTAATTTCTACAGGAATAATGATTAAATTATGTATCAACCTAAAATTTACACGGTGTCTTTTTTCAGTTTGATCAAAAAAATGAAAACCCTCTTGCGCATTTACATCTTTAGACATAGCAAGATTAAGAAAGATAAGAATTAAAAGAATACTCTTCAAGATTTATGGTTTAATAACAACAATTATGAAGATACAAATTAAGATTTTGTCTTTTCTTTTTTTAATAAATTTTTAACCTTTAAAGATTCATGAATTAAAACGCAGATGTAAAAAAAAATTCGCAAATTTGTAGTTAATTTAGCTAAATAAAATTTATGCCGTCAATATCTAAAAAAGGAAACCAAATGCCAGAATCGCCAATTAGAAAATTGGTGCCTTACGCAGAAGATGCAAAAAAAAGAGGGGTTAAAGTATATCATCTAAATATTGGTCAGCCAGACATTAAAACACCACAAATTGCTTTAGATGCTGTTAAAAACAACACCATCGAAACGCTTTCTTACGAGCGTTCTGAAGGCTCTGATGAATATAGAACTAAACTTGCAAAATATTACGTAAAAAATAATATTCCTGTTACCAAAGATAATATTGTTGTAACCACTGGGGGTTCTGAAGCCTTAATGTTTACCATTGGTAGTATTACAGATCCGGGTGATGAAATGATCATTCCAGAACCATTTTATGCTAATTATAACGGATTCTCAAAAGCATCTGGCGTTACAGTTGTGCCCGTAATCTCTAAAATTGAAGATAATTTTGCTTTACCAAAAATAGAAGAGTTTGAGAAACTTATCACCAAAAAAACAAAAGCAATTTTAATTTGTAATCCAGGAAACCCCACGGGTTATTTATACTCGAAAGAAGAAATTGAAAAATTAAAGCAAATTGTTTTAAAACATGATTTGTTTTTAATTGCCGATGAAGTCTATAGAGAATTTGCGTATGATGGTTTAGAACATACTTCTGTAATGTCTTTAGAGGGTGCAGATGAAAACGCAATTGTAATCGATTCTGTTTCTAAACGTTATAGTATGTGTGGCGCAAGAATAGGTTGTATTGTTTCGAAAAATGATGCTTTTATTAAAACAGCCATCAAATTTGCACAGGCAAGATTAAGTCCGCCAACCTATGCATTAATTGCAAGTGAGGCGGCTTTAGATACGCCACAAAGTTATTTTGATGATGTAAAAGCTGAATATGTAGACAGAAGAAATACGTTAATTACCGAATTAGAAAAAATAGAAGGTGTTAAAGTTGCAAAACCGAATGGTGCTTTTTATTGCGTTGCAGAATTACCAGTTAAAGATACAGATCATTTTGCACAATGGATTCTAGAGGAATTTAACTATCATAACGAAACAGTTATGGTTGCACCCGCAAGCGGATTTTACTCAACGCCGGGCGAAGGAAAAAACCAAATAAGAATGGCATATGTATTGCATAAAAAAGACTTGATTAAATCTGTAGAAATTTTAGCTGCAGCTTTAAAACAATACAAACAATAATTTTAAACCTACAAGGTTTTGAAACGGAATCTAAAACTGCTTCGAAACCTTGTTGTATAAAATAAATGGAAATTCAACAAAACATATCGCTCAAGAATTATAATACTTTTGGTATTGATGTACTTGCAAAACGTTTTATTTCTGTTGATGGAGTTTATTCATTACAACAACTTTTAAAAATTGAAAAAGATATTTTTCTAATTTCTGGCGGAAGCAATATGTTGCTCACAAGAGCTATTGAAAACCTAGTGATACATATCGATATCAAAGGAATTTCTATTGATAAGGAAGATGATAGTACTGCATACATTACTGTAAATGCTGGCGAAAATTGGCATGATCTGGTGCTGTGGTGCGTAGCTCAAAATTATGGCGGAATCGAAAACTTGGCACTAATTCCTGGTAATGTGGGCACTTGCCCTATTCAAAATATTGGCGCTTATGGCGTAGAAGTAAAAGATACAATTACTAAAGTTGAAGCTCTTGAAATTGAAACAGGGAAGTTAGTTTCCTTTTCTAATACCGACTGTAAATTTGGGTATAGAAATTCAATTTTTAAGAATGATGTAAAAGGAAACTATATAATTACCTCCGTTGGTTTTAAACTGACAAAAAACAAGCATCAATTAAATACTTCTTATGGCGCTATTGAAACTGAATTAGCATCAAAAGACATACAAAATCCTACTTTAAAAAATATTTCTGATGCGGTAACTGCCATCAGAAAATCGAAACTTCCAGATCCTAAAAAGATAGGAAATAGTGGTAGCTTTTTTAAAAACCCTGTAATTTCTAAAAATCAGTTTTTAAAACTTCAAAAAAAACATCCAAAAATACCGAGTTATACCGTTGCAGAAAATGAAATTAAAATACCGGCAGGTTGGTTAATTGAACAAGCTGGTTTTAAAGGAAAGCGATTTGGAGACTGCGGTGTGCATGAAAAACAAGCACTTGTTTTAGTGAATTATGGCAATGCCTCTGGAAAAGAAATTTATCAATTGGCACAAAAAATTCAAAAAGCTATTTTGGATACATTTAATATTTATTTAGAAATTGAAGTGAATATTATTTAAATACAACCATTGCACAACATTTTTATACTTTGGCAAAGAATCTGGATATATATTATACCTAGTATTTCAAAAAATAATGCTTCTTATACCGTAAAAGCGAGTAAAAAATACCCGAACGAGTAAACCATATGCAATCGTGTTTTGAAAAAAAAAGATAAATATTTGTTTTTTAGATATTTAATTACTCGTGTTATTTAAGGCATATAATTTGTAAGAAATTGTTTGATTTAAATAACTTTAAAAAATGAAGAATGTGACCATCTACAACAGAATAAATATAGGATTCGCACTAACTATTGTGCTACTATTGGTTTTTGCGACGAATAGAATTGATAAAAACCATTTTAATACGGTACAAAATGCAGTAACTACTTTACACACAGATAGAGTTGTTGCCCAAGATTTTATCTTTAAAATGAATACTATTGTTTATAAAAAACAACTTCGTTTAATAGATGAAAGTCTTGTAAATAATACCTTAAATACAGAATTCTATTCGCTAATCGAAAACTTTGCTGAAACAAAACTAACGTATAAAGAAGCAGAAATTTTTAAGAGGTTACAAGAAAATTTTGAAACACTAACTGCATCAGAAAAAGAAGTCTCTAAAAGTACTTTAAATAAAAAAGCAATCATCCATAATTTAAACATCATTAAGGCAGATTTAATTAAGTTGTCAGAAATTCAGATTTCTGAAAGCAAAAATTTAACAAGTTTTGCTCAAAAATCTTTAGATACAAATAACTTAATGTCTAACTTTGAGATCGGTTTTATAATCTTTATAGGATTGTTACTCCAGTTTACTATATTTTACCGAGTAAAAAAGTCAAAAACCAACGTAATTAATGATTAAGACAGAAGCGGCCTTAAAAGAACGGATAAAAGAATTAACTTGTTTGTATGAGATTTCTTCTATAATTGGTGATGCAAGTGCTGATTTTATTGAAGATACTTTAAATAATATTTTATTTAGTTTAAAAAAGGGATTTCAATTTCCTTTAGACACAAATATGACCATTAATACAGAAATATATAATATTTCGACCACAGAAACGATCAATAAAAGTATTAGCATCAACGCAAATATCACCGTTTTTAAAGAGTTAAAAGGAACGCTTTTTGTCTGTCTTGACCCCCATAAATATACCTTAAAAGACTTCTTACACGAAGAGCAGTTATTAATAGACAATATTGCGATAAAAGTTGGTGGTTTTTTAGAGCGCGTTGCCATTCAGCAAAATGAAACTTCATTAAAACGCCAAATGGAACATGCAGATCGTTTAAGCATTGTTGGAGAAATAACCGCTGGCATAGCTCACGAATTAAACACACCTTTGGCTAATATTTTAGGATTTGCAGAACTCTTAAAAGACTCTTTAAAAGGTTCGCTAAATGAAAAAAATGGTGACATCGATAAAATTATAGACAATGCCATTTATTCTAGAGAAGTTGTAAAAAAACTAATGTTTTTTTCTTGTAAAATGCCACAAGAAATGCAACTTATAAATTTTGTACCCGTTATAAGAAATGCGATTAAGTTATTAGATGCTACCTTTAGAAAAGAAAACGTGAAGCCCATTATAAATATAAAAGGTGAAGATCTTTGGCTTAAAGCAGATTCTGTGCAAATAACTCAAATTCTTTTTAACCTTTTAATGAATGCTATTTATTTTTCTCCAAAAAATGGTTTGGTCACGATACAAGCGAGTGAAACAAAAAAGAATATCGTTTTAAAAATTTCTGACGAAGGCAAAGGATTTATAAAGGAGGACTTGCCTAAAATTTTTCAACCTTTTTTTTCAACCAAACCAATTGGTGATGGTGCTGGTTTGGGGTTAAGCGTTGTTCATGGCATTGTGTCTTCTCATAAAGGAAATATAAGTGCAAAAAATAATATTCATAAAGGTGCTGTTTTTACAGTAATACTTCCTAAAAATTAATTCGAAGAATATGCAATTACGTCAAGAAAATATTTTAGCAGTAGATGATGATATTCATATTCTAGAACTTTTACAACGCCATTTACAATCGTTTAATTATCATGTTTACAAAGCTATTTCAGTAAAAGAAGCCGTAGAAATCTTGAGAGATACGCAAATAGATTTGTTAATAACAGACTTAAAAATGCCAGAAATAGATGGCTTTGAGTTAATTAAGTTTGTTTCTGAAAATTACCCAGAAATACCTAAACTAATTGTTACAGGGTTTCCTTCTGTGCAAGATTCTTTGGCAGCTATAAAATCTGGTGTGGTAGATTATTTAACAAAACCATTTACTAAAGACGAATTAATAGTTGCTGTGGATAAATCTATCAATTCAAAAAAACAACTTGCTATAAATTCGTCAAATTCAAGTCAAAATAATAAAAGTACCTACGGAGAAATTATTGGTAATTCAGAAAAAATTAATCATGTTATTCAAATAATTGAAAAAGTAAAAAACAATAAAGCCACCGTTTTTATAAAAGGAGAAAGTGGCACAGGAAAAGAATTAGTTGCGCGCGCTATTCACTATCAAGGTAAATATTCTAGAGCTCCTTTTATTGCCGTGAACTGCGGTGGCATTCCAGAAAATTTAATAGAAGCAGAATTATTTGGCTATACAAAAGGAGCATTTACGGGCGCAGATAAAGTAAGGGAAGGCTATTTTCAAGCTGCAAACGGAGGTACTATTTTTTTAGATGAAATTGGCAATGCTCCCAGATCTGTACAATCTAGATTATTACGAGTTTTACAGGAAAAAGAAGTTGTAAAAGTTGGTGCTCAAAAACCAGAAAAAATTGATGTAAGAATTGTAACGGCAACCAATAGCAATCTTCGAGAAATGATTAAAAACGATACGTTTAGAGAAGATTTATATTACAGACTTACCGTGGTAGAAATTGATGTAGCACCTTTAAGAGATCGAAAAGAAGACATTCCGTTATTGGTAGAAAAATTTCTTCACAAATATGGCATCGAATACAAAGACCGTTTTATAAAAATAGCCCCAGAAGCCTCTAAAGTTTTAGAACGTTACCATTGGCCAGGTAACATTAGAGAGTTAGAGAATGTTATTCAAAGAGCCGTAATTATGTGCGATAAAGTAATAGAGATAAAACACCTTCCTGATACTTTAAAATTTAATATCGATTTCCCTAATGATGAATTAGTTTCTCTAAAAGAAATAGAAAAACGTCACGTCATCAAAATTTTAAATGCGACCAATAATAATAAAACAAAAGCCGCAGAGATTTTAGGAATTACACGCAAAACATTGCGCCAAAAATTAGAAAATTAAGTTGTTACATTTAAATCCAATCTGCTAAAATTAGAAAATTAAGTTGTTATTCTTTATGCTTATAGAATATAGAATTTATAAACTCATAAAAACGATACATCAAAAATAGACGCTCTTGAATATACCTTTTCTCTTTTTAAACATTACAGAGTTGAAATTAGTTTTTTTGTAGAATCATTTTTTTTTGTATTGCAAATTAAAATTAATTTTATTTTTTTTAAAAAATCATCTTTACAAAACATGTAAATTAAAAATACTTGATACTTTGCTTTATCTCTAAAATCATTCGTTAAATTAATTTCTTATTCTATGTTGAAATCTCACAATATTCTCTTTTGGACAAGCGGATTTGCTCTAGGTCTAATGGTTTACGCCTATTTTTCTTGTCCCACTGGGAAGTGGCTATGCCAACCATGCTGTTAATTTCAGTTTTTATCGGAGTAAAAGGGTACAAGAAAAAGAAATCGCTAGAAAATCCCTGATTAGGCCTAGCTGAAATTTGATATGTAAATACTCCGTTTTCTTCATGTAGATTTCAAATTGTAGATGCGTCTTAACCTTGACTAATTTTAAAGTAAAAGTTTTGCTCTTTAGATACCTGCAAAATTTTAATAGTTAACCATTCGTTTCGCTAATTCTATGGTCTCTAAATCTCCAGTATGCTTCTCTTTTACATCACTTAATTTTACTACGTGTCTATCATTTATAGAAACCATCTTAATTACGATATTCAAAGCCTTTATGCCTAAGTCATTTGTTAAATGTGTACCGATTCCAAAAGAACACTTAATTCCAATATTTTTGCAGTATTTTTTTAATTCTATGGCTAAGTCTACATTAAGTCCGTCAGAAAATACTATTGTTTTAGAGGTTGGGTCAATTCCAAGGTGTTTATAATGAGCTACAATTTTTTCCGTAAACTGAAATGGGTTTCCAGAATCATGCCGAACACCGTCGTATAATTTTGCATAAAACGTATTAAAATCTTTAAGAAAAGCATCAAGACCAAAAGTGTCTGTAAGGGCTATGCCAAGTTCGCCTTGATATACTTTAACCCAATCATCCATCATATTTTTATTAGCATAACTATATCCTTTTAGAGCAGCAATTCCGCTAATCCACTCATGAGCGTGAGTTCCTATTGGTTTGATATCTGTTACCATTGCAATATGAACATTGGAAGTTCCTACCATAAAATGAGTGTCATTATCAAAAACTGAAAGTAAATCTTGCACTACTTCCAAATGATTGGCGTAAGAGTATCTTCTTCGGGTTCCAAAATCAGCAACCTTAACATCATTTTTATAAAACTTGGTACCCTTCTCAATATTGTTTTTTAATCTTTTTTCACGACTATGTATTGGCTCGCCCGTAATTTGAAAATAAAGTTCTGAAACTATTGCCAAAAGAGGTACTTCCCACAGAATTGTTTTATACCAGTAGCCTGTAATCGTTAAAGTAAGTTCTCCGCCGTTTTGGGTAATTTCTATTTCAGACGAATCATAACGATATGATTTTAGCAAGTCGATGTATGTAGGTTTTAAATATCCTCCGCACTTTTTTGTAAGGAAGTTAGCTTCTGATTTTTGCAAAGATAATGATTCCATCTTTTTAAGTTCCTGTCGAAGTTTAAAGTCAAATCCATCAGGAAATGCTGTTTTTCCCCTGTTGATGAAATCGTACGTAACATATTCTCTTTGGAATAATTCAACAACGGCCTGTTGTTGCGTGAATTTATATAAGTCATTATCTAGTATAGATTTTATAATTCCTACTTCTTGATTCATGTATTTATATTTTGATGATACACAAATATAACAAATATGTTGCAAAATAGTGGGCATTGAGGTGTTGATGCTGGGTTAATAATGTTTGGTTTAAAGAAACACCAACTTCCATTACTTTTTTAAAGTTTATTTAAAAACAATGCCGGTGGCATGGGCTTTCTATTTAATAAGAGTAATAAAAAAGCCATTCTTATTCATTCTTGTCGGATAAAAGACCCAAGATTACTTCGCTATTTTTCAAAATTGAGTTGCACTAAATAAATTATGTATCTCGAATAATGAAATTAAAAAATAAAAAAATTACTGTTTAACAACTTTTAAAGTCTGCGTTTTTAATGCAGATTTTAATTTTAAATAATAAATTCCGCTACTTAAAGAAGCAGTCGATATGGTGTTATTTTTATCTAAAACAACAGGAATTAATTTCCCATTGATATCATATAAATTAATTGCCGTTATTTTTTCTAAAGCCTCTATTTGAATGCTTTCCCAAAACGGATTTGGATACACTTTTGCCACAAAACCTACATTATCTTCAATAGCTAAAGTACCACATTGTGGGTTTGTTCCTGATACTCTTGCAAATATTCCGTTGCTCACAGACCAATTTTGCCAAACGCCACCGCTTCCCGTTTCCCAATTATTTAAATCAAAATAGTTTACACCACTTTCTGTTCCGGGAACTTTATATACTTTTACGGCTTCTCCTCCTCTATTCCAATCTAAAACATTGCCCGCTGAAATAGTTTCAGGCGCATAATTTGTAGTACAATTTACTTGCAAGAAATATGCATATTCGTCATATTTTGGGTGTTCTCCGTATACATATGCTTTGCCATCTTCGCCAACACAAATTGCGGTATATTCATTCGCAGCAATACCAAAACCACGTTTATTATTGTCTTTTACAAAACGTGCTAAAAAAACAGTATGTCTTCCGTTTTGATCGCGTTCATCATAATGTGTATCGGTAATTACATCTTCCATAAATGGGATTTTCAAAAAATCATCATGCCCCAAAGTAACTCTTGGATGATAAGGATTTCCCTGCGCCACCGCGCTTGTAACGGTTCCGTTTTCCGCAGAAAAATAAGAGCTTCCTAAAATTGCCATTCCTGCACTTGTTCCGCCAATAACACCTTTTTTAGAGTTAATAAAATCATTTAACGCAGTTTCCATTTCATTGTCTTTAAAAAAACGTACATAATCATACTGATCTCCGCCAGCAAACCAAATTGCTTCGGCATCTGCTATTTTTTCTAACACATACGAATCTGTTGCTCCCGCAACATTGTTAATTACAAAAGTGGTTACAGAATTTATGGTTACGCCTAAATCTGAATAAAAATAATCGTTATATCCATCACTTCCAGAAGCTCTTAACACCACAACATCTCCACCATCAGTCTGATTTAAAAACCATTTCATAGCATCGCTTTGCTCTGTTCTTCCACCCATTAAGCAAACACCAGCTTTATGATTTGTTTTTACGTCTTTAGAACTTCCTGTTTGGTATTCAACATAATTTTGAGAAAAAGAAAGTTGAACTATAAATAATAGTAGTAAAGTAATTTTTTTCATTATGATTTAATTTTTGAGATATGAATCAAAATTTATAAGACTAATTAGGTTTCAAATGCGCTCAACTAAACATACGTTAATAAATTTTTAACCTAATTTATTTTTTAGCCTTTAATAATCGGTACATTAAAACTGCTGTAATTTTCGCTTTTTGTGCAACCGAGTTTAAATTTCCTGTTTCGTTTATAGTGTGATCTCCAGAACCACCCGTTAAACCTAAACCATCAATTGCCATAGCTACATAACCAGAAGTAAAAGAAATGTCTGCAGCACCTGCATTTCTAGGATTTACAGCTTCAACTTTGCCAAAACCTAAATCTTGACTCACCAAATTATACTGTTCTAATAACGCTAGATTTCCTTTTGTTTTCGCCAAAGGCGGATATGCTCCTTTTCCAAAAACAATTTTTGCAGTTGTATTCGGATAGTTATTGTTGATGATTTTCAGCATCGTTTCTTTTGCTTTTTCTAATTGCTTTGGAGAAACTGCTCTTAAATCACCATGAACAACAGCCGTTTGAGCCACTACATTATTTTTACCAAAAGTTGTTCCGCCAGTTTCATCTGCATCAATTTCTAAACTAGTACCGCCTAAAATAAAGCCAGGATTAAAGGTTAAATCTTTTTCGTTTGATAGTTGAAGATAAAACTCATTTAAAATTCTTGATGTTTCATAAATGGCTCCTGCTCCTATATCTTTCGTAAATATTTGTGAGGAGTGTGCTGGGTTTCCTGTGACGGTAAGTTTCCAACCTGCAGAACCTCTTCTAGAAACCACAATGGTTTCTGTTCTATTATCTCCGTTTTCAAAACCTAAAGCAATGTCTGCTCTTTTAGCGGCATCTATTAAATCTTTCTTTGACAATTCAATGGGATCTCCGCTTTTTTCCTCATCACCTGTCATAATAATTTCAATGGATGCGTCCTCTAAAAGTCCAGCTTCTTTTAAAGCTTTCATTGCTAAAATAATAATTACATCGCCACCTTTCATATCTGCAACACCGGGTCCTTTCATAATAGAATCATTTACCATGGTGTATTCTTGCAACGGACTATCTTCTTCAAAAACAGTATCTAAATGGCCAATCATTAAAATTTTTGGCCCTTTATTATTTCCTTTATGAATTGCAATTAAATGTCCTGCTCTATTATAGGATTTGCCAGAAGTTAATTTGGTTTCAAAACCCAAGGCATCTAATTCCGTTTTAAAAAGTTCACCAACTTTAATAACACCTTTAAAATTCATTGTTCCGCTATTGATATTTATGGCTTTTTTTAGCAATACAATAGCTTCATCTATATTTTTATCTACCGATTTAACAAGTCGTTTTTCTGTGCGGTTTTGTTGAGAAAAAACAAGCGTTGAAAAACATAAGAATAGTAAAAAAGATATTTTTTTAAATGTGAACATAAAAAGTTTTTAGTTTAGTGTAAAAGTTTCTCCTGCAAGATAAATATCTAAAGTGATGCCATGCGCGCCTAATTTATCTTGATACAAGTTTTTCGATTTCTTCGGGTTTTTAAATACAATTACTTGGTATTCGCCAACAATTTCAGCGTTATTTCCTTGTATTAAAATTGCCGTAGATTCGTCAATACCAATTCCTGTTGTTTCTGGATGCTCAATAACAGCACTTAACAATCTGTTATAACGACTTCTTTTTACAAAATGTTGGTCAATTATAACATTATCAATCATGCCTAAACCTGATTTAATTTCGATATTTTCTGATTGTAAATTTCTAAATGTTGATGAATACTCAAGGTTTTTTAATTCTGTTCCTGTAATCATCATTTTACTCATTACGGCAGCACCAGCACTTGTTCCTGCAATTAAACTTCCGTTTTTATAGGCTTCGTGAATGGCTTTTTCTATTTCGGTATTTTGAACAACCTCCATAAATCGATTTTGATCGCCGCCAGAAATATAAATCATGCTTGCGTTCTTAAGAGAATCAATTTTATCCGAAGAAAATTTTTCGCCTTTTATAAAATGCAATGCATGCACATTTGCAATATTCTTAATTAAAAATTGCTTTTTCGCATAATATGCAGAAGTATCTGGCTCGCTACTAGACATTGGTAAAATTATACCATATCCTGTTTTATCAATTCCAGATTCAGAAATAATTCTATCAATCATAGCCGAAGGTCTTGAACCTCCGCCTATGATAAATAGTTTTCCTTTTGATTCTTGTTCTTGCTTTTGTTCTTGCTTTTTGGGCGCATTACAAGATGTGAAAAATTGAAATGCAACAACGAAGCTTAAAAATATAAAGGTTTCTTTTTTTAACATTTTATTGTTTTTGACCAATTACAATTCCTCTTGTATCGCCTGTTGAAGTAAACCAAGCTTCGGGATTAGAACCATCTAAATTTGCACGCATTAAAACGTCTGTGCTTCTGTCTCCCCAATAAATTTTATCTTCATCTGGGTCATAACCAATTCCGTATACAACTCTGCCAATTCCCGTTGCAATTGTGGTCACATTTGTACCATCTAGAGCAGCAGACTTTATTCTGATGTCTCCAGAACCAAAATATTCATCATAATAAATACGGTCTTTAATTACTTTAATCGTTCCGCCTTCAATAGCAGGAATTAAGATAGCTTCTCCGGTTCCATCCAAATTTTTCACCCCAATATCTCCATTATAATTTACCCAATATAATGTACGATTTATGGCGTCAATAGAAAGTCCGTCTGGATCATTAGATTGCCCAGTTACAAAATCTTCCATTTGTGTAACATCCGAATTTGATACATCTGCTTTTTGAACGCCAGAACCTGTTGTCCAATAGATTTCATTTTCTTGATAATCAATATCAATTCCGATTGGACTATCTACGCCCGTTCTAAAATCTTCAAAGTTACTGCCATCTAAATTTACTTTATAAATTTTATCTGTACCCGCGTCACTTATATAGATTTTTTTATTCACAGAATCTAACACCATATTGTATGCAGATTGCGAAATTACGCCCGCTACCATTGAAAAAATTGGTTGCTGATCATTTATTAATCCTTGAAACAGTTGAGAACCATCTGTAAAATAAATAGCAGTTCCCGAAGCACTAGGATCTTTAATCACAATCGTTTTTGTTATTTCTTTTATTTCTAACGAAGTAGAGGTTTCAACAACTAAATTCACGTTATAAGCACCAGGATTTGTATATAAATGCACTGGGCTTCTTTCTTTGGATGATGTGTTATCTCCAAAATTCCAATAAAAAGTAGCATCGCCAACATTTGCTGGCACAATAGAATTGTTTGTAAATGTTACGTTTGCTGGTGCTAAATCTTCATTATCGACTGTAAAATCGAATAACGGAACTGTGCTTGCCGGTGGTACAGGAAAATCATTATCATCACAAGAATGAAACAACATACCGATACAAATAACGGATAGTATTACATATATTTTTTTCATATTGATTTTATTTAATGAAAGCAATTCCTCTAGGACTTGCAATTCCTGTTTGTAAAACTTCTAGATTAGCACCGTCTAAATCTGCACGGTATAATTCGCCAGAATCTCTGCCAGACCAATACAATTTATTTACTTCATGATCAATTTGCATTCCATAAATTCTAGTTCCGTTTGTGTTTACCGTTTGCATATTCGATCCGTCTAAATTGGCTACTTTTAATTCATCAGAATTTTGATCATCAAAATAAATTTTATCATTTACAGTATCTACCAAAATTGCATATCCATAAACACCAGCAACAATAATTGAAGCATTTGAACCATCTAAATCTGCTTGATATAAATTTTCTGCGTTTACATCATATACATACATTTTATTGTTTTCAACATCCAAAGAAATTGCTCTCCATTGTGCTCCTACCACTGTTAAAAATCCAATTTCTGGATTAGAACCATCTAAATTTGCTTTAGAAACATTTGCATCATCATCTACCCAAAATATTTTATTACCCGCAACATCTAAAGCTATCGCATAAGGATCTCCAATATTACTTGCTATGTTTTCTAAATTAGCACCATCTCTATCCATTCTCCAAATGTTTCCAAAAGGATAGGTATCAAAATCACTAAAATAAATTTTGCTATTTACATTATCATACGCCATACCAACACCACCTTTGCCAGCAATATCTAAAATATCGGTTGTAGTTCCTGCAGCACCTAAATCTAACTTTTTAATCAAATCATCACCAATAGCAATATAATAGAGCTCTCCAGGAGTTGGTGGCGCTTCTGCAACTATGATCTCTTTTGTAGATGTGTTATCGCCATTTGCATTGCTTGTTATTAATGTTATGGTGTACGTTCCCGCCGTTTCATAAGAAAACGTAGGATTTTCGGTTGTAGACGTAGAATTTGCTGCATCACCAAAAGACCAAGTAAACGTATCTGCACCTAAAGAAGTACTTGTAAATTGAATGAGCACTTTTGCTTGCAAAGCGTCTTCATTTTCTACTGTAAATGAACTTGCTGATGTTACTGTAATTTCTGCATTAGAAATGGTAGAACCTCCAGAGCCTGTCGAGACTAAACTCACTAAAAATCGACCACTTTCGCTGTATGATTTTTTAGGTGATACTTGCTTTGAAGTGGTACCGTCACCAAAACTCCACTTATAAGCAGTAGCATTTTGTGAATTATTCGTAAATTGAATCGATTCATTTATTGCCACCGTTGTTGCATTTGTAGTAAACTCTGCTTGCGATTGTGGTGGTAAAGCTTCCTCTTCATTACAAGAAAATAGTGTAAGAGAAATACAAGCCAAAACGATGTATTTATAAAATTTAGTTTTCATATTTTATGTCTTTAGTTTTTTAATTTTTTAGTATCCTGGATTCTGAACCATTGCTGGATCATTGTTTGTTTGAATTTCATCTAACGGAATTGGAAAAAGCATTTGATTAGCATTTTTTACGTTTGGCAAAACGCTAATTGCACGATTTGTTCTTACCAAATCAAACCATCTGTGGCCTTCAAAAGCAAATTCGAAACGTCTTTCATTTTCAATAATTAATAATAACCTCGAAACTGATGTTTCTGAAGTAGCTGCTAGATTCGCTCTATTTCTAATTAAGTTTATATCATCTCTCACCGCTTGCACATTTGGCGAGGGTAAATTTGCTGCTGCTTCTGCTCTAATTAAATACATATCTGCCAACCTTAATACAATTACATTGTCTGCACCGATGCTTAAATCATCATACTTAATAGAATAGGCACTTGTACCATCAAACGCTAAACTTGCATTAAAACGAGCATCACCAGATTGATAAGATGCTAATAAATCTGTGGAAGGTTCTACTTCTCTTCTTCCGTTTAAAGATCTAGGAAAATTGTATTCTGCAATTCTATTTCTCTCTAATTGAGAGAAAAATATCTCGAAAATAGATTCAGAAGTTTCGTCATCAAAAATATCTCTGTAATTATTCAACAAGGCGTAATTGCCATTATTAATAACTTCTGAAGCCATTTCGATAGCCTTTGGATAATCCTTTTGATACAAATAAACTCTTGCCAACAATGCTTTTGCTGCATATTGAGAAGCTCTTGTTTTATTGCTAGAAGTGGTTAAATTATCTGCTGCAAAAGTTAAATCCGTTATGATTTGAGCAAACACCTCATCTACCGTATTTCTTGGCGCGTCTAAATTATCTACACCAACCGTTGGTAAAACTTTTATAGGAACTCCACCAAAATAATTTAGTAAGTTAAAGTGATTTAAAGCTCGTATAAAATACAACTCTGCCAACGCTTTGTTTTGCTCTTCTGTTGTCATTCCAGAAATTGTAGGCACTTTTTGTATGATATTATTTGCTACATTAATCCCATCATAAGCCAAAGACCAAATACCGCTAACAGAACCATTTTCTGGAAGAATATTATTGTTATTCACCTCTGCATATACCGTTGCTGTTGCTGCCAAAGGATGTGAAAGATTATCCGCAGCTAAATCAGCAAAAAGGTAAAAAGTTCTGCCGTAATAGCTTAAACTTTGAAAAGAGGCATACGCGCCTAAAATACCTTTATCGATGTCATTTTTTGTTTTAAAAGCTTCACTTGCAGCGATAGAATTTTCTGGTTCTACATCTAAAACATCACAAGAAAATACCGTGCTTAATAAAATTGTTATTAAAAATATCTTTTTCATCTTTTATAGTTTTAAGTTAACGCCTAACGTGAATGTTCTTGCCTGCGGATAGGTAAAAAAGTCTGTACCAATCACTGAATTACTATCCCCTCTGTAATTTACTTCAGGATCGAGACCTGTGTAATTTGTAAAAGTGAATAGATTTTGCATGCTTACATACATGCGTAAACTAGCGAATCTTTCCTTTTTAAATTTAGTTCCATCAAGCGTGTAACCAATCGTTACGTTTTTAATTCTTAAATAAGAACCGTCTTCTATAAATCTTGATGAAACCCTTTTGTTTTGAACAGACGCAACAGGATCTGTTGTTGCTCTTGGAATGTCTGTAATATCTCCAGGCTGTCTCCATCTTCTAGTTACAGCCGCTATTTGATTATCGCCACCTTGTAAAGATTCTAGAAAAAGACGCGAGCCATGAAATACATCATTACCGTAAGAACCTTGTAAAAAGATACTTGCATCGAAATTTTTGTAAGAGAAATTGTTGGTCAACCCTCCAATAAAATCTGGATGAGGATTTCCTACAATAGTTCTATCATCTGAAGTAATTTCTCCGTCAAAATTGATATCTGCATACACGATATCTCCAGTAGACGGATCTACGCCTAAAGATTCGTAGCTGTAAAAAATACCGATAGGCTGCCCTTCCATAATTCTATTTCCACCTCTACCAATATCATCAATTGGTTGATTGTTATAAAGTTCTAATACTTTATTTCGGTTTCCAGAAATATTGAATTGTGTGTTCCAAGAAAAATTATTATTGATAATATTTTGAGATGAAATTGAAAGTTCAATTCCTTTATTTTCAATTTTCCCTACATTTTGAGTAATTGAAGAAAAACCAGAACTGTTTGGTAAAGGTCTGCCTAATAATAAATCGTTGGTTTGCTTGTTATAATAATCTGCTGTTACGGTAACCCTATCATCAAACAAGCCTAAATTAATACCAATATTTAATTGTGCGGTGCTTTCCCACTTTAAATCTGGGTTTGGAATATTACTAGGAAAAATAGCTGGCTGACCGCCATAAGAACTATTGCCGTATAATTCTGAAAATAAAAACGGACTGATATCATCATTCCCCGTTAAACCATAACTTACTCTAAATTTTAAATCAGAAACGGCTTTTACATTTTTCATAAATTCTTCTTCGGTAACTCTCCAAGCTACAGAAGCTGCAGGAAAAAACCCTGTTCTGTTATTTTCTCCAAATTTTGTAGAAGTATCAAAACGACCAGATGCTGTAAAAATATACTTATTATCAAAATTATAATTTACTCTCGATAAATAAGAACGAATTCCTGCATCAGAGGCACTTGCACTTGCAGAGACAATTGTTGCCGCTGAATTAATATATTCTAAATCATCATCAGCAAAATCCTGACCACGAATAAATGAAGAACGTCTCTGATATTTCTCGAAAGTGTAACCCACTAAAACATCAATCTTATGCTTCTTAAAACGTTTTTTAAATTTTAATAAATTATTAGAAACGATATTTAGCACATTGCTGTAGGTTTCAAAGCCCAATCCGTTAAATTTTGCACCTTGCTCTGTCCTTGTAGATTCATAGGCATGCTCTCTAAAATTTAAAAAATCAACGCCCCATTTAGAAGAAAATGTAAGGTCTTCAGAAATTTTATAATCTGCATATACGTTTGAATTTGTTCTGTAAGAAAAATTCTCATTAATCGCTTCATTTGCTATCGAAACTGCATTTGAATAAGGTCCGTTTTGATTGTAGCTCCCATCGTCATTTAAAACAGGAAAAATAGCGGGTGTAGAAATTCCGTTTGGCAAAGGCCCTTGCAAAGTTTGATCTCCTTCAACACGATTGGTTTTAGAAAATGTTAAACCAATACTTGCTCCGATTTTTAAGCGATTAGAAATTTCATGATCTATATTTATTCTACCATTTGCTCTGGTGTAATCTGTGCCAATTAAAATTCCTTCTTGGTCTAGCAAATTACCACTGATAAAAAATTGTGTTTTTTCAGAACCACCCCTTGCAGAAACCTCGTAACTCGTAATTGGTGCGGTTCTAAAAATTACATTTTGCCAATCTGTATCCACAGAAATAGTATTCATATCCTGTTGCGAAAAAGCATTTGTACCGGTTAAATCGTTTCGGTATTCCATCCATTCCCTTGCGTTTAACATATCAAGCGTATTCCATGCTTGTTGCATACCAGAATTAACGTTAACACTAACTACAGATTCTTGCGCTTTACCTCTTTTTGTCGTAATTAAAACAATTCCGTTAGAGCCTCTTGCTCCATAAATTGCTGTAGCAGAAGCATCTTTTAGAATACTGATCGATTCAATATCTGCCGGATTGATATCTGAAAGTGCACTAGAACCCTGGCCAGAATACCCAATTTGAGCAAAATTTCCAGTTGTTACAGGAATTCCGTCGATAATATATAAAGGTTGATTTGAACCACTAATGGAACTCAAACCACGAATTCTAACAGACATTTCTCCACCTGGCGTTCCAGAATTCTGTGTAACTTGGACACCTGCTGCTTGCCCTTGCAACAAGCCATCAACCGAAGGAACTGGTAAATCTTTTATTTGTTTTGATGAAACTGTAGAAATTGCATCACTAATTAATTCTTTTTGTGCTGTACCATAGCCGATAATAACAATTTCTCCTAAAGCACTGATATCTGATTTCATTTGAACTTCGATTTCAGTTTTACCCTCAATATTTATATTTTGGGTGATGTACCCAATATAAGAAATTATTAAAATTTTTGTATTCGCAGAAACCGTTACATTAAACTCCCCATTGATATCTGAAGTAGTTCCTGTAAATGAGTTTTTTGCACTAATACTTGCACCCGGCAAAGGTGCGCCATATTCATCTAAAATTTTCCCTTTTATTTTTGACTGTTGTGCCCTTTCTTTTGATGATTTCGGTAACATTTTTTGAGTAACAACCACTTGCCTGTCGTTAAACTTATACATTAAATTAGTGTTTTTAAAAGCTACATCTAAAACTTGGGTAATCGATGCCTCTTTTAAATTTAAAGAAATATTGTATTTAATAATATCATCTTTATAAAAGAAAACGAATTTACTTTTGCTTTGAATCTGTTTAAAAACTTCTTCTAAACTTGCATTGGTTACAGAAATATCTATTTTAGTTTGCGCTTTAGAAGTATTTGCAAAAGCGGAACTTAAACCAATTGTTATTAATAGTAAAAAAACTCTCATAATAGATACCAAAAAGTATTTTAAAGAATATACATTTCCGGGAGGAAAATAGTTCTTATTTTTATTCATAATTTTGTTTTAGTGATTAGTATTACTGTTTTGTTTCAGTTGATATTAATTTTTAGGAGATGTTGGTGCATCTCCTTTTCTTTTTGTTTAGTTCGATAGGTTTTAAATTTAGTTAATAATTATTTTTTTGTCGGTTGTAATTTTATACTCAAATAAAGAGTTTTCCGCGGCCATGATTGTTTTCATCACATAGTTTATATCTTCATTTACATCTAAATATCCAGAGAATGTATGCTCCGCTAATTTTTTGTCTTTTATAATAATTCGATAATCATAATATCTAGATAACTTTTTCATAATAGCCGCTAAAGAATCATTCCTAAAGATAAAAATGCCATCTCGCCACGCAAAATATTTTTCTGTGTCAACTGTTTTCACCTCCAAACTGTTATTCTCTTTGCTATACGTTGCTAAATTTCCGGGAACAATTTCTAAACTGTTCGTTGTACTAAACAAATCATTATTTTTATAATTTATCTGCACACTTCCGCTTTCTAAAACAGTTTCTATATCCTTATCCTCTGTATAATTACTTACGCTAAAAACAGTTCCTAAAACTTTAATATTATAATTAGTAGCTTTTACAAAAAATGGTTTTTCTGAATTATGTGCAACTTCAAAAATTGCCTCTCCCTCTAAAAAAACTTCTCTTTTATCACCCTTAAAAGAAACAGGAAACACTAATTTAGAGCCCGAATTTAACCAAACTTTTGTGCCGTCTGATAACACAATTTTTTTTCGCTTACCATAAGGTACAAGTAGCGTATTAAAAGCGATTTCTTCTTCAAGAATTGTTTCTTGCTTAATTGTTTTAGAAGCACCAATCGCTATATTGCTTCCTGAATTAGAATAAACAATGGTGGAATCTGCTACTGTAATTTCTACATTTTTTTGATCACTTAAAATAAGAGCAACCTCGTTTGTTGGTTTTACATTTTGAATTGTTTTTGCAAATTTTTCTATTGGAGAGTATACTGTGTTGTTTTGATTGTAAAGAACTACAGAAAAAAGAATTGCTACAGAAGCAGCGGCTGCAATAAAAGAATACCTGTATCTTTTGTTTTGATGAATATAAGCGTGTATTGAATGTGTAAGTTTATTTTTTAACACAAACTTTTCATGCTCTGTAATCGTATTAAAATTGATATTATTCTTTGATTTCCCTGTCATATAGCTAATTTTAAATGCCTTTCTATCTACAATAGATACTTAATTGCACTTGCCTACTATACTAATAAGAGATAAAGCGTAGTTACATAGACAGTTTTTCTTAAAAAAAGTTAAAAAAAACTAAAATTAACGTTAAAAGGGCCTTTCTTAACTTCTTAATAGCTCTGTAAATTAAAGTTCTTGAAGTTTCTACAGACACCTCTAAAATTGAAGCAATTTCGTCGTATTCTTTATCTTGATTGTATCTTAACAATAAAATATGACGTTGTTTTGGTGTTAATAATTTTAAAGCGTTTTGCAGTTTAAACACTTTATCGTTTAAAATTTCATCTTCAATTAAATGTTCTTCAAAAGAGGCATCAAAATGTTTGCTTTCTTTTTTTTCATCTAAAGAAGTCGAATTTAAAAGTATGTTTGTTTTTGTACTTTTTAAAATTTCATTCTTTAACGATCTCATTAAATAATATTTCACATTCTGTGTTTCTGATAACTTTTTACGGTATTTATACAAATTCAAAAAAAGATCATGAATACAGTCCATCACCCTACTTTTATCCGAAGTAAACTGAACACCATACACAAACAAATCATCAATATACATATCATACAAAGAGCCAACAGCCTCTAAATCTCCATTTTTTAGCTTTGCCCATAAATTAGTATCTGTAGTTTTAAAGTTTTTCAAAAGAATGGAGACCGTTTAATTTATTATGAACACCCAAATTAGGCTTTCTTGTTGTTTGTAATGAAAATTAAAAGTATGACAACAATAGAAATGAACTCATTAAATTTCGTAATACCTTTAAAAAATTATGAATACTGTATTATTTATTCTTTTTTATGCCAGATTGCTAAATAAAACACAGCGAATTGAAACAATATCTATATTTAAAACAGATATTTTTAATTTCTATTATGATTTTAGCAAAAAAAATAATTGAAATAGCATATCAAAATAATAAGTTTTTTCATATTTTATCTTTATAAATTTCATTATTTGTACCTTTGTGCGATAATCAAATATTATGAAATTAATACTACTTACTATCGGATTATTAGCACTCGGTGTTGCAGGAATTGCCATTAAACTTTGGGCAAAGAAAGACGGCGAATTTGCAGGAACTTGCGCAAGCCAGAACCCAATGTTAAATAAAAATGGCGAAGCTTGTGGTTTTTGTGGAAAACCAGCAGAAGAGTTTGATACTTGTGCAGAACCTCAACATAATTAATCTTATTTCTGCACGATGATTTTAACTGTAGTTTTCTACTCTTTCGTAGCATGTACAGCAATCCAAATCATCTATTATCTCCTTTTTTCTACATTTCTTTTTAAACAAAAGAAAAAAGACGCAAAAACGGAACACGTTCCGGTATCTGTTATTGTGTATTCAAAAAATAATACTTCTGAATTAGAAGACTACCTGCCTTTTATTATAGACCAAGAATACCCAATATTCGAAATTGTTTTAATAAACAATGCCTCTTCAGATGATTCTATAGACACCATGAAGGCTTTTCAAAAAAAACACGAAAACATTAAAATTGTTTCTGTAGAAAATAATGAAGCCTTTTGGAATAATAAAAAATATGCCTTAACACTGGGCATAAAAGCAGCGAAACACGATCATTTATTATTTACAAATGCTACTTCTAAACCTCTTTCTAAAACCTGGATTGCTCAAATGAGTTCTAAATTTACCTTTAAAAGAACCATTGTATTAGCCTACACAAAAATTAAAAGAGAAAAATCATTTACCAATCTGTTAATTCGGTTTCATAATTTACTAAAAGCACTTAAATGCTTTTCTTTTGCAAAAACAGGAACTCCTTTTCTAGCATTTAGTAATAATTTAGCATACACAAAAGCAGATTTTTTTAAGGTAAATGGATTCATCAATCATCTAAAAATAAAAAATGGCGAAGATGATTTATTTATCAGAGATGCTGCCACAAAAAAAAATATAACATTTACGATTGCGGAAGCTAGTTTTACAGAAACAGATGCTCAAACATCTTTTAAAGAATGGTTTCAAGATGTAAGAATTACAAATTCTTTAAGAGAGCACTACAAATTTAAACATCGTTTTTTATTGGGTCTTTTTATTTTCTCGAAAACACTTTTTTATATTTTGGCTGCTGTATTATTTTTCTTTTATCCCTATAACATAATAGGGGCTTTTGTTGGCGTCTATGTGCTAGTTCAATATCTAGTCATTGGTTTTTCTGCAAAAAAGCTACAAGAAACGCAACTATTATTTTTCTTACCTTTTTTAGAAATTGCACTACTATTGATTCAAATTAGTATATTTAGTGCCAATTTGATTTCAAAACCAAATCATTGGAAATAAACAACACTAAAATTGAACTAAATATTTTAAAAGCCAAAGAAGGCAACCAAGCTGCATTTCGTTTTTTGTTAGATACATTTTGGAGTGCTGTTTATAACTATCAACTAAAAAGGACAAAAAATGAAAATGAGGCAGAAGATATTGCCATTCAAACATTCTCGAAAGCCTTTGATAAAATACACACGTTTGATGATCAATATGTCTTTAAAACTTGGTTAATAGCCATTTCTAAAAATGTACATATCGATTTACTACGCAAGAAAAAAACATCAATTTTTATAGAAACCACTAAAGAACAAGAAGAAAAAGTATATATGGTGGTTGATGAAAATCCGACGCCAGAAGATAAAATAATAAGAGAACAAAATTTAGCCAAGTTGTTAAGAGATATAAAACAACTAAAACCTAAATACCAAGAAGTTATACAATTACGCTATTTTCAAGAATTGAGTTATAAAGAAATTTCTGCTCAAATTAATGAACCTATGAACAACGTAAAAGTAAAATTATTACGTGCTAAAAAATTGTTAGCAGCTATTATTAAGAAGACTTAACAATGAAAAAATCATTCTTACAATCTTTAGGACCCGGTTTATTATTTGCAGGCGCGGCAATAGGTGTATCTCATTTGGTACAATCTACAAAAGCAGGTGCAGAGTTTGGTTTTGGCTTACTTTGGGCTTTATTATTGGTACATATTTTTAAATATCCTTTTTTTCAATTCGGACCGCGATACGCAGCTGCAACAGGTGAAACTTTATTAGATGGCTATAAAAAACTAGGAAAAGGAGTTTTAGCTACCTATTATATCTTGAATTTCGGAACAATGTTTACCATACAAGCCGCTGTTACAATGGTTACTGCTGGTTTGGCATCGCAGTTATTCGGAATGACAAGCAACCTTGTTCTATGGTCTGTTATCTTATTAATTATTAGCATTTTAATTCTTTTAATTGGTAAATATAAATTGTTAGATAATTTGATGAAATATATCATCATTATCTTAACAATTAGCACAATTACAGCGGTTTCAATGGCCTTATTTAGCTCTAAAGAAGCCTTTGATGTAAGTCAGATTATACCATCGGGCACCGTTGAAATCACTTTTTTAATTGCATTTTTAGGTTGGATGCCAGCACCTTTAGATATTTCTATTTGGCACTCTATTTGGTCTGTTGAAAAAAGTAAAAACACACTCACCAAAATAACTCCGAAAAATGCTATTTTCGATTTTAATGTTGGGTATATCGGCACTTTAATTTTGGGAATTTGCTTTGTACTTTTAGGAGCTTTGGTGATGTATAAATCTGGAGAAACTTTTTCTGATAAAGGAGGCGCTTTTGCAGCACAATTAATTACGCTGTACACCAAAAACTTGGGCGATTATTCTTATATTTTAATTGCTGCTGCTGCTTTTACAACGATGTTTAGCACTACAATTACAACGCTAGATGCATCACCAAGAGCCATGGATAGAAGCTCTAAATTACTATTTGATAAGGAATTTAAATTCGGATATTGGTTTTGGATCCTTTTTCTATTTGCTGGTACTTTTATAATTCTTCAATTTTATTTAGCAGATATGGGTAGTTTGATAAAAATAGCAACAATCTTATCCTTTTTAACAGCACCTTTTTACGCCATTTTAAATTATGTTTTAATTACTGGTAAACATACTCCTAAAGAACATCAACCAAAATTATTTACGAAAGTTTTAAGTATTGTTGGTATTATTTTTTTACTAGGATTTAGTACTTGGTTTTTATTTAATTTATAGCATATTTTGTAAACCTAAAAAAAAATACTTGAATTTTTATGCGATACAATCCAAAACTGATTGTGCAAATCAAAACAAATTGAGAAAATAACTATTTTTTTTGATATTTCATACCATTAGTGTCCGATTAAAACTATTTTTAGTTTTGATAAAACCCTGCTAAAATAAAGAATCCTACTAATTTTATTAAATGACACCTTACTTTTTGAAAGTAATTTGATAAGGATAACATAGACCGTTTAAATTATGTGTGTTTGTCAGATAGTTAGAATCAAGTCTTGGTTCTCTCTGCCGATAAACATATTGATTCTAAAAACGGAGCAATTTTGAATCTTTTATACGACTAGTATAATTTCATATCATATTTTCAAGCTGCTATTTTTGAATACAATAAATTTAAATCGTCTTTATTTGGAAACCTTTAAAATTACCGAATTCTATACTTCGTAACAATTATCTTTCTCTAAATTCTTTGTAAATTTGCAATTCAAATAAAAATACAATGGCGATAGAAACTGCAGTACTACCTGAAAGACCAAAAAAACCGAAATGGTTGCGTGTAAAGCTACCCGTTGGTAAGAAATACAATGAATTAAGAGGTCTTGTTGATAAATATAAATTAAACACCATTTGTGCAAGTGGAAGTTGCCCAAACATGGGCGAGTGTTGGGGCGAAGGAACCGCAACCTTTATGATTTTAGGGAATGTTTGCACACGATCTTGCGGATTTTGTGGTGTTAAAACCGGAAGACCAGAAACTGTAGAATGGGATGAACCTGAAAAAGTTGCACGTTCTATAAAAATTATGGGCATTAAACACGCCGTAATTACCTCTGTAGATAGAGATGATTTAAAAGATGGTGGCTCTATTATTTGGGCAGAAACTGTTGATGCGATCAGAAGATCAAATCCGAATACAACTTTAGAAACTTTAATTCCTGATTTTCAAGGAAACACTAATCAAATAGATCGTATTATAGAAGTGCATCCCGAAGTGGTTTCTCATAATATGGAAACTGTAAGAAGATTAACACGTGAAGTTAGAATTCAAGCAAAATACGACAGAAGTTTAGGGGTTTTAAAATACCTAAAAGATAACGGAATGCGTTCTAAAACAGGTCTAATGCTGGGTTTAGGTGAAACTGAAGAAGAAGTAATACAAACCATGAGAGACTTGCAAGGTGTTGGTTTAGATGTTTTAACCATTGGTCAATATTTACAACCAACTAAAAAACATTTGCCTTTAAAAGAGTTTGTTACACCAGAGCAATTTAAAAAATACGAAACTATTGGTTTAGAAATGGGCTTTATGTATGTAGAAAGTGGCCCTTTAGTGCGTTCTTCTTATAAGGCGCATAAGCACGCTAAATAAAAGCGGTAAAATAAGAACCATTGAGTTTAATAAATTATCAAATTTTTATCTAATAAAAAAAAACGATTCTAAATTTAGAATCGTTTTTTTTTAGTTAAATTGAAACACAATGTGTCTTTTGAAGTTATAAATATCAAACATATAATTTTGGCACAGTGCTTGATAATACTTGAAAGAAGAGACGTAGTAAACCTCTTTATTGTGTAAATTATTAGTTGAATTATTTAATTTCTAAAACCATTTCTTAGCCGAGATGGTTTTCTTTTTTTCAACTAAAAAATTTACATTTTTGCTGCCTGTATTTTTTGAGCAACTACCTCTACCTCGTCTAAAACTCTTAACAAATTTCCGTTCCAAAGTTGCGCTATCTGCGCCTCTGTGTAGCCTCTTTTAACCAACTCTATAGTTACATTTAACGTTTCAGAAGCATCATTCCAACCTTCAACGCCACCACCACCGTCAAAATCTGAACTAATACCAACATGATCTATGCCTATTTTACCGACCAAATAATCGATATGATTTACAAAATCTGCTACATTTACAGGATTTATCAAAGAATTGTCTTCGCTACTTTTTGCCTCTTTAGAGAGCTTCATATAGATCGCAATGGCATCGTCTTGCGCCTTCCCTGTTAATTTTCGAATATCATTTCTCGGAATTAGCTCTAAATTTTGCTCTTTAGCCAAAACCTCAATTTTTTTAATTAGCGCTTCTTGATACTTTTTATCTTTTTCTGTATCGATATAAGAACTAAAAGCCACCGTTTGCACAACGCCTCCATTCTCTTTTAGCCATCCTAACTGCTCATCGTCTAAATTTCTACTATGATTGCACAATGCTCTTGCAGATGAATGAGAAGCTATAATAGGGGCTTTAGACAATTCGATCATATCTTTCATTGCTTCTTTTGAAGGATGAGAGACATCAATCATCATTCCCCATTTATTCATTTCTTTAATGACTTCCTTACCCAAATCACTTACACCGTTATGTAACCAAACACCCTCTTTTTCGCCAGTATTAGAATCACAAAACTGACTATGACCATTATGAGAAAGACTCATATATCTTGCTCCTAAATCATAAAATTGCTTTACCCTAGAAATATCGGTTCCTAAAGGATACGCATTTTCTACACCAATCATTGCAACTTTTTTACCTGACGCATAGATTTTTCTAGCTTCAGCAGAAGTTGTTGCCAAAGCAATTCTTTTAGGTGCAATTTCTTTTGTTAGTTTATGAATTGCATCAAACTTACTCATTGCATTTGTATATGCTTTATCATATCCTTGCTCATTCAAATCTCCTTGCCCCGTATACACAATAAAAAAGGCAACATCTAAACCTCCAGCTTCCATATTTGGAAGATTTACTTGGTTGGTAAGTTTCTGTGTGTAATTAACGGCATCTGTAAAATTAGCCACATTAATATCTACGTGCGTATCTACAGTCATCACGCGCTCGTGAATTTCTTTAGCCTTATCTGATCTATTCTCGCTCATTTTTTCTTTTTTACAGGATATTACTAAAAATAGCATTGTTAAAATTTTTAAAAACTTCATAAAATATGATTAATTGGTTCGTGTTTAAAGGTACTAAACAATTCTTGAATCACTTTAAACCAAAAAAAAAATCATCTAAAATATAATTCTAGACGAAATCTACTACTATTTATAAAAGTTTTCACTTTTAAAATTTTAAAAATGTTTTTAATTCAAAGACAAATAAACAATCCTTATTAGATTCAATAAATACTTTTTCGTTTAGCCGTTTAAAGAAGGTGTTGAATTGATCTCATTAACCGTTACCGATTTGTAAAATCATCCTAAAATTAAAAAGCATTCTTAAAATTAAGTGACAATTTAAAAAATTTTAGAATGAACAAAGTTTTTTAGTTAGCTAAATGCTTTACTCGAAGATAAGTTCCTATTTAGCTGAAAAAGTGGCTTTACGATAATTTAGGAATCAGATGACAGCAGACTTCAATATTTCTGAAACAAAAAAAAATCGCCTAAAATATAATTTTAGACGAAATTTAGTACAATTTATAAATTCCCCAACTTACAAAATTTGTATTGTATTATTAAATACACTGCAAA
>NZ_VORR01000047.1 GCF_007997085.1 Polaribacter sp. IC066
CACAGTTTGTCTTTTCGACCGCAGGGAGAAATCACATAACGTTATCCAACTTTGTGTTATCTTCTTTATGAGATTTCTCCTAGCGTCGAAATGACACGGTTACTGGGTAATTGACACGGTTTTGGAAAAGCGACACGATTGCGGATTTTTTATGAGTTTGTTCGATTATTACGAAGAATTGCCATACAGTTTTTCTCCCTTCAATCTTTCTCCATTCAGTTCTTTCCACACAGTTTGTCTTTTCGACCGCAGGGAGAAATCACATAACGTTATCCAACTTTGTGTTATCTTCTTTATGAGATTTCTCCTAGCGTCGAAATGACACGGTTACTGGGTATTTGACATGGTTATGAAAAAATAAAACGGTTAAAAGGTTTGTTAGCCTTGTGACATTTTTTTTCCTCTAACCTAACAATAAAAAACACTAAACTTGCTCAACAAAAAAACCGAGCATTTCTGCTCGGTTTTTATCAATTTTATAAAGTTTTTGAAACGTGTTCAAAACTATTTATCTCTTATTCGCTTCTTTAATATATTTATCTAAAGCCATCGTCATTGAAGGGTTGTCTTTAGAGGGTGCAATAATATCGCACTTTAAACCTGCTTCTGTTACTGCATTTACCGTAGAATTACCAAAAGCCGCAATTCTTGTTTCATTTTGTTTAAAATTAGGAAAATTATGAAATAATGATTCTATCCCAGACGGACTAAAAAAGACCAACACATCATAAAAAACATCCTCTAAATCAGATAAATCACTAACAACGGTTCTGTATAAATCTAAACGCGTCCATTTAACACCTAATTTGTCTAACTCTTCAGGAATTAATGGTTTTAATTTATCTGAAGATGGTAATAAAAAGTTTTCAGTTTTATGTTTCTTGATGAGCTTCGTTAAATCGGTAAAAGCTCTATTACCAACATAAATTTTACGCTTTCTATACACCACATATTTTTGTAAATAGTAAGCTACTGCTTCTGACTGACAAAAATACTTCATAGAATCTGGCACTTTAAAACGCATTTCTTCAGCAATTCTAAAAAAATGATCTACTGCATTTCTACTCGTTAAAATAATTGCCGTAAAATTTTTTAAATCTATTTTTTCAGCTCTCACCTCTTTTACAGACATACCTTCTACATGAATAAAAGACCTAAAATCAATTTTCACTTTTTGTTTGTCAGACAAATCAAAATAAGGAGATGTTTCCGTCTTTGGTGCTGGTTGAGAAACCAATATCGTTTTCACTTTCATAGACTTCCAATTTTGTAGTTAAAATATCAATTTAAAAAGTACAAATAGCGGTGCTATTTCGAAGGCGCAAATGTACAATATAAAATAAAACAACTTGCTAAAAATCAGCTTTTTGTTTCTTATAGAATATGAGACAAACCTAGCAACAAACAAAAAGCCTGCTAAATAGTATGCAAATAGATGATTTACGCCCGCATACTCACATAAAACGAATGCTATATAAAGCAAAAACGATAGGCTATACAGATATTTAGATTTAGAAATCATAAAAAAACGGACGCCTTCTCTAATTAAAAATAGAAATGACAACCCAAATTCTAGCATTCCTTTTACGACAAAGTACACTAATAAAATAATAAAGATCGATGAATATGAAGAAAAACCATCTGAAATTCTTACTCCTTTATCGTCTAAAAAACGATACGTTAAAAGTGATAATGTAGTTACCGAAAATAAAAATATTATAATTTGAAAAGTATCAAAAAAATTGATGCCTTCGGTATCTTCATCTTCTATCAAACTAAAATCAAAAAAAGCAAAGAAATTTTGTTTTAGTCTTTTAGCATTGAGTATTTTTAACAACACAATACTCAAAAACAAAAACAATAAAATCACGGTAATCCAATTATTATAATCTCCTATTTTTTCTATTGCCTGCAAATAACTTTCATTTATAAGATTTAGCACAAAATTAGTAATTAAATAATTTATATTTGTTTTCTTGCCATTGAAAATTAATTTATGTCAGACACTTTAATTATAATCCCTACTTATAACGAGAAAGAAAATATTGAAGCTATTGTAAGAGCAGTTTTCAATCAAAAGAAAGCGTTCCATATTTTAATTGTTGATGACAACTCGCCCGACGGAACTTCAGAAATTGTAACAACTCTCATTAAAGAGTTTTCAACAAGTCTTTTTTTAGAGAAAAGAATAAATAAAATAGGGCTAGGAACCGCTTATATTCACGGATTTAAATGGGCCTTGGCCAGAAAATATGAATATATTGTAGAAATGGATGCAGATTTTTCTCATAACCCAAATGATTTAATTCACTTATACAATGCTTGTCACCTAGAGAAAGGAGATGTTTCTATTGGCTCTAGATATGTTCATAACCAAGTGAATGTTGTAAATTGGGACATTAAAAGATTACTACTTTCTTATTTTGCATCAAAATATGTGCGTCTCGTAACACAAATTCCTATTTATGACACCACTGCTGGTTTTGTTTGTTGGAAAAAAAATGTGCTCGAAACTATTAATCTTGATAAAATTAAATTTACTGGATATGCCTTTCAAATTGAAATGAAATTTAAAGCATGGAAACATAAATTTACAATAAAAGAAGTTTCTGTTATTTTTACAGATAGACATTTAGGAACCTCTAAAATGAGCGGAAACATTATATATGAAGCTTTATTTGGCGTGATAAAAATGAGACTAAAAGGATTACCAAAATAATAAATAAACAATTCTATGTTAATTAGAACCGCAGAATTAGAAGATTTAGAAACCCTGTTAACGTTTGAGCAAGGCGTTATAGAAGCAGAAAAACCATTAGATCCTTTTTTAGGCACTGGTGATTTGCAATATTATAATATCCCAGAATTAATTACTGCTAAAGACATTCATTTTCTTGTAGTTGTTGCCGATAAAGAATTAATAGCTTCTGGCTATGTGAGATTAGAAAACTCTAAACATTATCATAAAAACCCACAACATGGCTATATTGGTTTTATCTTTGTAAAACCATCTTTTAGAGGGCAAAGAGTTAGTACTTTACTCTTAAAATCTTTGAAAGATTGGTCTCTAAAAAAAGACCTTAAAGAATTAAGACTAGATGTATACAGCAATAATGTTGCGGCAATAAAGGCTTATGAACGCTTTGGTTTTAGCAAGAGTTTAGTAAATATGAGAATGGGTATTTAAAAAAGAAAAATGACAAAATCTACTTTAATAAAAAATGCAAAAATCGTTAATGAAAACACTATTTTTTTAGGCGATGTTCTTATTGAAAACGAAATAATCACCAAAATTTCATCAGCAATTAATGCTCCTGAAAATACAACAATTATTGATGCTAAAGGCAACTACTTAATTCCTGGATTTATAGATGATCAAGTACATTTTAGAGAACCTGGCTTAACACATAAAGCAACTATAGCCACAGAAAGTAGAGCTGCTGTTGCCGGTGGTATTACTACTTTTATAGAAATGCCAAATACAGTGCCGCAAGCAACAACGCAAGAATTGTTGGAGAATAAATTCGAAATTGCAGCGAAAGATTCTTACGCAAACTACTCTTTTATGTTTGGCGGAACCAATGATAATTTAGACGAATTACTAAAGACCGATCCAAAAAAAGTGGCGGGTATAAAGCTTTTCCTAGGTTCGTCTACAGGGAATATGTTAGTGGATAATGAAGCTGTATTAGAGAAGATTTTTTCATCAACAAAAATGATTATTTCTGTACACTGTGAAGACGAAGCAACCATTAAAAAAAACACAGCAATCTTTAAAGAAAAATACGGAGAAGATATTCCTATAAAATATCATCCTAGTATTAGAAGTGAAGAAGCTTGTTATTTATCGTCTTCTAAAGCCATTGAATTAGCGAAAAAAACAGGTGCACGTTTGCATGTTTTTCATTTATCAACAGCAAAAGAAACACATCTTTTTAGAAACGATATTCCGTTAGAAGAAAAACAAATTACAGCAGAAGTTTGTGTGCATCATTTATGGTTTTCTGATAAAGATTATGATGAAAAAGGAACGCACATAAAATGGAATCCGGCAGTAAAAACAGAAGCCGACAGATTGGGTTTATGGGAAGCTTTGTTAGATGACAGAATTGATGTTTTAGCAACAGACCACGCACCTCATACTTTAGAAGAAAAAACAAACACGTATTTTAACGCACCAAGCGGCGGGCCGTTAGTGCAGCACGCAATCGTTGCGCTTTTAGAAAAAGTAAAAGAAGGAGTCATTAAGATTGAAAAAATAGTAGAAAAAATGAGTCATAATCCTGCTAAATTATTTCAAATAGAAAAACGTGGTTTTATAAAAGAAGGCTATTATGCAGATTTGGTTTTAATTGATACCCATAAACCACAAACAGTTACCAAAGAAAATATTTTATACAAATGTGGGTGGTCTCCTTTTGAAGGCACTACATTTTCATCAACCATAACTCACACCTTCATTAACGGAAACTTAATGTATAATAACGGAGTTTTTAATGATGATATTAAAGGTAAACGCATCACTTTTAATCGTTAATATGAAGAAAATAAGCTATTTATTAATTTTTATGTTCTTCTTTTCTTGCACTAGTAATACTATTTTTGAGAAACCAGAAGATTTAATTCCTAAAGACACCATGAGTCTTTTAGTGCAAGAAATGATGATTGCGTCTTCTGCAAAATACATCAAAAATAAAAATCTAGAAAGAAAGATTAATTATATGCCTTTGGTGTTCGATCTTTTTAAGATTGATAGTATTCGTTTTCAAAGTAGTAATCTCTATTATATGACTAAAATAGATGATTATCAAGGAATTTTTGAAAGTGCAAAGGTTAGTTTAGAAGCAAAAAAAACAATTTTTGATGCCATCAAAACAACAAAAGATTCTTTACGTACAGATTCTATAAACAACATCAATAAAATAAAAATACCTTTTGACACCATCACCAAAAATTTAAAAGAAAAAAATCTGCTAGATTTAAAAAACTTAAAACCTAAATTTTAGGATAATTTTTACAAATCTTTTTAATAGATTTTTCAATTGATTCAAATTGATAACCAATTGTCTCTTCAATTTTTTCTGATGAATATTTAGAAATTGAATGTGCAGATTTTGCTGAATACTTTGTTAATAAAGGCTCTTTTCTTGTAATTCTTGATACGACCCAAGCAATTCTCCAAAAAACAGCAGTTTGCCAAGATTTAATTTTAATTGACGGTCTTTTTTTACCAAAAGCATCTGCCATTAAAAAGAAGATTTCTTTGAATGATTTATTCTCTGAAACTAAAATAAAACGTTCGTTTTTAACACCCGCATTCATTAATAAAATCATTGGTTTTACAACGTCTTGCACAGATACAAAGCCTGTTACACCCTCTGTATAATATTTAAAACCGCTGTACACTTTACTAAATAATTTACCCGAACCTGCAGACCAAAACCCACTTCCTAAAATAACGCCAGGATTTACAATCACTACCTCAACTCCTTCTTGGCTGGCGCGCCAAATCTCCATTTCTGCGCCGTATTTTGTAATAGAGTAGCCACTATTATCAAGCTCCTTATTCCATTCGTCTTCTTCATCGGTCAGGCTTCCTTTTATCGCATCGCCCACGGCAGCAATAGAACTTACAAAACAAAGTTTATCAACTTTAGCATCGATAGAAAGATTTACCATAATAGCTGTTCCATGAATATTTACCTTACGCATTTCTCTATAATCTCTTAAATCAAAAGAAATAAATGCGGCACAATGATACACTTGTTTTACGCCTATAAATGCAGGAATCATAGCAGGAACTTGAGTAATATCTGCTAAAAACCATTCTATTTTTGCAAATAATTTTTCATCCGAAGTATACAAAGAAAACACCTTTTTAACCTTTTCTAAAGAAGCTTCAGTTCTGTAAATAGCTCTAATCGTGTCATTTTCTAAACTCAAATGATACAACAAATGCGAACCTACTAAACCTGTGCCTCCCGTAACTAAAATCATAGTACGAATTTAGCATATTTTGGTTGATAAAGGTATATTTGCCAACTGATAAATTAATAAGAATGAACAATTTTATTGCAGAATTACAATGGAGAGGAATGTTGCACGACAGCATGCCAGGAACAGAAGAACATTTGTTAGAAGAAATGAGAAGTGCTTATGTAGGCTTTGACCCAACAGCAGATTCTTTGCACATCGGTAACTTGGTTCCTATTATGTTATTAGCGCATTATCAAAGATGTGGTCATAGACCCATTGCTTTGGTGGGGGGCGCAACGGGCATGATTGGCGATCCTTCTGGTAAATCTGCAGAACGTAATTTATTAGACGAAAAAACATTACGTCACAACCAAGAATGTGTAAAGGCGCAATTAGGTCATTTTTTAGATTTTACTTCGGATGAAAAAAATGCTGCAATTTTAGTGAATAATTACGATTGGATGAAAGATATTTCTTTCCTAGAATTTATTAGAGATGTTGGTAAACACATTACCGTAAATTATATGATGGCAAAAGATTCTGTAAAAAACAGAATTAGTTCTGAATCTAAAGACGGAATGTCTTTTACAGAATTTACCTATCAAATGGTGCAAGGCTATGATTTTTTACACTTGTTTAGAGAAAACGGCACTACCATTCAAATGGGTGGTTCTGATCAATGGGGTAATATTACTACTGGTACAGAGTTAATTAGAAGAATTGGTAACGGCAAAGGATATGCAATTACCTGTCCGTTAATTACAAAATCTGATGGTTCTAAATTCGGGAAATCTGAGGGCGGCAATGTTTGGTTGGATGCTAAAAGAACCTCTGCTTATAAATTTTATCAATATTGGTTAAATACGTCGGATGAAGATGCAGAAAAATATATTAAAATTTTTACGTTTTTAGACCAAGAAACAATTAATTCTTTGATTAAAGAACATACAGAAAAGCCTCATTTACGTGTTTTACAAAAACGTTTGGGCGAAGAAGTAACCGTTTTAGTACACGGAAAAGAAGAGTATGAAAAGGCAATTGCCGCTTCTAATATTTTATTCGGAAAATCTACAGCTTCAGATTTAAAATCTTTAGATGAACAGACATTTTTAGATGTGTTTGATGGTGTTCCTCAAGCTACAATTACTGCCGCAGATTTTTCTGAAGGATTAGATATGATTGGCGCTTTGGCTGCGAAAACAAATTTCTTACAATCGAACGGTGATGCTAGACGTGCGTTAAAAGAAAATGCTATCTCTGTAAATAAAGAAAAGATAAAAGAAGATTATATCATTACTGCTAACGATTTAATTGCCAATAAATATGTGCTTTTACAACGAGGTAAAAAAACATATTATTTGTTGATTGTTGAGTAATCTCTGTTATAATTAGATTCTTCTAGTAAACGGCAAAAAAATTAAAAAAGAGCTAAAATTTTTAGCTCTTTTTTTGGTCTAATTCTAAAATATTTTAGAATAAAATGTATGTTTCTTCTATTTCTATGTGGACAACCTTTTTAAAAAACAGTACTTTTAGATTGATTAAGTTTAGACTCCTAAAAACACAAAAATAATATCTCTTTATTCTTTAATCAATTTCTTCCAATTTACATCCGCTTTTTTTTGCAACTTTTCTGCTCCTTCTTTTTGCCAAAGCTCAAAAGTATTAATGCCCCAAGCGTTATAAAACAGATAAAGTTTACCGTCTATAACTTCAAAGGTTCTCGGGTTAATATCTACTTTTTCTCCTTTTAAGCCAATTGCATAAGCGCAATAACCGCCATATTGTGGTGTATATTTTTTAGGATTATTTTTAAAAGTCTCTAAATTATCTTTGGATGAAAACTTAAATTTAGTTTCTTCAATTTCTATTGTAAATTCTTTGTTACCTTTTTCTGCTTTGTTCTCGAAATAAGAGACTACATCATAACCTTCTGCAATAAAGCCCTTTTTTGTGTTGTATTCTTGCGCGAAAAAAGTGGTAGATATTAAAAATACCAAAAGAGTAAAATATTTCATCGAGTTTTTATTTTCTTTTTGGTCGATGCAAAGTTTTAAAAATTACAGTGAAGCTAAAATAACGAAAGAACACAACCTTCAAATAAGAAAAACCCAGAGCGCTGTCTAGGTTTTGTGCTTTATTCTTTTAAAGTGCAGAAACTAAAGCTTAAAAGAATAGTAGTGCACTGTATTGTTAATATACAAAAAATTAATTGTATCTTATTTTTTCGCTAATTATATTTCTAATAACTAAATTTTTATTGTTTTTCTTAAACAGTTCATCAATTTCATTAAGAAAGTCAGATTGTCTATTTTCAGAAATATGTTCTAAAAAACAAGAAATAACCTTTATACAGGAGCTCAAAGAACTTCTATCACTTCCTTCAATATATATATTAGGTACAACAGATAGTCCTCTAGGAGTATTAAAGTCATAAAGAACATCACCATGTGCACAAATATTTCTTATCAAAACAACCGTACTCATTAAGTTTTCAAATTTATTTATATTTAAAATGCCTAAACATTCAGAAATTATTTTTTTAATATCTTAAATATTTTTATAAAGGTTTAAAAGCACACCGAACGTAAAAAACTCGATACACTTCCAGGCAGGGGCATATTGATCTGATTTATATTTTTCATGATGCTTCTTTAAAGTATTATTATTCTTTATAAAATCTAAAGTGTAAACTCTATTCAAAATACTTCTTTTACCAGAGAAACTTTGGATAAATGAGTTTTTAACAATATTTTTATCTGCAAACCAAGCTGGAGAAGATTTATATTTATTGGATACCTAATAAATAACTTTCGTTCTAAAATTTATTTCTATTCGATTTAAATACTTCAATAAAATATTTCTTAAATCAACATCTAAATAATACAATGCAATAACATCTGATAATTTACTTCCTGCAGAAAAGTTATGCTTATCGTCTATTTCAAAATGATGCCAATAAAAACCAAGACGATAATAACCAATATCCAATAAAAGCTCTTTTATTTTAGCTTCCTTGTAATCTAGAATTGAACCTCTTTCTTTAAGGTTTTCAATTTGTGTTTTTGTGTTTGTCGCTAAATCACCCATTCTAATTATTATGAATTTAAAAATACAATAAACCAATCTCAAAATTTGAGATTTAATCTTTGAGCCCTAGCGTTTTTTTACCTTTTCTCGGCCAAAACCTTCATAAGAAACTCATTTTGTTTTTCTAACAATTCATTAGTTTTATTCATTAACTCAATGTTTTTTGGTGTTACCACTGTTTTATTTTTAGGATCATCTGCCTTTTTCTTCATAACATTCATAGCCTTCACAACCAAAAAAACCGTGAGTGCAATGATTAGAAAATCTACGCCAGACTCTATTAATTTACCATAACCAATAGCAATTTCTTCTAGCTTTGCACCACCATCAATTGCAATAGCCTCTCTTAAAACCACTTTTTTGTTTTCCCATTTTGTGCCATTAGTCATAAAAGATAATGGCGGCATTAAAATCTCTTTTACCAAAGTATTTACCACTTTATTAAAGGCAGCACCAATTATAACACCAATAGCAATATCAATCATGTTTCCTTTAACAGCAAACTCTTTAAATTCTTCTAATAGTTTAAATTTCATAGTTTTTTTTATTTCTCTTTTATCTTTTATCCTGTTTCTTTTATCTTGTTTCCTCTTTATAAAAAACCTATAAGACCATTAAATTACAACCACGAATATCAGAATGATCAAAACGACCAATAATCTCAAAAGTGCTGTTTTTATGCACTTTTCCTAAATCTTGCGTAGCAATAAAGGAACAAGAATTATAGTTTGCCAAATCAATAACATTAATTCCGCCTGCTTTTTCTATTGGTAAAATGGTTAAAGCATCTTCGGTATCTCGTGTTAAAATCTTCATCCAAGGTGGGGTTTCAAAAACACCATTTCCTTTAGAATATGCCTGACTTAATAATTCTGTCATTCCGTATTCTGAATGAATCTCATCAACACCAAAACCGTTTTGTAATAATTGATGTAATTCTTGTCTTACTAACTCTTTTCTTCTTCCTTTCATTCCGCCAGTTTCCATAATGATCGTGTTTTTTAGTTGAAACTGATATTTTTCGATCAAATCTAACAACGCAAAAGAAACACCAATTAGTAAAACTTTTTGTCTGTTTTTATCTAAATTAATCAGTTTTTTAGCCAACTCGTCAAGGTTATTTAAGTAAAACCCGCTTGCTTCTTTTTTAGATTTTCTAATCAAATCATCTACCATAAAAACCAAAGAAGATCCCTCTCGCTCTAAATAATTTGGCAATAAAGCTAACACAACATATTCTTCTATATTGCCATAAAAATGGGCAAACCCTTTTAAATAACTTTGTCTGTAAACATTAATATCTGTTACAAAATGTTTGCTTGTAATAGCTCCTGTTGTACCAGAACTTGTAAAAGTTTCTTGAACCTCATCTAGCGAAGAAAGAATTTTTCTGCTTTTAAAAAACTGAATGGGTAAAAACGGAATTTGTTCTACTGTTAAAACATCCGAAGGATGAATATACAGCAAATCGCAAAAAGAGCGATACACCCTATTGTTTTTAAATTGATGTTTAAAAACTTCAATAGTTGTTTTTGTAAAATCTTCTTGAGATTGAATGTTAAAAATATTTTCGCGCATCATATTCTACAAAAATAAGATTATTAGACGCAACCTTTTCAACCTTTTTGCATCTTGTAAGAAATGAGCCTAATTATGGAATTAAATTTTAAAGTATTCCCGACTTTTATTCTTTCTTAATTGTAATAATGATCATTTAGAGAACACCACAATTGCCTGTAAATGGAATACAACCCAAATAATTGGTGGCTTTTCTCAACCTAAAAATTACGAAAAAGGAACTTTTACATGAGAATTTGATATGAAAACAATAACAATTATAAACACCGCAGCTATTTTCAATACCTCTTATACTCCTAGTTTCATGAACAATCAAGGAGTTGTTTATTCATTTGAGATAATCGAGGAAAATAGTATGAATTATTTAGTGATTGAGAATAGAACAGGGGCAGTTAAACTAGAGCAAAATAAATTAACTTTGGATTATGGAATCGCTCAAAATGATATTGCATACCTTTTTGAAAGATAAATTATGAAATTAAAATACAACTATTCCGTAGTAATTTTTTGTGTCGCTTTTTTGCTTCAATCTTGTTCTTCTAATGAAGAAGTAAGAACACCTTTTAGCGCTATTGAAAAAAACGAAGATTTTATAAAATCTAATCACAAATTTGCTTTTGAAACCTTTAAGAAAATAGCTCAAGACGAAACCGAAGAGAATTTTATGATTTCTTCTGTTAGCCTCTCTTTAGCTTTAGGCATGGCATATAATGGTGCAGAAAATGATACTAAAAACGCATTTGAAGAGACGTTGAATTACACAGAATTTTTACCAACTGAAACAAATAATTTGAATAAAGAAATTATCTATCATTTATCAGATAATTCACAAGGCTCTTTATTTGAAATTGCAAATTCTATCTGGACAGAAAAAACATTTGCTGTAAAAGAGGACTTTATCAAAATAAATAAAGAATTTTATGATGCAGAAGTTCAAAGTGTAGATTTCTCTGACCCAAATAGTTTGCAGCGTATTAATGATTGGGTAAACACAAAAACTCGTAAAAAAATACCAAAAATTTTAGAAGAGCTAAACCCAAACTTAAAAATGATTCTTTTAAATGCCTTATATTTTAAAAGTGACTGGAAGTATACTTTTAAAGAAGAAAACACCCAAGAACTTCCTTTTTATGGAGAAACAAGCACAGACAACGTGCAAATGATGAAATTTACAAATGATTTGAGTTTTTACCAAAACGACCACTTTGAATCTATAAAATTACCTTATAAGAATGACAAATTTTCGATGACTATTTTTCTTCCAAAAGAAAATAGTACAACTTTAGCGATTACAAACTTGCTAACTATTGAAAATTGGCAGCATTGGAATGAAAATTATTTTACAATCCCTGTAGATTTAGAAATGCCAAAATTTAAGTTTTCTTATGAAAAAAAATTAAATAATCCTTTATCCGATATAGGTTTAAGTGTTGCTTTTACAGATGCTGCCAACTTTGCAGGGATGAGCGACAGTCCTCTAAAAATTTCATTTATAATTCAAAAAACATTTATAGAAGTTGATGAAAAAGGTACGGAAGCCGCCGCAGTTACTGCCATTGGAATGGAGCTAACCAATATCGGTTCATCAAATAGAATCGTTCGTTTAAATAAACCTTTCTTATACGTAATTACAGAAAAAGAAACAGGATCAATCTGTTTTTTAGGAAAGTTGGGGATGCCTAAAAATGAAGAATAAAATTACCATGATGAAAAAAATATTTCTCTACATGCTGCTCATCTCTTTATCTTGCTCTGATTCTGATGCTGTGAATTTTGACCTTTGTAATGAATGTGTGATTATTGATAATACGCTATACAATAGCGCAAAAACAGCTAATTTTACAATTAATAATGTGCTCTTAAATGAGGACTTTTTAACGATAAAAATTGGGGCAAGTGGCTGTAGTGGCAATTCTTGGAAAGCGACTCTAGTAGACGCAAATCAAATTTTAGAATCTAATCCAATTCAAAGAAATATTAGCGTTATTTTTGAGAATAATGAAGCTTGTTTAGCTTTTTTTGAAAAATAATTTAGATTTAACATTAAAAAACTAAAAGGAGATCAATCAAAAATTATTCTAAATTTAAATGGTTGGAATGCCCAAATAAATTATAATTAAAAATAATGAAAAAAATATACTTTTTACTAATTGCTATCATCTTTACTTCTTGCGAAAACAATCAAGAAATAATCATAAATGCAGACAATTTACTGATCGGCACTTGGGTAGAACCATTTTACGAAGAAGAAACGACCACCTTTAAAAGAAGTAATGACCTACCTAGTAACGCATCAGGAATTACTTTTAAACAAGATGGCTCTTTTATAGAGCGCTCTTCTGGCTGGTGTGGCACGCCTCCTTTATCGTATACAGATTATATAGGCAGTTTTGAAATTGATGAAACATTGGTTAAAATTATCACGGATTCTTACCCTAACAACTATCAATGGAGAATTATTTCGGTTACAGCAACAACATTGGTCGTAAAAAGAGAACTATCAGCTCAAGAAATAGAACATAGAAATTTAATGGCCTTGTTTGATGAAATTCAGAGTTTAGTCTATGCCATCTCTTGCAATGACATTGCGAATTGGACATTTACAACATACGGGGCTAAAGCATGCGGAGGACCTCAAGGATATATTGCCTATTCTAAAAACATGGATACGGTTTCATTTTTAAATAAAGTAGATGCTTATACAGCAGCAGAAAAAGATTTCAATATAAAATGGAATATTATTTCTGACTGTAGCTTAATTGCCCAACCCATTGCTCTTGAATGCAACAATGGCTACCCAAACCTTAAATACTAATTAAAAAAAACAAAAATTATGCTTAAAAAAATAATAGTATTATGTCTTTTAACAGTGTTCGTTAGTTCATGTTTAAGTGACAACGAACCTAATTACACATACCAATTTCTTCCTATTGATGAAGCTATTGTGCCAGCAAGTTTTACATTTGGTCAAAAAGATACCATTGCTATTAAATATACGCTTCAAAATAGTTGTTACTCTTTTGATAATCTCTATTATGAATATCAAGACACCGCCAGAGTTGTTGCAGTAAGAGCTTTTGTTTCTTTAGATGAAGCTTGTGCAGAAATTATTTCTCAAAAAGAATACAAATTTGAAGTAAATGTAACCCAAGAAGAAGATTATATCTTTAAATTCTGGAAAGGAAAAGATAGTAATGAAGAAAATATTTTCGAAGAATTTATAGTTCCTGTAAATTAAAAACATCAAACTCGAAGAACTTATACAACGGTGTTGTGAGCAAGATTTAGAAGCTCAATCTAAAGTTTATCAACTATTTGCTGATAAGCTTTTTGGTGTTTCTTTAAAATACTCTAGAAACTACCAAGATGCCGAAGACAATCTACAAGATAGTTTTGTAAAAATTTTCGATAAAATAAAACAATACAAAAACACAGGTTCTTTTGAAGGTTGGTTAAAACGAATTACCATTCGCACTGCACTGCAAACCTATAGAAAAAAAGCACCCTTGCAAATTGTAAAGGAAGTTGCAAGTGATATTGAAGAAGAAGAGTTAAATTTAGAAGACAGCATTTTTACGATGGATGTTTTACTTGATTTTATTCAACAATTACCAGACAGATATCGATTAATTTTTAATTTATATGTGCTTGATAAACACTCGCATAAAGAAATTTCGAGCTTGTTAAAAATTTCTGAAGGCACCTCTAAATCAAACCTATCTAGAGCCAGAAAAATTTTAAAAGAAAAAATAGCAATCCATCAAAAAAATTCTAATTAATGGATCAAAAAAAAATAGACGACCTGTTTAAAAAACAGCTACAAAATTTAGAAGCTACCCCAAATAAAAGAGTTTGGACGCACATTGAAACGAAACTAAAAAAGAAAAAGCGACGTGTTTTTCCTTTTTGGATATTTTCTGTTGCAATAGCTTCTGTTTTAGTTTTAGGGTTTTTTATTTTTCCTTTTTCAAAGGATGATAACACGATTAAAAAAAGTAATATTGATGAAGTTATTACCATTACGCCAAAAGGTAAAAAACCTCTAGAGCGTCAAAAGAATGGTTTAATTCTAGAAAAAAAACCAAAAAAGCAAATTCTCCTTTCTCAAAAAGAAGACACTTTTAAAAATCAAACAAAAAAAGGAAACGCAGTTATCACAAAAAAAGAAAAAATACGCAACCAGCAATACAAAACCGTTAAAAGCCTTGCGCTACATAATGTTATAATTAATAGCAATATGGGTTCAATACCCCAAATAACAAAGCTCGTAACAAGTAACATAGCAAATGAAAAAGAAGTCTTAAAAAAGATGGATATTCATGATTTTTTATCAGCCAAAAATTCTGTAAAAGTTGATGGAAATGAAGTACAAAAACTCTGGACGGTTGCTCCTATTTTTGCTGTTTTAAAATCTAATTCTTTTTCAAATACGTCTCCTATTGATGTTAATTTAGCCAATTCAACAGAAGGAGAAAATAGTTTTTCTTACGGCGTAAAAGTTGCCTATCAAATAAATAAAAAATGGACGGTTCAATCTGGTATTCATGTGCAAGAGATGAGTTATTCTAACAATCGAATTGCCATTTTCTCTTCACAAGCAAATAACTCGAATACTGAATTTGCAAATGAAGATTCTTTTTCTTTTGAAGGAAATAGTACTGAATATCTTAATTTTAACGCAAACTCTTCGGCAAGTGCCTTGAGCTATAATGGAAATTTAACTCAAAATTATGGATATATAGAGATACCCGTTGAACTAAAATATAACTTTTCTACTAAAAAAGAGTTAAAAACACAATTAGTTGTAGGGTTTAGTTCACTCTTTTTGAACAATAATCGTATATTTCTACGCACTGAAAATATAGCAAGAGAAGGAAGTGCTTCAAACTTAAATACACTAAATTTTAGTGGCAATTTAGGTTTTGATTTTAATTATCAACTTAATAAAAAATGGTCTTTACATTTAAACCCGATGTTTAAAATTCAATTAAATACATTTAATGAAAATGCTAATAATTTTGCACCTTTTTATCTCGGAATGTATACAGGTATTCAATATAGTTTTTAAAAACATACCTTCTAAACTTTAATAGTACACCTTAACGATTAAATTTAACTATTTACCGAAATGAGATTAAATAATGCTATGCAAACGTCTAATTTTGTATAACTTTTAAAGTTTGATGTGACAATTTCTTTTTAAAATGATTGCCCTAGAATTAATTTTATTAAAATAACACGAAATGAAGCTTATTGAAACTACCTAAAGAACTTTCAGTGGTCTTAAAAAAATTATTGAAATCCCTAGAAGAAAACCAACACAATATATCATCAATCAAGATGATAAACCTACCTACTATGTAGACTTATATGATTTATCTATAGAAGCTAACGCAATGATGAATAGCTTGGTTTTATGCGCTAAACAACCTATTAGAGAGGTCTTAAAAGCACTCAATAAAAGAAATAACATTAATTTATCAATTACAAAAGTTTCTAAATTAGGAATTAAAAAAAAACTAGAATCTAAAAAAATAGAACTAGACTTGAAGCCTTTGTCAGAAAAATGGTTAGATTATTCTTTGTAAATTTTTATCACCAAGTTTCCTTTCTCATCCATAGAAGCTCTGTACATACCAGCAGTATTAAACTCAAAAGACATATTGCCGTTTTTATCTAAAGCAACAACCCCACCTGTTCCTCCAAGGGCGGTTAATTTATGCTGAATCACATTTTTTGTAGCTTCTTTCAATGATATATTTTTATATTCCATTTGTGCAGAAATATCATACGCAACTTGATTTCTGATAAAATATTCGCCCCAGCCTGTTGATGAAACTCCGCAAGTTTTATTATTTGCATAGGTTCCAGAACCAATAATTGGTGCATCGCCAATTCTTCCCCAACGTTTGTTGGTCATTCCTCCCGTAGAAGTTCCGGCAGCAATATTTCCGTTTTTATCCAAAGCCACACAACCTACTGTACCAAATTTTGCGTTTTTAATATCAGCATCGTAAAAAGCAGCCGTTTTATCATTATGATCTAATTCCGTTTTTTCTCTTTCTATGATTCTTTGCAACGATTTAAAACGTTTTTCTGTGTAAAAATAACTAGGATCTACAATTTCTAATCCTTTTTCTTCTGCAAAAATCGATGCTCCCTTTCCCGAAAGCATTACATGCTCTGAATCTGTCATTATTTTTATAGCTAATTCAATTGGGCTTTTTACATTGGTAACGCCTGCCACTGCGCCAGCATTTAATGTTTTACCGTCCATAAAAGAAGCATCTAACTCATTCGTGCCTTCATTGGTAAAAACAGCGCCTTTACCTGCATTAAACAAAGGTGATTCTTCCATAACTTGAATTGTTTTCATCACAGCTTCTTGGCTTGTTCCGCCATTTTTTAAGATGGTATGTCCTACTTTGACTGCTTCTTCTAGCTTTGCTGAATATGCTACCTCTTTTTCATCAGACATGTTTTCCTTTAAAATTGTGCCCGCACCACCATGAATAATAATCGCAAAATCGTTTATTTTTTCTTGTTGATTTATAGTGATATTTGAATCTATATCAGTATTATAACTTTTATCTGAAGTTGGTTTACATCCAAATGCAATCAATAAAATAATGAAAATTAGTGGCAGGTTTCTCATGATAATTTGTTTGATATTAAACAATAATAGTTGTTTCTGTTAAATTTAATTATGTCTTAAATTATTCGTAATTTAGTCCTCGAAAATAAACAACTAAAACGGAACTACAAAATGACAGATTTTGGAATTAAAGAAGCATTATTAGAATTAGGTTTAAAAGATATCAATAACGGTACCTCTACAGGTTCTGATAATTTTTCTAACGGAGAAATTATTGAATCATATTCTCCAGTTGATGGAAAATTGATTGGCAAAGTAGTAGCTACTTCTAAAGAGGATTACGAAAAAGTGATGGAAAAAGCAACAAAAGCTTTCAAATCATTTAGAGATATTCCTGCACCACAAAGAGGAGAAATTGTTCGTCAGTTTGGTAACAAATTAAGAGAATTAAAAGAACCTTTAGGAAAGCTAATTTCTTACGAAATGGGTAAATCTTTGCAAGAAGGCTACGGTGAGGTTCAAGAAATGATTGATATCTGTGATTTTGCTGTTGGTTTGTCAAGACAATTAAACGGACAAACAATTCCTTCTGAGCGCCCTATGCATGTAATGAGAGAGCAATGGCACCCAATTGGGGTTGTTGGTATCATATCTGCCTTTAACTTTCCGGTGGCTGTTTGGGCTTGGAACACCGCTTTAGCTTGGATTTGTGGTGATGTTTGTGTTTGGAAAGGTTCTGAAAAAGTACCTTTATGCTCTGTTGCTTGTCAAAATATTATTGCTGGCGTTTTAAAAGAAAACAACTTACCAGAAGGTGTCTCTTCTATTATTAATGGAGATTACAATGTTGGTGAAATGATGACGAATGATACAAGAATGGCGTTAGTTTCTGCAACTGGATCAACAAAAATGGGAAGAGCAGTTGGTACAACAGTCGCAAAACGTTTTGGAAAATCGTTATTAGAATTAGGCGGAAATAACGCTATTATTATTACACCAACTGCAGATTTAAAAGTTGTTGTTCCGGGTGCTGTTTTTGGTGCCGTAGGAACTTGCGGACAACGTTGTACTTCTACAAGAAGATTAATTATTCATGAATCTGTATATGATAAAGTAAGAGATGCAATTGTGGGTGCTTACAATCAAATAAAAATAGGAAATCCGTTAGATGAAAATAATCATGTTGGTCCGTTAATCGATCACGATTCTGTAAACACTTATTTAGCTGCTATTGCGAAAGCAAAAGCAGAAGGTGGTAACGTATTAGTTGAAGGTGGCGTTTTAGAAGGAGAAGGGTATGAAAGTGGTTGCTACGTAAAACCAGCAATTATTGAAGCTGATAACCATTTTGAAATTGTACAACATGAAACTTTTGCCCCTATTTTATATTTGATGAAATATGCTGGTGAAGTAGAAAATGGAATTGCACAGCAAAATGGTGTTGCACAAGGTTTATCGTCTGCAATTATGACCAATGAATTGAAAGAAGCAGAGAAGTTTTTATCTTATTCTGGTTCAGATTGTGGTATTGCTAATGTAAACATCGGAACTTCTGGTGCAGAAATTGGTGGTGCTTTTGGTGGTGAAAAAGAAACTGGTGGTGGCCGTGAGTCTGGTTCTGATGCATGGAAAGTATACATGAGAAGACAAACAAATACAATTAATTATTCTGATGAGTTGCCTTTAGCCCAAGGAATTAAGTTTGACTTATAAATTGAAATTTGCTGTAAAGCTTTTACGCTGAATTTATTTCAGTACTTAACCTTGTAGGTGTCTAACCATAAATATGATATCTATAAAGTTGAAAAACCTTTTAGAAAAATAATAGTAGTAAAAATCCCAACTTTTAAAAGTTGGGATTTTTTTTGTGTTGGTTTCTATGATTTGACATTCTAAAAAAAATCCACTAACTTCGTTTTTCTCTCTATAAAATAAATAAAGGCTCACATTGTCTTTATAAGTACCTGTTATTATTAGGTAAAATAAATGGTACGGTACTTTTCAATAAGAACCAAGAGTAAATTTTAAATAGCGCTAAATTCTTTAAATCCACTAATTCTGATAAAATGAAAAAACACAGCCTCTTAATTTTGTTTGTACTTGCCTATTTCTTTGTTGATAATTTTAATCTGAACGCACAAGACAAAATTCTTCAAGAACTTGAAGAAATTGCCGTTGTTGATCAAAAAATAATGATGCCAATGCGCGATGGTATTCGCCTAGCAACAGATATATACCGCCCTAAAACAGCTGAAAAAGTACCTATTATTTTTTCAAGAACACCTTATAATTTTAATTCTTGGGGAGATGGAAAACAAAAAACAAGAACGGCCCAAAAAGCGCTAGAAGCTGTTAAAAGAGGATATGCTTATGTGGTTCAAAATGAACGTGGGCGCTATTTTTCTGAAGGAGAATGGGATATTTTAGGAGTTCCATTAACCGATGGTTATGATGCATTTACTTGGATGAAAGACCAATCTTGGTCTAATGGGAAAATCGGAACGATAGGTTGTTCTTCTACTGCCGAATGGCAAATGGCAGTTGGCGCTTTAGATCATCCTTCTCATGCTGCAATGGTGCCACAAGGCTATGGCGCTGGTGTTGGTAGGGTTGGTGAAATTAACGAACAAGGAAATTGGTATCGTGGTGGCGTTGAGCAAATGTTATTCTTTTCTTGGTTATATGGTGTAGAGCATGATAAATTTAAACCGAGAATTCCGGCCGGAGCCACCCAAGAAGATTTAATAAGGATTTCTAGATTTTATGATTTAGCGCCTGAAAATCCGCCAGTAGACATGGCTGAAGCATTGCAACATTTACCAATTCAAGACATTTTAAAAAATATAAATGGTAAAAGTGAAATTTTTGATGAAATGGTGCGCCGTAAACCAAATGATGAAGCTTGGTTTAAAGGAGGAATTTATCATGACAACATGGAAATTGGTGTTCCGAGTTTTTGGTTTGCTTCCTGGTATGATGTTTCTATCACACCAAATTTAGCCTTATTTAATCATGTTAGAAATAATACGAAAGATGCAAGCATTAGAGATAATCAATATTTAGTAATTGCACCTACTTTGCATTGTGGGTATACTCGGGCAACCGAAAATACGATTGTTGGAGAACGCAGTGTGGGCGATGCAACGCTTAATTACGAAGAACAAATTTATGCTTGGTTAGATTTATGGCTTAAAGGAGCACAAAACGATTTTAAAGAGAAAACACCTAGAGTTCAATATTATACAATGGGCAGCAACAAATGGCAAGCGGCAGAAGCTTGGCCTCCAGAAAAAGCAAAATTAACAACCTATTATTTAAAAAGTAATGGCAAAGCAAATAGCCTTTTTGGAGATGGAACACTAACAACCACAAAAGCAAATTCTGATACTTCTGATGCTTTTACTTACGACCCAATGAAACCAGTACCTTCTTATGGAGGTAATGTATGTTGTACAGGAAATGCAGTTAAAGGAGGTTCTTTTGATCAACAACAAATGGAGACCAGAAATGATATTTTGGTCTATACCACAGATATTTTAGAAGAAGGCGTAGAAATTTCAGGCTTTATTGAATCTACTTTATATGTTTCTTCAGATGCAAAAGACACCGATTTTACTATTAAATTGATTGATGTATATCCTGATGGAAAAGCATATAATTTAGATGAAACCATACAACGGGTAAGATATCGTGAGGGTTATGACAAAGAAGTATTTATGGAGAAAAATAAAGTTTATAAAGTAGATTTAACTCCGATGTCTACTAGTAATTACTTTAAAAAAGGACATCGCATACGTATCGAAATATCGAGTAGTAATTTTCCTCGTTTTGCTCGTAATTTGAACACTGGAGGCAATAACTATGATGAAAAAGTAGGGGTAACCGCTCATAACAAAGTGCTTCATTCTTCAACATATACATCACAAATAAGACTGCCAATAATTTCTAAATAAAATGATTATTTCGGGAGTTTAAATGGTTTAGATTTTATGATAATTCTTGTTTGGTTTGTTATTTTTAGTTTGAACACTTCATATTTTAACAACCCTAAAACAGCTCAAATGGTTTGAAGTCTCTATAAATAGTGCAAAACCCAACTCTTTTGAGTTGGGTTTTGTCTTTGTAAATAGCAAGGAAATTATGTATAAATTCACTTTACCATTTACTTTAGAAAACAGTAACTTCGTTTTAATGAAATTTAACTGTAAATAGAGTATCAAACAACAATGAATTGGATCTTATTAATTATTGCTGGGGCATTTGAAGTTGGTTTTGCCACTTGTTTAGGCAAAGCCAAAGAAGCAAAAGGCATTGAAACTACCTACTGGTATGTTGGTTTTTTATTGTGCTTAACAATAAGTATGTTTCTATTAGTAAAAGCAACACAAGAATTACCAATCGGAACTGCGTATGCCGTTTGGACGGGAATTGGCGCCGTAGGAACCGTTTTAATAGGAATTTTCGTTTTTAAAGAACCCGCTACCTTTTGGCGTTTATTTTTTATCACAACTTTAATTGCCTCTATTGTAGGGTTAAAATTTGTTTCTAATTAAAAACTTTATGAGAAGAAAATTTAACTTAAAAAGTTAAGATTTTTTGACTTATTTAATCGTTAAAATTGCGTTTGTTAATTCAATTTCTACCTTCCCAGAACTCACTTCATTTAATTTTACTTTTTTCTCTAAAATTTTAGTCATCTCTTTTTCTTTAGAAATGCCAAAAGTTGTTTTTACTTCATTCATATTTAAAGTTGTATTGAATCCGTAAACATTTAAATTGTAGTGACTATTTTTAACCTTATATAAAGTTAGTTTCGAGTAATCTCCTTTCAAATCAAATTTTGTAAAGTTTTTTCCAAAATCATAAAAGTAGAGTTTACTATTAAAATCGTTGAATTGTACGTTCTCACCAATTTCTCCTATTTCAATGCTAGACGTTTCTGTCTCTAATTTTGCATTCGAAATTGAGCCTATTTTAGTAGGATGCACATCCTTTAAACTATAAGCACCTGCTTTGATTTCTTCTGCCTGAAAAAACCCATTCATCAACACAAATTTAATATCTTTAGATACTAATTTTTTAAACTTTAAATCTCCTTGAAACGCGTTAACAACAATTGATTTTTCTATATCATACTTAAAAGTAAGATTAGAATGCAATGCCTTAATTTTAATACATGTATACTTTGGTACTCTAATAATAAAACTCTTTAAATCCTTCTTTTTAGTATTTATAAAAGCCTGATTTTCATACTTGCTTTTATTTTTAAAAAGAAAATCTTCCAAATCATTGCCTACGCTGCGAACAATTTCGTTCAATAGAATTTCTTTTGTTTTATAGTCGTATGCACGCTTTCTATACGTTTTACCGTAATACATAATAGCCGATTTAAGCGAATCCATGCTATAAAGATAATTACTATTTATTCCTACATACATCGAATTTTTTACATCTAAAGTAATGGTATTTCCTTTTTGTGATGTTTTCACATTGATATCGTCTAACAAATCTTCTCTTTTTCTTTTTGGATATCTAATAAAGGTTATTCCATAATCAAAATGAATTTTATCGTCTAAAGATTCTTCAAAAACAATGGCAACATTATCTAAATCTAAATTTAAGACAGTGTTTTTATCAACCTTAAAATGCTTTTTTAAAATAACTTCTTTGGTTTGTGAAAAAGAAATTGTGCCGATAAAAAAAAGTAGGATACTATAAATAAATGGTTTCATTGCTTGTGTTTTTTTGATTTAACTCTTTAATGTGCGCTTCTATGCCCTTTATCAACTCTAAACGCTGTTGTAAGTTCTGAATTAAGGATTCTAAAACGTTGCTATTGTTAGGATGTTCTTTAAAGTTTTTTACTAATTTTTGATAATTTAAATCTGATTCTTTTAACTTTTTCTTGTACCGTTTTATTAAAACAGTGTCGGTGGCTATTTTCATAAAACTATTCCACTCTTTATCAATATTTGTTAAATACTCTTTCTCAAAAATTTCCATTTGAATTTGAGCTTGAGTTTTAGACTTTTTTTGAACATCCGAAGTTGTACCAAAATAAAAATAAGTACAACAAATAGTAAATAGAATAGAAGACGCAATTTTTAAGAAAAAGAAAAATCTTATTTTCTTCTTTTTTGATGTTTGTGTGTTCAGTTTTTCTAAAAATTCTTCCCGATGATTTTTAGGCAATTCCTTTTTATTTTCTTCATTCTTAACGAATAAATCCCTGATATTATGCTCCATATCTTTGTGTTTTTAGTGTTTTTTGTAATGCTAGTTTTCCTCTTCTTAATTGTGTTCTAGACGTTTTTACAGGGATTTGCAATATTTCTGATATTTCAGAATGATCGTATCCTTCTATCAGATATAACTTTACTACTAATTCATATTTTTGTGGCAACTTCTCTATAGCTTCTAAAATCATTTCTTTAGTCATTTTTACCTCAAAATTCCAGTTCGTTTCTGCTGCAATTTCTAGCGGATACTTTTCTAAAGAAACCGTATCTAACTTTTTTTTCTTTAAAACATCAATACATTGATGAATGATAATCCGTTTTAACCAAGACCCAAAAGTTGTTTGATCTGTATAATTTTCTAAATTGATAAATGCCTTTAAGAAACCATCTTGCATGGCGTCTTTTGCTTCTTCATCATTTTTAAGATATCTGCACGCAATGGCATACATAGCTTTACAAAATAAATCGTACAATTTAATTTGGGCTTTTTGATTCCCTTTTTTACACTGTATCAGCAATAAAGTAAGCTCGTTAGACATTTTATAAGTTTGGTTCTACTATTAAAAACGAAAAAGATTCTTAAAGGTTTCATTTTTTTTTAAAATATTAAAATCAGTTTAATTATAGGCATATTGCATATAAAAATAATTACACTTTTTTAATACCTTTGAAACTCTATCAATTAAGCATCTATAATGGAAGATTTTTTACTGTACTTTAAAATGGGGTTACATCACGTGTTAGATTTTTCTGCATACGACCATATTTTATTTTTAATCGTGTTAGCCGTTGTTTTTACTAATTTTCAATGGAAAAAAGTAATCTGGCTAGTCACCTTATTTACCATTGGTCATTCTATAACATTAGCCTTATCTGCTTACGGCATTCTAAAAGTACCCATGGATTTAATAGAATTTTTAATTCCGTTAACCATTTTTATAACCGGCGTACTCAATATTATAAACGCTAAAAGGGATGCCACAAAAAAAGGGAACATCAACTTACTTTTAGCTTTATTTTTTGGTTTAATTCACGGTTTGGGCTTTTCTAATTATTTTAAAATGATGGTTGGGCAAGAAGAAGACAAACTCTTTCCTTTAGTAGAATTTGCTTTGGGGATTGAATTAGCGCAGGTAATTACCGTTATCGGAATTTTAATTTTAGGTATGATTCTTCAAAACTTTTTTAGAGTAGAAAGACGCGATTGGATTTTAGTATGCTCTTCTATTGTCATCGGGTTTTCTATTCAAATGATGATCGACAGAGTTTTTTGGTAAAGTAAAACTCAATAATATTTCGTCTAAAACTAATTAAAATTCATTTTTGCCGGAATTTATATTCAATTTAAATGAGGCGCATACGCTAAATTTTATCCCTTAATTAACGCCTTTATTCTACAAATCTTTTTACTTTCGTTTTATGACAGAAGAGAAACAGTTGAAATATGATAGAGCCTATTTAAAAATGGCTTTAGAATGGGGAAAATTGTCACACTGTAAGCGCAAACAAGTAGGTGCTATCATTGTAAAAGATAGAATGATCATTTCTGATGGTTTTAACGGTACCCCTACTGGTTTTGATAATTGTTGTGAGGATGAAGAAGGCGTCACAAAATGGGAAGTTTTACACGCCGAAGCCAACGCAATTTTAAAGGTTGCTTCGTCGGCACAATCAGCAAAAAATGCTACGCTCTATATTACTTTATCACCTTGCACAGAATGTAGTAAACTAATTCATCAAGCTGGCATAAAACGTGTTGTGTATGCAAAAAATTACAGAGATGTTTCTGGACTAGCGTTTTTAAAAAAAGCGGGTGTAGAACTTAATTACTTACCTTATGAATAAAAACAATTTACCCATATATTTTTCTTTAGCCGTTATATTAGGCATTTTAATTGGTGTCTTCTTTGGCGGGAATGCAGGCAATATACTTTCTTTTTCTAAAAGCCCATCGCAAGAACAAAAGATAAAAAAACTTATTAATTTTATCGAACAAGATTATGTAGATGAAGTAAACACAGAAGATTTACTAGATGGCGCTATTACACAAATGTTGGGGAAATTAGATCCGCACTCTGTTTACATTCCTAAAGAAAACTTACAAGCTATTGCAGATGATATGCAAGGTAATTTTGTAGGTATTGGTGTTCAGTTTAGAATGATTAAAGATTCTATTACCGTTATACAACCCATAAAAGGTGGCCCAAGTGTAAAAGCAGGAATTAAAGCGGGAGACAGAATTTTAATGGCCAACAATGATACATTACACGGTAAAAAATTTAGAACCGGCAGTATTCCTAAATACCTCAAAGGAAAACCAGACACTAAAGTAGCACTGCAAATTTACAGAAAAAGTAATGATTCTTTATTTATGGTTGATATTACCCGCGGAAACGTAAATATTAAAAGTGTAGATTTAGCATACATGATTAATGATTCTATTGGCTATATAAAACTAAATCGTTTTGCAGGCAATAGTTATAGAGAATTTAAATCTTCATTAAGCGCATTAATGAATGATGGCATGACAAATTTAGTTTTAGACTTGCGTGGAAATGGCGGAGGACTTATGTATGTTGCCAATAGAATTATCGATGAGTTTTTAGAAAAAAACAAACTCATGGTGTTCACAAAAAATAATAAAGACCAAGTTGAAGAATCTTTTTCTACCGCTATAGGTTCTTTTGAAAAAGGAGGTTTATATGTTTTAATTGATGAAGAATCTGCTTCAGCCTCTGAAATTGTTGCTGGTGCTTTGCAAGACAATGACAAAGGAACCATTATTGGAAGACGTTCTTTTGGTAAAGGTTTGGTGCAGATAGAGAAACCTCTAGGCGATGGTTCTGCAGTGCGTTTAACCGTAGCAAGATATTACACCCCAACAGGGCGTTCTATTCAGAAACCTTATGCTGGTAACGGCAATAAAAATTATTACAAAGATTACCAAGCAAGAATTGCTAGCGGAGAATTGTTAAGCAGAGACAGTATAAAAGTAGTCGATTCGTTAAAATATACAACTCCAAAAGGAAAAATAGTGTATGGCGGTGGCGGTATTATTCCTGATGTTTTTGTGGCGATAGACACGACCTCTTATATGTCTAGTTTCTATTTTAACTCGGTCAATAATTTTGCGTTTGATTATGTGGATACGAACAGAAAAAAATTATCAAAATGGACTGTAGATAGTTTTGTTACCGATTTTGATGCTGATGACGTTGTTTTAGACTCTTATTTAAAGTTTATAAAAGAAACTGCAAAGCCTTCTTTTAAAACGAAAGAAAGCATCAAAAAATATTTAAATGCATCTATTGCCAGTGTTCTTTTTGGTGATATTGGTTTTTATAGAATTATTCATCAAGATGATAAAATGTTACTAAAAGTTTTAGAGTTGGAAAACGCAAATTGATGAATATACAAAGAGATTTAAAAAACCCTTAATTTATTAGCTCCTTTTTGTGCATTCCTCTAAAAAAAAATAAACTAAAAGAAACTTTTTTGAGTGGGATGCTTTCAGCATGACAAACTAAACCGTTCTCCATACAGTTTGTCGTGCTGTAAGCATCTCACCTGCTATTTTTCAGATTAAGCTTTGTATAAGATGCTTGCAGCGAAATAAACTTAATGAGGATTGTTTGCGAAAAATCAATCAGAAACGAAAATTGGAAAGTAAAGAAGAATAGCTTTTCTTTGTGCCAATGATAACAATTACAACTTCCAAAAACAAAAAAGTCTATTTCGCTTCCGATCAACATTTAGGAGCACCCACTAACGAAGCTAGTTTTCCTAGAGAAAAAAAGTTTGTTGCTTGGTTAGATGATATCAAAAAAGATGCAGAAGCAATTTTTTTATTGGGTGATTTGTTTGATTTTTGGTTCGAATACAAAACAGTTGTCCCTAAAGGATTTGTAAGAACTTTAGGCAAACTTGCAGAAATTAAAGATGCTGGCATTCCTATTTATTTCTTTGTTGGCAATCATGATTTATGGATGCATGACTATTTTGAAAAAGAATTAAACATTCCTGTTTTTCACAACCCACAAGTTTTTACAATCAATAATAAAATTTTATTGATTGGCCATGGCGATGGTTTAGGCCCAGAAGATAAAGGATATAAACGCATGAAAAAAGTGTTTACTTTTCCGTTATTTAAATGGATGTTTAGATGGCTACACCCAGATTTAGGAGTTCGATTAGGGCAATATATGTCTGTTAAAAATAAACTAATTTCTGGTGAAGAAGATGCCAAGTATCTAGGCGATGAAAATGAATGGTTAGTGCAATATTGTAAACGTAAATTATCTCAAGCGCATTATGATTATTTTGTTTTTGGACACCGTCATTTACCTTTAAAAATAGAACTTCAAGAAAACAGCACGTACATTAACCTCGGAGATTGGATTCAGTATTTTACCTATGGAGAGTTGAATGGAAGTGAGTTTCTACTAAAAGAATTTAAGCCTTAATCCTTTAAACTAACTTCAACTTTTTTGCTTTTTACAGGTTATAATCCAAACTAAACAAATTTTATTCTATCTCTATAAAGTCATTTTTTCATCAAATTAGTACACTTTCATTTATTTTTTTTGCCTTTAAATTTTTCGTCAACAACATATAAAAGTATTCTTTTTCAAGAATAGAATAGCTATATAATACATGTCTTTGGCATTGAAAAACTAAAAATTACGCATAAAAAAAGCGGCAAAATTGCCGCTTTTTAATCAGATACTCTATTCATTTATTTTAAGTTGAAGCTTACTCTTGCGAATAAGAAACGACCACCAACACCAAATTGTTGCGATCTTCTAGACCAATCAAAACGACCACCACTTCTGTTCGCTTCAATAGCTCTGTCTGGATACACATCTAATAAGTTATTTGCTCCCACAGTTAACGTTAGATTTTCTGTAGCTTTATACCCTAAAGATAAATCAGTTACTATTTGAGCTGAAAAATTTTGTTGATTCGCAACTGAATTGGTAGCTTCAGAAACCTCACCAAAATACACGTTTCTAAAGAAAATATTAAATTTACCCGTAGTTAAACTATTGGTTAAATTTACTTTAGTTCTTGGCACTGCCTCTTCTAAAAAGATTCTACTATCTTCTGGAAAATAAGTACCTACTAAACCTGCATCCGTTAACTCTTGTGAAGCTTTAATACCGCCCACTTGTCTTGTTTGCGAAAAAGTACCCGCTAAATCTGTTGTTAATCTTGTATTACTCCCAAAATTTGCTTTGTGTGTAATGACCACATCTACTCCTTTAGATTGCGTATCTATAGCATTCGCAAAGAAAGAGGCTGCAGATGCATTTGCTTGGATTAATAATTTATCCAATTCAGAACCCGAATTATTATTAGGATTTGTATCTGTGTCACTAACACCAAACTGCCCTGTATACACCACTCTATCGGCTATATTCACAACATACCCATCTACTGTAAAAGTAATGTTAGATTCTGGTAACTGTGCCGTAAAACCTGCACTAAAACTATTAGAAGTTTCTTCTTTTAATTGAGGAATTCCTAATAATTTAGCTGCTTTGCTATCATTTGCAAACGTACCTACTTCAACAGGAATACCGTCTTGGAAAATTGTAGAAGTAGAGTTAAAGTTTAATTGGTGTAAAGAAGGTGCTCTAAAACCAGTATTAAAAGAAGATCTAACTCTAAAGTTTTCAGAAACTTTTAAAATAGCCGCTAATTTAAAGTTTAAGGTAGCACCAAAATCTGAATAGTTTTCATATCGTGTTGCAAAAGTAGTTGAAAAAGTGTCTGAAAACTTCGCATCTAAATCTACATAAGCAGCAACACTACTTCGGCTTCTTGCCAATTCGTTTTTTGGACCAAACCCAGGAAATACTTGAGAACCACCTGGTCTAGAGTTTCCAAAGAAGTCTTTTAAAGGAGTAGTCCCTGCAAGACCTCTAAATGGTGAACCGTCCGCTTGGTATTGCGTATAAGAAGACTCTTCTCCAGAAACGATTTCATAATTTTCTAGTCTGTGTTCAGCACCAAAGGCAACGCCAAACCCATCAAAAGTATCTTCAAAGAAACGGTTTAAATCTAAATTGGTGGTGTTTTGTGAAAATGAGAATCCACCAGCATCAAAAACAGTTGGCGATGCCACCCCTTGAGAAGCGTTATAAGTGTTTCCAATCAAATAATCAAAAGCATTTTTACCATAAGTATTCGAGAAATCTACATTCCAATCACCAATTTTACCTTTAATACCAACCGATAAAGATTGATCAGAAATTGTTGAGTTAATTTCTGGTAAAAAACCATTTATGTAAGCAGGTGTAAAAGTTCTACTTTGATTTGGCAATCTGTAAAAACCGGCAGAGTTACCTGCTCTAGAACTCATTCCTGCAAAAGAATATAGTTCTGTTCCGTTATCATCTAAAGGTAATTTAAAGTTGGCAAAGAAACGACCACCTCTTACTTGAGACTGACCCACTCTCATGTTAAAGTCAGCTCTATCTAAACCTCTTGCTGCTAATTCAGAATCCGTAGCGTTAGCCTCTAAAATTGATTGCATTTCAGATAACCCATCTGTTGCATTTGAAGAATAACCCGCAGTAGTTGCAAATCCTTTTAAGTCATTTAAAATAGTTGAATATTCAGGAGATGATGGATCTAAACCGTTTGATAAAGACAAAAATTTTGTTGTATCATAATTAGCTCCGTTTGCAATGCGCTCTACTGCATTATAACCATTAAAAATACTTCCTTCCCATTCTTTCATTCTGTTGTAATCTTCACGTACATCAAAATCTCCAGAAAAGTTAATAAAACCACCTTTGTCACCTAAAGGTAAACCGTAACTAGCGCTAATATTGGTCGTTTGACCGTCTACACCGCCTGTTTGCCCATTTGAATTGCTACTAAAATGTGCACCCGTGGTCACTGCCATAGACAACTCATTTACACTTTCATTTAAAACAATGTTAATAACCCCAGCAATAGCGTCAGAACCATACTGTGCTGCCGCACCATCTCTTAAAACTTCTAATCTTTTAATTGCTGCTGCTGGTATAGCGTTTAAATCTGTCCCTACAGAACCTCTACCAAACGTACCATTTACGTTTATTAAAGAAGATGTATGTCTTCTTTTTCCGTTAATTAATACCAATACTTGGTCTGGACCTAAACCTCTTAAAGAAGCAGGATCTACGTGATCTGTACCATCTGAAATAGTTTGTGTATTCGATGTAAATGAAGGTGCTACAAAATTTAAAATCTGATTTAAATTTACCTGTGGAGAAGATGCTGCTAATTCTTTAATATTAACAATATCAATAGGTACAGGAGAGTCTATTGCACTTCTGTTAGGGTTTCTAGAACCAATAAAAACAATTTCAGCTAAAGCATTATCTTCTTTTAGCTCAATTGTTAAAAAAGAAGTGTCGGTTACTTGTATCGTTTGGGAAGCAAAACCCATAGAAGAAACCACAAAAGAGGTTGGTAAGCTTTTTATATCAATAGAAAAAGTTCCCGCATCATTTGTTGAAGTACCGTTAGATGTTCCTTTTTCTACAATGTTAATATAAGGCAAACCCTCTCCATAAGAATCTGTTACTTTTCCTTTTATAGTTTGAGCTGCCAATGCAAAAGGCAACGTAAACATAAAAGAAAATACTAAAAATTTCAGTAAGTTTTTTTGTTTCATATTAAATTATTTTTAAATTAAGTTTAAACAAAGATTGTTCTTTTAATTTAACATTGCAAATTTTATAAACAAATTCTTAATTTTACCTTAAATCCGCAAGTAACATATTAGGATAGTTGAGTTCATTTTAGTTGTATTTAGAATGATGCAACTTTTCAATTAATTGCTATTTCAACGTTCGTTTTAACTTATTTTTTACCTTTATTTTCT
>NZ_VORR01000048.1 GCF_007997085.1 Polaribacter sp. IC066
GCACAATATTTTGCTAGAATTAGAGGATATATTACAACGCTCAAAAAAAATAAACAAAAAGTACTAGAAAATATTCAGCTTGCTTTTAGCAAAAATCCGTTCCTACCGGAAATGGCTGAATAGTTACGTTAAAAGTGTAATTGCAAAAGGTAGTACCTTTAAACTTATACTACCAAATAAAAATAGATTTTCCTTGAATGGTACTGTGTATAGGCATCAAAGCAACAAAAGATTAATCTCTCCTTTAACCAATACATGGAGCTTTATTTAAAAATCATGAATCCTTAAAATTAAAAGTAATTATTATTTTGATGAAAACGAAAATCTATTAAAATCTTTTGGGATTGTGATGGATATTACGAAGTTGAAAGAAAATGAACTCTTGGTAAAAAAAGTGAGTAGAAATAAAACAAAACTGATGTCTATTCTTGCTCATTATTTACGATCGTCGTTTCATAAGATTATAGGCTTTACAGGTTTGTTAGTTGACAACGTGAACAATAACAGCTTTAATGAAACTGAAAAATATTTAAACATTATACATTCAGCAAGCCAAAAAACACTTAATTTACTTGATAACTTACTAAATTGGGTACGCTTTCAGACTACTGAAATTACATTTAAACCAGACTTCTTGTCTTTATCAGACGTTATTAGTGATATTTTAGATCTTGAAACATTATTAGTAGCGACTAAAGAAATTACTTTAAGTTATGATTTTACAGAAGAACTTGAGGTTTACGCTGATGAAAATATGCTGAAAATAATTATTCGAAATCTTATTTCTAATGCCATAAAATTCACAAATTCAAGAGGAATAATTCGAATCAATTCCTTTATAAGAGAAGATGGAATAGAAATTAGCATAGCTGACACTGGTATAGGAATAGAAACACAAAAAGCTAAAAAGTTTTTCACGAATCAGGCATATTCAAATACTCTTGGCACCCATAACGAAGAAGGTAGTGGTTTAGGCCTGTCTCTTTGTAAAGAATTTATTGACAGGCATCAAGGAAAAATTTGGGTTGAAAGTGAAGTCGCTAAAGGTAGTACCTTTAAAATAATACTACCAAATAAAAATAAATTGGCTAGAAATAGGACTACTTACAAATACAAAAATAATCAAAAACTAATCGCTCCTTTCAACACTGCATTTAGGTTCTTTTAGAAATTATAAATCTCTTAAAATTTTAAACTTGCTAGGCGGTTGCCAAAATATATAGAAACTTAAAACTAGCATTTTTTAACAGTATTGTGGTGCCTTAAAAATCATTGCATCAGAAATGCTTTTAGCTTTTTTTCTAAAAGCATACCTCTTTATTTACAGCTGGCTATATTTTATAAAAATTTCCTGATTTTTTTTTCAAGAACTTTCTCATGTGCCATTATTACTCTAAAATTTAATGTTGGCTAATTCTTTTTAATGCTGCTATTTTAAAGGTATTTACCATCTTCTAATTCAATTTAGGCAAAATAGTATCGGTTAAAATACCTGCAAAAAATTGCGTTATCTTCCCATAGATTCGCTTATTCTCTTGCACGACCGATTGCTACTTAACACCAAAACTACGCAGTGTTACTAGTTATTTTTATTGGGTGAATAAATGGCTTTCTTGCCAAAAATCAAGAGCTCTTTTTTAAAAAGATGAAGCGTATGTTAAAAACATTTATTTCCAAAATAGAAAAATATAAACCTATTTGCTTAAAATACTAAACAATGAAATGCCTTGTTTGCAAAAACAACAATATACTTGAAGCCATCAGTAGAAAAAAAATTATATGTAGGTTTCATCCTTTTGGAAAACGTATTATATGTAGTGATTGTGGAACTTCATATAGCATGATATTGCTGTTCGGAAGTTTTAACACATTAAAATATATAGTTACCACTCATAAACGGAGACCAATTTTGATTGCACGAGCCCGTGAACTGACGTTCTATAAATCATTAAAGATTATCGTTAGAAAAAAATTTAATAGTAATTATTTATTTATTGAGTTCCTTTTTTTTTAGAATTGTGACTTTAAGTATATTTTCCCCACACATATTTTTAGAATGTGTAATAGCTTAAAGTTGCTTTTTTTAATAATCGTTTACTACGCTTTGAAAATCTAAAAAATAGATTCACAAATTACGACTCCTCAAAAAAGCCAATCATTATGAGGCGTAAAAGTAAGGGGCGGTAGTACAGAGAGTATTTAAAGCAAATAAAACATCCTTTTAAATTTAAAAGAAAAGAGACCAAACCGGAAGATTGATAACGTTTTAATAGTCTGATTCAAGTCTTTAGAATTGCAAATTCAGGTTTTTAAAAAAATATAACGAATTGATTAATGAAATCTATTTCCGAAAATATAGCACAAAAAATTATTTTTAAAAAGAAGGAGCTTACTTTCATGAAGTTGTCTTGTTCGGAGTTAACCTATAAAGAAATTGCTGATAAGATGTGTTTGAGTCCAAAAACAATAGATCATTATAGAAGTGATTTGTTTTTAAAGTTACAAGTAAAAAATAGAGTTGGTTTGGTGCTGTATGCCATTAAAAATGAAATTTATAGGCTATAAAAAAAAGCCAAGATCAAAAAATCTCTTTCTTTTAATACCTTATTTTATGTAATCCATAACAGCACACAATTCTATAGTATTGATGCTACCCTCAAACGATATTTATGATACTGTTAACCAAAGTCCGTATTCATTTTTAATTAATTGTTAAAGAATTCTAAATTTAATGAGCAACCTCGAAGCAAAACCATTGAGAGATCAAAAAAGAATATCCTCTTAATAGTATAACATAGAACGTCGAAGAATAAAACCCAAGATTCCGCTAAATACTGAAACAAGCCTGCTTTCCGGAAAACCAGGTTCGGTACAAAAAACGGGATAAGCATGCCAGCCGATTAGGCAGGTTCATTGTGTAATTTTTGAATTCATGGCTTCGCTATTTTTCAGAATTGAATTGCACTAATTAAAATAGAATGAAAAAAATAGTATTTGTAATTTCCTTTATGAGTTCTTTAATCCTGGTATCTCAAACCGTTACATCCATTCAGAATGGCAGCTGGAATCATAGATCAACTTGGGCTGGTGGAATTATCCCCACTAAAAATAGCGATGTAGTGATTGCACATGAGGTTTTAGTGGATAGCCCACTTAACCAAATAAATAATCTAGTCATAAATAGCCCTTCTGGTAAGATTAGCATTCTTGAAAGTAAATCAGTTACCCTTCGTGGTACTATTGAAAACAATAATTACATTAGATTGACTATTGCTGATATGGATGCTGTAGAAACTCTTATTTTAAAATTTACGTATTCTGGTGTTGGTTATACATGGGCTGCATATAGACCAATTACAAAACCCTATAAATTAGTTTATAACCAATTAAAAAAAGCTCGTTTAAAGGATGATCGACTAAAATCTGAAATCTTAAAATAAATAAAATCTTCACGATATGAATAGATTTAGATGAAGTAACATCGTAGTGCAACTGCTATTTTTTGCGCGAATAATGAAAAAACTAAACAAAGGGCAATACAAGATAAAGTAGTACATAGTATTGTTCAAACTCACATACCCTCATATGAACAAGCCGACCAAATACGTGAACTTTATAAACAAACACAAGCCGAACAATTAATTTTATCTAGTGTTGTGAAATCGTTTTATTGCGATTCTTACAGCAACGGAATAACTAAAAAAAGCGAAGTCCTATATAGTACTTGCGAATTTCTATATAGTGATCTTTAGCAATAATATGTTTTATAATTATAAATAATAACATCGTTTTAAAAACTACAATTAAAGTTAATTCTTATGTCGATTCAAAAAAAACGTCTATTCATTACAAAAATCTTACATATCGATAAAAAAGTAATTCTAATGTACAAATGGTAGCTTTAGAAATAAAAAAATCGTCAATCAAACTAAAGTAAGGGCTATGAATTTCTCTTTTGAAAATTTTAAGAATAGTAAAAATATCCAATTAGTAAGATTCGCTAAAGCGGATAAATTATAAAGTTCAGAGCTCAAAAAAGTGAATTTATCAAAAAATATTCAACAAACTAACATATATAAAATCTAAAGGCATGAAAAAAAATATAAAAAACACAGCAATCATTGAGCGTGTCATCGTTCGTGAAAAAGCTGATGAAAAAACAGGTGATTACAATGCGTATAAGGCTTTAAATAAACTTGCAACTTATATAATTTTAAAACCGCTAAAAGCACAGGCTGAATTACCTGGAGCACCTAATGATGTAAGTGAATCTACTTTTTAAGCTTATCTTTTAATTTAACAAGACAGCTACTCTTTTTGAAAATTATCATTACGCTACTTTAGGAACAAGCATTATATTTAACTATTCCGTCTTCCCTTTCTACTTTTCTTGCAGCAACGTTTACACCTAATTAGAAATCTTGCTTTATTGGTGATTTATTGATTCTTAATAAGGCTTTTAACCTCGATTTGTACTGCCAATCAGTTTTAATAAACCCACACTATTTGCTAAAAAAAAGAAATACGCTACCCCTATTAATTACAAAACTAGCGCCAAGAATACCAAAAATTAGGCAAACAATAGTAAGTTACAGATCATTTTCCACAAATTAAGTTGCTAACTTCTACTCAAACAACTCCTGACTGTCAATTTCTAAATTACTAATAAAGTGAGAAGCATTTACAATATCGGTGTGCATCACTCTGTCTTCCTCTACAATAGTTACCTCCTGTCTAAAAGAATTTACGATAGACTCTAAAAAAGGAGACGTTGCTCCTTTGGCAAAACTCAAAGCCTGCGAAGCGGTATACAGTTCAATGGCTAAAATAGTTTGGATGTTATCTACAATTTTAAGACATTTTGTTGCGGCATTTGCCCCCATAGAAACATGATCTTCTTGCCCATTACTAGACTCAATAGAATCTACACTTGCTGGTGTTGCATATTGTTTATTCTGACTTACAATACTTGCAGCGGTATATTGCGGAATCATAAAACCCGAGTTTAAACCAGGATTTGCAATTAAAAAAGGTGGCAAATGTCTGTGACCAGAAACTAATTGATAGGTTCTTCTTTCAGATATATTTCCTAATTCTGACAGTGCGATTGCTAAAAAATCTAATCCTAACGCTAAAGGTTGTCCGTGAAAATTGCCCCCAGAAATAATTTCATCTTCTTCTACAAAAATATTAGGATTGTCGGTTACCGAATTTATTTCTGTTAAAAAAGTTTTAGTCACAAACCGTATGGTATCTTTTGTTGCACCATGCACTTGTGGCATACATCTAAAAGAATAAGGATCTTGTACATGTTGTTTTTCTTGATCAATGAGCTCACTATCTACTAAAAAATCGTTGATTCTTTGTGCCGTTTGTATTTGCCCGTTGTGCGGTCTTGCATAATGAATTAAGGCATTAAAAGGCTCTTTTCTTCCGTCAAAACCTTCTAAAGAAATTGTGCCAATTAAATCTGATAAATACGATAATTTATGCGATTTTAATAAACAATGAATTCCGTAAGCAGACATAAATTGCGTTCCGTTTAAAAGTGCTAACCCCTCTTTAGATTGTAGGTTTATTTTATCCCAAGAAAAAATAGTTAGCACCTCTTCTCCAGTAATTTTTTCATTCTTATAAAACACCTCACCCAAACCAATTAACGGTAAAGACAAATGTGCCAAGGGCGATAAATCGCCAGAAGCGCCTAAAGAACCTTGGGTATAAATTACAGGAATAATATTATTATTGTAAAAATCAATCAACCGATGTACAGTTGCTAACTGCACACCTGAATGCCCGTAACTTAAAGCTTGTACTTTAAATAAAATCATCAGCTTTACAATTTCTTTCGGCACCTCATCTCCTGTTCCGCAGGCATGACTCATTACCAAATTTTCTTGTAGTTTTTGTAAATTATGGTCGTTTATTTTTACATTATACAACGCTCCAAAACCTGTGTTTATTCCGTAAATCGGTTTCGAAATCGATTTCGTTTTTGCATCTAAATACGCCCTACATTTTTCTATTTTCTGAATGGATTTATCTGACAACGCAAGTTTTTTATCTAAAGAGATAATTTCTTGAATAGAGGTTAAATCGAGCGGTTCTAAATCTATGAAATGAATTGAATTCATGGTTTTATTGATTGAGGTTCAAAAGTGCAAATTCATGGCTGTTTATGCAAGCAATTTTGACTATTTTTCTGCAAGATAAGTTTATATTTGTTCAGAATTTTAATAATAAAAAATGAAAAAATTAAGCACACTATTTTTCGGTATGTTCATCATGATTGCTTGCACGCAAGAACACCCTAAAGAATATCTTACTTTATCCGGAAAATTAGAAAACAATCAAGATTCTATCATATCAATCTCGAGTACCAAAGGCATCGTAAAAACCATTAGAATCGACAAAGATGGTTCGTTTAAAGATACTCTAAAGGTAGAGAAAGCATCCATTTACACGTTTCAGACAAGCGCAGATAGAAGGGCTCCTATTTATTTAAAAAACGGATATAACATCATTTTAACAGGTGACGCCGATAAATTTATGCAAAGTTTTAAATTTTCTGGAATTGGCGCTTCGAATAGCAATTTTATTGTTGCTCAAATAGAAAAGAGTCAGAAAATGGGGAATCCGCAAGATATACTTGATTTAGAGGAAAAAGCATTTAAGAAAAAAGTGGCTGCACTTAAATTTGAGTATGATAGTATTTTAGATTCTTACAAAGATTTAGATAGTACTTTATACACGTCTGTAAAGGGACAAAATGAGCAGTTAGTTGCGTATTTTGACAATGCGTATGCGCAAAACAAGGTTATGGGAGCAGGGAAAATGTCTCCTAAATTTGAAAATTATACAGATATTAAAGGAGGCACAAAGTCTTTAGATTTTTATAAAGGTAAGTATGTGTATATCGATGTTTGGGCAACCTGGTGTGGTCCTTGTATTCAGCAAATTCCGTACTTACAAACGCTAGAAAAAGAATACCAAAACAAGAATATCGAATTTATTAGTATTTCTACAGATGAAGCTCAAAGAAGTGGTGGCTCTTGGGATGCCGCAGAAAAAAAATGGCGAGCTTTTGTAAAAAAGAGAAATATGAGTGGTGTGCAGCTTTGGGCTGGTAAAGATTACTCTTTTCAGCAAGCGTATCAAATCACCGGAATTCCGAGATTTATATTAGTTGATCCTCAAGGAAAAATTGTTGAAGCCAACGCACCAAGACCCTCTGACCCTAATTTAAAAGCACTCTTTACTTCTCTAGGACTTTAAAATGAGTGGTTAGTGGTTAGTGATTGGTGATTAGTGATTGGTGATTAGTGATTGGTGATTAGTGGTTGGTGATTGGTGGTTGGTGGTTGGTGATTGGTGATTGGTGGTTAGTGATTGGTGATTAGTGGTTGGTGATTGGTGATTGGTGATTGGTTAGCAAAATAAAAAAAGCAAGATTTCTAAATGAAATCTTGCTTTTTTTATTTTTAATTTTATCTCTAAATAAATTCTTAAATCTAATCCTCTTTAATCCTGTTTCTTGATTCTTGACTCTTAAATCTAATCCTCTTTTCTCTTTTTTCCTTTCTCTTTTCTCTTTCTTCTCTAAAACTCAAAAAAACTACTCTTTATAAACACCCATATTTGAGTATTTATCCATTCTTTTAGACACTAAATCTGCATCATTTAAATCTTTTAATTCGCTAAATGCCAAAACAATTTGTTCTTGAACCGCTATAAAAGCTCCTTCTCTATCTGCATGCGCTCCGCCAACAGGTTCTTTAATAATGGCATCAATTAACTTTAACCTTTTCATGTCGGTACCTGTTAATTTTAAAGCATCTGCAGCCTGTTCTTTAAATTCCCAGCTTCTCCATAAAATAGAAGAACAAGATTCTGGAGAAATTACGGTATACCAAGTATTTTCCATCATATACACTCTATCTCCTACACCAATCCCTAATGCACCACCAGAAGCACCTTCACCAATTACAATGGTAATTATTGGTGTTTTTAGGCGGGTCATTTCAAAAATATTTCTTGCAATTGCTTCTCCTTGTCCGCGTTCTTCTGCTTCTAAACCAGGATACGCTCCGGGAGTATCTATTAAGGTAACAACAGGGATTTTAAATTTCTCTGCCATCTTCATTAAACGCAATGCTTTTCTATACCCTTCAGGATTTGCCATCCCAAAGTTTCTATACTGACGCGTTTTGGTATTGTATCCTTTTTGTTGACCAATAAACATAAAAGACTGATCGCCAATTTTACCTAAACCACCAATCATGGCTTTATCATCTTTCACATTTCTGTCTCCGTGAAGCTCCATAAAAGTATCTCCACAAATGGCTTTAATATAATCTAATGTATACGGTCTGTTTGGATGTCTTGACAATTGAACTCTTTGCCAAGGCGTTAAATTTTTATAAATATCTTTTCTAGCAGTTGCTAATTTCTTTTCAATTTTTTTACAAGTGGCAGTCACATCTACATCACTCTCTTTGCCAATAATTTCGCACTTTTGAAGTTGATCTTCAAGTTCTTTTATGGGCATTTCAAAATCTAAATATTCCATTTTATAATTATTTTGATGTAGTTATTTGGACTAACAAACATACTACAAAATTTGCTTTTTTATACTAATTGAGCTTACTTTTTTGCCCTCCTCTTTGCTTAAATCGCTGTTTTATGGCCAATTTATTCTGAATAATTCCGTTCAATAAAACAACTCCAAGCACAATACCCGCCCCAAAATAAAACTCTGGTGCCATTTTTTCTTTATCACCAAAAATAAATAAAGCTAAAATAATTGCGTAAATGGGTTCTAAATTAATGGTGAGCATTACGGTATAAGGAGAAATATATTTCATAATATCTACAGAAGCTATAAATGCGTATGCGGTGCAAATACTGCTTAAAATAAATAAGTACATCCAATCCATATTAGATAGTTTAAAAAAAGAAACAGCAAAGTTATTATTTATAAACAAGTACATGGTTACAAATAAAGTCCCGAATAAAAGTTGATATAATGAAATTCGATTCGCATCATATCTCTTGATAAATAATCCGTTTAAAACGGCAAATAAAGACCCTAAAAAAGAAGCAATGAGCGCGTACATAATTCCTAATTTAAACTGACTTTCAAAATTAAAAATAATATATAACCCTATAATTACAATTAATCCGAGTACAATTTCTAACGCTTTTACGCTTCTTTTAAAAAAAACAGGCTCTATGAGTGCTGTAAAAAAAGCACCAGTGCTCATGGTTACCAATGCCACGGAAACATTAGATACTTTTATCGCCTTAAAAAAAAAGATCCAATGCGAAGCAATGATGATTCCGGTAAACAAAAATTTTAGCAATCCTTTTTTATCAACATAAAAAGATTTCTTTTTAAACAAAAAATAAAGTGTGATAAAAAAAACTGCTAATCCCATTCTAAAAAAAACTAACGGAATTGCATCGATTGTAATTAAGGCACCAAGTATGGCTGTAAAACCCCAAATAAATACAATGAGATGCAGTAACAAATAATTTTTTATTTTATTTTCTTGCATTTATAAAGAGATAAATAGCAACGCAGCCAAAAAGGAAGTTAGGCATCCAGACATATAAAAGCGAATTTACGCCAGCTACAGCGCCTAATACTTCAGAAATTTTCATTAAAAAAACGTACATAAACATCAATCCAATTCCGATTGCTAAATTAACACCTGTACCTCCTCTTCGTTTTCTAAACGCAAGCGCTACAGCAATAATTGTTAAGATATAAGATGCAATGGGCAAACTTGTTCTTTTATGAAACTCTACTAAATAGGCATTTAAATTTTTAACACCTCTTTTCTTTGAAAGTTGTATAAAGGTATACAATTGACCCGAAGGCATTTCTTGTGCCAAGGCAGATTTATAAATCAAATCTTTTGGTGTAAAACTAAAAACCGTGTCTATTGCATTCCCAGAAAAAATACTATCTCTATTCTTATAAATTTGTCGCAGTCTCCAGTTCTGCAAATGAAAAGTAGAATCTTTTTCTTTAAATCTTATATTGTCTGCAACTAATTTAGATTTTAACTCTAAACCGTCATACACCTCTGACGTAAAATCGTAACCTGCATTTGTTTCTGTGTTAAAATTTCTGATAAAAATATAGGTACTATCTGTTAATTGCAAACTAAAATCGCTGATGTATTTAAATTCTTGTTTCTGACTTCTACTATTAATATACTCTTTCTCGAATTTTTTTCTTGTGATACTGCTATTTGGCACCACAAAATGATTCATTACTAAAGATAAAATAGTAATTAAAGTTGCCCCAACAAAATAAGGATATAAAAAGCGTATAAACGAAACCTTGGCATTTGAAATCGCAATAATTTCTGTGTTGTTAGCTAGTTTAGACGTGAATAGAATTACCGCAATAAAGAGTGCCAAAGGCATAAAAGTATTCGCATAATAGATGATAAAGTTCTTATAATATTCATCTACTATTTGATAAAAACCTAAATCTGCGTGTTCTAGAAAATTATCAATCTTTTCAGAAATGTCTATCGCTATTGCTATAGGTATCAAGATGAGTAAGGTAAACACAAATGTTACCAAGAACCTTTTTAATATGTACCAATCTATTATTTTCAAATTTTTGTTGTTAGTTTTTGGTTGATGGTTTTTGGTATCTCATGATTACGAATAACCACTACCTAAAAACTGTAAACTACAATCTTTTATCCATTTGTTTTACCATCTTATCTTTCCATTCTCTAAAATCTCCTGCTAAAATATGTTTCCTAGCTTCACGTGTTAGCCAAACATAAAAACCAAGATTATGAATCGAGGCAATTTGTTTTCCTAACATTTCTTTGGCTACAAATAAATGGCGCAAATAGGCTTTAGAATAATAGGTATCTACTTCTGTAATACCCATATCATCAATGGCAGAAAAATCATGTTCCCACTTTTTATTTTTAATATTAATGGTTCCGTGCGCAGTGAACAGCATTCCGTTTCTAGCATTTCTGGTTGGCATTACACAATCGAACATGTCAATTCCTAATGCAATATTTTCTAAAATATTTATGGGTGTACCCACACCCATTAAATAACGAGGTTTATCTTCTGGCAAAATTGCAGTAACAATTTCTGTCATCGCATACATTTCATCAGCAGGTTCCCCCACAGAAAGACCGCCAATTGCATTTGCTTGCGCGCCTGCATTGGCAATATATTCTGCCGATTGTTGTCTTAAATCTTTGTACGTACTTCCTTGAACAATCGGAAAAAATGTTTGTTCAAAACCATATTTAAAAGGCAATGTTTCTAGGTGATTCATGCAACGATCTAACCAACGATGCGTCATGTGCATAGAGCGTTTTGCATAATTATAATCACAAGGATACGGTGTACATTCATCAAAAGCCATAATAATATCTGCGCCAATTGTACGCTGTGTTTCCATGACATTTTCTGGTGTAAAAAAGTGCATAGAACCGTCTATATGACTTTTAAACTTTACACCTTCTTCATTAATTTTTCTTCTTCCTGATAACGAATACACTTGGTAACCACCAGAATCTGTTAAGATATTCCGATCCCAATTCATAAATTTATGCAAACCACCCGCCTTTTCTAGCGTCTCTAATTTTGGTCTTAAATATAAATGATACGTATTTGCTAAAATAATATCTGGATTTACTTGGTTTTTTAATTCTGTTTGATGCACGCCTTTTACGGTAGCAACAGTTCCTACAGGCATAAAAATAGGGGTTTCTATAGTCCCATGATCAGTAGTAATGACTCCTGCTCTGGCTTGACTTTTTGGGTCTGTTGTTTTTAGGTCGAATTTCATTGTGGGCAAATATAGTATTATTGTAAGCAGCGAGAAACTAAAAGATTCTTAAAGGTTTTTAAAAAAGACACACCATTCCTTTCAAAGGGTTTAAACCCCTTGCAATTGAATTAACGGCGTTTCTTTTTTGATGAAAAACTACTGCTCTCTCTTTTACTTTTTGGTGATGATTTTCTGAAAGAAGCACTCTTTTTATTAAAATCGTTTTTTGTTGGCGCTAATTTTTTTCTAGAAACTTTCTTTTTAGGTGGTTCTTTTATTTCGGATGCTTCTTCTGTTTTAGACGATGTAGAAATCATTGCATTAATTTCTTTCATTTCTTCGTCTGTTAATTCGCGCCAATCACCAGCCTGCAAATACCCCAAATCTACATTCATAATTCTGGTGCGCTTTAACTTGGTTACCTCATAATCTAAATACTCGCACATTCTACGAATCTGACGATTTAAACCTTGTGTTAAAACAATTTTAAAAATTTTAGCACTCACCTTTTCTACCAAACATTTTTGAGTAACCGTTCCTAAAATCGGAATTCCATTACTCATTTTCTGAATAAAATCATCGGTGATTACTTTATCTACAGAAACAAAGTATTCTTTTTCGTGACTATTACCAGCCCTTAAAATTTTATTTACAATATCACCATCATTCGTCAAGAAAATTAATCCTTCAGAAGGTTTGTCTAAACGCCCAATAGGAAACAACCTTTCTGGGTAATTGATATGTTTTACAATATTATTTGGTTCTCGATCATCTGTGGTAGAAACAATACCGACAGGTTTATTTAAAGCAATGTATAGTACAACATCTTTTGGTTTAACATCCCGTCCGTCTAATTTTACCACATCTTTTTTACCAACTCTATTTCCTAATTGGGTTGGTTTTCCGTTGATGGTAACTCTGCCTTCTTTGATATATTTTTCGGCTTCTCTTCGTGAACAAATTCCTGAAGAACTGATGTATTTATTAAGGTTTGTAGATTGTTGATTGATAGTATCCAAAAGAATATAATTTTGATGCAAAAATAAGTAAACTTAAACTAGTTCTCGATACAATCTCGCCAAAAACGTGATTACTCGAACTGACATCTTGATACTTTTACAACTCAATTGTTCTAAAGGTTAAATTAATTCTAGGTGTGTGCACCTTTTTAGTCGGTGGTAATCTGTGCACCCAATGAGTTTGCGTTTGTTCTTTCATTACCAATAAACTGCCTCTTTCTAAAAGAACATCAATTCTTTGCTTACTTTCTTTATGCTTAAAAGAGAATTTACGCGCTGCGCCCAAAGATACAGAAGCAATTGCACCGTTTTTCTTCAGCATTTTTTCGCCATCAGAATGATATCCCATGCCTTCCTCTCCTGAATGATATAAATTTAACAAACAAGAATTGTACGTTTCGTTGCTTTCTTTTTCGATAATTTCTTTGAGTTCTAGCAGTTCTTTCGTCCAAATATTGGCTGTTTTAGTAACTTTAAAATAGGTATAAGAATATTCTGAAGCGCCATACCAAGCTACTTTTCTTTTCGTGATGATTTTCTTTCCAAAAATAATGGCTTCATCATTTTTCCAGTTGATGTTTGCGAACAACTGCCGATAATAAAAATCGCATTGTTCGGCATCTAAAACAACTCCATGATAATTGGTAACCCCATCAAAAGGTAAAATATTTTTTATTGCATCCGAAGAAAATAAATCCATAGTATAAAAATACTCAAAAATATACAAAGGTCAGTTAGCCTGATCAAGCTTTTTGACGTGAGTGTATCAAGAACTTTTACTAATCACTAAAATTGCTGTTATCAGTCTATATTTCTATCAACTTACAAGATAAAAACTCTACTACTTTACAAAAATTAAAATTTATTTAAAATTATTAGTGTCCGATTAAAAATAGAATACATTCATAAACCACTTTAAAATAAAGGGATCACACTTGTTTTTAAGAAGAATACCTTTATTTTTAGAATTAATTTTAAAATGAAAAACTTATCCTTGTTTTTTTTTCTGATTTTAAGTCAGTTATAATCTAATCTTGTTTCCCTGCCTACCGAAAGGCAGGTTGGCTCTAAAAGTAAAGCGCTCTTGTTTCTTTTATCTGACAGCAATAATTTAAAATCATATCATAATTTATGATTCTCTGCTTTTAAAAACTTTAAGGTTGCGTATTTTTGCACGATGGAATTTAAATTAGTATCAGACTTTTCTCCTACCGGAGATCAACCGCAAGCTATTAAAGAACTTTGTGAAGGAATTAGTTCTGGAGAAAGGTTTCAAACCCTATTAGGTGTTACAGGTTCAGGAAAAACCTTTACAGTTGCAAATGTAGTAAAGGAGGTAAAGAAACCAACCTTGGTTTTGGCGCATAATAAAACATTGGCGGCGCAATTATATTCCGAATTCAAACAATTTTTCCCTGACAATGCTGTAGAGTATTTTGTTTCTTACTATGATTATTATCAACCAGAAGCCTACATTCCGGTAACAGGAACCTATATAGAAAAAGATTTATCTATTAATGAAGACATAGAAAGACTGCGATTAAGCACCACCTCTTCCCTACTTTCTGGCAGACGCGATGTGTTAGTTGTGGCATCTGTTTCTTGTTTATACGGAATCGGAAATCCGACTGAATTTAAGAAAAATGTAATTCCTATTCAAGTTGGGCAATTACTTTCTCGCACAAAGTTCTTACATCAATTGGTGCAAAGTTTATATTCTAGAACCGAACACGAAATAAAAAGTGGCACCTTTAAAGTAAAAGGAGATGTTGTTACCATTTATCCGTCTTATGGTGATAATGGGTATCGAGTTCACTTTTTTGGTGATGAAGTTGAAGAAATAGAATCGTTCGATTTAGAAACGAATGCCATTTTAGAAAACTTCGAAGATCTCCATATTTATCCGGCCAACTTGTTTGTAACCTCGCCAGATGTCTTACAAAACGCTATTCATCAAATTCAAGAAGACATGATGAAGCAAGTGGCCTATTTTAATGAGATCGGCAAAAATTTAGAGGCAAAACGTTTAAAAGAACGCACAGAATTCGATTTAGAAATGATTCGTGAATTGGGCTATTGTTCTGGTATTGAAAACTATTCTCGTTATTTAGACGGAAGAGAGCCGGGTACAAGACCTTTCTGTTTGTTAGATTATTTTCCCGATGATTATTTAATGATCATCGATGAAAGTCATGTTACTGTACCACAAACACACGCTATGTATGGTGGCGATAGAAGCAGAAAAGAAAACTTGGTCGAATACGGATTTCGTTTGCCTGCAGCAATGGACAATCGTCCTTTAAAGTTTGATGAATTTGAAGCCCTGCAACAACAAACTATTTTTGTTTCTGCAACCCCTGCAGATTACGAATTGCAAAAAACAGAAGGTGTTTTTGTAGAGCAAATTATAAGACCAACAGGATTGCTAGATCCTATTATAGAAATTAGGCCTAGTTTAAATCAGATTGATGATTTAATTGAAGAAATACAAATAAGAGTCGAAAAAAACGAACGTACTTTAATTACCACCTTAACCAAAAGAATGGCAGAGGAATTAACGAAGTATTTGGCAAGAGTTGATATTCGTTGTCGTTACATTCATTCTGATGTAGATACGTTAGAACGTGTAGAAATTATGCAAGATTTACGAAAGGGTTTGTTTGATGTTTTAATTGGGGTAAACCTTTTACGTGAAGGTTTAGATTTACCAGAGGTTTCTCTCGTAGCTATTTTAGACGCCGATAAAGAAGGTTTTTTAAGAAGTCACAGATCCATAACACAAACTGTGGGTAGAGCGGCAAGAAATGTAAATGGTTTGGCTATTTTATATGCTGATAAAATTACCAACAGCATGCAAAAAACCATGGATGAAACCGACAGACGTAGAGAAAAACAAATTGCCTACAACACGAAACACAACATGGTTCCTACCCAAATTAATAAAAGGATAGACGATACCTTAACAAAATCTGCTGTTTCTAGTTATCATTATGACAATGCAAAACAAGTGGCTGCCGAACAAGATTTACAATATTTGCCCAAAGAAGAAATTGAAAAGCGAATTCGTGATAAACGCAAACACATGGAAGCTGCTGCAAAAGAATTAGATTTTATTGTTGCTGCTAAATTACGTGATGAAATTGCTGTTTTAAGAGAAAAGTTGTAAGTTCATAATTGGGAGTTGTTTACAACGTTATTTTCTTATAGCTTTAACATCTATTTGATGTTAAACTTACGTTCATACTTGTCAGAACTCCCGCTAGTGCTCGTTTGCAAAGAGTACCGAAAAAGTTTTACAATAAACAAAAGCACCTCAAAAAATTAGTATTTTTGAGAAATAAATTTAAAATTGTCGAATTGGAGTTGTTTCTAAACTTATGTTAGACAAAATTAAACTCATAATAAATGATAAAATACTTATTTCCGTTAATCTTAATTTTTGTTATGACTACAAATAAATCTGTTTGTCAATCAAAGATTATTGAATTAGTTCAAAACAGAATTTCTCTCGACAATTTAAAAAGTAAATTAAAAAGTGCAGATTTTGTAAAGGAACCGTTATCGAAATACGGAATAGACAGTGAGAATTATGGTTTGACTTTAATGAAAAATGGAAAAGAAGTTTTTTTTATTTGGAGCAAACAAAATGAAAAAGAAATTGCGGAAATCATAATTTCAGACAAATCTATTTCCATAGATAATCTTTGTGTTGGAAAAACATTTAACGATTTTTTGAAAATAAATCCGAATTCAGTAATTGAACTTGATGCTTTAAATTCGGAATATGAATATTCTGTTTCTAAAAACGGAGATTATATTGTTGAATTTATATATGAAAAAACAAAAATAGGAGAATATAACAATGACTTTAAGGTTAAGAGAGTTTTGAATAAAGAAGTAAAAATTGATAGAATAAGAATTTCAAAAAACGAATGAAAAAAATTTACCTAACACCGTGTATAAAAAATTGCTAAATTACTACTTAACTAAAAGCTAGTTGCATTTTTGCGTACTACTGATTTTTCTTTGGAAAATCCTCGCACACAAAACCGCAACTTTCAATATACAAACACGTTCTAGTAACTTATAGCAGCTTGGTTGCAGCTTTTTTATTTGAACAACTGTAGTAGGTATTCGCTTAAATTTTCAAAAAAATGATCAAAAGAAATTTACCTTCAATATTCATAATAATCTCTTGTATTTTGAGTATTATAAATGTCGAGTTTTCAAATATTTCAGAACCAAAAGAATATTGGTCTTTGATGCTGTCTTCGCTTATTATTTTAGCGTCAGTACTATCCGTTTTTAATACGGAATCCAAGTTTAAGAAAGATACAACATCTAAATCCGAATAAAATTAACTTTAAAATTTTAACTCGTTTGTGAGACCTAAACCTGCATTAAATACAGCGCTATTGCTCATTTGCAACGAATACCAAAACAACCTAAAAATTAGCAGAACTACAGAGCGAAATCGCTGTTTGAATACCGCATTTATAAGCTGGTTATTGCGATTTGTTTACAAACGTATTTTCTTGTAACTTCGACATCCAATTAGATAACTTCTTTTTAATCAAGATAAAAAGAGTAACAATACTAATTTTTAACTATGAAAAACACCTTTTTATTACTTACCGTAATTTCCATCCTTTTTTCTTGCAGCAACATCAAAGAAAAAAAGAATACAAAGAGAACCCAAGTAGCAATTAAAACAAGTAAAGGTGATATTCTTGTGGCTTTATACAATGAAACGCCTAAACATCGCGATAACTTTATAAAGCTAGTTAATGAAGGTTTTTATGATCGTATATTATGGTATAGAGTTATAGATAGTTTCATTATTCAAACAGGAGATTTTAGCAGTAAACCACCAATACTTGGTGACACATTAAAAGTTAATAAAGAAGATTATCTAGTTCCTTCAGAAATAATTGACACCATTTTTCATAAAAGAGGAACGCTTTCTGCTGCTCATGACGGGAACCCTGATTTATATTCAAACGGATCTCATTTTGTCATTACCCAAAAAGGTCCCGTTCTTGATAAAAATTTCGAAGTATATGAAAAATGGATCAACGAGAATTTAGCTGTGTACAATGCATATCATGCAGATTCTAATAAAGTGTTATTAGAATCTGCTAAAAAAGCTTACAAGGCTAAAGATGATGATGCGTACAATAAGTTTTCAGATAGTGTTAAAAAAATTGCAAGAAACTCTAACAACCCGAATCTGTACAGCTTCCCTAAAGAGCATATTGCTTACTATAAAAAACATGGCGGAGTGCCGTTTAATGATCGATTATACACTGTATTTGGTGAAGTCGTAACAGGAATGAATGTGGTAGATTCTATTGCAAAAAGCAAAACTGATAAGTATGACAAACCTATTACTGATATCCAAATCATCTCTATGAAAATTATTGAGTAATACCAAATTAGCCTTATAATGCCGTAATAAATCGTTTCTTTTTCGCTTACTTTTCATCAAAAATAAGTACCGTAACGATGCTATGCTAATTATTTTTCATTTCAATTAATCAAAAAATAATTCAATTTATTTGCACGACACTATAAAACTAAATTGGTATAATTAGTTTATCGGTACACCACTGCTTATAATCATTAGATGAACTGCGTACATTAAAGAAGCGTACTAAATACCAATTTTACTTTTTTGAGTGATAAAACATTCTATTCATACAGAATATTTTTACAGACTGTAATTTTTAGCACACTTTAAAGAACACATTTAGGCAGCCCTAAAAGCTATTTTTAGAAAATTAAAAAAACATTGAACTACATCAAAAAGCTTTGCAAAAGTAATTATGATGATTCCAAATAAGATTAGCTATTGAGATTAACAAAAACCCACCAATTAAAACTCAAAAGATCTTTTTAAGCTGCCCGAAAATACGATTTTAATATTCGAAAATATTAGACAAGCTCAACCTAACAAATCATTCGTATCCATTATAAAGGCTTAAGAGCGCTTCGCTAAAAAACACAACCTGACTGTCATCAACAGGGGAAACCAAGACTTTCTCAATTAACTATCTTTGAGTGACGTTTAAACTACAAAAAGAACAGTTTATAGTACAATTTTATTCGTAATTAAAATGTCTAACTTAAATATACACCCAACAATTTATGCGTAATAATTTGTATTTTAAATAGTTACTTGGAACTATAATTTTTTGGTGAACACTTGTGCTAACAAATATTAAAACAATTGTTATCAGAAAAAAATATTGAAATCCAAAATTACCCTTATACCGAATCAACTGAATTGAAAAACCTGCACTTTGAAACGATATTAAAAGATGCGAAAAAGTTTATACCAGCTGAAAATGATTCTTATACTCAAACTTACACCGAATTTTTAAAGTATTTTGAAAATATAAAAGCTGAAGAAATAAATGAGTATAATTTGGCAAATACAAGTCATTTTGTTTAGGGTTGGATACCAGCAATAATTCATTTGCATTTAGAACAAAAAGGCAAAGTTTTATTTTTATTAAATGCTGTAAAAAGCGGACATATTTTAAAAGTCAATGAGTTAGAAACTTTGAAAAAATCGGTACAGAACGTTTTTATCGGACTTTCTAAACTTTTACATTTTAACCATCCGAAGGAGTCTGCGATTTATAAACCTATAATTTTCAGCTATAGAACAGAAAATAAAAGTAGTTGCGAAATTGACAAACCACAACACCATCTTGACTATATAAACGAAATAAAAAGTATATCGAAAAACAAAGAGTACGAAACATTGCACGATCTGATTTCTCGAAATTTTGAATATAACATTTATCCTACGAGAGCTATCAAAAAACAAGATGTTTGAGACTGACCGACATAGACAAAACCGAAAAAAAAATAACTACGCACAACACTTATAAGCGCCGCATAAGTGCCAAAAAAAAAACTACTCACTGTTTTTTAAGCTGATTTAAGCTTTTGTAACGACTCTTAAGAAACAGAAAGTATGTCAGTTTAAAAAATAGTAAAATGCTTAATCCTTTTAATTATGTTTGCTATTTCATCGATGTGATAAGTAACGTTAAAAAACTACATCTGCCAGAAATTGCAAAAATTTGTATGCTGTTAAAATAGATCCCAAACAATTTTTACAAATGGCATCCTGCAAACGAAAAAGCGTTAGATAAAAATCACCCATTAAACAAGACGAAAAAATCAGGTAAAGCAATTTATATATCCAAACTAATCAATAGTATACTTTTAGATAAGCTAAATGCGATAGAAAAACTAATTACAGAAAAAATAAAAGAATAATGTTCCGGAATATTATTTTAAGTTAAACAAAATAGACTCCTTACATTAAAAAAATATCAAATTTTAGAACAAAACAGCCCCTTAACTTCTAAAACTAAAGTGCGTACACTTTATTCTAGTTAAAACAATACAGATAAATGACTCTTTTAAAAGAAAATTTTTACTTTTTATTAAATTTTGGAATCTTCACTAATCCTCACCTAACTTTGTGAGTACCTTAAAAACAGACACTATTCATCGACATTATCACAATTCTAATTTATAAACAGCCCATAACCTTGGCGTTAGACAACCATTTTTGTAAATTTGCCCTATGAAAGAATCCATACGCAAACTACAAAACTTTAAAACATTCAACTTTAATTTTTCTATTTTTTAGCTTTTTAGTCTTTGGTTTTGGAAACCAATTTATAAAAGTACTCCTTTTAATGCCCTATCTTAAATACCTCACTACAAGTATTTACATCACTTCTAAACTGAAGATTTTTGCTTCAACAGAAACTTATTTTTTTAGCCATTTAGCTCATCACTTATCTATTTAGATAAATAAAATTTATAAATTAATGATCATAAAAACATTTGATGCCTTTAACAGGATGTCTTATTTAGTTATCGATAGAATCACCAACTTTTTACACCTGCATTTAGAAGACTGTAAAGACCATAAAAATGCCATAAGACAGTCGCTGTTGTATGCTGCAAAAGAGATTCCTAGTTTAGGTGGTTATACCTTTATCACTAAAGAAAAAGACATTATTGTTGGTGCACTTGTTATGAACAAAACAGGAATGAAAGAATATCAATCAGAAAATCTTTTGGTGTATTTAGCGGTTCACAAAGAGTATAGAAAAAACGGAATTGCTTCAAAACTGTTAAAAGAAGCTATCGAGTATTGCAATGGCAATATTACATTGCAAATAGACAAAGAAAATGAAGATGCCATTAAGGTATTTGAAAAAAGCGGTTTTACATCCAAAAAGATTCAAATGACGTTTCGTAAAGCCTAAATAAAAATCAATCAATTAAATTAATAACAGTACTTAATCATAAAAAATGAAAATTTTAGTAATTGGCGCAGGAAACATGGGACTTACATACGCAGAAGGTATGTCTAAATCAAAATTGTTAAAGAAAAAAAACATAATGGTTGTAGACAGCTCTGACGAAAAGTTAGAGGAACTCAATGCAATATCTCATTTTGATGCTTATAAAAAATTAGAAGACTGTGTACCAAAAGCAGATATTATCTTTATTGCTGTAAAACCTTACCATGCAGAAGACCTATTCAAATCTCTAAAACCGTTTGTAAAACAGGGCCAAGTGATCGTATCAATCATGGCAGGAGTTAACATAGAAAATATTAAAAAATATTCTAGCTTAACAAAAATAGTAAGAGCAATGCCTAATTTACCCGCACAAATTGGTAAAGGTTTAACCTCTTATGTTACTTCTGCAGAAGTAACAAGAATAGAAAAATTAACCATAGAGAGCTTATTAGACACTACCGGTAAATCTATGGAAGTAGACACTGAAAAGTATATCGATGCTTCTACAGGAATTTCTGGCAGTGGGCCAGCATACGTTTTTTACTTTATGCAAAGTATGATGGAAGCTGCTCTGCAAATGGGCTTCTCTAAAAAAGACTCAACTGTATTAGTAAGTCAGACTTTTACAGGCGCAGTAGAACTTTTTAATCAATCTAACTTATCGCCAAACTCTTGGATGGAGAAAGTTGCCTCTAAAGGCGGTACAACACGTGCTGCTTTAGATTCTATGGAAGAAAACAATGTAAATATATTAATTAAGGATGCCGCTTATGCTGCTTTTAATAGAGCAATAGAACTGGGTAAAGAACATTAAAATGTATAAAGAAAGAATCGTAATTAAAGTAGGTACCAACGTAATGACCAATAGAGATAACAGAATTGTTAGACCTGTTTTAAGACGTTTGGTGCAGCAAGTAGCAGAATTATATGAACGCGGAATTATTTCAATTTTAGTTTCTTCTGGATCGGTTATTGCCGGAAAAGAAGTTTTAGGAGACTCTAATATCGAAAACGAAACACAAAGAAGACAAGTGTATTCTGCTATTGGACAACCAAGAATGATGCGTCATTATTATAATATTTTTAATGATTTTGGGATGAAATGTGCCCAAGTATTGCCAACGAAAAGAGATTTTAGTCCGGGTATCCATAGACAAAATATGATTAATTGTTGTGAAGGTTTATTGGCAGAAGGTGTAATACCTATTGCAAATGAAGACGATGCCGTTTCTGTAACGATGTCTATGTTTTCTGATAATGATGAGCTGGCAAGTTTAATTGCGCAATTAATAAATGCTGATAAATTAATTATCTTAACCGATATTGATGGTTTGTATTCTGGTCATCCAGAATCTGAAAACAGTAATTTAATAACACATGTAAATCCTAATGAAGATTTGGATAAATACATAAAAGATAGTGGTAAAAAAGCTGGCGAAGGCCGTGGCGGAATGGGGTCTAAATTAGATTATGCGCAAGAAGCAGCGTCCAATAACATTCCTACGTATATTGCTAACGGAAAAAGAGACAACACTATTATAGATATTATCGACGGAAAATCTGTGGGTACAAAAGTGGCACTTTAAAATTTACACGATGAAATTATTAGACACAACTTTAAAAAATAACGTTCTAGAAAGCATGACAAAAATTCTTGATGAAAATCGAGAAGCTTTGTTACACGCCAATCAAAAAGATTTAGACGCTTTTAACAAAGAAGATCAGGCTATGTTTGATCGTTTGATTTTGAATGATAAAAAAATTGATGGCATGATAAAAGCCATCAACGAAGTAAAAGCGCAAGAAGACCCCGTAAATCAGATTATTAGCGATATTCGACTAGAAAACGGATTGCAAATAACCAATAAAACATCCCCCTTTGGTACCATCATGATTATTTATGAATCAAGACCAGATGTAACCATAGAAGCTGCTGTTTTAGCCTTTAAAGCAAACAGTAAAATCTTATTAAAAGGTGGTAAAGAAGCTATTTTTAGCAATAAAATACTGGTCGATTTTTGGCACAAAGCATTAACAGAAAATAATTTGAGTACAGATTATATAAAATTAATGCAGATGGATAGAGCAGAAACGCAAGCTTTCTTAAAAAACCCAACAGAACAATTAGATTTAATTGTACCAAGAGGAGGCGAACGTTTAATCAGTTTTGTAAAAGAACATGCTACTTGTGCCGTTTTAATTAGCGGACGAGGAAATAACTTTTTATATGTTGATGAAAGCGCAGATTGGCATCAAACTTTATCGATTATCATCAATGCAAAAACAGAGAAAATTTCTGCGTGTAATGCTTTAGATAAAATTTTAATCAACAAAAACATCGAAAACTTCGAAGGAAAATTAAAAGACTTACAAAGTGTTTTAAAAGAAAGAAAGGTTTCTATGTTGGTTGATGAAGAAACTCATAAAGTGTTAACAAATGAAACTTTAATTGTTGACAATCATGTTTGGAAAGAAGAGTTTTTAGCCTTAAAATGTTGCATTGGTTCTGTAAACAATTTAAACGAAGCTATAGAAATAATCAACCAAAACTCTGGCGGACATTCTGCAGCCATCATGACTAAAAATGATGAAAATGCACATACTTTTATGCAACAAGTAGATTGTGCTGCGGTTTATAAAAATGCATCTACCAGATTTACAGATGGTGGGCAACTTGGTGTTGGTGCAGAATTAGCTATTAGTACAGACAAGTTGCATCATAGAGGTCCTTTAGGTTTAAAAAAGTTGGTTACCAACAAATATTACATTATTGGTGAAGGCCAAATACGTTCATAAATTTAACTTTTTTGTGTTTATATTGAATTAAGTACATGTAAATAGACAAAGATTAAACTAAAGATTTCAATTTTGTTTTAAGCATTTTCAAATAAAAATCCCTCTGTAAAAAGAGGGGTTTTTATATATTTATTAAAAAAAAACAAATCAAATGAAAAAAATTACCTTATTTATTTTACTGTTGGTGTTTTCCTGCGGATTTTCTCAAAGCTTACCAATTAATTTCGAGGGCGATATTACGACTGCCGATTTGGTAGATTTTGATGGAGGAACAGGAACTGTTGTAGACAATCCTCTAAAATCAGGAATTAACAAGAGTAATTTTGTAGCTCAAATTATAAGAGATGGCGGCGCACCTTATGGCGGCAGTAAAATTTTACTAACCGACAATCTAGATTTTTCTGTACTTACAAAACTATCCATGAACGTATATACTACTGCGCCCGTAGGAACCATTGTAAAGTTTAAACTAGAAGGCTCCGGGCCATCCGCAGATATAAATGCTGCAACAACTGTTTCTGGCGAGTGGGAAACGCTAGAATGGATTTTTATAGGCACTGCCAATAATCTTAATGAAATCGTTTTTATGTTCGATTTTGGAAATGTTGGAGATGGATCTGCAAACGCTACTTTTTTCTTTGATGATATAGCTCAAGTGCAAGGACCTACTGCACCTAGACCAACTACTTTGCCTATTGATTTTGAATCTAATTTTATCGATACTGACTTCCTTAATGATAATGGCGCAATCACAAGCATTATTGCAAACCCTCGAATTAATGTAGATAACATGAGCAATACTGTTTGCCAGCTTATACGAGATGGAGGCGACTTTTCTGCCGGTACCAAAATATTTCTCAACAATACCATCAATCTTTCTAATACTTGGCAAATTTCTATGAAAGTTTATACCACTGCCCCTATTGGTACTCGTATTAAACTAGAATTAGCCAATGCAACTGGCAACACTAATTTAGACTATTTAACAACGACCTCTGGCAAATGGGAAACTGCCGTCTGGAACTTTAACGGAAAAGCGAACGATTACGACAGATTGCAGTTTATGTTTGATTTTGGAAATGTTGGTGATGGTTTAGATAATTCTATTTTTTTGTTTGATGATGTACAACTAATTACAGGACCTGAACTAGCTGCACCTTCTGCTACAAGCTTGCCAATTAATTTTGAAGCAAGTGTTGTAACCACTGATTTTATAAATGTTGGCGGAGGCATCGGATCTATCATAGCAAACCCTAATATCAACGAAAAAAATACGAGTGCTACCGTTGGTCAATTTGTACGAAGTGGCGGCGCAGGTTGGGCACAAACTAAACTAACACTTACGGATTTTATCAACAACATGAGTACTCGTGGCTTTTTATCAATGAGCGTTTACAGCGATGCACCTGTAGGCACATTGTTAAAGTTTAAGCTAGAAAGTAACGAAGCTGGTTTTGCGGTAGAACGAGATGTGTACACAACTGTATCTGGAGAATGGAAAACATATAGTTGGGACTTTACAAACGGAGATAGTCCGATTTACAATGTAATTACCCTAATGCTCGGTTATGCCACCCCAAATGATGCCTCTGCGAATGCTACATTTTTGTTTGATGATATTGTGCAAGGCAGTACTACATTAAGCAGCGGCAATGATGAAAACTTTAAAATAAATGGTATTACAAGCTATCCGAATCCTGCAAAAGATACGTTCACAATCATTTCAGAAAATAAAACAATACAACGCATTTCTCTTTTTGATATTCTTGGTCATCAAGTAGCTACCCTAAATCCAAATAGTCTCAAAGCAACTATTGATGTCGCTGATTTTGCTGCTGGAATTTATATTGCAAAAATAGCAACCTCTAAAGAAACCGGAAGTATTAAGTTTATTATTGAGTAGTATTTAAAGTTGCCTACCTACTTAAAAATTGAAGCACTTTCTTGAAGTCGATTCAAAAACAAAAACTAAAATAATTATTCTTAAATTTCAAAAAAGAGCCTCTTTAAATGAGGTTCTTTCTTTTTGCTGATCACTTTAAGTTATAAATAGTAGCACTAATCCACTATAAATAAAAGAACTACCATAAAAAACCAACTTAATATTAGATTTTATATTTATTTTTAGTATATTTAAAAGCTTGAAAAAAAGAAAATGGAAAGACTACCTACCATATATTTAGAACAAATAGTTCATCGAAAAAAACATCAAATACTTCTAAAATTTGATTTTAACAACCTGTTAATTGGGTTGTTAAAAAAAACAAACGAAGCCCATTGGAGTCAAACACATCGATCTTGGTATGTAGAAGATACAAAAGAGAATTTAGCCCTTATTTTAATGACTTTTAAAGGTATCACCTTTATCAACAAAAAAAACTATATTAGCAAAGACAAGTATCCTACTAAAACAGTATTTAAAAGAGACTTAACAGCAGCACAAAAAACACTCTTAAATAGTTTTTATTTGTACTTAAAAGGAAAAAGGTATAGTACAAGTACTTTACAAACCTATACTTTTTTTGTTGCTGATTTTGTGAACTTTCATACAAATAAGGCTTTAGAATTGCTTACTAATAGAGATGTAGAACTGTTTATAGAAACAGTATTTATAGAACGTAAATACTCTATAAGTTCACAAAGACAATTTATAAGTGCTTTAAAATTATTCACGGTTTTTTATCCGCATACACAAATTAATGATTTGCAGTTAACAAGACCAAAAAGGTCTAGAAAATTACCAAATGTACTTTCTCAAGAAGATATTTTACGTATTTTACAAGTAACCAAAAACCTAAAGCACCGAGCAATACTGGGTTTACTATACTCTTCTGGCTTAAGAATTGGGGAAATTACTAGTTTACGGTTATTCGATATTGATGTTCAAAGAAAACAAATAAAAGTAAGTTCAGGTAAGGGCAGAAAAGATCGGTTTGTAGTTATCGCCAATACCTTTTTACCTTTGTTACAAAATTACTTGCTTACTTATAAGCCCTTCTCTTTTTTTATAGAAGGACCAAGTCAAAAACGTTATTCTGAAAGCAGTATTCGAAAGTTTCTAGCTAAAAGTACAGCATTAGCAGGTGTAACTAAAAATGTTACTCCTCATACTTTACGCCATAGTTTTGCTACTCATTTGTTAGAAAACGGAGTTGGATTAAGACATATACAAGAACTACTGGGGCATTCTAAACCAGAAACAACAATGATTTATACCCATGTAGCAAAAAAGGATTTACTAGAAATACAAAGTCCTTTAGACACAATTTTATTATCTTTGAAAAGAAACAGTAAAGAAGAACAAAAGTTCCTATTATCCGGAATAAATTCAGTTTAAATGGGAAGTTCATTCTTATTATAACACGTTGGCATACATTAAGAGGGAATATAAAATGACAGATAAGGAATAAATATAGTAAAAATGTAAAAATAAAGATTATGGAAAATAAATATAATTTAGGTATAACTTATAAAGGAAAAATAATACCTAATGGAATACCTTATTTAAAAGTAAAAATAGAAGGAATTAAAATCCCAAAAGAACTTAAATTTTATGAAAACGGAATAGACGCTATTTTAGATACAGGAGCTGTAAATTCTCATTTTGCACCTAGTTTTGCTAAATTAATTGGAGTTAAGCCTATAAGAAAAGAATTTGGAAATTATATTGTTTCTGGTGGAGTATCTGAAAACAATGTATACAACGTAGATTTTAATATAAACGGAATAAATAATAACTTTAAAGAGGAATTTAAAGAGCTGCCTTACGAATTTATATTTCCAATAATATTTGGAAATGAGTTTTTAATAAAATGTAAAAGTTTAAATATTGATTTTACAAATAAAGTTTATACGTTAGAATTATAATTATACTCTATTACGCAAATAGGAATATTGCAAATAGCAATATTTTTTGTTTTTAAATATTCCTTGTAAGTATTTAAAAATACAGATGAATTATTAATTAAAGGCATAATTTAAAGTTTTTAATTAAGTTTAGTTATTATTTACATAATTAAACCAAGAAATAAATTTTTTAAACATAATAAGCTATGATAAAAGTAATATTAAAAGAAAAAAACTCAATAACTGATTTTGCTTCTGAATTTATAAATGACTTAACAAATTCTTCAATTAATTTAATAAGAAAAGGATTAGAAGAAGATTTTAAAGATGCAGAATGTGAAATACATAAATCTGAAAGTTTCGGAACAGTATTTATAAATGCTGAAACTGGAAAAATTGAATTAGGAAAGTTTTGTTGTGATAAATTTAAACCTACTAATTAATTTTGCTTGAAAAAGAGTTGACAATATTTTGAATATCTTTTAGGTTTTGTTTAATTATTTTAGTTTTTTCAATAATAGAATTAAGACCTGTTTGAGCTTTTTTTATTGAATCTTCTGTAGAATCTGACATAATTTTGAATTTAAACAAAATTGAATAAAACGTATGCCAACACCGTATAAAATTAATTTGCTGGTTTTAGCATACTTATGAAAGTCCGTGTCGCCTTTCTTTTTTGAATTGTTTAATTAGTTATTGGTAAATTACGCAAACTAAAATTATACAATCACGTTGTAGTGCATTTGAGAGCGACCACAAAAAATTATGAAAATTAGAAGAATAATATTAATAATGGGAATTTTAAGTAGCGTTTTAGGATTTAGTCAAAATAACAACTTGGTTGAATTGACTTCTAACCAAGACAAAGAAGAAGGTTGGAACGATTTAGTTTTAACAATAACAAAAAAGGAAAAATTAGAAAACGGATTTTGGAGTTTAATTTGTAAAGCTAAATATGAAAATCAAATAGTTGGTCTGAAAATAAATATTGTAGACGGAATTTCTGCTGGAATTGTAGATGACAAAATTGACAATACAAGTTTAACCGAAAAAGGAATTGAAATTTACTCAATCGGAAAAGAAAGTGACAAACTAATTGAGGTTATTTCAAAACTATACGGAGAAACAAAAAAAACGAAATTTACAACTCAAAAACTGACCTTTACAGCATTTCCTTTAAACCGTGAAAAAGCAATTTTAGAAAATGGAAAATTTAGTTTTAAAGTGTTTTATGACGAAAATAATGAACAGAATTTATATGCAGAATTCTTTATAAATCCTGACCTCAAAAATGGAACAATTGAATTAAACGAAAAAGACGAAGAATATAGAATGAACATTGTTAATTTACTGTCTGAAAAATAAAAAACGCACTACAACACCGTGTATATTTAATTGCTGGTTTTAGCCAATTTACGAAAGTCCTTTGGGACTTTCTTGGTTAGTGTTTTATTTAGTAACTTCACTGCTTAAACAACGCAACTAAACATACACAAAAACGTTAGCTTTAATGCGAAAATAAGTTTTCGGAAACAGAAATTTTGAAAGGAAATAAATTAATCAAAATTAAATAAGAAATGATTTTTTTTAAAAGAAACAAAGACTTTATAAAATTACCCGTTGGAATAATTTTAATAATTATTATTGGACTAAGTCCATTTATAATCGGATATATTGGAGCCACTATAACCGAATTTATAACAAATCAATCTTGTAATGAATCTAATTGTTTTTGGGGAGTTATCCCTTGGTTTTTATTTATCACAATTCCATTAGCAATATTGTTATTCATAATTTATATAATAATAGCATTAATTGACTTTATAAAACTAAAAAAAACGTTGGAAAAGACCGAACATAATAAATCACTCCACTCTTCCTGAAATACTGATAAATAACATGACATTTCAAAAGAAACAGTTCACTCATAATCCGAATGAATTTATGTGCGGAATTTTAGCCGAAAAAGGAATTCTAAAAAAGGTACTAAATGATAAATTATGAATAAAAAAAAGCACTAAAAGCTAACACCGTACAAAATTAATTGCTTTGGTTCTGGCTTATTTAGGAAAGTCCTCGCGGACTTTCTATTCAGTTATTATTTATTAACTTTATTGCTTAACCACAGCAACTAATCTTGTACAAACACGTTGGCATACATTAAGAGGGAATATAAAATGACAGATAAGGAAATGTTTGAAAAATCCTATAACATACTTAAAGGTAAGTACAGAATTATAGAAATTGAAAAATTAAATAGTATTGAAAAAATATCTTTCCACGACAGGGCTTTTGCTTTAAATG
>NZ_VORR01000049.1 GCF_007997085.1 Polaribacter sp. IC066
ATATTCTTTGCAATTTTTATCTGTTTTAAACCGTTCAGTAAACTCTAAAAGGTTTTGTCCTGTAAATAAATCCATAATCACCCTATTTTATTGACTTACAAGATATGAAATTATCTACTTACCTCAAAAAATTAAAACTACCAGAAACCGTGTTTATTGCGAAATTTATGCTTGTAAATTCTATATTTCCTCTGCTAGAAGTTGCGTTCATTGTAGACCAAACATCTGAAGAGACTGCATTATTTTTACTAGATGAGGCCACATTATTTTCACCTTCAAAACTAAAAGAGCCAATCTCAAAATCATCAACCTTTAAAGTAATAATTTCTTTGGTTTCAGGTATTGTAGCGCTTATAAATATGCTTACATTGTCTGTTGTAAAACTTGCGTTTTCTGTAGAAAAAAGAACACCATCAATCGTAACTAAAAAACTTACTTCAGTATTTTGAGTTGTAGGAAATACAATACCATCTTCTTGACAAGAGCTACATACCAAAACAGCAAGTAATATTAAATAAAATGCTTTAAATCTCATAGTTAAAAATAAACAACAAAAATAAATATTAATTGTCCAACTAATTATTAATACCGTAATTAATGCGTTTTAATTTACTGAAAGCGAAATAAACTTAATAAAAAAGAGGCTTAAGAGGCTTCTTGCAATACAATATGAGGACATCTTTTACAGTTAATTCCCTTTTTTTTGTACTTATTACAGCACTTATTTTTTGGCTTTATACAATTTGATGAACAACTATTTTCAAAAATAGATGGGTTTGATAATGTTACTACGGGCTTCTGTGAAGTATAAAAAACAATCATAAGGTATAAATATAATGCAAATATATAAGTTTATTTAGAATAAATAAAAATAGTATTGTTAAAATTATTTGCAAAATTTTTATTCTACTTTTCGTTAATTTTCCTTTTCTGTACTTTTGCAACGTATGAAGAAACCAGAAGAAAAAACGACTAAAGTAAAATTTAAACTAACTCATTTACCAAACCTGTTATTCGTTAGTGCAAAATCTTGGTTTAATGACAGTCCGTTTAACAAGGCAGCTATCATAGCGTACTATGCCATTTTATCATTACCAGCTTTAATTATTATTATTTTTAATTTGGTAGGTGCTATTTGGGGTCGTGAAATTGTTGAAGGCGAGATATTAACGGAAATATCGAAAGCAATTGGTGCTGAAACCGCAGAGGCTATTAAAGACATGATGGTTAATAACGGAAATAAAAAGACTTCTATTTTTGCAACAACAATCGGTATTGCTACTTTAATCTATGGTTCTACAGGAGTATTCTTTCAAATTCAGAATGTTTTAGACTCCATTTGGGAAGCAGAACCAAGGTTTAAAAATGGAGTTTTAGAAACGGTTTTCGGACGCTTAAAAAGTTTTGGTTTTATTCTGATCATCGTTTTTTTATTGCTATCTAGCCTTATTTTAACTTCTTTATTAAGTGCTTTTGGCGAAAATTTAAAACTAATTCTTTCAGATAAATTAGTCAATTCTATCTTTACCCTCGATATTTTTATTTCTTTAGCAGCCATCTACTTTATTTTTGCTGCTATGTTTAAAATTTTACCAAATGCAGATGTTCCTTGGAAAGCTGTTAGAATTGGAGCACTGTTAACCTCTTTTCTTTTTGTTGCTGGTAAATATTTGTTAGCAATTTACTTTAGAGAGTTAGAGCCAGGTTCTACCTACGGCGCTGCAGGTTCTATGATTTTGGTAATGCTATGGGTTTCTTACACGAGTTTAATTCTGTTTTATGGTGCTCATTTTACCAGAGCATATTCCCAAAAATATCTTTTACATCAGCCGGAAAAAATTCTTGATTAGATTTATTTTTTTCACTAATTCGACAAAGCAATAAAAACGTGCTAAAGAACGTTAATTTTAAAAAATTGAAAAGAGGTTACCTCTAAACCGAAGCAACCTCTTTTTCTACTGGGAAAAACTATTTTTTAACACCTAACTTCATCAAAATAGTTTCTAACAAGCACCATTTTGTAAATGCAGACTGAATTAGATTCACGCCTATAAAGACGCCAAACCACATCCAATTTTGATGCACAAAATACGTGAGCGCAATACTTAATAACACCATTACTCCTACAATCACTCTAAAATATTTAGTTAACATTATCTATTTTTTTTTTAATTTATATAAATCTTTCTACTGGAACAACAATCGCTTTGATAGGATTGTTTGTTTCTAAATTTTGATTAAACTCTTTTATCAACCTAAACAAGTCATCTATATTTTTATCTTCTGTAAAAGAGAAAAACATACTCGATTCTGCTCCAAATTTCTCTCCAGAAAACCAATTAGAGGTATTTAAAAGGGTAGTTTTATTTTTATGTCCGTCGATTTCTGAACTGCTAAAATTTTCAATATGTGCATTTTTAAAGAGTTTTAAAATAGCTGCTTGATACTCTTCTACTGCTGTAACGATTACTAGTTTCATGTTTGTTTGTTTTTTGTTTCTCAAAATTCCGCTGATTATCACAGATTTTTAAAATCCTTATCTGCGCTAATCTGTGAAATACGTGAGACCATTATCAACTGTTTTTTTGTTTCCCGCAGACTTCGCAGATCATCGCAGATTTTTATACTTCTTTTCTACAGAAATCTTTGAAATCTTGGAGATCTTGGAGATCTACGAGATAATTATTAAAAACTACTACTTATAATTTTTCTTCTCTATCATATAATAGACCAATGGCACAACCAACAAAGTCAAAAACGTAGATACAATCGTTCCGCCCATTAATGAAATTGCCAATCCTTGAAAAATTGGATCAAATAGAATTACAAATGCTCCAATAACGACCGTTCCTGCAGTTAATAAAATTGGCGTTGTTCTTACCGCCCCAGCTTCTATTGCTGCTTGTTTAAGCGGAACACCATCTGCCAATCTTAAATTGATAAAATCTATCAACAAAACAGAATTTCGCACCATAATTCCGGCCAAAGCAATCATTCCAATAAATGAAGTTGCTGTAAAAAATGCGCCCATAATCCAATGCCCTAAAACAATTCCTATTAATGATAATGGCACTGCCACCATCATTACAATAGGTGCTTTAAAGTTTTGAAACCACCCAACAATTAAAATATAAATCAAGATTAGTGCTCCTAAAAATGCAATGCCTAAATCTCTAAAAACTTCTAATGTAATTTGCCATTCGCCATCCCACTTTACCGTATAATCGTCTTCATATTTTGGCTGACCCAAATACATTTCGTTTAATTTGTAGCCTTCAGGGAGCTTTATTTGTTTCAATTTCTCCTCCATTCCTAAAATTGCGTATGCCGGACTTTCTAATTCTCCCGCCATATCTGCCATCACATAAACCACACGTTTTTGATTTTTACGATAAATACTTTTCTCGGCAATTGTTTCTTTCACTTCCACTAAATCTGCAATCGGAATTAAATTTCCTTGTTTCGATTTTACTTTTAATTGAGAAATATCAGAAATGGTAGACTTTTCTTTTTCGGCTAACGTTAAAACCAAACCAACCTGATGTACCGCTTTTTCATCATACAAATTTGTAATTGGATTATTTGACAAAGCCATATTCATGGTATAGGCAATTTGTTGCGGGGTAACTCCGAACAACATTGCTTTTTCCTTATCTATTTCAAATTGATATTCTTTTTGATCGGCTTCTACCATCCAATCGATATCGACTACATCATCTGTATTTTTTAAAATATTTTTAACGCCATTTGCAATTTTTATCTGCTCCTTATAATCTGGCCCATAAACCTCTGCAACAATAGTAGATAAAACTGGCGGTCCTGGCGGAACTTCTACCAACTTTACATTCGCATTATGTTTTGCCGCAATTTTCTGTATTTCTGGTCTTAATAATTTTGCAATTCCGTGACTTTGAAGCTCTCGTTCTGCTTTATCAATCAAGTTTACTTGAATATCTGCCATATTAGATCCACCACGTAAATCATAATGACGTACCAAACCATTAAACGTAATCGGTGCAGAAGTACCAATATAATTTTGATAGTTCATAACATCTGGTCTTGTAGATAAATACTGCGCAATTTCTTGGGTAACAACACCTGTTCTCTCTAGTGTTGTGCCTTCTGGCATATCTATTACAATCTGAAACTCGTTTTTATTATCAAAAGGCAACATTTTTACAACCACAGAATTGGTGAAAAATAAAACCATAGTTGCCATCAATACAACAAATGTTCCTCCTAGAAATAGCCACCTCTTTTTACTATTTTCTAATAAAGGTCTTTCAACCTTGTTGTAAATCTTATAAATAAAAGTTTCTTCCAATGGTTTTTCAACTTTTTCTTCAGCTCCTTTTTTATCTTTCTCTTTCAAGAAAACATATCCTAAATAAGGCGTAATTGTTAATGCTACAAACAATGACAAAATCATTGCAATAGAGGCTCCAATTGGCATTGGCGCCATATAAGGCCCCATTAAACCAGACACAAAAGCCATTGGTAACACAGAGGCAATAACTGTAAATGTTGCTAAAATTGTAGGATTCCCAACTTCATTAATAGCATACAAAGCAGCTTGTTTAAATGGCAAGCGTTTCATTTTAAAATGCCTGTGCATATTTTCTGCTATAATAATAGAATCATCTACCACAATACCCGTTACAAATACCAATGCAAACAAGGTAATTCTGTTTAGCGTATAATCTAACATATAGTAACTTAACAAGGTTAAAGCAAAGGTAATTGGCACCGATAAGAACACTACCAAACCACCACGCCAACCCATAGCTAGCATTACCACCAAAGTTACTGCAATGATAGAACCGATTAAGTGTAACAATAATTCTGAAACTTTATGAGAAGCAGATTCTCCGTAATTTCTAGTAACTTCTACATGCACATTATCCGGAATTAAAGTAGTCTGTAAATGGGCTACTTTAGCCAATATAGCTTCCGCAATTTTCATCGCATCTGCACCTTTTCTTTTGGCTACAGAAATGGTTACTGCCGGATATTCTGAAGTGTAGGTTTTAGACTTCTCACTTGCTTGTCCGAAACCTAAAGACACGTAATTTTGAGGAATTTCTGGTCCATCAACAATCGTCGAAATCTGTTTTAAATAAATAGGTCTATTCTGTTGTACACCCACCACTAAATTTTCTACATCGCCAACAGATGCCAAAAAATTACCCGTACTTACTAAAAACTCTGTGTCATTTTTATCAAAACTTCCTGAACTTAATTGGGTATTATTGGCTTTTATCATTTGAGAAACCGACAAAAAATCCAATCCGCTAGCGGCCAATTTATCTTTGTCTAAAACCACTCTTAATTGGCGATCTCTTCCGCCAATTTTATGTGTAATAGAAACATCGTTTACTTTCTTAATTTCATTTTCTAGCTCTTGCGCCATTTGACTTAATTGATAATCACTGTAGTTCTCACTCCACAAAGTCAATCCCAACATGGGCACATCATCAATAGCTCGCGTTTTAACCAAAGGAAACGTAACGCCCTCCGGCATTTGATCCATGTGTTTGTTAATTTCATTATACAATTTCACAAACGAGCGTTCAATATCTTCGCCCACATAAAACTGCACAATGACCATAGCTTTTTCATTCATAGCGGTAGAATACACGTACTCTACACCTTTAATATTCGAAATTAATTTCTCTAAAGGTTTTACAACTCTCGTTTCTACTTCTGTAGGACTTGCACCTGGATACCCGACAAAAATATCTGCCATAGGTACATCTATTTGTGGCTCTTCTTCTCTTGGTATTAAAAACGAAGCATACACACCAATCACCATAAAAACGATCATTAGAAGTATTGTCAATTTTGAGCCAATAAAGACTTTGGCAATTTTTCCTGCTAAACCTTCTTTCATTTTATTTTATTTTTTTGGGCGTTTTAACAGGCTATCCGTTTCAATCTTTTTTTGCCATATATGGCAGCAAAAAAAGCATTTCCACTTCTACCTGCCTGCCGACAGGCAGGTCCTTAACGCGATAATTCTTGACTATTATTTTATATTGATGACAACTTTTTAAGAAAACTGAAACTGCAAACCACTACTGAACATTTATTTTTACTCCGTTAAATAATTTCCCTTCTGCAGAAAAGATGTACGATTCATCGGCGTTTAAACCCGATAAAACCTCCACTTTATTTCCATACGTTCTTCCTAAACGCAACCAACGCAAAATGGCTGTATTACTTTGGCTTACGGTATAAACGCCCGATAATTGCCCCTTTGTTATAATTGCATCTTCAAGAATTAAAACCAATCCAGCTGCTCCTTTAGTTTCTACTGGAAACTGAACCGTAGAAAACATGCCAGATAAAATAGATACATCCGTTTTTTCTAAAACTATTTTTACTAAATATTGTCCTCCAGTATTTTTAGCAGAAGTACTTACTGCGCTCACGGTACCTTTTAATGTTTTATCAATAGACTTTACTAAAACAGCAACCGATGTTCCTTTCTTAATTTGTGAAATTTCTGTTTCAGGAACCATCGCTACTGCTTCAAAATCGTTAGGAACTTCGATACTAATTAAAGGCGTCCCTGGATTTGCCATATCGCCATTTTCTATATGTTTACTCGTAATTACGCCAGAAAATGGAGCTGTAATATTTGCATATGCAAATTGTGCATTCACTTCGTTTTTCATTTGAGTTGCGCCCTCTAAACCTGCTTTTGCTATTTTATAATTAGCCGTCATATCATCCATTTCTTTTTGAGTGATACTAGCGCTCTCGAACAAATTTTTAAAACGATTGTAATTTTTATCTGCATTGTTAAAAGCAGTTTTTGCTTTCGTAACTTCTGCAGTTACTTGTGCCTTTTTTGCTTGTAAAGCATCATTATCAATAGAAACTAACAACTGACCTTTTTGTATTTTATCACCAACATTTACATGTACTTTAGTAACATAGCCCATCATTCTAGTGCTTACATCTGCACTACTAGCGGCTTGTATTTTTCCGCTTACAGCTAAAAATTGCCTACTGCTATTTAAGCTAACTTTACTCACTTTTACGCTGATCGCTGGCGTAGTATCTTTAGATATTTCTTTGTTTTCACTTTTACAACTAGTCATCAATAAGGATACTGTTGTTAGCGTTAATAGGAATATGTATTTTTTCATTTGTCTTATTTTTTTATAAATACCTACAAGGTTTTTGAAACCTTGCAGGATAATCTTATTTACGTTAGTTTGTTACTGAAAACTGTTTCAGTTCTTTGTTAAAAACTCTAAATAGGTTTGTGTAAAATTATATTCGAAAATTGTTTGGTAATATTCTAATTGCTTTTGCGCAAATTGAGTTTCCGCCGTTAATAAATCATCCGTTTTTTCTAAACCTTCTTTAAACCTATTTTTTCTAATTCTTAATGATTCTTTAGATTGCTCAACTGCTAAATTGGTTAATTCTAACCTATTTTTTGCATCTACTAATTGTCGTTTTACTTTGTTTAATTCTAAATTACTTTTAGATACGTATTGATTGTACTCTAATTTAGATTTCTCAAATACTGCTTTACTTTCTTGTTCTTTTCCAAAACGTTTTGAGCCCTGAAAAATATCCCAACTTAATTGCGCTCCCACCACATAACCACTTGCGTCTCCTCGAAAAATCGTATTGTCATACATTTCATAACTTCCGAAGGCATTTAAACGCGGTAAAAAAGCCATTTTATCAGCTTTATTCATTTCTTCATAGGCTTTAGAAGCAAACTGCATCGCCTTAATATCAGCTCTATTTTCAGAAATATTTTTTTCTTCGTCATTAAAAGTAGTTAAGAACAAACTATCTTTTGGCTCATAAATAACCCCACTTTTATCATCCATTAAAAAAGATAAATAATTAGATGCATTTTGCACATTACTTTTTGCAGTTTGCAATTGACTTTTTACTTCTGTTACTCGTATTTCAATGCTTAAAACATCTGCTCGTTGCAAATAGCCTTGTTTAAAACTGTTTTCTGCCATCACTTTATTTGCTTCAGAAGCCTGTAAAGCTTTTTCTAAAACTGCAACACCTTTATACGCTAACTGCAACTGCATGTATCCTTTTTCAACTTCAAACACCAAATAATCTTTTGTACGTTCATGTTTTAAAGACATCGCTTCCATGCTAGACTTTGCTGCTTTTCTTTGATAAAAACCATCCAAATTAATTAAGGGCTGTTCTATTTTTATAACTGTGGCAAAATTTTGAGTTTGTGCAGGGTTATTTAATAAAGTAGGATTGAAATCATTTTGAACCAAGATTCCTTGATTTAATTTAGACCCAAATGCCATTAAAGGATTTGTGGTGGAAATACCTGTATAGCTTGCCGTAATATTGGGTAAATAAACTGCCTTTGTTTGATTAAATTCTGCCGTTGCTTTTTCAAAAACTTTCTCTGAAATTTTTAAGGCTAAATTACCTTCAGATATTTTAGCTAAAACATCAGACTTACTAATTAAATAGGTTTCTTGTGCATCTAAATGTGCCGAGATCAAGAACAGAATTATAGGAATACTTTTAATAATATTTTTCATTTATATCCTTTTTGTTACTGCAAAATTAGGTTGAATAAAGAACCCTATGAGTAACATTAGTTACCAAACAAAAAGCACTTAATTAAATGTTTTTAAGCGTTCCTTATCAGTCTTGGGATAAAATTTAGTGTGCCAAAATTTTTTATAATAACAATCTTTGTTCTAAAAATTTTCGTGATCCTATTAATTGCTCAATTTTATGAATATTTTTTACTTACTCTTTTTTATGACAATCATTATTTTTAATATTGAGAATCTACTAGCGAAAAGTTTTGTCAATAAAACTTTTTTTAGGTAACTAATGTTACAGGAGCGAGAAAACTTATCTCGTTATATTTGTAGACTTAAAGCACTTAAAAAAATAAAAATTTGATTTTAATTACAAAAAATAGAGCCTTTTTAACTTCTCTTATCTTAAGCTGTCTTTTATTGTTTAATACTTTAAAAATTTCTTTTACGTACTTATATTATCATATAGATCCGGTTGGTTTTGTAGAAGCTTTGTGCGAAAATAAAGACAAACCAGAACTTGCCTGTAATGGTAAATGTCATCTAAAAAAAGTAATTTCAAGTTCTTCAAATTCAGAAAAAGAACCTATTCAATTAATTGATTTGAAAAAGATTATTTTGTACAATACCATGCAAACAAGGTATTCTGTTCCGTTGACAAAAAACAACAACTCACTTCCCTATAAATATCTAAACGACTATCAGTATTTAGTGGTTAGTTCTTGCTTTCATCCGCCGCAGGATTCATTTTTATAGCACATAAAATTTTCTCTTATAAAAAACTATAAGAGCATACAATCTTATAAAAAACTAAAAATTTAAAAATGAAAACAATTTTTAGTGTGCTTATATGCGCACTTATTTATACAGCCTCTTTTTCTCAAGAAAAGAAAGGTACTAAAAAAGACAGCCTAAAAAGAGTACCGCTCGACGAAGTTATTATTACTGGAAAATTAAAAACAGATCCCATTCATACAATGGTTTCTAACACTTATGATAAGAAGGTTGTTCAGCCCAAAAATGTTGCAGACCTTTTTAACAATATAAATGGGTTTTCTGTAATAAAGAGAGGTAATTACGCCATCGATCCTACTTTTAGAGGAAATCATTACGAGCAATTAAATATACAATATGATGGCGGAACAAAAGCCATGCACGCTTGCCCAAATAGAATGGACCCTATAACTACCCACATTATTCCTGAAGAAGTTTCTAAAATAGAAATTATAAAAGGACCTTATACGGTTCGTTATGGAGCCACTTTTGGCGGAATTGTAAATTTGGTTACTAAAAAACCAAATTACTTTGAAAACGGACTTCATGGTAAATTTTCATCTGGTTATGAAACGAACGGAAATTCTTTTGTAAACATGGCACAGCTGCAATATATCAAAGATAAATATGATGTTGTAGGAAACTTTGGGTATCGAAACTTCGGAAATTATGAAGATGGTGATGGTGCAGAAATTCCGTCTTCTTTCTCAAGTACAGATTATGGAGTAAAAATGGGGTATAACTTTAAAGATAACGAGCGTTTACAATTTCATTGGCGCCAATCTTTTGGTAGAGATGTTTTACATGCTGGTTTGCCAATGGATACAGAATATGATAATAGCAGTATTGCTTCTTTAGACTACAAAAAATCGAACTTAAAAGGAACACTAAAAAGTATTTCTGGTAAAGCATACTATAGTTTTGTAGATCATTTAATGACAAATATAAAAAGACCCTCTTTTTTGATGACAGAAGCATCTTCTGCCGTTAATGCAACTACAGCGGGTGGTAAAGTTGAATTAAATTGGCAACCTTCTAATAATTTAGATATTTTCACAGGAGTTGATGCCTTACTAATAAACAGAGACGGAGCTAGAATGCGTTTGGTAAAAGTAATAAATGGTGCTCTTTTACCAACGCCAGAGGAGTTTAACGACAAAGTTTGGCAGAATTCTTATGTAAATGATTTTGGGGTATTTACAGAGGTAAAATGGTTCATGAAAGAAAAGACCTTGTTTACTGCCGGGATAAGATACGATATGGTCATTGCTGATATTTTAGATCCAGATGCAGATTTTGCAGCGATGTATAATTTAAGCCAAAGAATAGAAAACAATATCAGCGGAACGGTTTCTTTGAAAAAAGTAGTTTCGAACAAATTAACTTTTGAAGCTGCTTTTGGCAGAGGTGTGCGCTCTGCAAATATGATTGAACGCTATATTAGTCATTTTAATGTTGGCCAAGACCCTTATGAATACATTGGAAACCCCAACTTAAAAGCAGAGGTAAACAATCAGTTTGAAATTGGTTTTACTGCAAACAACAACAAAAAGAGTATTAAATATGCTGCCTCTATTTATTATTCTGATTTAAAGAATTTTATTGTAGGCATCGTAGATTCAACTAAAACAAGAAAATTTATGCCTGCTGTAGAACCTGTAAATCCAAAAGTTTTTAGAAATTTAAACAACGCATATAGAACGGGTTTTGAGGCTTCTTTTGAAACTAATATTACAGAAGACTATTATATAAAATCTCAAATGTCTTACGTGTATGCAAGAAACAAAGATTTGGATGAATCTTTACCGTTAACGCCGCCTTTTAATGCTAAAGTTATTCTTGGTGTAAATAAACCTACATATTGGGCAAATTTGCAATATAATAGTACAAGTACTCAAAATGAAATTGCGCCTAGTTTTGGCGAAACAAACACCGAAGGTTACCAAACTATAGATCTTCGTTTTGGTTTTAAGCCTTTTAAAAATGCAAATCTTGGGTTTGCAGCTATTAATATTTTTGATAAAACATACAACAATCACCTAAATTTTAGTTTTACAAACCAGGCAGATTTTGGAAGAGTTCCTATAAACGAACCCGGAAGAAATATGACTGCATTTTTTCAGTATACTTTTTAAACAAAAAATCGGGCATTAAAAATTTTAATGCCCGATTTAAAAATTAACTAACTAACTAACTAACTAACTAACTAACTTACTTACTTTACTTTTTACTTCGCGAGTTCCTCCATGACCTCCTGCCACAACGACCATTATTTTAATACTTAAATAAATAAATTTAAAAAACTGAATAATAGGATTCATCATTTTAAATCGTTGATATTTTGATATTCTCTGTGTCATAATTGTATGTTTTTTATTCAGGACTTTAGATTTTTACCTTTACCCCTATTCTCTATATTTTGAAGTCTCATTTCTATTCAGGAATCAACCACCAAAACGGACGCATTTTAGCTTTATAAATGAAAGCATAATGCAATGCTAGTTTTAACCAGTGACCGGCCAAACCAATTTCTCCAAAGGTTTTTCCCAATTGTCTACCTTGCGTTTTTGGGTATTTTTCATAATCTGGCACAATTGGGTAGGTTGTTATACTAACGCCACTTCCTTGGGTTATTCCAAATCCTGCAGAAGCAATACAAGCAGCTCCCATATTTCCTAAACTTCCTTTATGATGTGCAGTATCTTTTCCACTTTTTATAGAATCTATAATATTATCTGCTACTAGTTTTGCAGTAATACCAGAAGGCATGCCTGTTCTAGGTGGTGCAGGGAAAATAGCTGTTCCGTTTTTACTCTTTCTTGGTTTAGAAATTGCGTGCGGCGGCGCAAATGCGATGCCTGGCGCAAAAATATTTTGATAACTTGGGTTTTGATAAGTTTCTGGCCAATCTTTTACAGACCAATCTTCATAAGGTTTTGAGGTGTAATCTGCATCAACAATCATAAAACCTTTAAATAACTTACTAGTTACATCTTCATTATTTTTATCGAATGCTTTAAATCCATGACCAGAAAAAGAGGGAATTAACATGGCAAAATCATACTTTTCTTTTTTATGTTCTCCATCTAAATTTTCATAATATGCAATACCGTTTTCAATTTTATCAACGCCTACGCCTAAAATCCATTTGATGTCTCTATCTTCAAAAATCATTCCTACCATCTCGCTAGATTTCATGGTCATACTGCCATAACTCAACAACATACCATCCATTCCAAAATCACCTAATTGATATTCATTGGAAATCCATGTAACCTCTGCCATATCTCGTACTTTATGACGACGCAATTCTTGTTCTACATTTAAAATATACTCAAAAGCAGCCCCTTGACATGTAGCTTTTGCATGACCAGTACCAATTAAAATCTTCACTTTTTTACCTTGTTTCATTTGTTGAATTAAATCATTCAACCCTTCCCAAGCGTGGTCTGCGTGTGTATATGTACAAACTGAATAGGTTTTATTTAGACCTGGAGTTAATCCTTCTGTGGCTTCAAAATTTAATTTTGGACCGGTAGCATTAATTAAATAATCGTACGTTACTTTTTCTTGCTGCCCTTTCTTTTCTCCAACAACATATTCTGCTAAAATATATGGTTTCTGTTCCGTTTTATCTCCCTCTGGATGAAAAGTAATTGCTTTGGCTTGTTTATACCTTATACCTTTCTTTTTATACAATGGCGCTAACGGAAATAAAATTTCTTTAGATTTCATTCTACCAACACCTACCCAAATATTAGAAGGAATCCATTGATAATTGCTGTTTGGAGAAACTACGAGTACTTCATGTTCTTTAGAAAGTTTTCTTCTTAGATGCGAAGCTGCTACGTGACCGGAAATCCCTGCTCCTAAAATGACGATTTTAGACATTTTTTTTATGATTTATTAGTTGAAATTAGTTTAGAAATTAAGCGCAACAAATAACCTATATCAATTTCATTTTCATATAAATAGAAAGCCCTAATTATACCGTAAAGATTGTATTATTATAAGAAATATACAGTAACCTTTGTTACACGGCATCTGTTTTAATGAAAAAAAATATATTTAAGTTGAATACGCTATTTTTCTAAAAATTAACTGTTTATGCCCGATTACGAAATCTGTAAAACTATATTTTTAATATTTTTTTTCTATAGCATGCGCATTACTTTTTAATATCATAAGATAGTCACCAAAAGAAAATTTCATCAAATCTAAAGGCGTTGTTTGCAACCAAATGACCTTTTTTATGGACACAGTTTCCAACTTTTTTCCTAAAACATCATACACATCTATAGTAATTCGTTCGGTCTTCAAAATAAAAACAAGAATCCTACAAAATAATTTTTAATCCTAATTTGTGTTTATTCTCTAAATTTTAAAAATAACAAAAACTAAAAAGGATGTCTTATGGTATACTGCATTAATTTGTCTTCTTATAACTCCAAACGGCTAATCCATTCATTACAAGAGCAAAAAGTAATGTTTTTAGTAACTGCGGAAGAATATCTGTAAAACCAGAACCTTTCAACATTACCATGCGCATTACTTGCACAAAATATTTTATCGGATTAAATTCTGTAACTATCTGTGCCCATTTTGGCATACTTTGAATTGGCGTAAATAGCCCACTCATCAAAATAAAAATAACGGTAAAAAACCAAGCAATAAACATGGCTTGCTGTTGCGTATCTGTAAAATTTGAAATAAATAAACCAATCCCTAAAATAACCAAAATATAAATTGAAGTATATAAATACATTAATGGTAAACTACCTACAATAGGTACATTAAAAATAAGTTTTGCAATAATTAATCCAACAGTTAATAAGCCTAATCCAATTATCCAAAACGGAAAAAGTTTTCCAATAATAAACTGACTTTTCTTAATCGGCGTTACATTAATTTGCTCTAAAGTTCCAATTTCTTTTTCCCTTACAATGTTCATCCCAGAAAGAAAAAGTGTAATCATGGTGACCAATAACACCAATATACCGGGAACCATAAACGTTTTATAATTTAGAGTTTTGTTGAACCAAAATGAAGGAATTGTCATAATATTTACAGCTTCAATTTTTGGCGAATCTGAAGCTTGCATTAAATCTACCAACAAATTCTTATGAAAGCTTTGTACAATTTGTGTTACATACACACTTTCTAAACCGGCCGCAGCGCCATCAATTGCATTTATAGTAACACCTAAATTGGTGCGTTTTTCCTTTTGTAAATCTCGTTCAAAATAAGAGGGAATTTCTAAAACAACATCAACTTCTCCATTTAACATGGCTTGGCTTGCTACTTTTTCTGAACCAAAATCTGTTAAAACATTAAAATAAGTAGAAGCATTAAATTTTTCTATCAATGCGCTGGATGTTGAAGTATGATCATGATCTACATACCCAAACTTTATGTTTTTAACATCGAAAGTTGAGGCGTTAGATAAAATTATCAACTGAATTAAAGGCAGCACAAAAATGATTGGTAGCATTCCCTTATTTCTGAAAATTTGCTTGAACTCTTTTTGTATGATGTATAATATTATTTTCATATTTTTGACTGCTTACTGAACACTGCTAACTCTTTTACTCCAATCTAATTTTATATTTCTTAACACTCAACCCAATAAAAAAGACAGCCATTCCCAATAAAATTAAAGTTTCTTTCCACACATATTGCAATCCAACCCCTTTTAACATAATTGATTTAAGAATGATAATAAACCATTTTGCCGGAATAATATTACTAATTATTTGCAATGGTAAAGGCATGCTTGCAATGGGAAAAATAAATCCTGATAATAATATTACGGGTAGCATTAATCCCATTAAAGAAATCATCATTGCTGTCTGTTGTGTTGCAGAAATTGTTGATATTAAAATACCCAATGCCAATGCCGTAATAATAAATAAAACACTTTCCATTGCTAATAAAAACAAACTTCCTTGTACTGGCATTTTAAAAATAAAGATGCTCAAAACAACAATAACAATCGCATTAATGATAGATAGAAAAATATACGGAAACACTTTACCAACAATTACTTGAATGGGTTTTAATGGCGATACTAATAAAATCTCCATCGTTCCTAATTCCTTTTCTCTGGTGATAGAAATAGAAGTCATCATTGCAGAAACCAGCATTAAAATGATTGTCATAACCCCCGGAACAAACATGTACACGCTTTTTAATTCCGGATTATAAACCATGTGTGTTTGTGATACAATTTGATAAACCTGTGCACTACTTTTATTTTGTTCTTTTAAATAATTTTGAAGAATTGCATTTACATAATTACTAATCGTATTGGCCGTATTTGGATCTGTAGCATCTGTAATTACCTGTATCTTCGCATTATTTTCTTTGATGAGATTCTTACTAAAATCTTTTTCAAAATTCAACACTGCTTTTACTTTTCCTTTTTTAAAAACAGCTTCAATATCATCTTCTTTTTCTATAAATTGATGGATACTAAAGTATTTTGAAGCAGCTATTTTATTAATAATTTCTTTTGTGGCTGCATCTTTTGAATGATCTAAAATTGCAATATCTACATTATTTATTTCATTTGTAATTGCAAAACCGAACAACAAAATTTGGGCAATTGGCATTCCGAAAAGAATAAACAAGGAGCGCTTATCTCTAAATATATGATAGAATTCCTTTTTTATAAAACCTATAAATCTTTTCATTTGATGTTTTTATTTTTCTCCCGCAGATTTCGCAAATATGCGCAGATTTTTTAGGTGATTACTAAATATTTATTTTCTGCGTGAATCTGCAAAATCTGCGGGAAACCTTTTTTCTGCTAGAAAATATTACCCTCGCGCTAATTTTAAAAACACATCATTCATATTGTCTACCTTAAACCGTTCTTTTAACTTTTTCGGAGTATCTAAAGCTTCTATTTTACCATTCACCATAATAGAAACACGATCGCAATATTCTGCCTCATCCATATAATGTGTAGTTACAAAAACGGTTGTTCCTTGGTGTGATGCTTTATAAATAAGCTCCCAAAACTGACGCCTTGTAATTGGATCTACGCCACCCGTTGGTTCATCTAAAAAAACAATTTTTGGGTCATGTATTAATGACACAGAAAAAGATAATTTTTGTTTCCAGCCTAAAGGTAAAGAGCCTACTAATTTATTTGCCACATTTTCTAAACCCAATTCATCGATCAAAATAGCCGCCTTTGATTTTATTTTTTCTCTTGATAAGCCGTAAATTCCCCCAAAAAAGGTGATGTTTTCTCTTACCGTTAAATCATCATACAAAGCAAATTTCTGACTCATATAACCAATGGTTTTTTTAATTTGTTCGGGTTGTGTGTTTACATCAAACCCTGCAACAGTAGCTTTACCAGAAGTTGGAGTAGAAATACCAATCAACATTTTCATCGCTGTAGTTTTCCCGGCGCCATTGGCCCCTAAAAAACCAAATATCTCTCCTTTTTTAACATCAAACGTAATGGCATTTACAGCTGTAAAATCTCCAAACATTTTAGTTAATCCTGCTACTTTTATAACGTTGTTATTTTCCATTATTTTGATAATTCCATAAAGGTATCCTCAATTGTTGCTGTGGTTCTTTCTATTATAATATTCGTTAAGTTTTTAGACTCTAAAAACACTTTCAGTTCCGTTGGATTAAAATCTGGTCTACAATCTGTGTAATGTACAAATTCGCCAAAAGGATATACACTGTGATTGTGTTTATACTCTTTTAAACTATTGATTAACTCAAACATATTATTCGCACTTAGGTTATAAATTGCCTTTGAATATTTTTTCACAATTGCTTCTGGTGTCGCTATCTCTAAAATTTGTCCGTCTTGAATTAAAGCAATTCTATCACACAAAGCAGCCTCATCCATATAGGGTGTGGAAACCAAAATTGTGATATTTTTTCCTTGCAAACGCTTCAACATTTCCCAAAATTCTTTTCTCGAAACGGGGTCAACTCCAGTTGTGGGTTCATCCAAAAACAGCACTTTTGGCTTATGAATCAAAGCACAACACAAAGCCAATTTTTGTTTCATTCCGCCAGAGAGCTTCCCGGCCCTTCTATTTTTAAAAGGTTCTATTTGAATATAAATATCCTTTATTAAATCATAATTTTCTTCGAGTGTTGTTCCAAAAATAGTAGCAAAGAATTGTAAGTTTTCTTGAACCGTTAAATCTTGATACAAAGAAAATTTCCCTGGCATATAACCAACGTTTTTTCGGATGCTTTTATAATCGGTAATTACATCAAAACCAGCAATACTTGCTGCACCTTTATTAGCGATTAAGAGCGTTGTTAAAATTCTGAAAAGTGTTGTTTTACCAGCGCCATCAGGCCCAATTAAACCAAAAATCTCATCAGATTTTACATTAAAAGAGATGTTCTGAAGCGCTTTTACTTTTTTGTACGATTTTGATATGTTAGAAACAATGATGCTCATTTATTCAAAATAATTTGAATACTCATTAATATTTTCCTCAATACTTTGTTTTAATTTTGACGCCTCTTCAATTGTTTTTACTGCGGAAAGCGCCTCAATTTTAGCGATTAATGGCAATAGCCAAACATGTAAATTATCGTGTGAGGCTCCTTTCATCGTGCAATTTTTTAACACGTAATTTTTATCGAAATTAAGTTGTTTCGCCAACTCATAATACTCAACTAATGAATTAGTATTATGCATTTTAATACTATTTTTCATTTTTAAGACACCTTCATTCGTTTCTGAATTGGCCTCCCATTTATTACTGTCATTTAATTCAATTTCTCTTATCCAAGTATTGGAATGCAAGGTACTTACCTCAATGGTATCTTGCTTTTTACTCTCTTTGCAACTTGCAAAAGCGAATAGAATTAATGTAAAAACTATAGGTTTCATCTTTTAGCATTTTAGTAATTATTTTTTATTTAATTAATTGTCTGTCCACATTTCTGCTGGCATCCCAATTTTCAAACTTCCATCGTTTACAACATTCACTTTTACGGCATACACCAACGCAACTCGTTCTTCTTTTGTTTGAATTATTTTGGGTGTAAATTCTGCTTCAGAAGCAACCCAACTAACAACTCCTTTATAAGATTTCATAACATCTACCGCATCAATTTTAATAGTAACTTCTTGTCCAATTTTAAGGTTTGATAATTGTGTTTCACTTATATAAACTCGCAATTGCATCTTACTTAAATTTGCTATTTTATATAAAGGTTTTCCAAAAGCGGTAATTTCATTTGGCTCCGCATATTTGGTTAAAACGGTTCCATTTACGGGGTTTATGATTTTACTTTTTTTAATTTGATCCGTAATTTGTTCTAATTGAACATCAATACTTTTTAGTTCATTTACAACGGGTGCATTCTGAATTTCTATACTTCTAACTTGACTTTTAAGAACATCAATTTCACCAGAAATAACATCTAATTGTTTTTGTGTGGCAGCATTCTCTTTTATTAAGTTTTCTGTTCTAGCTTTGCTGATTTCTGCTGTTTTCATTTTCGATTTTAACACAGAAATTTGAGATAAAACACCTTTCGATTTTAAACGAACAACAGCTTTTGAAATCAAAATTTGTTCGTATTTTAATGCCAACTGCACGGTGTCTATAAAACCAATAAATTGATCTTTTTTAAGTTGATTTCCCTCATCAACATTAAACTGAATTAATTTTCCGTTATTTTCTGCTGAAATGGTTATTTCTGTTGCTTCAAAATTACCATAACCGTCTGCTTTTCCTGCATCGTTTCCGCAAGAAAACAAGCTAAAAACCATGATACTTACTCCTAGTATATATTTATTTTTCATTTTTTATGTTTTTTATCTATTGCAGATTTCGCTGATTATTAAAATCATTTCTGCGATAATCAGCGAAATCTGCGGGAAACTATTTTTATCGTTCTCCCTTAATGGTATTATAATTTGCCTTTGCCAATTGAATTTCTATTGTGTGCTGTAATAAGGTATTTTCTGCTTCAAATAAATTAGTGAATTCAGTAATGTATGCAGAGGCTGTAACAACTCCGTTCTTAAGTTGAGCATCTATGGTTTGAAGTACTTTTTTACGAAGCTCAATAATCTGTGCATCAGAATTTATAAACATTGAGATTTTCTCAATTTCTTTTTGTTGTTTGTCTAATTCTATGTGGGTGTTTAATTTAAAAATTTCACGTTCATTCTCGATAATATCCTTGCCTATTGCAACTGTTTCTTGTTGTTTTCTATTGGTATTCCAGTCAAAAACAGTCCAATGTAATTGAACACCTAACGTATAAAATGTTTGAAAAGAATTATCTAGCATATTTAATCCTGGGTTGCCATAACCACCTGTTGCAAAGCCACTTATTTTCACTGCATTTTGTTTAGAAATTAGCGTTTCATAATTTTTAATTTCTTCTTTTTTAAGCTGAAACAACGCTAATTCAGGTCTGTTTATTTCGTTTTGTAATTCCGTTTTAATAAGCGGTACTTCAAACTCCGTAAAATCAGTTAAAGAGTATCCTATTAAACTAGATAGTGTTTCAATTAAGGATGCTTTTCTCATCTGAACCTCCATAAATTGTTGCTTAATTTTTAACAATTCAGCTTCTAGAACACTATCCGAAGAAGGCAGTAATACGCCGTATTTAATACCAGATTTTACTTCTTGTAATTTAGATTGTAATTGATTTTTTTTAGCTTCTAATAACTTAAAAGATTCTTGCGTTAATAGAATTGAAAAATAAAGCTGATTGATTTGTTTTTTTAATTGATAAATATGAGTGTCAAGTTCTTTCTGCTTGGTTTTTAACTGTCCGTTTTTTACAAGTAAGCTTGCATCTGTTAAACCTCCGTTATAAATAAGTTGATGTACCGAAAAAGTTGCCCGATATTGATCATTATTTAAAGAAGTTATATTTGAGTTCGGAATAGGAACTTCAACGACATCAGATAAATAGGTTGCTTGCGCATCAAAATTAAAGTGCGGTAATTTTGCATTAGAAATAATTTTGTTATCCAATCTGTTTTGCATTTCTAATAATTGGTGTTGCTTCACTAACGGGTAATTAATTTCTAACAAATTATAACATTCGTTTAGCGTTACCTTTTGTTGCCCAAATACAGACAAACTCTTAATAACAATTAAAATGAATACTAGTTTTTTCATCTTATATTTTTATTGAATTAATTATAAAGTTTGCAACTTCAGTTTTACGTTCTGCTATTATTTGCTGAAATGCTTCATCATCAACCGCTATTAAACCTTTAATTAAAGGTTTTGCCACAAAAGGAAAAACATTTAAAGCTAATATGTTAATAAACAATTGTTCTGCACTTATTTTTCTAATAAAACCTTTAGCAACCTCTACACCAACTTGCTTTTTAAATTTTTCGAGATTTGGAAAACCACTATTTTCTTTCATTTTTAACATAAAAGCAGGATTCCTATTCAATTCTTGAATGATAAAATTGGGTAAATAAGGGTGCTGTATAATAAACGAAATGTAATTTGAAGAAAAACTCCTAACCTTTTCTTCTATGGATGAATCATCATTTAAAATAGTATTTAATTGAGGCGCTAATAATGAAAATGCATTTTTAAAAACCGCTTCAAAAAGTAATTGTTTACTTCTGTAATAATAATGTAGCATCGCTTTGTTGATGCCAGCTTCATCTGCAATATTTTGCATTCGAGCACCTTCCATTCCTTTTGATTGAAATTCACTTTTAGCTGCTTCTAAAATGAGACTTTCTGTATTTTTATTTATTTTATTTTTCATTATTAACTACATGGTTTAACCAGTTGGTTAGCAAATATACAAAAAATAAACAAACTAATTTAGTTTGCTTATTTTTACTTTATTATACCTTAATAACTCGTGTCATCTAACTTTACTTTACCATTAAATGTTTTGTACAAAAAAACAAGATAACCGACTAAAAGTGGCGCTCCAATTACGACCATCGTGAGCATAATTCCTAAAGACTTTTGTGAAGAAGCTGCATTATAGATCGTAACACTGTAACTGGAGTCTATTGTAGATGGCAATAAAACTGGATATAATTGAAATGCCACAAGCATTAGTAAAAAAGCCATTGTTAATGACGAAAAAACCAACGCATTGGCATATTTTTTCTTCGAAACCAATCTTGGTACATTTGCAACTGCCAAAAATGCCAACACAGGAATGATAAAAAATACTGGGTTTTCTTTAAATTTGTCTATTACTCCTGGCAAAAACAAGAGTGTATAAATAGAGGTTATTGCAAAACTGATAATAAAAAAAATCATCCCTTTTTTTAATAAAAAAGTAAGTCTTGCGTACAAACGCCCTTCTGTTTTTAACAATAAGAAAATAGCTCCTTGCATCATAAAAAGACCTAAAGTTGTAAACCCAATCATAATCGCATAAGGACTTAAGAACGCAAAGAAAACACCTCCTTGGTATTTGTAGTTTTCGCCAATTGCAAAGCCCTCTAGCACATTCCCTAAAACAACGCCTAATAAAAATGCAATAGATGTATTGGATACAAAATATATAATATCCCAAGTTTTGCGCCACCATAACATTTCTTCAGCACTTCTAAATTTAATGGCAGAAGAACGCAACACCAAAAAGACTAAAAATAACATAAACGGAATATACATAGCGCTCAAAAGCGTAGCATACATTACCGGGAAGCCAGCAAACAATGCACCAGCTCCAATAATTAGCCAAACCTGATTCGCATCCCATAACGGACCAATAGCATTAATTGCCACTCTGCGACTCAAATCTTTTTTAAAAAATAAATGCCATGCACCAGCCCCATAATCAAACCCCTCTAAAACAGCGTATCCTGAAAATAATAATCCTACGACTAAATACCAAAGCGTTGGATAATCTATCCCTAAAAATGTTTCCATATATTCTTTATTTAATATTTTGGTAATGTGTTATCGGCTGCAACTTCAAGATAAGGTCCCTGTTTTATTTTTTTATTTACTGAATAAATAAATAATAAGAATAGTATCGCATAGACCACTAAAAATAATATGAGCGAAAATAGAATTTGATTCGCAGATACTTCTTGAGAAAAGCCTTCATCGGTTCTTAAATGCCCGTATACAATCCATGGTTGCCTACCCATCTCTGCTGCAAACCAACCTACTTGGTTTGCTATTTGCGGTAAAAGAACCGAAAAAGCAAAAATTCTTAACAGCCATTTTTTATCAAATAATGTACCTCGCCACCATAAAAAGCTAGCGTATAATGTTAGCGCAATTAAAAACATACCAATAGAAATCATAATATGATAAAATTGAAAAACTGCATTTACTTGTCCAGGACGTTCATTTTCTGGAAAGGCATTTAAACCTGTAATAGGCGCATCAAAATCTTGATGTACTAAAAATGATAATCCCCCAGGTATTCCAAGACCTATTACTTCTTGGCTAACATTATCTACCCAGCCAAATAAATATAAATCTGCAGGCCCAGATTTTTCATAATGCCCCTCCATTGCTGCTAATTTTGCGGGCTGATTTACTGCCACGCCATCGGCAGAACTGTGCCCAGACAATAATTGTGTTAAAGAAAAAATAGTGGCTACTGCAAGCGAAATTTTGAACGCCTTTTTTGAGATTTCAATATACCTACCTTTTAATAAATAATAAGCATGCACACTAAGAACTAGAAACGTACCTGCCAAAAAAGCACCCTGCCAAACATGTATAATTCTATCTACACTAGAGGGATTAAACACCATAGCCCAAAAGTCTGTGACCTCTGCTCTTGCATTAAAACCCTCTCCCACAATATGATATCCTGCGGGTGTTTGTTGCCAGCTATTGGCAACTACAATCCATACGGCAGAGAACATAGAGCCAAAAAAGACCATAATAGTAGAAAAAAAATGAACTTTGGGTGATACTCGATTCCATCCAAAAAGTAAAACTCCTAAAAAAGTACTTTCTAAACCAAAAGCAAACAAACCTTCGGCAGCTAAAGCACTGCCAAAAATATCACCCACATAGCGAGAATAAACAGCCCAATTGGTACCGAACTCAAACTCCATTATAATACCTGTTGCCACACCAATACCAAAAGTAATTGCAAATATTTTTAACCAAAAACGGGTTAAAACTTCATATTGTTTATTTCCAGTTTTTAAATATAAACCTTCCATAATCATCATTATCAAACCAATACCAATACTTAAAGGAGGATAGATATAATGAAAGGCAATCGTAAAAGCGAACTGTATTCTGGCTAAAATCTCTGTATCCATAACAATTGTAGTTTGCTATAAAGGTACTTTTATCAACAGAACTGGCTGGTAACAAAAGTTACAGATCAAGCTATATTTTTTTAAACTTTAATAAGCTGTACAAACAATTCCATTCCTTGCCTATTCGGATACGAATTGTAACAAGCTTCCATTTTTTTGATCTCAAAATGAGGTTGAAAATACTGTAAGTATTCATTTTTGTTTCCACCAAAAGGTGGATGATCATCATTTAAAATCGCATCAAATAAAAGGCCTACTAACTTGCCTTTAGGTTTTAAAATTGACTGCATTTTTGTGGCATATTCAGGTCTTAAACCGGGATTTATTGCACAAAAAAAGGTTTGTTCTATCACCAAATCAAAAGTAGCTTCGAGATCAAAAAAGTTAGCATGTATTAATTGCGCGCCTGGAAATGTTGGAATTCTTTTCTTTATATTTTCTAAAGCAATTAGAGAAACATCCACCACAAAAACATTTTTGAACCCACTTTTAAATAAATATTCTGCCTCATGAGAATTACCTCCTCCAGGAATTAATATTTTGACTTCTTTATCCTCTAACTGATCAAAATAGGCTTTTAAAGGCGGAGAAACTTCTCCTATATCCCATCCTATTTTGTTGTTTTTATATTTATTATTCCAAAAATCCGCTGATAAATCCATAAGACAAAGTTATCTATTTTATACATAAAAAAAAGCACTTGAAAATACGTTCAAGTGCTCATCTACTAACCTATTAAAAACTAACTAAAACTGTTTATTGTTGCTATCAAATCTTTTTTTTGCACCATTCCAGATTGTCGCCAAACTTGTTTACCCTCTTTATATAAAACCAAAGTAGGCACACCTCTTACTTCATATTTAGCTGCTAAAGATTGGTTTTTATCAACATCTATTTTTATGATTGCTATCTTTTCTTTTAGTGCTTCTTTTACTTCCTTTAAAATAGGACTCATCATTTTACAAGGACCACACCATTCTGCAAAAAAGTCTACTAAAACGGGTTTCTCTTGATTAATTAGTTCTGCAAATTTGCTCATATCTGTTCTTATTTTTTAAATGAAACACTCCAAACACCTCTAATTTCGTTGATGTCATAGCCTACTGCCAAATCATTTGGATATAACTTTGAAAGCGCCTCTATGGTACTACCTGATATTTGTTCTTTGGGCTTTCCATGACATTGTAAACACATTCCGTTTGTAGTAATTGGGTAATAAACACTTACATTAGTAGCGTTTTTTACCACAATAGGTTCTGATGCGCTATTATTTATGGTATTATTTTTAAAAATCTTAATATAGCCCAACTCTTCTTTATTTGCTTTATTATTAGGATTTCTTGGCTTATCTGAAACTCTTTTAATAGTTGCTTTATGAACAACTGCCATGCTATCTGTTAGCGGATACGCCGCTGTTTCACAAAACGCTAATGCTGCCAAAGTTCCTTCTTTTTGAATTTTACCCATTAGATTTTTTCCTAAAACTGCTTTTGTAGAAAGCGCATACTTTAAACCTCTTTCTGAATACGATAAAGTATCCTCATTTACACGAGCTTCTTGCATCATTTTACCTTTCATTTTTCCTTTTCCTTGACCATTGCCTGCTCCTTTTCCTTTACCTCTTTCTTCATTCTGATGTTTCTCAAACCATTCTGGCGATGCTATTTCAAAATCAAACATATATTCAGAAATTTGCTGGACGGTTTCTTTAGAAAAATATTGTTTCGGCATGACACCAAATTTTTTAATAGCTCCTGGCATTTTTGAGTTTTCTTCCGTTGGATGTTCAATCCAATTTTGCATAGAACTGATAAATTCTTGCTTTGTAATTTCTTTAGAAATATAATGTTTTTTAATGGCAACCATTGGCGGTGCTATTCGGTCATCATGGCTTGTTGTGGGATTGTGACATACATAGCAATTGTTCTCCATCAACTTTTTTCCGGCATGAATTTGTTTCGTAATTTTCTTTTTACCGTAAGAGGGTTCGTTACTTTTTTTACAACTAAAAAGACCTAAAAAAACTAAAATAAGGATATAATATTTCATCTTTTTTATGACAAAAGTAGCGAAGATAAAACCTGTTTTTAGTAACTTTAGTTACAGTTCTAAAACTTTAATGCTATTTCTAAAAAGTTGAATTTTCCCTTCATTTTCTAACTTTTTCAACAATCTAGACACCACAACTCTTGAAGTATGTAAATCTTCTGAAATTTGTTTGTGTGTGGTTGTTAACTCGTCATTTTGATTTACCATTGCCTTGTCTTTTAAATACTTAAAAATGCGTTCATCCATTTTTAAAAAAGCAATTGTATCGACAGCATCTAAAAGTTCTTCTACTCTATTGTGGTAGCTTTGCAGAATAAATGCTAGCCAGCTTTTGTAAGAACTTAACCAATCTGACATTTTTTCTTTTGGCAACATGATCAATTCAATATCAGTTTCTGCAACCGCCCTAATTTTACTTTTTGTTTGTCCCATGCAGCAAGATAACGTCATGGCACAGGTGTCTCCTTTTTCTAAATAATACAAGACCAATTCATCTCCATTTTCATCTTCTCGAAGAATTTTAATTGCGCCGGTTAATAAAAGTGGCATCGATTTTATGTAATCACCAACTTCTATAATCACAGTGTCTTTTACAAATTCTTTAACAACACCAGACTCTTCAATTTCTAAAATTAAATCTTCTTCGAAAAGATAACCAAAATTGGTTGTTAACTTATTTTCAAGTTCTGACATCTAAAAAGTGTTTTTTTTGATTGTATAAATTTACTGAAATTTAAGTTAGTAAAAAAAACTAGTACCTATATAAATAGTACAAAAAGCGTTTCCTGAAAATCCACATTCAGAATAATTTTATAGTCCTGATGATTAATATTACACATGATCCTACTAAAACTGTTGGTTATTTTTTAATTACTTTGAATACTTCAAATAAAAAAATAAAAAACTCCAACTTATCTGAACAGATTGTATGTACTTAAAGAATTTTATAGCAAAATTTCAAAGAAAATAGGCTTCGATTTTACTATTTATTTCTCTAAACAACAAAAAATGTAGTCTCGATATTGCTACCAAATACAATTTTTAGATTTCTAAAACGATGGTAAACTTAAACCAAGTTATATATCCATAATTTTTTTACAGTTTTAAAAAAATGACACAAAACATTCGCTTAAAACCTTAAAATACATTCCTAACTTTCGTTAAAATGGTAAATCAATAGATTCTGGTTTGATAAAATCTTTGGTATACGGATTCTCAATAAAACTTATAGGAGGTTTTTGAAATCGAAGAATTTCTTCTTTTTCAATACCATAAACCTGCCAATAATTAGAGAGTAATTGAGAGAATATATCGTTATTCCAAAGACCGAACACAGGTTGCTTACCATCCGTTTCAATTTCTATGGTAATTCTATTGTTTTCGTCTTTAATTTTGTAATCAGGACTGTATTGTAATATATAATCTGAATAATGAAATCTCGCGAACAACTCTTCAAACTGAATAGGATGTAAAACATGCCCTTCCATTTTGTCTAGTAATTCTTGCTGCTTCTCACCAATTACACCATTATCTTGTAAACAAGCGATAAAGCCAAAGCCATTAACGCCAAATGAGAACATTAAATTAATAGGATCATCGCGATAGCTAAAAATATCAGAGGTATATTTAAGTGGAAATACAGCAATACTCCATGGTTTTTTTCCAACAAAAGAAATAGGTTTTATGACCGATTGTAGCATTAAATGAAAGTAACCAAAGCGTTTTTTAAGCGTACTTGAAAGCACAAACTCTTCGCCTTTCGCTAGCGTTCTGTCTTTCTCATATTGCATTTCATAATATAAAAGTCCATAAACGATTCTACTTGTCCATTGAAAAAGCAACTCTTCATCGAGTGCTGCCATTCCTTCAAAACCATTTTTATATGCTGCCTCAACCTTTACATCCAACGCATCAAAAGCTTCTTTTACTTCGGCGGTACACGGCAATTTAAGATCTGAATACTTATAAGATTTAGCTTTATCCATCATCTCAATTTTTTCATCACCAAATTTAAAGTGATTCATCAACCATTCCGGAAAAACACTCATATTTTTAGTTGTCAAATCTCCTGACAGGAAGCAAAAGTGTTCGTTTAAAACCAAGTCCTGAAAAGGATTAAAAAGCGGTTGGGACATAAATATAGAAATTAATTTTTAAGTTTATTTTGCAAATGTAGCCATAAATTATTGCTTACTTTCCCAAATTTAGCTAGAAGTTAGCGCCAATAATCGATGTAATTAGTTCGTGTACAATTTTTATTTTCATCCATTATATCAGGTATATTGAAGATAATACGAGATTAAATTTAAAGCTATTATGCATCAGTGCTAAATAATAAGTCCATAAATTCTGATGTAGACACGTTGCCAAAATAATCCGCTATTTTAACTCCAGTAAGTTTTCTTGAAATCTCTTCTTTATCATACTTTACGCCAATCAAAAGATTTTCTAGATTTTCTAAAGGCTCTTTACCGAAGAAATCTCCAAAAATTTGTAACTATTCAGCCTTTAAAACAGCAATAGTTTTAAAAGCAGCGAAAATATTTTGACCATTCTTAATACAGGTATCTGTTACTGATCTAATAACTGCATATATCTGTGCACCATTTTCAGTTTT
>NZ_VORR01000004.1 GCF_007997085.1 Polaribacter sp. IC066
TTGAGACCGCAAGATAACATCCATCAAAACAAGAAAGGTAGGATTCCCTACTTTTCTGTTTTGAAAAATTAATATCAAAACCTCAAATCTAAATGTTGCGCTTATTACTTGAATTTAAGATTTTAAAAATTTTAACCGTACTATTTATTAGTTTATTTTTTACCTCATGCGGAGAGGAAGATGCTGATTTTAATACAAACATTACAAATCAGGTAATATTTTGGTCAGATTTTCAAGGACCACCGATATCTATTACAATAAAAGACAGTAATGGAAGCGGAACGATTACTGCAATATCAGATAGTTCTCCAGACTGCGGGAGCTCTGGAAGTTTCACTAGAACGTTAAGCCCTGGTAGCTAAACATATACTGCGAGAGACGGTAATTTAGTCTGGAACAATGGAAAATTCACAATTAATGAGTCCTCTAGTTGCACAACCGTTCTCTTAACTGATTAAATATTTTACTAGTTTGTATGAATTATAAATGAGGTTTATTCAGAAATTAAACCTCATTTTTTTCTACTGCACTTAACGTTTCGTGATCTAAAACAGTATAACCTTCGGCATCAAAACTAGCTGTTTGTTTGTATTTTACATCGGTAATTAAATCTGCGAAATTATAAGAATAAATCTGATACACTACTTGTGAAAAAGATTTTTCGTGATAGTGAAGCACAATATATAAATGTGCGTTTAACTTTTTTATAGCCTCTTTTGAATACTCAAATAAAGGACTTTCTGTATCAATGTTGTGCACAATGGTCCAAACAGTAGGCAAATACATAATATTACTTCTTTCTAATTTTAGTTCATAAAAGTTCCTTTTAAACTCGCCTTCTTCATCCTTTTCTGTAATCGATAAAGTTACCTTAATCGCTGGCTCAATCATGACTGTTTTTCGGCTATTCATTAAACGAAACATAATTGTTTTCTGATCTTTAAAGTCTCTTAAAATAAGATTTTTACTAAATGCTATATAGGCTTTAGGCTTTGAAAAACGACCATACAACATTCCGGTAATAAATGAAAAACACAACAAACCTAGCATCGCCTCAAATACAGCAATAAAGTTTGCCGCAATTCCTTTTGGGACAATTCCGCCATAACCAACGGTTGTTAATGTTTGTGCACTAAAGAAAAATCCGTTTAAAAAATCCTCTAAAAAAGTACCTTTGGTGTTTGTAATTTGTTCAATACCAATCAGCACATATAACAAGCCAAACATCATATTTAAAAAGGTATACACCAGCACAATAAGCACAAAAAACTGTGACCAAGAAATACCCATAAAATAACCATATAAGTCATTTAAATTTCTTTTTCTGTTGATGTGCTGCACATTGCTTGAGCCATCAGCATTAATTACACTTTTTGCATTTTCTCTAGAATTATGCCCAATACCCGGATCTTTTGATTTTTTTGCCATTTGATAAAAATAAAAAAACCGGTTCTTTTCAGAATCGGTTTTTAAGCATGTAATTTTTAGTTTTTAATTCTCTGTTCCTAAAAAATTATAATTTTTTGCGTAAAACACCATCTGCTCTTCAAAACTTTTAGGCTGTTGCACAACAATCTCTAAAATAGTTTCATTTTCGTCTAAAGTTGGTGTTAAAACCGGATTTACAAAACCACTATACGCAGCTTCTGTAAATTGTTCATTTCGCTTTAAAACCTCTTTATGAATCTGCTGATTTACTTTTACGCCATATCCTTCTACTAGATTTTTAGCAGCTTCAAAATCTCCTTCAGATTTTATGCGTTGTGTTTCACGCAGCAGCCTACCAAAGATCTCTCTTAATTTGGTGTAATCTGTAATATTAAAGTAAGTATTGCCATTTTCTTTTACGATTTTTTCGATCACATTTTCTTTTTCACCTTGCTCAAATGCCCAAGCAGAAACCCATTGACGGTTTACCATATGGTCTTCTTCAATATCATCACCCAAATTAATTCGATTTAATTGCGTCATCAATCCATTTCTAATATAGCCATCATAAGCCGCCATGCCCAATTCTATAACATTATCGGTTAAGCCTAATTCTTGCAATTTTGAATCCATTAAATAATACAATCCTACTAAATCTGCACGTCCCTCTTCCATGGTAGAAGCATAATTTTGCAAGGTTTCTTTAGGTTGCCCAATACCTTTATTTATTCTACCAGATGCATGCCCAACAACCTCATGCAAAGCGGTGTGTAATTTATCGGCAATTTGACCATGTTTCTGTTCTAATCTAATTTCCTCTTCATCGTGTGCAAATTCTTTTAAACGACCCGTGCCACCTGCATTATTATAAGCGCCAATGATGTTGCCTAAAGAAACCGATTTAGAACCATGTTGTTGACGAATCCAATTATTATTGGGTAAATTTACGCCGATAGGTGTGCTTGGCGATGCATCTCCTGCCTCACCAGCAACATTTACCGTTTTGTAAGAAACCCCTACAACATTCTCCTTTTTATGTGTTGGGTCTAAAGGAGCATTGTCTTCAAACCATTGTGCATTCTCTGCTAAAACTTTCATTTTACGAGACATATCAAAATCTTTAATTTGCACAATCGTTTCATAAGAACCTCTATAGCCTTTAGGGTCGTTATACACCTCTATAAAACCGTTGATCCAATCTATATTCCCTTCAATAGAAGTTGCCCAAGCAATACAATAAGTGTCCCAAGTATCAAGGCTTCCTGTTTTATAATACTCAATTAACAGACCTAAAGCATTTGCCTGTTTTTCGTTTTCTGCAACTCCTTTTGCTTTTTCTAACCAACCGATAATCGCATCGATTGCGGTACCATACATTCCGCCAGATTTCCATACTTTTTCTACAAGCTGCCCATTTTCTCTCACCAATTTAGAGTTTAAACCTGCTTCTATTGGCATACCTTCCGGACCTTTATACGCTGTTTCATAAAAGTCAACCACCTCTTTATCTGTAATATCTGGTGCATAAAAATTAATTGCTGATGACAGAATAGTATCAACTCCAGATTTTTTATTTACTTTTTTAGCATCTGCGTCATTAAAAATAACCTCGATAACTTCTGAAGGTATTTGCGTATTAGAGTTTTTTAATAAATCATTTATAAAATACTCTTTAGAGAATGCTGGTTTCATCTTATCATTTGAATAATGATGATGAATTCCGTTAGAAAACCAAACTCTTTTTAAATAGGTTTTAAATAGTTTAAAATCGGCGCTTTCTTTATCTCCCTTATAATTTTGGTTGATATTTTCTAACCCCTTTCTAACACTTAAATTATAACGGTAATTTTGATCCCACATAATATCTCTGCCAGACAAACCCGCTTGTGTTAAATAATAAACAAGCTTTTTTTCTTTTAAAGTAAGTTCTTCAAAACCGGGTATTTGGTAGCGCAGCACTTTAATATCTGCAAATTGCTCTACAAAATAATTAAATTCACTTACTTCTTTGGTTGTTTCTTTCTTGTTTTCAGCAGCACAAGAAGCTAATAATATAGCTACCGAAAACATGTAAAGTATCTGTTTAATTTTCATTTTATTTTTATTTTTAATTATGATAGATGTATAAATATACAATTTTACGATTGATTTTTACGAATATTTTTTAGGCGAAACCAAGCTAGTTTATGTCTTTGTGTGTAGATAAAAAAGCAACCAAGATCTAATAAAAAGTAAAACAAACTGATACCACTTGGCGGATTATTACTTGGCAAAAATTCAAAAACCTCAAAACCTATACTTGGCCATTTCCAGCAACCAAAGGCTGTTCCTCCTATTTCTAAAATAGCCACTAAAATGTACATCGAATAAAAAAACAATCTGTCTTTTGGTCTTTTTAATAGTAATAGAAATACACAAAAAGTCATTACAAAACCAAAGACATCAGTAAAAAAAACCAAATAAATAATAGCAAAAACTGCTATCGCAATGGCAAATAACTGTTCTATTGCCTTATTGTATTTTCTAACAATAGACGCTTTGCTAAACATAAAAATTCTGCCATATAGAGCTGCATGACCAATAGGCACGTACAACGGCACGTTTTCTAATCGATACGTGTACATGCTTAATCCTCTAGAAAACAAATACTCTCCGACAAAACCTAAAATAACCGCGTAAATCATAAGTTCTTTTACTCTTGGTATCGACCTAAAATACATTTTAAAGAAGCCCGCTAGCATTAAAATATTAATCCATATTTGCGAATCAGAAACGTGTTTAGAAAAATAGATGCTATCAAAAAATAACACAAAAACGAAGAATACAAATCGCCCAACTTCTCTATTAAATATAGATATAATCTGCTTTAAATCTTCTTTAGGTACACTTAAAATTTTCATTAATTTTTATGTTTAAAGCAATCTATTGTATGATCATTTACCATACCAACTGCCTGCATATACGCATACATCACTGTAGAGCCCGTAAACTTAAAACCGCGTTTTTTTAAATCTTTAGACAGTTTATCAGAAATTTCTGTAGTTGCTGGCACTACTGCTTTTGTTTGAAATTCATTTACAATAGGCTTCTTATTTACATAACCCCAAACAAAATTAGAAAAGGAGCCAAACTCTTTCTGAATCTCAATAAATAATTGTGCGTTAGAAATGGCACTTCTAATCTTTAATTTATTTCTGATAATACCCGCATCTTGCATCAATTCAGTAAACTTACTTTCTGGATAGGTTGCTATTTTCTGATAATCGAACGCATCGAATGCTTTTCTAAAATTTTCTCTTTTATTCAGAATTGTACTCCAACTAACCCCTGCTTGAAAAGTTTCTAACACTAAAAACTCAAATAAAGTAGCATCATCATAAACAGGAATTCCCCATTCGGTATCGTGATATTCTTGATATAATTTACTGTCAGTTACCCAAAAGCATCGCTGTTTCATCTACCTTATTTTTATAGGTTTAATGGCAGTTTGTCTTTCATTAACGTATTCAAAAGTGCCATCACCAAAAAAACCAGCTTCTTCTAACATAATTCTAATATCCTTGTTCCATTCTTTGATAAAAACAGTGGTATTTAACTCAATTGCGTACGCCGTATTTTTTTGCAACGGATAATCGCCATTAAAAGGAACACCCTCTTGAGAATCCCACATTCCGATAGTGGTACCTGCGCTATGACCGTATTTTCCTAAAGGATGTGTATAGATAGAAGGCAATAATCCTTCGTTTTTTCCTTCGGATAAAGATTTTGCTAGAATTTCATTTCCGGTTTTGCCCGCTTTCATATTGCTTGTTAAAATATCTTGTACTCTATTTCCCTTTTGAAAAGCATCTTTTAAAAAAACAGGAACTTCATTTTCATCCTCCTTTAAAACATAGGCATGCTGCTGGCAGTCTGTATTTAAACCGATATATGTAATTCCGAAATCGCAATGCAATAAATCTCCTTTTAAAATTGTTTTTTCATCTTTACCTTTCGAAAAAGATTCAATATGAGATTTTAAGGCTTCCTTATTTCTTTGTACATCTACCGTTGGATGAAACCAAGTTTCTAATCCCAAATCGGTTACTTTTTGTCTTAAAGACCAAACCAGATCTTCTGTCGTTGTTTTACCCGGAATAATGCTATTTTCAGAAAACGTATCATCAATGATATCATGTGTAATTTTTACTAAATCTTTAAACAAAGCAAGCTCTTTTTCGGTTCTTGTTTCAATCCAAGCAATCGCTAATTTTTCTGCAGAAACTAATTTAGAGCTCAGTGCTTCTGGCAAATTTTCTGTTAATTCGTCATAATCAGTTTTTACCAAACCATCTGCCAAAGCAAAATATTTAGAAAAATTGATGCCTATTTTATCAGGATTTCTTTCTTTGATAATGTCTACTAACGCTTTCCATTGCTCTGGTTCTTTTTCTTTATCCCAAGCAGATTGTATATTTTTACCAATATCATATCTAGCAACCGCCAATCTTTCTACTGTGTTTTTTTCTTTATTTCTATAAAAAACAATGATGGTTCTTCTTCTTGCATTTAACCAAGTTGCCGGCAACATCGTTTTTAAAACGGGGTCTTCGTTGTATTCTCTAGATATTAACAGCCACATATCAATATTTGATTGATCCATTAATTTTGGTAACAAATTTTTAAACCTATCTTCTAAAATTTCGTCTTTTAAAGAAGCTCTATCTTGCTCTTTTAAAATTGAATAGCTATTCTTTTCTATTCTTTTTTCGGTGCAAGAAAAAGAGATACACAAAACCAGTAATGCAACTATTTTATACTTCATCTAAAATATTTTAAGGTTTAAAATTAATATTAAAAGAATTAAAAAGCGCTGTATTTCAAAATAATTTAAGATTTTAAACATTCGTTTATTCACTCGGGCTATGTGTACCCTCATTTTAAGTTTTATACTCTTAATTACGGCCTTATTTTTGTAGAATCTTAAATGAAAATAAAATATTTATTCCTAAACAGGAAAAAACTTATATAAATTTTATACCTTTATATACTATGAAACTTTTAAAACAAATACTTGTACTTTTAACTTTTGGCATCTTTTTTTGGGCATGTGGATCTACGTCTCTCATTAAAAAAAATGGCGACAAAGAAGAACCTGTTGTAATTGCCAATGATAGTCTAGCCTATGAAATTACAATTATTGATATTGGCTTTACTGCTTTTTTAAACAGTATAGCGCAACCAGAAGGGTTTTATTCGCAAAACTATCTAGAAACTAGAAATAGGGTTTGGGTAACCACCTGGAATATGAGAGCCCTAAACCTTGGGCAATACAGCCCTATAATCTATGAAAATATCATCGATTACCAGCAAAATGTAGACTACGGATATGAAGTAAACTACAAACTATTTAATTATTTTTTGTTCGCACAAAATAAATATGAAATGAATTTAGGCGGCGGATTTCAGAGAAATAGAATTAATTAGCAATTTTTTCATAGCGAACAAAACTGTACGCCAATTTATTTTTTTCATCGGCTTCAAAATCTTCTCTAGCAACTTCTTTCCATACCTTTAAATTTATTTCAGGAAAAAAAACATCCGCATCAAACTCTTGATGCACTAAAGTAAGATCTAACACATCTGCCGCATCAATTTCTATAGCGTTTTTATACACCTGGGCACCACCAATGATAAAAACGTGTGCTTCTTCTTTTGCTATTTCTAGCGCTTGCTCTAAACTATTGGCAATTAAACACCCGTCTTTAACATAGTTTTCATTTCTAGTAATAATTACTGTGGTTCTGTTTGGCAGTGGCCTGCCGATAGATTCGAAAGTATTTCTACCCATTAAAATATAATGGCCTGTTGTTAGCTTTTTAAAACGTTTTAAATCTGCAGGTATATGCCAAATTAAATCATTGTCTTTCCCTAATGCATTATTTTGTGCAATTGCTGCTATAATTGTAATCATCGTGCCTTCAATTTTATGTAAAATTACTATAAATGTTTTGAGATTTAACGTTTTTTGCCAATTTTGATAAAAATTTGATTGCTAACGAAACCGTTTTCGACCTAAAATTACTGAAAATCAGACAAAAAGAAAAGGTGCTTTTTTTAAAAATATAACAATTTAGGTCTGCTTTTATTTTGAATTATTAAAATTTGATAAGTTCAAATTGCAGAACTCATAATTTTTTATCTCTTTATAAATTATTGTTTGTAGAAACAATCTTCTTGTATACTTTTACTACATCATTTAATTTGATACTTATGGCGATTAAAAAACAATTTTTAAAAAGTAAACCAGTGTGTAAAGTAACTTTTATTTTACCAGCTGAAGAGGCAAGTAGTGTTTCCGTTATTGGGACTTTTAATGAATGGGATGATGCAGCGACACCGCTTAAAAAATTAAAAAACGGATCTTTTAAAGGCACTATTGATTTAGAATCTGGTGTTTCTCATGAATTCAGATATTTGGTTGATGGCGCATATATAAACGAAAAAGAAGCAGACGCTTTTAAATGGAGCGATTATGCTGGCGCTGAAAACAGCGTTTTAAGTTTATAATAAAAATAGTTACAGGATATGAAAAGAGCTTTCAAATGAATTTGAAAGCTCTTTTCATGTTATTTTAAAATTCGTTAAACGGCAACTGCCCCTTTTATATGAGGATGTGGATTGTAATCTAATAACTCAAAATCATTAAAAGTAAACGCTTCGATGTCTTTTATAGCCGAATTTATTTTCATTTTTGGTAAGGGTCTAAAGTCTCTAGATAATTGTAATTCTAATTGTTCTACATGATTGTTATAAATGTGAGCATCTCCAAAAGTATGAATAAACTCGCCTGCTTCATAACCACAAACTTGTGCAATCATCATGGTAAATAATGCATAAGACGCAATATTAAAAGGAACGCCCAAAAATATATCTGCACTTCTTTGGTATAATTGACACGATAATTTGCCTTCTGAAACGTAAAACTGAAAAAATGCATGACAAGGAGGTAACGCTGCTTTTCCGTTTGCAACATTATCAGAAAAAGAAATACTAGTATCTGGCAATACAGAAGGATTCCAAGCAGAAACCAACATTCTTCTCGAATTAGGATTTTTCTTTAAAGTATCAATAACTTCTTTTAATTGATCTACTTCATCGCTGTTCCAATTTCGCCATTGATGCCCATAAACAGGCCCGAGGTCGCCATTTTCATCAGCCCAAGAATTCCATATTTTTACCCCGTTCTCTTGCAAATAGTTAATATTTGTGTCACCTTTTATAAACCAAAGTAGTTCATGCACAATAGACTTTAAATGCAATTTTTTAGTGGTAACCATCGGAAATCCGTCAGTTAAATCAAAACGCATTTGATAGCCAAAAACACTTTTTGTTCCGGTGCCGGTTCGGTCTCCTTTTTCATTTCCGTTTTCTAAAACGTGTTTTACTAAATCGTGGTATTGTTTCATATAACCAAACTTACGCTTCCTAAAGGGAAGAAACTCTTGTGTTAATAATTGTTTGTAAAATTAAAGAATGATAAATTCTTTTTTATTATTAAAATATAAATGTTGTCCATAGGTTGTTAACTATTGCTTTTAAATACTGAATAAAGCCGTTTAATTTCCCCCTTTTGGGGGGAATTAAACGGCAAAAACTTCTTCTATCCTATAATCATTCCTGCAATTGTTGCCGACATTAAAGAAGCCAATGTTCCTCCTAATAATGCTTTCATTCCGAATTCTGATAAAACTTTTCTTTGTCCTGGCGCTAAAGAACCAATGCCACCAATTTGAATTCCTATAGATGCAAAATTTGCAAATCCGCATAACATATAAGTTGCCATAATAATCGATTTATTATAGGATAAATGTAGAGCACTCTCTACGTCTTTTAGTTCTGCTAATTGTATGTAACCAACAAATTCACTTGCAGCTAACTTTATGCCTAATAGCTGCCCCATTAAAGCCATATCTTCAGATGCAACACCAATTAACCACATTAAAGGCGCAAAAATATATCCTAAAATTGCTTCTAAAGAAAATGCTTCATAGGCAGTATTTGCTGCCATCCAAGAGTTTAATGTTGTTACATCACCAACCCAACCTAAAATACCGTTGATCATGGCAATTACCGCCACAAAAACTAATAGCATTGCGCCTACATTTACCGCCAAACGCAAACCTTCTGTTGTTCCGTTGGCAATAGCGTCTAAAATATTAGAGCCTATTTTTTCTTGAGAGACCTTAACATCTGTATTTACCTCTTCTGTTTGCGGATACAACATTTTAGAAATTACAATTGCACCAGGAGCTGCCATTACAGAAGCTGCTAATAAATGTTTTGCAAAAACGAGTTCTAACTCCTTATCTCCACCACCTAAAAAACCTATATACGCTGCCAAAACTGCACCGGCTACAGTGGCCATTCCGCCAATCATCACCAATAACATTTCTGACTTATTCATTTTCTCTAAATACGCTTTGATTAGCAAAGGCGCTTCAGTTTGCCCCAAGAAAATATTTCCTGCAACAGATAAACTTTCCATTCCAGATATACCTAAAAATTTAGACAAACCAATGGCTAATATTTTTACAATTCTTTGAATAATGCCTAAGTAAAATAACAAAGATGTTAACGCAGAAAAGAAAATGATTGTAGGCAATACTTGAAACGCAAAAATGTATCCAAATTTATTCATATCGCCAACCATACCGGCAAATAAAAACTCACTACCTGCCTTTGTATATTCTAGTATTTCGATAAAAATCTTGCCAATAAATTCAAAAATCTTTTGAATAAATTTTACTTTTAAAACACCAATTGCTATTAATAATTGCAACGCTAAACCAATTCCTACTTTTTTCCAATCAATAGCTTTTCGGTTGCTGCTAAATAAAAAAGCAATTAATAGCAATGCGAACATTCCTAAAACCCCTCTCCATAAACTAGTGAGAGAAAATCCTTGACTTGGTGTAATTTTTGTTAAAGTGGAAACTACTTCTGGGCTTTGAGAGAAAATTGAAATGGATAAAAAACAGAAAACGAGAACAAGTGTTTTTTTCATGATAAAATGTAATTTTAAGAACGCTTACTTATTTCGTCTCTTATTTTGGCTGCAAGTTCATAATTTTCATTATCCACAGCATTATTTAGTTGATTGTGCAGTTCTTTTAAAGAAAGACTAGAAAAATTACTGCTGTCTTTTACCGCAGTATTTTTAACATCTACAGAAACTTCTTTAGACTCAAAATTAGTTTCTAATGCCATTTCTTCATCAACCTTTAGGTAAATACCTGCTTTATCTAAAATATTTTCATAGGTATAAATAGGCGCATCAAAACGAACTGCTATCGCAATAGCGTCAGAAGTTCTTGTATCTAAAACTTCTTCTTTGCCTTCTCTTTCACAAATTAAGCTAGAAAAGAAAACACCATCTACTAATTTATGAATGATTACCTCTTTAACATTGATATCAAAAGCATCAGAAAAAGTCTTAAATAAATCGTGTGTTAGTGGTCTTGGAGGTCTTATTTCTGCTTCTAAAGCGATGGCGATAGATTGTGCTTCAAAAGCTCCGATAATAATAGGCAAGGTTCTTGATCCTTCTATCTCACTTAAAACCAATGCATAAGCACCGCTTTGAGTTTGACTGTAAGAAATACCTTTAATCGTTAATTTTATTAAACTCATATATTATGCTACAAAAAACGTAAATATTTATAATTGAATAAGATTCTTATGAACAATGTAAAATAACCTGTAATTGAAAAATTATTTCAATACTGAATCTAGTTCAGCAAACATTATTGCTCTGATAAACTCATCTATTTTTGTACTTCTTTTTAAAGGCACAATTTAATAAAAATAATAGATTGATAACTTTTATTTCATCAGTTTTTACAAAAAGAAAAAACCTATTAGCAATTATACCAATAGGTTTTCATGTAAAAATCATGTTTGAATATTTGAATTAAGCTTGCTTAAAAGCTTTTAGCTTCTCTATTAATTTTGGTACCACCTCAAAAGCATCACCCACAATACCATAATCTGCTGCTTTAAAGAAAGGTGCTTCTGGATCTGTATTGATGACTACTTTTACTTTTGATGCATTAATACCTGCTAAATGTTGGATTGCTCCAGAAATTCCGATAGCGATATACAAGTTCGTCGCAACAGGCTTTCCTGTTTGCCCAACATGTTCTCCGTGAGGACGCCATCCTAAATCGGATACTGGTTTAGAACATGCCGTTGCAGCGCCTAAAACACCTGCTAACTCTTCAATCATTCCCCAGTTTTCTGGTCCTTTTAATCCTCTACCTGCAGAAACAACTACCTCTGCATCTGCAATAGTTACTTTACCCGTAATTCTTTCTAACTTTTCTGATTTTACGCCAGATTCTGCAACTGTTGCATCAAAATTTTCTGTGGTTCCTGTTACCGGATTCTCAAAAACTCCGTAAGAGTTTTGAGCAACACCAATTATTTTGTTTTCCGTAGAAATTACTGTGTGGCTAAATGCTTTGTTAGAAAACGCCTTTCTTTTTACTGTAAAAGGACTTACAGATGTTGGCAACGCTACAACATTTGAAGCATAACCAGCATCTAATGCAACTGCTAATATGGGTGCAAGGTGCAAGGTATCGATACTAGAATCTAAAATTACTACCTTTGAAGCTTGAGCATCTGCTACTTGCTTAAGAACAGAAGCCATTGCTTTTGCATTAAAAGTAGTAAATGCATCATTCTTTACTGCCAATACTCTGTCCGCTCCGTATGTATACAAAGCTTCTGTACTATCTGCATTTATTGTTAAAACAACTAGGTTACTATCGAGTTGCTCTGCTACTTTTTTTCCGTAAGAAACTACTTCAAAAGCATTTTTCTTAAATTTTCCGTTTGTTGAATTGGCAAAAACTAAAACTGACATATATCTTAAGTTTTTAATTGTTAGCAATACTATACTAACAAAATTATTTTTTGTCCTAAACTTGATTCAGGATCTTATTATTATTTCTTTTTCTCTTTAAAAAAACACTGAACCAAGTTCTGCATGCTTTAATTTTTTATCAAAAATTAAATGACCTTCGCTTCGTTGTGCAACAAGTTAATTAACTCATCTATATTATCTGCGTCTACTAACTTTACGGCTCCTTTTGGCGCAGGCTTTTCAAATGATTGTGTTGATGTTGCGTTTTCTAAAGCAACAGGCTCAACAACCTTTAATGGTTTTTTACGCGCCATCATAATTCCACGCATATTAGGTATGCGTAAATCTTTTTCTTCTACAATTCCTTTTTGACCCGCAACTACTAAAGGTAAAGAAGTCGTTAAAACTTCATTTCCACCATCAATTTCTCTTGATAATGAAACAGCTGTTCCATCAACCTCCATAGCCACACAACCATTTACAAAGTTAAAATCTACCAAAGAAGCTAACATTCCAGGCACCATACCTCCGTTATAATCAATAGACTCTCTCCCTGCTAAAACTAAATCGTATCCTCCGCTTTTTACAACTTCTGCTAATTGCTTTGCTACTGATAAACCATCAACAGCTTCCATATTTATGCGAATTGCGTCATCTGCGCCAATTGCTAAAGCTTTTCGCAATGTTGGTTCAGAACTAGCCGTACCAACATTCACAACAGTTACACTAGCTCCTTGCTTTTCCTTAAACCACATTGCTCTGGTAAGGCTAAATTCGTCGTAAGGATTTATAACGAACTGTACGCCGTTTGTATCAAACTTTGTATCGTTCTCTGTAAAATTTATTTTTGAAGTGGTATCAGGCACATTACTAATACATACCAATATTTTCATAATTCTAGTTTTTTAATCTATTATTGAATACAAAATTACGTCTTTTTTTTAAAAAATACTATGCATGCATAGTATTTTTTATTTTATTTAACAATTTCGAAAACGATTGCGTACTAATTGTATCATAAAAGTGTTAGATTCTAAATTGGAACTAAAAAAATTGGCAAATATTTCCTTACTTTTGTGGTCAACAATTTTACAACGAAAATCTAGATGAAAACAGTTCAATTCAGAGAAGCAATTTGCGAAGCAATGAGTGAAGAAATGCGCAGGGATGAAAGCGTGTATTTAATGGGTGAAGAAGTTGCCGAATATAATGGTGCTTACAAAGCTAGTAAAGGAATGCTAGAAGAATTTGGCGCTAAAAGAGTGATTGACACTCCTATTGCCGAATTAGGTTTTGCTGGTATTGCAATTGGTTCTGCCATGAATGGTAACAGACCAATTGTAGAATATATGACGTTTAACTTTTCTTTGGTTGGTATTGATCAAATCATAAACAACGCAGCAAAAATAAGACAAATGTCTGGAGGTCAGTTTAACTGTCCTATTGTGTTTAGAGGCCCAACGGCTTCTGCAGGTCAATTAGGCGCAACCCACTCACAAGCTTTTGAAAACTGGTTTGCAAACACTCCTGGTTTAAAAGTAATTGTACCATCAAATCCTTATGATGCAAAAGGTCTTCTAAAGGCTGCTATTAGAGATGATGATCCCGTAATTTTTATGGAATCTGAACAGATGTATGGTGATAAAATGGAAATTCCTGAAGGGGAATATATCATACCAATTGGTGTTGCAGAAATTAAAAGAGAAGGTACAGATGTTACTGTGGTCTCTTTTGGTAAGATTATAAAAGAAGCGTACAAAGCGGCTGAAGAATTAGAAAAAGAAGGAATTTCTATTGAAATTATCGACTTAAGAACAGTACGCCCTATGGATCATGATGCCATTTTAAAATCTGTTAAAAAAACAAATAGATTAGTAGTTTTAGAAGAGGCTTGGCCTTTTGCAAGTGTTGCTTCAGAAATTACCTATAGAATACAAGATCAGGCATTTGATTATTTAGATGCGCCTATAAAGAGAATTACAACCGCAGATACACCTGCTCCATATTCTCCAGTATTATTAGAAAAATGGATTCCGAATTATAAAGATGTTGTAAAAGCTGTAAAAGAAGTTTTATACATCAAATAAAAATAACATACTTTTATTACAAAATCCTTTTTGATGAACTTCAAAAAGGATTTTATAATTAAAAAAAGTTTTATAGCCAGTTAGATAAAAGGTTTGCGAAAATTAGTATCTGGAACACTCATTAATTTATTATTTTCGCGCTACAATATTGATTTAAAAAAATAGACATATGATAACAAAAGACGAAACTACATTTGATGTTTTAATAGAAATACCCAAAGGCAGTAGAAATAAATACGAATACGATTTTGACCTGCATAAAATTCGTTTTGATAGAATGCTATTTTCTTCAATGATGTATCCTGCCGATTATGGCTTTGTTCCAGAAACGTTAGCACTAGACGATGATCCTTTAGATGTTTTAGTTTTAGGTCATGAACCAACGTTTCCTATGTGTGTTATGGAAGTAAAACCAATTGGCGTTTTTCATATGACCGATGAAAAAGGACCTGACGAAAAAATTATTTGTGTGCCTGTTTCAGATCCTATCTGGAATGGTCATAAAGATATTTTTGATTTAAATCCTCACAGGCTAAAAGAAATTGAGCACTTTTTTAAAGTTTACAAAGATTTAGAAAAGAAAAAAGTTGATGTTGGCGGCTGGGGAGATGCGACAGAAGCTTTAGATATTTATCAAAAATCAGTGAAGAGATATCACGAAAGTGACTATAAAAAGACGAATAAATTCAAGATTTAGCAAAATTCACACTCTTATACTATCAACCTCTTAAAATTAACTTTTTAAGGGGTTTTTTATTTCTATTTGATTTTATTACATTTACCACCGTTTTAAACTAATCAAATCAATAATATTTATGGAATCAATGATGATTTATATGCCAATAGTGATGGCAATTTTAGGCCTTATCTATATGGTAATTAAAAAGGGCTGGGTAATGAAACAAGATGCAGGTGACGGAAAAATGAAAGAAATTTCTGACCACATTTATGAAGGGGCTTTAGCTTTCTTAAAAGCTGAATATAGATTACTCGCATTTTTTGTAGTAGGAGCAAGTATTGTTTTAGCCTCAATTGCTTTTTATATGGATAGTACGTATTTAATAGTAGTTGCCTTTATTATAGGGGCTATCTTTTCTGCTTATGCAGGAAACATGGGAATGAAAATTGCTACAAAAACAAATGTTAGAACTACACAAGCTGCAAAAACAAGTTTACCAAATGCTTTAAAAGTTTCTTTTGGTGGTGGTACTGTTATGGGGCTTGGTGTTGCTGGTTTGGCAGTTTTAGGTTTAACCCTTTTCTTTATTATATTCTTTCATCTTTTTATGGGAAGTGAATGGACGAACACTACAGATATGACGATTGTTTTAGAAGCATTAGCCGGTTTCTCTTTAGGAGCAGAATCTATTGCATTATTTGCCAGAGTTGGTGGTGGTATTTATACCAAAGCCGCTGATGTTGGTGCTGATTTAGCGGGTAAAGTACAAGCAGATATTCCGGAAGATGACCCAAGAAACCCAGCAACAATTGCTGATAATGTAGGTGATAATGTGGGTGATGTTGCAGGTATGGGAGCCGATTTATTTGGTTCTTATGTAGCAACCGTTTTAGCTGCCATGGTTTTAGGAAACTATGTTATTAAAGATATGGGAGGATCAATTCAAGATGCTTTTGGCGGTATTGGCCCAATTTTACTACCAATGTCTATTGCAGGTGTAGGAATTATTATATCTTTAATCGGAACATTATTAGTGAAAATTTCATCGAACGACGCAAAAGAAGCAGACGTTCAAAAAGCATTAAATATCGGTAACTGGGCATCTATCGCAATGGTGGCTGCTGCATGTTATGGTTTAGTTATTTGGATGTTGCCAGAAACCATGCAAATGGATTTCTTTGGTGAAGGTCTTCAAGATATTTCATCAATCAGAGTATTTTATGCTTGTTTGGTTGGTTTGGTTGTGGGTGCAGGAATTTCAGCATTTACTGAATACTATACAGGATTAGGTTCGAAACCAATTTTAAAAATTGTACAACAATCTAGTACCGGAGCAGGAACCAACATTATTGCTGGTTTAGCAACAGGGATGATTTCTACATTTTCTTCTGTTTTATTATTTGCTGCTGCAATCTGGTCTTCTTATGCTTTAGCAGGATTTTACGGAGTTGCTTTAGCGGCTTCTGCAATGATGGCAACAACTGCAATGCAGTTAGCAATTGATGCTTTTGGACCTATTGCTGATAATGCCGGTGGTATTGCTGAAATGAGTGAACAAGACCCAATTGTTAGAGAAAGAACAGATATTTTAGATGCTGTTGGTAACACAACAGCTGCAACAGGTAAAGGTTTTGCGATTGCATCTGCAGCCTTAACTTCTTTAGCTTTATTTGCTGCGTATGTAACTTTTACGGGAATTGACGGAATTAATATTTTTAAAGCACCAGTTTTAGCCATGTTATTTGTGGGCGGTATGGTACCGGTTGTATTTTCTGCATTAGCAATGAATGCTGTTGGTAAAGCTGCCATGGAAATGGTGAATGAAGTCGTAAGACAGTTTAAAGAAATTCCGGGTATTATGGAAGGAACTGGCAAACCTGAATATGATAAATGTGTTGCTATTTCTACAAAAGCATCTTTAAAAGAAATGATGTTACCAGGACTTTTAACCATAGGTTTCCCGATACTCGTTGTATTAGTGGGTAAATTAGCGTATCAAGAAAATAATATGTTAGTTGCAGAAATGTTAGGTGGTTATATGGCCGGTGTTACTGTTTCTGGTGTACTTTGGGCAATTTTTCAAAACAACGCAGGTGGCGCTTGGGACAATGCTAAAAAATCTTTTGAAGCAGGTGTAGAAATTAACGGCGTTATGACCTACAAAGGTTCTGAAGCACATAAAGCTGCTGTAACTGGCGATACTGTTGGAGATCCTTTTAAAGATACTTCTGGTCCATCTATGAATATTTTAATTAAACTTACGTGTTTAATTGGTTTGGTTATTGCACCTATTTTGGGGGGGCATGCAGATGAGATTTCTTCTCATAATAACACTCAAAAAGAAGTAACCGTAACGATTCAAAAAACAACGGGTGCTTTAGCAATGGCAACAATTGTAACTTCAGAGAAATTAAACGGCTATGAAGTTAGCACAAATGTTGAAAAATTTAAAGGATCTATAAAAGAGATTGAAGCTAAAGCCGAAAAAGCTGGGAAAATTGTTTCTGTACATATTGAAAACGATAAAAACGTTAAAGAAATTCTAGAAACACAAGAATAACTACTTTTCAAAATATATTAAAAAAGCATCCAACATTTGGATGCTTTTTCTTTTTCACAAAATAATAATTCGCAATTTCTTTTTAGAAGTCTCTCTCTCTTCTTTTTTTTTAGAAACTTCTACAGAACTTCTAAATAATCTCTCACATACCGAAACACTCTCCTCCAAATCCTGTACTCTTAAAAATTCGTTGTATTCTTTTGGTACTTTCCTTTTTTAAAAGTCATAAATTCTTTTGAAATCTTGAAATAGTTTCAAGGCATCAAACAAAAAATTAGAAAATTAATTTATCTTTATACTTTTTTATACTCACATATATAATTTTTTTTGTTGAAATAGTGTTTTCTCATGATAGAATTTGAAATAATTGCTGATAGCCCAAACGACACTTTAGAACAAATTAAAGATGCTATAGGTGGCTCTATAGAAGAACATTGGGGCGAATGCACATTAGTTATTGATAATGAAAATGCCGCTGGAAAGATTAGATTTATCCCTTTTGATTGGGGTGTAAACTTATTAGATTTAGAGATTACCTTTCACAAAGAAACTATTATAAAAATTAAAGCACACGATGTATTTAACCCGATTCGGTTTATTTATCCTTCACTTGGCTCTTTAACACATCGATTTGGCGTTGATAATAAAGAAAAATTAGTAGAGCAATTTCAATCTTTAATTTTTACGAATAAAACTGGCGGTCATAATCATATTCACTTCTTTAAAGGTGAACCTTTAGAAATAAATATCATTCAAATAGTTAGAAAAAAGTTTCTAAAAAAAAGAACCACAAATGTATCTACCTTAAATGAAAAATTATATGAGGTTTTTGTAGATACAGATCACGATCATAGATTTGCTAATTACGGTACTCTAAATCTAAAAATGGCAGATCTAATTATAGGATTAAAAGCGATTAAAAGTAAAGGAATGTTGCGTATTCTAAAGATAGAAGCACGTGTGTACGAAATGTTATCATTACATATTCAACAACATAACCGGCTTTTAAAAGGTATTGCCCTGCCAACATCACTTGTAAAAAGTGAACTAAAAATTGTTCGTAAATTTGGTAATCAAATCTTAAAAAACCCAGCAAAAGACTATACACTGCATAAACTTTCTTTAAAGTCTGGCTTAACGCAGGCAAAACTACAAGATGGTTTTAAGTTTTTATACAAAAGAACGGTTACAGAATACATACGTCATGTTCGTTTAGAATCTGCAAGAGATCTATTAAAAACTACAGATTTAAATGTATCTCAAGTTGTATATAGTATCGGCTTTAGTAGTAGAAGTTATTTTTCAAAGATTTTTAGAGAAAAATATGGAATTACTCCAAATCAGTTTAAGAAAAAAACGTTGGTATATTCTTAAAATATACAACGCTAAAACAGTACAATTTTAAATACTAAAATAAGGTGTATTAATAATATATGCGCAAATATCTGCTGCATTAAAAGTACTATTTTATTCTGTAATTTAGAATAGAGTAACTACCACCAATTTCACTTTATAAAGTCGTAAACATCAAAATGTATTTCTGAACTCATCGAAAAACAATCGTATACTATTATAAAATATTCTACACGCTATAACTGCTAAACGTTAAGACCATTGTTATTAAAAAAAATGAGATCGAAAAGTATATTTATGAGACCCTATTTAAGAATCAAATTGATTCAATACTTTTAGTTTTACCCATTCACTATTTTTAAAACGGATTTTACGAATGAACAATTTCAAAGCAGCGCTATCGAGATATCAAAAAGGAATGTCCTTTTAACATTTCGACGTAGAGCATAGAGGTATTCAGTCCAAAATTTCGCTAGATACTAAAACAAGCCTACCTACTAGACAGCAGCTTCAACTTACAATTTTGAACTTATGACTTCACTATTTTTCAAAATTAAATTTTACAAATAAAAGCCCTAACATTCATGATGAATATCAGGGCTTAAAACCAACCATTATCAAGTTCATTTAGATATAATACGCTTATCTAAATAATTTTTTTATCAATAGTAAAATACCGTACTTGCTCACAAACTGAAAAGCACTCGTTAACATATTGATAGGTCGTAAGGTTTGTTCGAAATCGCTCTTAACACTTTTTAATTCTTCTAGAGCTATTTGTCTTTCTAATGATAATTTTTTTAAATCTCTATCTATCTCATCAAAACTGCGATATACTTTTGTCATTTCTATTGTTCTTTAGGCTGGTTATTTAAAGAATATTTCTGATATTTTAGCAATAATTTTCTTATCAAAAGATTTTCTAAAAAGATATAGTAAAAATGCAAAGATGAGCGTACCTGAACCTACTGCTAAATATCCTAGAGCCATATTTTGAAGATGTGTACCTAGTGCAATTGCACCAGAAAAAGCAATAAAAATAAATCCTAGAGATAGGACAGTGCCTATTATCAATAATTTAGCAAGCATGCTAATAGATAGGGTAGTTATTTGAAACGCTTTTAACTTTGAATACTCATAAGATTTAGAAACAAGCTCTTTACTTGCTTCTGTACCTTTATCTGCAGAATTACTTAAATTTTCAAATATGCTCATGTATTAAGCTTTTGTTTGTAAGTGCTTATTTTTCTCTTTTAATTCTTTTAATTTTCTTTCTAATGTTGTAATCACATCGTCTGCTTTATGACTTACATTAGCTACTACATTTTCTATTTGTGTATCTAAACTCTCTTTGCTACCAGATACGGATGTTGATACCTGCTCTCTAAATTCTGAAGCTTTTTCTACAAACTGATCTCTTGCAGACAAGGTTTCATCAGAAATTCTTTGTCTTGTAATCACTCCTTTTTCTGGGGCAAATAAAATCCCTAAAGTTGCTCCTATTACTGTACCTGCTAATAATCCTACTACTGTGTTACTACTATTACTCATCTGTTATGTTTTAATGGTTCTACTTAAATTCTTTGTACTTGGTTTGTACACTACAAAGATAGACGGATAGTCGTCTTCTCGTTAACTCTATAAAAATAATTCTTAACTCAAATAGAATTAGAGCCTAAAACGTATAAATTGATTTGTAGTTTTTTGTGCCAATTTGTAGATGGCATTTTCTGTTAGCTGCAGAATTCTTGGGTATCCGCCAGTAACTTGGCAATCTTTCATTAAAATAATTAATTTGCCAGAAGGGGTTAATTGCACAGTGCCGGGCAAAACTGCAGATGTTAAAATAGAGGGCAAACTATTTTTAATAATTTCTGTAAGTCGATACCCCATTCTATTATTGTCATTTGAAATTGTAAAAGATTCCTGTAACAGTCTTTTATGTTGATGCTTATTTAGCAGCTCAAATTCAGGGCCTTTAAAACAGTTTATTTCATTTGAATCGAAATGAGATTTTACAGTTTTCACCGAAGTATTTGAACTTTCTAAATCCGATTTAAAAGTAGTTATGGGTAACAAATCATTTTTTCTGATTATAAAATCATTCGTAATCTGTGGATAAAAACTCCTACTCCTCCATATTTTATCTGATTTAAATCCGTCTTTTACCGCTAAATAGGTTCTTACACCAAAGTTAATCTTACCAAAAGATAACACATCATTTTCTTGAACCTGAATTCTTGAATTTAAAATAATTGCTTCGTTATTTATTTTTGCTGAAAAATCTGCACCAGAAATGCAAATAATTGTTGCCGCTAAAAATTGTAATTTACATCCGCCAAAGGTAATTTCTAAAACAGCAGCATTATCTGAATTATTTAAAATACTATTGGCCATGGCAGATGAATACTGATCCATAGCACCAGAAACAGGAATCCCTTTAGCTGCAAAACCGACTCTACCCCTATCTTGAATAGTCGCGTAAAAACCCGAATTTAAAACTTTAATCATGTTGTAAAGTTTTAGAAATTATAAATGTATTTGCTGTTACTTCTTTTTCTAGTTGATAAAAAGCATCCACAGAAATAGGCTTAAATTGTATTTGATCTCCCGCTTTTGCAAAACATGGGTTTTCTTTTTGAACATCAAAAAAATTGAGCGGTGTTTTGCCAATAATATTCCAACCACCCGCAGAATTTGATGGATAAATTCCTGTTTGTTTTCCGCCAATCGCCACAGCTCCTTTATCGACCTGTAACCTCGGATTTTCTTTTCTGTCAAAAATTATTTTTTCATCTAATCCTCCTAAATAAAGGAAACCCGGTAAAAATCCTATAAAAAAAACAGTGTATATTTTTTCTGAATGCAGTTGTATTATTTCTTCAATTGACACCTTTAATACTTCCGATATTTCTTGTAAATCGATTCCGAATTTTACATCATAACAAACAGGAATTTCCCAGATATGAGCCTCCTGCTGTTCACTAATAACATTTGATTTATAAATCGATTGTAGTTTTTCTACCTCTTTTTTAAAATCGAGAACTTCTTCCTTGTAAATAATTGTTAACGAATTATAGGCGATCATAAAATCTGTGTAATCCTCTTTTTGTTGAGCACTGATATTTTCTTTGAACTGAATAATATCATTCAAAATCTCTTGATCAATAATAGCTTTCCATTCTATTAAAATGGCTTTAGTTCCGAATGGTTTGTATGTTATCTGCTTATTCAAATATAAATCCTTCTTTTTTTAAATTTTCTGATACGTATTTTACAATCTCAATAGCGTTTTCTGTATCGCCATGAAAACAAAAAGTATCTGCTTTTAGTACTTTTTTTGATGTTGAAACTGTTGTTACTTTTCCGGTTTTAATCATATTTAAAACGTGATAAAACACCTGTTTTTTATCCGTTATTAAAGCATTTTCATTTTTTCTTGACACCAATGTTAAATCGTCATGATAGTTTCTATCTGCAAAAGCTTCATATTTTATATTGATCTTATTTTTAAGCGCTACTAACTCAATAACCGAGTTATAAGGAACATATAAATAAACATCTTTCATATATTTTTTGATGATCTGAATAAATAAATTTGCTAATTTCTCATCTACAGCAATGGCATTATACAAAGCTCCGTGTGGTTTTATATGATGCAATTTTTCATCAAAAAAAAACAAACGTTTTAGAAATAAATCTAACTGATTTTGAATGCTATTGCTTAAATCATCATCTGAAATATCCATCAATTTTCGACCAAAGTTCTCTTTGTCTGGAAAAGATGGATGCGCACCAATTTTTAGTTGATGTTCTTTCGCTAGTTGAATCGTTTTGTCAATGGTTATTGCTGTTCCAAAATGACCTCCACAGGCTATGCTGCAAGAAGAAATATGTGGCATTAACAAATGCTCATTTTCTATACCTTCGCCAACATCACAATTTATATCGATTTTCATTTATACAAAGTTACATACTTTTAAAATACCTTTTGCGCCTAAAAAAATAGTGATTGCTAAAATAACAAACCCTAAAATATTTTGTGTTTTTGTATTTACAAAACTACCTAAAACTTTCTTTTTGTTCATAATCCATAATAAAACTCCTGCAACTATGGGCAATAACATGCCGTTTGCAACTTGTGCAAATTTTATAATTTCGATGGGTTTTATACCGATGGATGAAAAGAAAACACCTAAACATAGCACAAGCATCCAAATAACTCTAAACGATTTAGATTGCATATTCCCTTGCCAACCCAAACATCCTTTAGCAACATAAGCGGCAGCTAAAGGCGCGGTAATGGCAGATGTTATTCCAGCTGCAAACAAACCTAACGCTAAAAAATATTTAGCAAATTCGCCATACAAAGGCGCCAATCCTCTTGCCAAATCTGCCGCATTTGTAATGTCTTTAAACGGAATCGCAGCAGCAGAAATAATAATCGCCATAGAAACCAATCCGCCTAAAATTATCGAAATAATGGTATCTTTTTTAGCAAACGCCAAATCTTCTTTTGTTTTCCACCTTTCTTTTACCAAAGAAGCATGTAAAAATAAATTATACGGAACTACGGTTGTACCAATCAATCCGATTACTGTGAGCAAGCTTTTCTCTGGAAATTTAGGAATAAATAGTCCTTTAAAAATATCAAAAATAGCTGGTTTCGTTAAAATGGCAGTAACTACAAAAGAGAAACTCATCAATAAAACCAAAGAAATTAACGCCTTTTCTAAAAACTTATAATTCCCTATATATAATAAAATGAAAGCAATAACCCCAATAACAAGACTCATAAAATTAATGGAATATGCACCAATATTGAAGGTAAAGGTACCAAATACTGTTTCTAATCCTAAAATACCTCCACTAATATTACCCGCTTCGTAGGCCGCATTACCCACAACGATGGCTGCTAAAATTAAAATAGTAACAAACTGTTTTAAAAACGGAATTTTAATTTCTTCTCTAATAACCTCGGATAACCCTTTTTGAGAAATAATACCCAACCTTGCCGCCATTTCTTGTAAAACAATGGTGGCAATAATTGAGAGTAACATTGCCCACAACAAATTGAAGCCAAAGTTTACACCAGCAAGTGTGCAAAGTGTTACCGTACCCGGACCAATAAAAGCAGCGGCTATTAAAGTTCCTGGACCAATATTTTGAAGCCATTTTTTTATCATAAAAACCCTCTAACGTTAAAATACCAATAAGGTTTTTAAAACCTTATTGAATAAAGATACTTTTAAAAAAGAAAAACACCTCAAAATTGAGGTGTTTTCTAAAATATGATATCAAATTTAATTAATGAGCATAGCGTTGAGGACCTCCTCTGCGGATTTCTTCGGTTGCATTTTCTTCAAATTGCTTAAAGTTATTTCTAAAAGCATTCGATAACTTAAAAGCTGTATCGTAATACGCTTTATCATTATTCCAAGTAGATCTCGGACTCAATAACTCTGCTGGCACTCCAGGACACTTTCTAGGCTGTGCTACACCGAAAACAGAATGAATATGATAATTCTCGTAGGTATAATCACTTAAATCGCCATTTAACACAGCGGTAATCATAGCGCGTGTATATTTTAAAGGCATTCTTCTGCCAACTCCGTATTTACCGCCAGACCAACCTGTATTTACCAACCAAACATTTACACCCGATTCTTGCATTTTAGTGCTTAACATTTCTGCATATTTTGTAGGATGTAATGGCATAAATGGCGCACCAAAACATGCTGAAAAACTTGGTACAGGTTCTGTAACACCTGTTTCGGTTCCGGCCACTTTTGCTGTATACCCAGAGATAAAATGGTAAGCTGCCTGCGCTGGTGTTAATTTTGATATTGGAGGTAAAACTCCAAAAGCATCCGCAGTTAAAAAGAAAATATTTTTTGGATTTTTACCAATTGATGGTTGCTGAATATTATCGATATGATAAATAGGATAACTAACCCGTGTGTTTTGAGTGATGCTAGTATCTGCAAAATCGACAACCCCTTTATCATCCATGACAACATTTTCTAGAATTGCTCCTTTTTTAATTGCTGCAAAAATTTCTGGTTCTTGTTCTTGTGATAAATTAATGACTTTTGCATAACAACCACCTTCGAAGTTAAAAACGGTGTTTTCTGCCGTCCAACCATGTTCGTCATCACCAATTAAACTTCTATTTGGATCTGTAGATAATGTTGTCTTACCAGTACCCGATAATCCGAAGAAAATAGCCGTATCGCCATCTTTACCAACGTTTGCAGAACAATGCATTGGCAATGTATTTTTATAAACCGGCAAGATAAAATTTAAAGCAGAAAAAATTCCTTTTTTAATTTCACCAGTATACCCAGTGCCACCAATTAAGGCAATTTTTTTTGTAAAATTTAAAATAGCAAAATTGTGCTGACGCGTTCCGTCTGCTTCGGCATCTGCCATAAAACCTGGTGCATTAATTACCGTCCATTCAGGAGAAAAATCTTTTAATGCTTCTTCTGTTGGTCTTAAAAACATGTTATAGGCAAACATGTTACTCCAAGGATACTCGTTTACAATTCTAATATTTAATTTGTAATTCTCATCTGCACAAGCATAACAATCTCTAACAAAAATTTCTTTTTCAGATAAATAGTCAACTACTTTATCGTATAACTTGTCAAATTTATCTGCGTTAAAAGGGATGTTAATATTGCTCCACCACACTTTGTCTTCAGTAATACTGTCTTTTACTATAAAACGATCCATTGGAGAGCGTCCTGTAAATTCTCCAGTATTTACTGCAATTGCTCCTAAAGAAGATGCTACTCCTTGCTCTTTTTTCAACGTTTCTTCATGTAACTCACTAGAGGTTAACTGATAACGCACTGTTGCATTTTTGATTCCTAGACTATTTAACGAAATCGATTTCGTATTTGTATCTACCATATCAATATTTTTTTTGTTTTTATGAGTTGCAAAATTAAGCAATATTTTAAAACAGGATAATTTTTGAGCAATAATTATCCTATTTTTTCCTTTTTATTTATTTTTTTTAAGAAAATTGCCATCATTAAAACCCAACCTATTATAAAAAACAATCCTCCTAATGGCGTTATAAACCAAATAGATTTAGCGGTAACAAATGTTAACTGTATCAAATAAATAGATCCTGAAAAAAAGATAATTCCTGCAAAGAAAAGATAGCTTATTACTTTTTTCTGTTTGATAGAAAAGCCAGCATACGTATTTAAAAAAAGCAACACTACCACATGATACATTTGATAGCGCACTGCAGTTTCAAAACTTTGTAATTGATCAATCGTTAAAATTTCTTTTAAAGCATGGGCTCCAAAAGCGCCAAGCGTGATGGCAAGAACTCCAAAAAAACATGTAATAACTAAATTTTTAAACATTTTTGCTAGTTTTTGTTAAATTTTAAACAATTGCCGTACCTTCGTATGAACACAACACAAAAATACAGCTTTCTTTTATGAAAAACATATTGATCATTGGTGCAGGAAAATCGAGTTCTTCTTTAATTAAATATTTATTAGATAAATCTGATGAAGAAAATTTACAGATACTAATTGCTGACATCTCCACAAATAACGCAGAAAAACTAATCAATAACCATCCAAATGGCAGAGCGATTATTCTCGATGTTTTTGATAAAAATCAGCGTGAAAACTTAATAGAAAATTCTGATATCGTAATTTCTATGTTGCCGGCTCGTTTTCATACCGAAGTAGCCAAAGATTGTATCACTTTTGGCAAACATATGGTTACAGCCTCTTACATATCCGAAGAAATGAAAGCGCTAGACCAAGCCGCTAAAGAAAAAGGTTTGGTGTTGATGAATGAAATTGGTTTAGACCCCGGTTTAGATCATATGAGTGCGATGAAAATATTGGATAGGGTTAAAGAAAAGGGCGCGAAAATGCTGCTTTTTGAATCTTTTTGTGGTGGTTTAGTGGCCCCAGAGAGCGATACTAATTTATGGAATTATAAGTTTACCTGGAATCCTAGAAATGTTGTTTTAGCGGGTCAAGGTGGTGCTGCCATGTTTATTCAAGAAAATACGTACAAATACATACCGTATCAAAAATTATTTAGAAGAACAGAATTTTTAAATATTAGTGGTGCTGGTAAATTTGAAGCGTATGCCAATAGAGATTCTCTAAAATATAGAAGTATTTATAGTTTAGAAAACATTCCTACCATGTACCGAGGTACCATTAGAAAAGTAGGTTTTTCTAGAGCTTGGAACATTTTTGTGCAATTAGGCATGACAGACGATTCGTATACGATTGAAGATTCTGAAAACATGAGTTACCGTGGTTTTGTGAATTTATTTTTAGCCTATTCTCCGTCAGATTCTGTGGAATTAAAATTACGTTCTTATCTAAAAATAGATCAAGATGATATTATGTGGGATAAATTATTGGAATTAGATATTTTTAATCCGAATAAAAAAATTGGATTAAAAAATGCAACTCCGGCTCAAATGCTTCAAAAAATATTGGAAGACCATTGGACTTTACAGGAAGATGATAAAGATATGATTGTAATGCAACACCTTTTTGGCTATGAAATTGATGGAGAAAAGAAACAAATAGAAAGTAGTTTGACTGTTATCGGAGAAAATCAAACCTATACGGCTATGGCAAAAACGGTTGGTTTACCGGTTGGAATTGCTACTTTAAAAATTTTAAAAGGTGAAATAAAAACGCCTGGGGTACAAATACCAATTTCAAAAGAAGTGTACGAACCTATTTTAAAAGAATTAGAAAACTACGGAATTACATTTGATGAAAAAGAAGTTCCTTATTTAGGGTACAATCCTAATAATGTAATGGGATAAAGCTTTTGTTGTTGCGAGGGACGAAGCAATCTGTAAGATTAAAATTACAGTTTGCTACGCCCCAACAATGACTGTTTAAAATTACATTTTCAAATAAAAATCTTTCGTTAAGTTGATATAGTCTTCTGTGTATTGATGACGCGCTATTTCAATAATTAAGTGTTCTTTTTTTATTTCTGATGTATCAAAAGAAAACTGCAGTAAACTCCTTTTTATTTCTGATGACGGATTGCCTTGAACATGACAAACCCTATTTAAAAATAAATTATTATTTTTTGCCAAACTGATAAAATTTTCTTCTTCTTTAAACGGAATGATTACTGAAAACGTTCCGTTTTCTGATAAAATTTTTGAAACTCCAAGCAATAAGTTTTCAAATGAAAGCGAACTCGTAAAGCGTGCTTTATTTCTTGCTGTATCATCCGTTTCAAAATCATCTGTATAAAAAGGCGGATTGGAAAGAATCAAATCATAGGTTTCTTCTTCTTCAGCAATTTCATCTGCAAACTCCTGAAAAGTTGCATTGTAACAATACAAGCGATCTCCCCAATCCGATTTTTCAAAATTTTCTACGGTTTGTTCGTATGCATCTTCATCAACTTCTACAGCATCAATAGTCATGGCATCTGAGCGCTGCGCTATCATTAAAGAAACAACCCCTGCTCCTGCTCCAATATCTAAAATAGTATCTGGATAATTAGCTACAGAACACCAAGCGCCTAACAAAACGCCATCAGTTCCAATTTTCATGGCAGTTTTATCTTGATGTACTGTGAATTCTTTAAATTTGAATGGTTTCATAAAAATTGTGTTTCAATTAATTTTTTTTCAAAAAAAATAAACCCATCTTTTTTAAGTAACTTTGTTTTGAATTTTCTAAAACAAATGTAAGCTTATGAAAAAAATAATACCAGTATTACTTCTATTTCTTTCTTTTTCTTGCGCTAACAGCGACGGTATTGCAGTAGAGCCCATAATAATTGATCTTGTGCCTAAAGACATCGATATTATTATTACAACAGGCGAGCCAATATTCGACGAAATTGTACTTTCTTACAAAGATTTTGATACAGAAGAAGAATGGAATTATGGACCAAGACAATTTGACTATGATAGCAATGGAAACGCAATACCCATTGTAATCTCATTTAAAGACTATCAGTATTCTTCTATAATTGGCAATGCTTATAGAAATAATGATATTCCTTCTAGCTTAAAAGCGCAAATTTTCATTAATGACTCGCTCGTTTTAGAGGATGAAAGTATCGGTTCCCCTGGTATTTATGCTACTATAAATTTCGATTATGAAATATCAAATTAGTCTTCAATTGTCTATTAAAACCAATAATCGTGGTTTAACTTACAAAGACGGTATACAAAGATAAACACTAGTACACCTCCAACTTTAATTTCGCAACATAATTTTATTGTTTTGAAAAAAATAACTTTCTTTTTTAGTCTATTATGTATCTATGCTTGCTCAAATGATGTGCAAGAAAATAATAAATTAACTAATAATCTTGTTGAATTAGAGTTTATTACTACCGAACCTAATTTTGATGAAATTATGGTTAGTTATTCTAAAGATAAATTGAAAACCACTTTTTTAAATTCGTATACATTCTCATACGATTTAGATGGAAATCCGTTACCTCTTAAAATTACTTTAGAAAATTACGACTCTACATTTATCAGCGGTGAAGCTTTTAGAGAAAATCACAGCCCTGCAGAATTATCTGTAAAACTATACGTAAATGGTCAATTAATCATAGAAGATTCTAGCAAAGGCACCGCTGAAACAATTGCAACGGTGTACTTTAACCATACCATCTCTAATTAATATTTTACAAGTAATAATCTTACAAACAACTATATACTTTTTTACAAATTATAGTAAAAGAGAACAAATTCTTTTTACTTGATAAAATTGTACTATTTATTTGAGATTATTCATCAGTAGTAATTTACTTTAACCCTTTAGTTTGAATACAAGTATAAGGATCTGATTTAAATGAATTAGCTTTTAAGTTTTCTTCTTTCCTTCTCTTTCTTCAAAATATACAGTTCCCTCGTTGTTTGTCCGGCTACCGATGAGTTTTCTTCTGCTCTTCTAATGAGGTAAGGCATCACATCTTTTACAGGACCATAAGGCAGATATTTGGCAACATTATAATTGTCATTAGATAAATTAAAACTAATATGATCGCTCATGCCAAATAATTGCCCAAACCAAATTCTATGATCGTTTGTAGCAATATTATTTTTTTCAAGTAAACTCATTAGTAGATAAGAACTTTCTTCGTTATGTGTGCCAGCAAATATTTCTATATCATTTACATTTTCTACCATATATTTTAGTGTATCGTTGTATAAATTATCGGTAGCTATTTTGTTTATACAAATTGGATCTTTGTAACCGTTTTCTTGTGCACGTTTTCGTTCCTTTTCCATATACGCACCTCTCACTAGTTTCATTCCTATTTTAAACCCACACTGTTTTGCTCTTTCATGAAGCTCCTTTAAGTATATTAATCGGTCCCATCTATAAACTTGTAGCGTATTAAAAACGATAGCTCTTTGTTTATTGTATTTTTCCATCATTTTTTCAATAAGATTGTCTGCTGCATCTTGCATCCAACTCTCTTCCGCATCTATTAAAACAGGTATATTATATGCACTTGCTCTTGCACAAATGGTGTCAAATCTTTTTACAATGGTTTCCCATTCTTGTTTTTCTAACGTTGTTAATAAAATATTTTCGGTTTGTTTTTGGAAAATTTTAAACCTGCCTAAACCTGTTGGTTTAAAAACTACAAAGGGCACACAGCTATTGCTTTTAGCGTATTCAAGCGTGTTTAATATTTTGTTTTGAACAGCACCAAATTGTACCTCCTCTTCTTTACCCTCTGCCGAATAATCTAAAACGGCATACACTTTTTTGCTAAACAATTTATTCACCGTGTTGGTACAATCTTCTTCGCTGATACCTCCACAAAAATGATTAAAAACAGTAATTCTTATTAATTTTTCTACGGGAAGATTTGCCTTTAAGACAAATTTTGCAACGGTTGAACCAATTTTAACGAGTCTATCTCTAGTGATCATCTTAAATAGAAGCTGAGCTCTATCAATTTCATAGTTCGATTTTAAAGCGAGTGCAATTTCTGTATTATCAAATATTTGCTTCATTTTTTTTCACTTTTTAGCCAATTATTTAAAAGAACATAAACAGTTCCTGAAATTATTAATGATTGGACCGCAGGAATCCCGAAGGGATACTGATATTGAGTTAAATACCCCACTAAAAGACCAACGAGTACACTTATTGTTGCCAACCAATTCCATGATTGTTCCGTTGTAACATCAGTTTTGTTCACAAAAAAGTAGTGACTCATAATTACTCCTGCAATTACCGGAATCACAAGCGCTAGTGCGTACAGAAAATTAATAAATTGGTCCATGATGCCTATCAGTGCCAATATAATTCCCAACACAGCAAATAGCAAGGTCATTATTTTTCTACTTTTATCATCTTTTAGGTTAAACATATTACAAAGTACCAGACCTCCTGTGTAATTGCTCACCAATTGACTTGTCCAAGTTGCCACCCATAAAACCACGAATCCCCAAGCTGGAAAACCTAATTCTTGCATTACTTGTACAATATCGGCATTCCCTGATCCCATAGACATAATACCACCCACTAAAAACAGCGGAAAACCAACGATTATGATGCCTAACGGAATCAAAATATTATCTTTCCATTTTGGCTTTGCAAATCGAGTGTAATCTGGAGCGATGAGCCATTGGGCAACGTTAATACCAATAACTAGGTTGATAGCTTCTGTAAAAGACATGCCTCCTTTTGGATTCCATGTCGCTATTTTTTCCCATCCTAAATTGTTAATAGATAAATAAAGCGCTACAGTAACCAATAGTAAGCCGGCAGGAATCGCTATATAATCTACCCATTTTATAGAGCCGTAACCCAATATGGAAGGAATCGCAAAAAGGAAACCAATGAGCGCAGTACTTAAAATACATAAAAACAAATCTTCCTGTTTGTTGATTCCTAATAAAGCAATAAAAGCATCTGCTGCAACAGAGGTCTGAATAGCCCACCAACCTAAAGTTAACATCAAAATTACAAGACCTACAAAGATCCTGGCCTGTTCTTTTCCAAAACTCAAAGCAGCCAAAGCTGATGAAGTTAAGCCCGTTTTTGCTCCGATATACCCTTGTATTGCATTCCCAATCCATTGAAAAAACACAAGACCTATTATTAAAATTCCAATGATTTCTAGTAAACTAAAGTTTGCAATTAAAATGCCTCCTATTAAAAGCACGGGAATACAAAACTCGAGGCCGCCAAAAATAATAGCAGGAACATACCAAGGTTGACGTTCGCTTAGTGGTACCGCTGCAAAAGCTGAATCTTTATTTTTTTGTGAATTTTTAGAAATGTTTTCCATTTTTTTTTATAGTTTAATGCATTAATGTCCGAATAAAGACAGAAAATCGCCTAGCTGATAGAAATAAAAGCAAAGACTTAATTGTAACTACTTGATACATCGTAATTTTTCAATTTTATATTTTCAATTATAATATGCAAAAGCACATTGATAAAAGTAAATTGACTCTTTAGCTTATAACTTCAAATGTGATGATAACATCACTGTTAGAGCAAATCAATACACTTTTATCGGACATTAATGAATTTCATAAATACTGAATTATACTTTAGTCTTCCTTAAACAAAAAGAATAGAATTTTACTCATCTCTAACGTTTCTGTTTTGCGGATTTCATCTTTATTTAAATAGATAAGATCTCCCGCATTCATAACTTTCTCATTTCCATCTTTTGTAAACACTTTCAGTTTACCAGAAATCAGATAACTTATCTCATGCGAATCAAGTGCCTTAAAAGGAAGTATTTGTCCTTTTTGCAAAACTACGGAACCACAATCAATAGCCATTCCTTTTTCTTGCTTTTGAATAATGTATTTTAAATAGGCATCCTCTTCTGGGTAACTTAATTTTATAACTTCCATATCTTTTGAGTTTTGTTATGCTTTACCAATTTTAGGATAATGCTCTAAAGCTTGCGCTGTTGTAATAAAGCCATTTTTAATATCTTTTTCTATTTTCTCAATCGGACGGTTTTTAGGGTCTCCATAGCCTCCACCTGTTGCGGTTACTAGCTTTACTCTGTCACCTTTATTGAGCTTTACATTTGTAACAACATTATAGGTTTCTTCAGTACCATCTGTGCGTATTACGGTAAAGTAATTATAACTTCCTTCTTTTCCATCAAAAAGTCCCCAAGTAGGAATTGAATATCCTAAAAAAGCACCCGTTAAAAAGGCTTCATCAGATAAAATTTTAAAGGTTAAATATTGCCCATTTCCACCTTGAAATTCTCCGTAACCACCACCTTCATTATGAAAAGCGTATTCTTCTACAACAACTCCATATTTTCTTTCTCGAGTTTCTGCAGGAATATTATAAGATTCTCCATGTGCATACGAAAATTGTCCACGATTTCCATCGTGCGTAGCACAACCTCCCCAACCTCCAGAAAGTGGTTCTGCCTGAACGTAAAATTCATTAGTTACTGGATGAATTCCAGAAATATACGTGACACATACCGATCTAAAATGACCTGCTGGTAATTTATCTGGAACTACAGGGCCTAATGTTTTTAGTAACAAATCTATTGCTGCTAAAAAAACTTCATAATAAACAGATATTGGCGCGGGTGCTTCTGCACTCACAATTGTCTTTTCTGGACAAATTAATTTTACGTGCTTAAAAGAGCCGTTATTTGCGGGTAATGTTGGTGTAGTTATCGATTTAAAAGCCGCTCTAACGGCGGTCTCTAATCCTGTTCTTGATAAATTTAAAGGACCTTTTAATTGTTGATGAGATCCTGTAAAATCGCAAATCATGTTTTCATCTGAAATTGTTATTTTTAATTTCAGAGGAAAAGGACCGTTTCCAAAACCGTCATTCTCTATCCAACCTGTGTTTTCATACTCACCATTCGGAATTTTTTTCAACTCTTGCAAACTAATACGCTCGCCATAATCCATAAATTCTTCAGCAGCTTGTTTATAAGCTTCTAAACCGTATTTATCAATCAATTTTACAATTCTTTCGGCTCCTACATCATTAGCAGCAATGCCCGAAAATAAATCACCTAGTGTACTTTTTGGCAATCTTACATTGACTTCAATCATTTTAATAAGGGCTGAATTTAATTTGTCTTCCTCTTTAATTTTAATAAAAGGAAAATGCAAACCTTCTTGATAAATTTCAGTGGACACTGTTGATACAGAACCTGGATTTGTTCCGCCAATATCTGTCCAATGTGCTTTATTTACTGTAAAAGCAACACGCTCCCCTTTATAAAAAACAGGTGTAATTAAAGCAATGTCTGATAAATGTGTTCCACCACCGGCATACGGCGTGTTTGCAATAATAACATCTCCTTCTTTTATCGGGTTGTCTTTGTCAAACCGTTCTAATGTTTCTTCTACCACAAGACTCATTGCTGCTAAAAAGGTAATTACTCCGTTACCTTGCGCTAACAATCGTCCTTCGCCGTCTGTAATACCCACTGCATAATCTAATGCCTCGTATATTATAGGACTCATGCTCGTTCTCTGAATGGTTTCAAACATAGCTTCACCAATGGATATTAATGAATCTTGAATGATATCTGATGTGAATTTATTTAAGCTCATAGTTATTGTATTTTGCTAATGATAATGTTTGCATACTCATCAATTGAAAATTGATGTTTGGGCGGCACAACTGTTGAAGTAGATTGTTCTACAATGATTGCCGGACCTTCAATGGTCATTTCAGGATCTAATTTAGTCCGATCATAAAAATTAGCCTGATGAATGCCTGCCTCATCAAAATCTACGGCTTCTGTAACAATTAAAGCATTTGCTATTGTGTTGCCTTTTGCTATAACTTTGGCAATAATTGGTTTGTTTACGATAACCTCTGCAACCAAGTGATAATTCACAATTTCAATTGTTGTATCTTTTAAATTAAAGGCGTATCGCTTTGTATGTAGTTGATGAAAATTATTTTCGATTTCATCCATTTTTAAATGGTCTAAATTAGGAATACCCAATTTTACCGAGTGTTCTTGACCATTATAACGCAGGTCTAAATAATATTCAAATTTGATATCTTCTTTTAAATAAGAATCTCTTTCGTAGGCTTTCACAGCCTCATCCTTCATTTCTTGAAAAACAGCTTTCAACGTAGAAAATTTATCCTCATTCAAATCCATCACATCGGTACGAATGTAATCTCTTCTTAAATCTGACATTAACATTCCGAAAGCAGAAAATACACCTGCATTTAAAGGTATAATTACTTCTGGCATTTGTAGTTCTTGCGCTAAATAAGCGCCATGCATGGGTCCGCCACCTCCAATAACAACTAATGTGAAATCTCTTGGATCGTAGCCTTTATTTACAGAAACACTTTTTAAGGCATTAACCATATTAGAATTCGCAACGCGAATTACACCACGTGCAACCTCTTGCATCGTCATGTTTAATGTTTCACAAAGTGGTTTTACTGCTTTTTCTATACTGTTGAAATCTGGTTTTAATTCACCTCCTAAAAAGTAGTCTTTGTGTATGCGGTTGCAAACAACATTTGCATCTGTTGTTGTAAAATGAGTACCTCCTTGACCATAAGACGACGGCCCTGGATTTGCAGCTGCACTTTTTGGTCCAACACGCATTTTACCTCCATCATCTAACCAAGCAATACTGCCACCGCCATTTCCTATTTCTACAATATCAATAACTGGGGTAAGTATCGGGAATCCGGCTTGGGTTTTTGTTTTTTCAATATTGTAAGTTGTTACAATTTTCGGTATTCCGTTTTCAATCAAAGAACATTTTGCGGTGGTACCTCCAATATCTAAAACTAATAAATTTTCTTTACCAATTGTTTTTCCTAACACTACTGCACCGAGCATACCACTTGCGGGTCCAGATTCAATAAGCGTAATCGGATTTGCCTTTACATCGTCTACCGTGGTAATGCCGCCATTAGATTGCATAATATAAAGATCATTTTTATACCCTAACTTTTGCAAATGATGTGTTAGATTGTTTAAGTATTTTGTGGCTAATGGTTTTACATAAGCAGAAAGCACTGTAGAACTCGTACGCTCATATTCTCTCCATTCTCTAGTAACTTCGTATGACGAAATAACTTCGAATTGTGGATATTTAGCACGAATATAGTTCGCTAATTTTTCTTCATGAATAGGGTTTTTATAGCCGTGCAAGAAACAGATTGCAATTGCTTCTACCCCTTCTTTTAAAAATTCTACAATATGTTTATCTACGGTAGTTTCATCAATTGGTGTAATAATTTCCCCTAAATAATTGATACGTTCTTTAACTTCTTGTCTCAAATATCGCTCTACAAAGGGTGCTTCCTTTTTAAAGTTAAAGTTATATAAATCGGGTCTTGTTCCTCTTGCAATTTCTAAAACATCTCGAAAACCTTCTGTTGTAATTAACGCTGTTTTTGCTCCTTTTCTTTCTGTTATTGCGTTGATTACAACGGTAGTACCGTGTGCAAAAAAATCAATAGTACTAAGATCTAGTTTTATTTTATCGATGGCGTTGAGAATTCCTTTCTCAAATTCGCCTGGAGTGGTACTTGCCTTTGATACCTCTACATTTTTAACCTCTTTGTTTTTTTGATCGTAATCGAAAAACACAAGATCTGTAAAAGTTCCTCCAATATCTGTTGCTACTCTCATATCTTTTTATTGTTTTTTTTTGAAACTCCATTTTGAAAAATAGTGAAGCTGTAAATTTAAAAATTTATCTAAACCTGTCTGTTTAAGGCAAATTAATCCCGCTAGATGCTGAAACAAGTTCAGTATTATAAGCGGGATTTTTGATTTAACACCTCTAACACTCTTCGTCAAAATATTAAAAAAGTATTCTTATTTGATACTACAATGAGTACACCTCGCGGTATTTATTTACTTACGCGAACTACAATTTTTCCTATCTGCTGATTAGAAAGCATATATTCATACGCTTTTTTGTAATCTTTGAAATCAAAAACTTTGTTCACAACAGGCTTAATTGCTCCTGTTTTAATTCTTTCTAAAATATAAGCTTTACACTCATTCAATTTATTGATGTCTTCTACATGATTGAATTGAGAATATGCATCCATAATTGCTTTTTTACGAATTAAAGGAACCAAAGGATATAGTGTTGGATTCGGATCTAATAATCCGTAAATAATAATCACCGCTCCCATAGATAAAGAGTCTAAATACTCGTTACAAAAGTTTCCTGCTACCGGGTCATAGACAAAGCTAACGCCTTTTCCACCCGTTATTTCTGATAACCTACTCTCAACAGACTCCTCGTTTGTGATGACAAGATTATGGATCCCTAATTTTTTTAACTCCTCTTTTTTAGCACTTGATCTTGTAGACCCAATGGCATTGGCTCCAGCATCTCTTGCCAATTCAAAACAACCATAGCCAGCTGAACTAGAAATAGCAGGAATAAAAACAAAATCATCTTTTTTTACGCTACCTACATGGAATAAAGCAAAATAAGCGGTAGAATATTGCATCCAAATAGAACAAGCTTCTTCTGTTGTTAAATTTTCTGGCGCTTTTGATAAATAATCTTGCGGTACCGTGGCATATTCGCCTTGCACTCCATATTTATCTGTGTTTAAAGGTATGGAAGTAACCCTATCACCAACCTTGAAATCAGTTACTTTAGCCCCTATTTTAACAACTTCACCTGTTGCTTCTGAACCAATACGTGCAGGAAAAGTTGGCAACGTAGTATGAGCACCTTGGTAATGAAGCACATCTGCTCTATTTATCGCAAATGCATCTACTTTAAATAGTACTTCGTCGTTTACTGGATCTTCCAGCGTTACATTGTCCATTTTTAAAACGTCTAATTGTCCTGTTTGATGAAACTGTAAAATGTTGCAATTGATTTTCATAATTTGTTATTTTAAGTATTTATTTTTTTAAAATTTTGCATCAATAATCTACCCTTCCTATCTAATTATTGATAGGAAGAAAAATTTATTATTAAAGTTTATAGTTTATTTTCTAAATTTAGAAAGTATAAGCGAGGTCTATTCCTACTGTTGTTGGTGTATTCGGAAACCTTAAGTTATTAAAACCAAATTCTGCTGTTGGGAAAAACTCGGTATTAAATTTCGTGTTTAAAATATTATTTGCCCAAAGGTTGATTCCTATTTTATCAAATTTTAGATTTATTCTTGCATTTACCAGCGTGTACGGATCTTGTTTGTATTCCTCTAAAGGATCCCAATATTGTGTTCCTCTACTATCAACATTTAAATGAAATCCTAATTTTGATTTTTCTCCTAATTCAAAATTAGCATTTGCACCCAACTGAATGGTACTTTTTATGGTAAACGGCGATGTATTTCCGCTAACATCAACATCTTCATGAGTTTCATAATCAAATGCTGCCGCATTCGTTAATCTGTTGTACGTCCCTTTTTTTATCTCACCGTCATTAAAGCCTACACTTGCAAAGAAATCTAGGTTGTTGGTTGCTCTAAACTTTAATTCTGATTCAAATCCTGAAATTTTAGATTCATCAAAGTTATAAATACCTAGTACTGCGGGTGTTACAGGGATAAACGTGTACTGTTGCTGATTTTCAAAATCTATATAATAGTAAGAGTTATTAAAAATAATTCTATTATTTAAGAAGCTTGTTTTTAAACCTACTTCGTAATTATTTGTAAACTCTGCTTTATATGTTTTATCAAATTTTACGGTAGTATCTGCATTAAATCCTCCACTTCTATACCCACGTCCGTAATTTGCATACCCCATGGTGTTTTCTGAAAATTGATAAGATACTGAAAATTTAGGTTGCCAAACGGTGATATCGTTTTCTTGAGAAGTATTGAAGATACGAGATTCATTTGTTAGTTTGTCATAATCTACCCGAACACCTGCAGATACTGTAAATTTGGAAGTTACTTTAAAATCTAAAAAACCAAAACCTGCCAAAGTCTCTATGGTATTATCGTCATCATTCCCTACCAATGGATCATTACTATAATTCGCGTTTTCAGCAGAAGCATCTACAAAACCACCCTCATAATACGTTTTATTTAAAAAAGTAGAAGTATTTAAGTAGCGTTTACTATTTTGATACAGTGTACCAAAAGTATAGTTAATTTTAGAATTTTCATCGCTTTTTGATGTTACTCTAATTTCTTGACTAAAAGTATCAGAATTTACTTGTTGTGATACTTTGCTAAAAGCATACTGTGAATAATCATTTTCACCTATGTAATATCTTTTGGTCGCATTATAAGAAGTAACCGACTGTATTTTCATTTTATCTAAAGAACCTTCCAATTTAAAACTACTCAATGAATTCGAGAGATCTGAATCTCCTAATACATCACCAAATGGTTCGCTAGAGTAATCATCATCTGCCAGTGGAGGTCCTTCAACAAAAATATCTGTTTTAGTTACATAATAATTACCACCTGCATCTATATTAAAATTATCTTGAACATACGTTGCAGACCATCTTGGGTTAAATTTGTATTTCAATTTTGCCCTTACATTGTATTCCTTTGAAAAATCGACCTTTTGATTTAAAAAAGTATTGTTAATCAATCCATCAAAAGAATTATAATGACCGGTAACACTGTAGAAAAATTTACTTTTTACCAAAGCACCAGAAGAAGATACCCCTGCTCCAAACATTCCGCCATTCCCTGAAGAAAGCATTACTTTAGTTTTATTCTTATTTGTAGGCTCTTTTGTCGTAATATTAATAGCGCCTGCAATAGCATTTTTGCCATAAAGCGTTCCTTGCGGTCCTTTTACAAACTCTAATAATTCGATATCATATAAAGACATATTCATAGCACTTGCATCTGGCAAGGTCATTCCGTCTATTACAACGGCCACAGGTGATTCTGCATTTCTAATTTGCGAAATACCTCTTACCGTTAAAAAATTAACCCCAGGTTGTTGCGCTTCGTTAAAAGTTACATTTGATATTTGAGAAGTAAATGATTGAATATTATTAATACCACTTAACTCAATTGTTTCGGCATTCACCGCTACTGTGGTCTCTGGGAGACTTTGAATAGCTTGCGCCCTTACCCGTGCTTTACTTGCTACTGAAGAAAAACCTTTAATAGTAATAGCGCCTAATTGATTTGGTTGTTCTATTAATGTGATAAACAAATTATTGCTTGTTATCTGTACTGTTTTGCTCTCAAAACCTAAATAAGAAACGACTAACTCTTTCGTCTCTTTACGTACCGAAATAATAAAATCCCCATTAAAATCAGAAGTAACCCCATTATTTGAGTTATTTTTTTCGATGATAGTGGCCCCGGGTAATGGGTTTCCTGTTTTGTCTATAATTTTACCCCCAATATCTTTATTTGTTTGTCCAAAAATGAACAGGGATGTACTGCATAAAATGCAAAGAAATAAATGTTTCATTATCAAGTATTTAAAATTGGTTAAACAAATCTAAAAATATATTATTATTAATTCCATCATTCCTGTTAATTTAATATTATTCATTCCAAATAGGAATTTCACTGGAATATCTTTATTTTTGAGAATATTAAAAACAGATATCAATGAATGTAAGAGGAATTCAACTATCAAATGGTTTTATAGAAAGCCTTCATAATGAGTTATTAATGACTTTTTCAAAACATTATGAGATCGAATTAAAAACGTTGACGGTATTTCAGCTGTATGGCTTTGGGAATTATAATGATCAACAACCCAACCTAAAAGGATTTATAATCGAAAAAACTACTAAATGGATTAACGGTAAATATATTTATAATAAAGTTAGAGAAGTAGAAAAAGGGAATAGAAAGAACGTAAAAATGAGAAGGGATTACTTATCGCTGCTAATAATAGCTGTAGGATATGATAACTACAAACAATATTTAAAGGAATCCTTATATATTAGTGATGCCACTAGAGAAATAGAAGGAGAAAATATTGAGGATAATTCGACCAATGAAAATACGCTTTACTATGTTGGATATTATGTTGAAAACGAGCAATATTTTATAAAGAGTAAGTTTACCATTCATAAAATGAAAACAGTTTCTTGGGAACTATTGTATTGGGAACGGAATTCGAAACCTATTTTCTATACTTATTTCGGAAAATGTGTACCAACAGGTGAAAGTGCACTGTCTTTTTACTTTAACAAAGAAAATTCGAGTTTAAACAAAGAGTGTTTTGTGAATTTATTTTATGGCAATAATATGCAATCTAAACCAATTTTATTAGGCGCTTATTGCGGTTTTAATAGAAACAACAGCCCTGTTATAGGTAAATTAATTTTAGAGCAAGTTAATGACAAAGAGACACAAGATATAAAAGTAAGATCTCCCGATATAAATCCTATTTTTCACCATCACTTATATTCACAGCGGATGGAGGTAGAAAGTATATTACCACATAAAGACTCTGATCTTTCTGTTTCTATTAACCGTTTAGAGATTGTAAACTTTTTAATCGGAGAATATTTTGGCTTTTATCTTGATGAAAATAATTACTTAATCCCAATCAAATTTACAGTACACAATGACCTTGGGGAATTAACCTTAAAAATTAATAACAAAAGTTTTGAAGGAATTGGCCGAATTAATAAAACAGAAAATTATTTAATTTCTGAATTTAAAGAAAAAAGTAATTCTTACTCTCAATTTTCTATTCAAGTAAAACCTCTAGAAAAAGATTTATTTAAAAGTTATATTTTAGTCTATTCTGGAGCAGATGTATTAAGCGGAAAAGTATTATTATGGAAAAATAATCTTACTTTAGAGGCTTTATTAAAAGATAATAAAGGGTTTTATTTAAATATTAGCGATGTAGATACATTGACTGAAGAAAAAATTAAAAGATACCTTAAGCCTTGATTTTATTAGAATTGAATCGTTTTTATCACCATTTATCAACCATTAAAGCGGTTTAAATATACTTAAATACAAACCCTAAAAAGTATTCTTAAAAAAACCAATAACAGCTAAATTTAAAATTAATCTAACATCATTTTCACCCTATAAAACAGACATAAAACTGTCTGCTACCCGTTATAATTTGATACTTTTATTGATATTCCTAAAAACATAAAAAACCTGTAAAATATTGATTTACAGGTTTTTACTCGTCTTGTTGTTTTCGCAGAGAGGAAGGGATTCGAACCCTCGATACGTTGCCGTATACACACTTTCCAGGCGTGCGCCTTCGACCACTCGGCCACCTCTCTAATTTTTGAAGAACTCTCTTCAGTATTTCTGAAATGATTTCAACACTTTACTATTTAAACTCAAAATAATGAAACTAAAATCCTGAACTAAATTTAGGATAAATACAATTCAATTAACCCGGCAGGCGTTTCTACTTGTATTGTTTTATTTGCTCTATCTACTTTTTTGATAAAATCATCAACCATAGGAATAAAAATCTCTGTACCTTCTCTATCAATCTCAAAAAGTGGCTGCGCAGCTTTATCGTTGATATGAACAATTTGCCCTACTTCACCAAAATTCACATCAACAACCGTAAAACCAAGAACCTCATGATAATAAAATTTATCACCAGATAATTTAGGCAACATGGTTGATGGTAAATAGATTCCGCATTTTAAAATAGCATCTGCTTCTTCATCAGAATATACATCTTCAAACTGAACACGCAATTGATTCCCTTTGTGAAGTGAACTTTTTTCAATAAAAAATGGAACCAGATTACTGCCAAATTCGACGTAAACTGATTCCATTTCTGTGTACAACTCGGGCTCGTCGGTATCTAATTTGATCACAACTTCGCCCTTAAAACTATATTTTGTAACGATTTTGCCCAAATAAAAACAATCTTCTTTACGCATCTTCGTATAAATTTATAATTTATTCTGCTGCTTTTGCTGCTGCTTCATCAATTGTTTCAGGAGCTGCTTCTGCCGCTTCTTCAACTGTAACTTCAGCAACAACCTCTTCAACAACTGGTTTAGCTGCTTCAATTCTTGCTTCGTTTACTGCTTTTTCTGCTGCAAATGCTTTCGCTTTTGCTTCAGATTCAGCTTTAGATAAGCCTGCTTCTTTATCAGCAACTTTAGTAGCTTTTACTTCTAACCAAGCTGCAAATTTAACATCTGCTTGCTCTTGTGTTAAAGCACCTTTTCTAATACCACCAACTAGATGATTTTTTAACATTGCACCTTTATAAGATAAAATGTTTTTAGCGGTATCTGTTGGTTGTGCACCATTTTGTAACCATTCTACAGCTTTATCGATATCTAAATCGATAATTGCAGGGTTCAAATTAGGATTGTAAGTACCTATTTTCTCTAAGTATTTACCATCTCTTTTTGCACGGGCATCAGCGGCAACGATCCAATAGAATGGTTTCCCTTTTTTACCGTGTCTTTGTAATCTAATTTTTACAGACATAATTTGTTAATTTTTTAAGGTTCTCGACCTTGATTATTAAAAATCCTACCATCGCGTGGTAAGTGGGCGCAAAAATACAAAACCTTTTGAACATAAAACTAGATTTATTAATAATTTTTAGGTCTTTTGAGCGGGCTTTCATTCCTCGCTTCTCGCAAAAAACACCAGAACTAAAACAAAATACTGTCTTCAGCAGATTCGAAAGATTCAGCCCCTAAAGCATTTCACTCAAAAGCTAGTAAACTTTCAATAAAAAAAATTAACAACATACAATAAGATCTCTCTTATGACTCAGACCCAAAGTACCAGCAAAAATTAATATTAAAATTGGCAATCAACAATTTAAACACTTATACTCAAATTCATTAGTGTCCGATTAAAAATAGTATTCGTTAATAAAGTACTTTAAAATAAAAAGATTGCACTTGCTTTTTACAATTACACCTTGTTTTTAGAATTAATTCTGAAATTAAAAATGTATCCTTTTTTTTTATCAAATTTTAAGTTAGTTATAATCTAATCTTGTTTCCCTACCGGAAGCTACAGTGTACCCTCATCTTTTACAAGTTTAGCTCCTTCTATTATGTATGACAACCTGTCCAATCCTTTTTTTAGTATGATTACTCCAGGTGGTCCTTGAGAATCATAGCCTTTCCAACCTCCAATTCGTCCTATAATCCAAGCAGCCCATTTTGTTGTTTTAGGATTGTTATGGTTTTGAAGTTTGATGGTTTTTCCTTGTAATTTTTTGTTCATAAGCTCAAGGATTTCTATTTGATCAGCGTTAAAAACCTCTATTATTGGCCGACCTCCTTCTGGATCTGCATAGGCAATGTTTATTTGTAATATTTTAAAAGAGCTGTCATTTGAAGTGCTACTAACTTTCTAATAGCCCATCCATTTTCTAATTCTGTCTCTTCAACCTGCCTGCCTTTAGATTTGTAAAGTTACTTTTAAGAAAATAATAGAAGAGATGATTATGATGATGAGATTTCTTTTTGTGCTACTTTTTTTCTTTGTTGATAAGTGTAACTTTGTTAATAACTTAAAAAAGAATGGGGTGAAGTTTAAAACAGTGAGCTGTGTCGGATTTATCTGAACGTCCCAAACCACTATCAGTATTGAACCGTCCTTTATGTTTTGATAAATTTACTTCGCAGGTATCTTGTATGCATAATAAATTCCTTCCTTTAGCAAGGCTACTCATTCGATTGAAAGACTCTTTAATCAGTATTTCTTCTTTTACCTTATCATTATTTAATAAACGATAATAACTTTTTTGTTCTGCTTTTGTTGTAGCAAGCTGTCGAATAGTAGAACTTGGATGAAAAGAAAGTTTACTCTATAGTTCTTTTGCTCTTCTTTCAAGTCGTACATCCCCAATCAATCCAATATAATCAGGAAAAAAGAAGGAAGGGTTAATGTCTGTTATCATAATGTAAAGTTAGTATATTTGTGGGTACACTTTAGCTACCGGACAGGCAGGTTGGCTCTAAAAGCAAAGCGATCTTGTTTCTTTTATCCGACAACAATGTTATGTTATTAAAAGTGAACAGCAAGTGTGCCATCTCCTCCTAAAATTACTTACGTTTAAATTAAGAACAAAACTGTCTAACTTTTTTCAGGATTATTTTTTACTAAAATCAAATCTCATTATTATAAGACTTTTTGATAAGTTCTGCTTTACTATTAATTTCTAAAACTTTATAAATATTTTTTATATGACTACGAACAGTATCTAGAGATATAAACAAATTGTCAGCAATCATTTTGTAGCTTTTCCCGTCAACTATTTCCGTTACAATTTCTTTTTGCCTTGTAGTAAGCAATCCTTTTTTTGAGGCATTTGGTGCAAAATGATTTGCAATTTTTCTAGCTATTGAAGGTGACATATAAGAACCACCTTTATAAACAACCTCTACCGCTTCAAGTATTTTTTTTAAAGGTGTTCTTTTAGATAAATAAGAACAAGCTCCTGCACATAATGCCTTAAAAATGCTATCACTGTCTTCAAAAGTTGTGAGCATTATAATATCAATATCTGGTAACTTTTTTGTGATTAAAGGAATTCCTTTAATCCCAGACATTCCTAATAAATTAATGTCTAACAGCAAAATAGCTGGCTGTAGTATTTGTAAATCTACATTTTTAAGAAAATCTTCTACACAAGAAGTAATTAGCACACAATCTATATGCGGCTGTGTATTAAAAAATGCCTGTAAGCTTTCTTGCACTAAAATATCATCTTCTATAATTGCAAGTCTTAAATCATTCATTTTTTAATAATTTGTAGCACAAATACTTATTAAGTAAAGTTATAAAAATAACTATGTAAAAAAAATCACATATTCATGTGGTATTATAAATTAAATGGTAGGTATACTTGAATACAAAAACCAGCATCTTTTGTAATTTTAAGTTTGCCTTTTATCTGCTTCGCCCGCATTTCCATATTTAATAACCCTAATCCTGTAGAAGTACAATTTCCGATATTCTTTCCATTATCTTTTATTGTAAAGTGACTTCCTTTTTTTTGATTCACAATACTAATCGTTACTTGATTTGCATCTGAATGACGAATTATATTGGTAATAGCCTCTTTACATATTAAAAATAAATTTTGTTTTATCTGTGGAGATAATTTTCGATTTGGATGTTTTATGGAGCTTGTTTCCAGTTGAAATGTAATATCTAAAGGTAATAAAGTATCTTCTGCAAGTTCTTGCATTCGCTCTACTAAATCATTTGTAGTCTGTCTTCTGCTATCAATACTCCAAACTAAATCTCGCATTTGAGAAATAGCATTTCTACTAATTACTGCAATTTTTTGTAATTTCCATTTATCTGCATCATTTGCATTCGTTTCTAAAAGTTCGGTTTGCATCGCCAAACCAGATAACATAGAACCTACATCATCATGTAAATCGCTTGCAATTTTGGTTCGCAACCTTTCCATTGCTAAAATCTGATGCAATCTATATTTAAAAATAGCATAGAGCACCAAGAATACAGCCAAAATTATCAAGCTAATAAACCCCCATTTTTTATAAAATACTTGCTGTACAATAATAGGAATTGATAATGAAATAACACTTGCGTTTCCGCTAGAATCTGTACCTTTTACCTTTAACGTATAGTGGCCAGCTGGCAATTGGTTGTAACGAATGGATGCCTTATTACCTTGATTGAACCAACGATCTTCAAAGCCTTCTAATTTTGTGCTATAGGTATTTTTTGTATTCTGAAAATAGCTTGTCATCATCCAGCTAACTTCAAAATATTGATCATAAGGTGAAATTTTTAAAGTTATAGGTTTAGTTTGACTATAATCTGTATTAAAATTCTTTTTCTCCTTGCTATTATAACCAGAAACGGCTAAAAAACGTAGTTTTGGGGAATTAGATTTTTTTAAGATTTCACTAGGTTTAAAAACGGTTAAACCGTTCATACCACCGAAATAAAAATCACCAGCAATAGATTTATAAAATGATGAGTAGTTGAATTCGTTATTTGACAAACCATCTTCATCATAAAAATTTTGAAAAATTTCAGTATTTTTATTGAATTTAGAAATTCCATTATAGGTACTAATCCAAAGATTTTGTTCTTCGTCTGTTAAGATTCCTACAATGGTGTCATCAGGCAAACCTTGATTTTTGGTATAGTTTGTTACGGTATTTCCATCTGCAGAAATATGGTTAAGTCCACCAGCATAAGTGCCCACCCAGAGACCCCCATCTGCATCTTCTTCCATAACAAGAATAAAATTTCTTGAGATACTTGGTTTAGAATCTGTTTTATATTGTTTTTCTAAACGTCCGTTAAGATGTATTTTTAATACACCATCGTTTTGCGTTCCTATCCATACAATACTATCTGTTTTGCTTTCTTTAAAATATCTAAAATCAGCAATATCGGTTTCAGTTTTTGGATTTTTAAAAATAAATTCACTAGTTTCTGTTTCAGGATCAAAAAGTAGTAACCTGTTTAAACTTTGTCCTAAAAGTATTTTACCACTCTTAAGTTTAATCAATGTATTTTCTCCTTTAAGTGAAATATTATAATTAAATTGAGGGTAACTTTTAGTAGTTCCGTCCTTCAAATTTATTTTCAGTAAATTATCTCCTATTGTAAATACGTGCTGCTTTTTGTCATCTAAAACATAAAAATTGCTTCTGTATTTTGATGCATCTTTTGATACACTATCTAATTTAATTTGTAAAGTAGCAATAGTGCCATTTTTTGTTTTGTAGAGAAGTTTGTTTTCACTCTCACATTTTGCAAAAACAGTTCCATTTTCATCTTCAAAAAGACCACGCATTGTGTTAGCCCAACCTTTATTTTTAGATGTAAAAAGAGTTTTAAAAAGCTCTTCAATTATTTGAATTTTAAACAAACCGTTGTCGGTTGCGACCCAAAGTAATTTATTTGCATCTATAAAAAGATAATTAATTTTAGAGTATTCAAATCGCGCTATTAATTGCGCTGTATAATCAACAAATTCTCCTTTAAGATTCATGCGATATAACTTTTTACTACTCGCAAACCATAGTTGTTTTTGATGATCTTCTATCGCATAGTAAAATTGGTTTTTATCATTAAATACGTGTTTTTTTATTATTTTTTTTTCATCAAAAGTAAAAATACCAAGTTCTTTTCTTGGAAAAAAATAGTGGATATTATCACTATTATAAAAAGACACCGTAAAATTTAAATCGGCAGAATGCCACGTATAATTGGATAACTGAAACGTGTTTAATAAATTTCCTTCAGAATCAAATTTTAAATTTCCATGAGATGCACTCCACAAAATATTACCATGTGTATCATTAATTAATCTACTATAAGCATATTTAGGTCTTTTTATAAAAGCTCTAACTTCAAATTTTTCATTTGTTAGTTTTTGCAGGTACTGTTTTGCTTTTCCGTTTTCTACTGATAAAAAATCGTCAGACATAATCCAAATGCTGCCATCTATAGCTTTCAATATTCGTAAAACGTTGCCTTTAATATTGTGTGTATGATTGTAAGCAATTACTTTATCTGTAGATAATTGTAGTTTAAAGAGCTTTTCATTTGCTAAATACCAAAGTTCGTTGGTCTTATTATCAAAGACCAACTCTCCTGTAATTAATTCCTCTTCAATATAATAAGGATTACTTTGATCAGAATTATAAACCTTAAAATTGTAACCATTGTAACGTATCAAACCAATATCTGTACCAAACCACATCGCACCTGTAGCATCTTGTGTTATCGATGTAATATCTCTAAAGGGTAGACCTTGTTCTGTAGTAAGCACATCTATTTGAGATGGATTTTGTGCATTCACAAAACTGCAAACAAGTGCCAATATAAAACACGTAATTATTCGAGCAATTTTTTTAATGATTTTCAAAAGTAATAATTAAATAAGTAATTAGCTGATTTTCAAATATACGAAATAAAGAAGCTAAATATCACATTAAGATGTGGTTGACAAGATCCTAAACATCCTTTAATTTAGTTTTTGTTAACAACGAACCTTAAAACTATTTATTTAAAACCAAATTTATGAAAACATAAAAACAAGTGCAATTGTATTATTTCTACTTATTGGGCAAATCAGTTTTGCGCAAAACAAAAGTTATAAAGAAACAGTCACAGAAAATCATACTGCAGAAGAAGATTTAAAAGTAGTTGCAGACTATTTTGATGCACTTTTAAATAATAAAATGGATAAAGCTGCTAGCTTACTCGCTGAAAACCTTGTACACAATGGGCCAAACTTCGGTAAAACAGAAACAAAAGTTGAGTTCATTGCCAATTAGAAAGAATCGCATAAAGTACGTACAGAACAAAAAAACAACTTTGTTAGTCAGACATTTAGAGTTATTGATGGCGACTTAATAGGTGATTGGGTTGCTGTTTGGGGAAACTACATTTTTACACAAGATGGTATTGAAGTGAATATGCCTTACCAATCAACGGCAATGGTAACAGACGGTAAAATTGCTAGCCTTACCACCTATTATGACGTGTTAGCTATTTCTCTAGCTATGGGTTATGCGCTAACAAAGAATTAGAGAAAGAAGAATTAGAAGTAATAGTCAAAAACCTGAAAGGCATCGCTAAAAAATTGCTAAAGATTCTTAATGGTGTCTATTAAGTGTAACTTCATGAAATAACATTATTGTATCATAAAAGACTCAAGATTGCTTGGCTTTTAGAACCAAGACTTGATTCTAGCTATCTGACAAACCGATATAACTTAAAATAAAATTGTCTACTTTATATTGATAAAACCATTTTTAATAAAGCAAGGTGCATTTAAAAAATTCGTTGAACCCTATATTTTAAATGGGTTTATGAAACTAAATAATACGTTTAATAGGGAACTAGTGATAAAATAAATATATTAATAACTAAAAATCAATTAATTATGAAAACAGTAGGTATTATTGGAGGTTCTGGCTTTATAGGAAGTTATGTTACCAAAAACTTTTTAGAGCAAGGCTTTAAAGTTAAAGTTTCTTCGACAGACATTACAAAAAGTGAAAAATATGCGCATTTAAAAGAATTAGGCAATGCTAAAAATTTAAGTATTGTTCCGCTAAATGTAGAAAATAAAGAACAATTAGAAAATTTTGTATCGGACTGTGATATTGTAGTGCATGGAGGTACACCTTTTCAGTTAGATTTTAAAGATGCAAAAACCGAATTATTTGATCCAACCTTAAAAGGCACAGAAAATTTTTTAGCGGCAATTAACAACGCAGCTAAAGTAAAAAAGGCGGTTTTAATTGCTTCGGTTGCTGCTTATAACACGAACTTCCCATTGCCTGCTGGCAATAAATCATCAAATGATACATTTAGCGAAAAAGATACGCCTTTTATGAGCGAAGAAAGTCATCCGTATGCACAAGCAAAATTTATTGCCAATACAACCGTGAATGACTTTATAAAAAAACATCCTACTTTAGATGTAGAAATAACCACTGTATCACCCGTTGGTGTTTTTGGAAAATCGATGTCGCAAAGACAAGACTCTACCTCTACTGGTTTACAATATTTAATACAAAATAATATTGCGCCTAATCCATTTGTACAAATGTTGTTTGATACGGATGCAGAAATGGCAATGGTAAATGTAAAGGATGTTGCAAAAGGTATTTACAATGCTGCAACAAAAAAAGGGTTACATGGTAAAAACTATTTATTGACTAGTGAGTCATATCCAATATCAGATATTTCTTTGATGCTGAATAAAAAAGAACCAAAACATGCCGCTAAAGTAATTTATCAAAATGGTTTAGCAGAAAAAGAATTAGATTTACCGTTCGTTTCTGCACAACAAACGTTAAATGAGTATGCTAGTTAATATTTTTTTAAAATAGTACTTATCAATTTTAGCTTATCAAAATCCCGAAGTAAAACTTCGGGATTTTTATTGAAATTAACATTTCTCAAAAAGTAAGAATCTATATCATAAATGAGTATAAAATAAGAATTACGAAAAAAAAATATTAAAATTAAGATTCGTATTGTGCACGCTAACTTCATTTATTTTATGCAATAACGAGTAGACAAAAGAGGATTCGGAAGCTGCAATTATTAAAAAATAAAATCAATGACTATTTCCAAGAAACTTTTGATCAGAATATTCCTAATTCTCCAGAGTTTCAAACAAGGATCGCAATAAAAAAAGACTGCGAAAAGCTGATGATAATTCACCTACTATCGAAAAAAAATCTGTAAAAATTTAACAAAGAAGATCTGGCTAGGTTCAGATCTTCTTTAATCGTATTTACGCTTTCAAAAGACGAATTTAGGAGAAGAATATAATATTCGAGAATTTCACGAAGTAGTTATTTCTCACGCTACAATCCCATTAAATATTTTAGAAGATTTTTTGCAACAACAAAACCACATCAATATGTGATTGATTGTTAAAGAAATCTTAAATACTTTGCAAGTGTAAAAATAACAAACACATTATTAATTTAAAAACACACGTATGAAAAAAGTATTTATTATTTTATTGATGTTCCCGCTCTTGACAATGGCACAAATGACCGAGGGACTTCTTACCTTATCAGAAATTACAGTAAAGCAAGGACATAATGCTCAATTTATGGAAGGTGTTAAAAAATGGAAAGAATGTTATAATAAGGAAGAAGGCACAAATTCTTGGGCTTTTTGGTCAAGGCTTCAGGGTGAAGGAAACGTATATGTCATTTCTGGTAATATGCCAAATTGGGCTGAAATGGACAAAGAAGATATGGCTAGTAAGTCATGTAGCATCATCGCAATGAATTTTATTACGCCACATGTTGAAAAAATTAATTATAATATTACCAAAACGCTGCCAGAATGGAGTAAAAAGAGCGAAAATACCGATACAAAGCTCGCTTGGGTTACTTCTTTTAGAGTTAAAAATAATGTTTTATTTGCTGAAATTATTAAAGAAATAACGGAAGCTATTATTTCTGAAGAAGGTGAACCAAGAGGGAATTGGTATCGTTTTATGGGTGGCAGTGAAGATGCCCCTGATTATATGGTATCTGATTTCTTTAAAAGTTATGCAGGCATAGATGAAGATGAGAAAAGAAATGGCCCATTTGAAATTTATAAAAAAGTGAATGGCGACAAAAAAGCGAATCAGATGATGGATCGATGGATGAGCGCTGTTGATGGTTCTTGGTCTTATCTCTATGAGCTTAATGCAGCGTTATCTAACTAATATAATATACCCTTTTAATGCGATTGCAATAGATCGAACAATAATTTTTACGTTGTTCGGTTTATTTTATGGTTATAAATAACTAAAATAAATTTAGTTGTAAAAAGTGTTTTTGTGAAGTCTTTTGGCAAAACGTTTTTATGCCTTTTATCAAGGCACTACTAGTAAGTTGTGTTCAATTATAAATAGTATTTGGGTTTTTTAACCAAAAAATCTAACCAAATATGAATGAACAACCTCGAAGCGGAGCTATCGAGGTATCAAAAAGGAATATCCTTTTAATATTTCGACGCAGAGCGCCAGGATATTTAACTCAAGATTCCGCTAAATACTGAAACAAGTTCAGCACATAAAGCGGGATTATCCTGCCTACCGGACAGTTAGACCCGCCTAACAGCAAGCAGATTCAACTTACAATTTTGAATTTATAGCTTCGCTATTTTTCAAAATTGAGTTTCACTAATAAAAACAATATGAAAAGAAAAATAATATGTTTAGCAAGTTTTCAATTATTCACTTGCTCATTAGTAAGTGAAAATATGACGGGTAAATGGTATGAAATTAAAGAGAAATGACAAAACAGGTTCTTTTAGAGGTTTTGCTTATTGAAAATATTGCCCACTAGGCGCTATAACTTTAGTCGAAACCTTATTGAACAAGATTTGAAAATGAAAGCCGAAACCCTAAAATCAGATACAAGTCAAAACACTTTAAGAGATAAAATAACTTCTGAAAGCGCACGGTAAAATTTAACGCATTTTAAATTATATTTTGATTAGATGTAAAAAATCATTTGAAAGGATTTCATATGACAGCATGCAAATTGATTTACAACCTCTTTTAAAGAGCACTGAAGTTTAATATTATAGACCGTCTTTAACTTTTAAGCAGGAAGTGTATGCCTATTTATTAAAGTAATTAAAAATCAGTTAAAAGGATCAGAAAAAGAATATGGCACTTAATTTCTGATAAAATTTCAATTTAAGTACATCAACATAAAAAACACAACACCTCATTTTATAAAACTAAAACCAACTGCAATATGAAAAAGTACATTTTATTACTCTTAGCACTTATTGGAACAAATCAAATTTTGCAGGCCCAAGATGATAAATATATATGGCTAGAAGAAGTTGATGGCAAAAAAGCTTTAGAATTTGTAAAAACTCAAAATAAAGCTACGGTAGATAAATTAAGTTCTGAAAAAGACTATCAAGAAATTTATGATCAAAGTTTAGAAATTTTTAATTCTAAGGAAAAAATAGCGTATCCAAATGTTTATGGAAACTACGTATTTAATTTTTGGAAAGATAAAGACCATATAAGAGGTATTTGGAGAAGATGCTCATTAGAAAGCTATACGAACGGAAATCCGAAGTGGGAAACCTTATTAGATATTGATGAACTTTCAAAAAAAGATGACATTAAATGGGTGTATAAAGGAGCTAGTGGTTTGTACCCTGATTTCAATCGTTTTTTAGTTAAACTTTCTAAAGGTGGCGGCGATGCGGTTGTTACCAAAGAGTTTGATATTAACAAAAAACAGTTTGTAGAAAACGGGTTTTTTATAGCGGAGTCAAAAGGTAGTGCCAACTATATTGATGATAAAACTTTAATTGTTACTTCCGATTTTGGCGAAGGTACTATGACAACATCTGGGTATCCAAGACAAGTAAAAGTATGGAAACGAGGTACGCTTCTAAAAGATGCACAACTTATTTTTGAAGGCGATTCTACAGATGTAAGTGTACAAGGCTACGTTACACGCGATGGTTCAAAACAATATACTCTTGTTAGAAAAGGTGTAACATTTTATGCACGCAACACCTTTATTTGGAAAAATGACAAACTAATACAACTAGATATTCCTGAAGATGCTGAAACAAATGGTATTTTAAAGAATCAAATGCTTGTTCAATTAAAATCTGATTGGACAGTAAATTCTAAAACCTATAAAACAGGAACGCTTTTAAGCATCAATTTCACCGAATTATTAAAAGGGAATAAAGAAATCGAAGTAGTTTTAGTGCCAGATGAGTTTTCAAGTATTTTAGGTATTCGAAAAACCAAAAACAAACTTCTTGTCAACGTTTTAAAAAATGTAGTTGGTCAATTATACATCTATTCATTTAGCAACGGAAAATGGTCAAATCAAAAAGTAGATACACTCAATTTAGGCGCTATTTATATTAAAGATACAAACTCATTTACAGATCAATTTTTCTTTAGTTTCGAAAATTTTATTACGCCAAGCACCTTATACACTGCAGATGCAAGTAATAATACGTTTAATGCATACAAATCTTTACCTGCTTACTTTGATGCTAGTAAATATGAAGTGCACCAATACAAAGCAACCTCAAAAGACGGTACCATGATTCCTTATTTTATGGTCTCTGCTAAAGGCATTAAAAAAGATGGTTCTAACCCGACTTTAGTCTATGCATACGGTGGTTTTGAAGTTTCTTTAACCCCTTTTTATGCGCCAACTTTTGGCGTATCATGGTTAGAGAAAGGCGGTGTTTTTGTAATGGCAAATCTTCGTGGCGGTGGCGAATTTGGCCCTAAATGGCATCAAGATGGTATCAAAGAAAAGCGACAAAATGTGTACGACGATTTATATGCGGTCTCTGAAGATTTAATCGCTAAAAAAGTAACCTCACCGAAACATTTAGGCCTTTTAGGCGGCAGCAATGGCGGTTTGCTGGTTGGTGTTGCTTTTACACAACGACCAGATTTATACAATGCTATTGTTTGTGAAGTGCCTTTACTAGACATGAAACGCTATCATAAATTGTTAGCAGGCGCAAGTTGGATGGGCGAGTTTGGGAATCCTGATATTCCTGAAGAATGGGAGTACATCAAAAAATATTCTCCTTATCAAAACCTTAAAGAAGGAATGAAGTACCCAGAAGTCTACTTCGGAACTTCTACTCGTGATGATAGAGTGCATCCTGGTCATGCGCGTAAAATGGTTGCTAAAATGAATGCTATGGGTTACAAAACCTATTATTATGAAAATACAGAAGGCGGTCATGCAGGTTCATCAACCAATGAACAAAGAGCAAAATCAAATGCTTTGATGTTTTCTTATTTACTAATGAAGTTGAAGTAATTTATAGGCCAATTATAAATGTATCATTTAAAAAATAAATATATGGTTATGAAAAAATGCATAGGTTTATTTAATAAGGCAATCTTACTCGTATTCTTCTCAAGATTAATTTTTAGAATTTGCTGGTTATAGAACATAAATTTATAAAAAACAATTCCCAACAGTCTCTTGTCTTAAAGTTAAAGAATTAGCCTTAACAGAATTTTGACTAGATATTAAATTAGAAGCCCATACAACTCAATAAAACTAAAGTGTATAATTTTTTGTGATACGTTTGGGTTCAAGTTTTTTTAATTTCTAAATCACATTAAAATTTAGTTAGTATCAATTTTAATCATTAACCCAACCAACAAAAAAATGCTAATAACCCAAACATCATTGACCCCATTAAAAGCACTCGATCGTATTCAATCTATCGACGTGATGCGAGGCATCGTTCTTTTCGGTATTTTATTGATGAATATCAATGGAATGGCTTTGGCAGATGCCTATGCTGACCCAACTGTATCAGGCGGCTCCACAGGATGGGATCTATACACATGGATTACCACAAATATGCTTTTTGAAGGGACGATGAGAGCTTTATTTTCACTGTTATTTGGAGCAGGTATGTTTATTCTTTTAGACCGTATGGAAAAGAAAGGTGCTGGCATCAAGGCCGCAGATATTTATTTTAGAAGGCTAACTTGGCTTTTAGTTTTTGGTATCATACATGGTTATCTTTTAGTTTGGACTGGAGAGATTTTATTCAATTATGCGCTTATGGGTTTTTTGGTGTATTCCTTTAGAAATATGACACCTAAAAAGTTAATTATTATTGCTCTAGTTTTATTTTCTACAGGTACTGTTTGGAATTATGCCGATTATAAAGCTAATGTCAAATTGATGGAAAACGTCGCTATGGCGGAACAATTTAAAACGGATGGAAAAGAACTTACCGAAGACCTCAAAACAGCTCAAGTGAAATGGGAAGAATTACAAAAAAAACGTTCACCAGAAGCCATTGCTGAATACAATTCAAATATGCAAAAAAATTATTTTGGGGTGGTTGCTTTTTTGGCACCTATTAATATGCATTTTGAAACGTATTATTTATATCGGTATGATGTTTGGGATATTTTAAGCATGATGCTCTTAGGTATTGCCTTTTTTAAACTGAAAATATTGTCGGCGGTAAAATCCTATCGCTTTTATGGGATTATGCTGGGAGTGGGTTATGGCATAGGATTGATTGTTAATTATTATGAAGTTCTAATGATAATGGACAACAACTTTTCGTTTTTGAGTTTTTCAAAATCTAACCTCACTTATGATTTAGGTCGTGTATTCGTTGCCATGGGTCATATAGGTGCGATAATGCTATTCTGTAAATCACCTATTTTATCACAACTAAAAAAAGCACTCGGAGCAGTTGGTAAAATGGCTTTAACTAATTATGTAATGCATTCGGTAATTGCGATGTTTGTTTTTACTGGTGCTGGTTTTGGGCTATTTGGAACTTTCCAAAGACATGAACTCTTGTACATTGTATTTGCAATTTGGATTTTTCAGTTAATTGCAAGTCCTATTTGGCTTAAGCATTATTATTTCGGCCCATTAGAATGGCTTTGGAGAAATTTGAGCTATCAAAAAAGACATGCTTTGAGAAAGAAAAGTTCGAAACCATAAAAATAATTAATTCATGTTACACTAAAGAAATGAAAACCAAAAGCAACACATCAAATTTTAAAAACACTTTAAACGCTTTATCGCTTTTTATTATAACGTTTTTACGACTGTTGGTTTCCCTAAACTAAAGACCAAAGCGTGGCTGTCAGTTAAAACTGAATCAAATCACTTCTATTAAAAATAGAAAATTTGCAGATTTTATTGCTATTGATTATGATCCATGAAACCATATAAGCGTGTTGAAAAATATTCATTATGAGATGAAATATAGTGTGGTTAACAAAAAGTAAACAGGAATATTCAGATATGAATTCTACTGCTTTTATGATGTTCAATTTTGATTAAAAAAGTAAAGTACATCGCATAAAAATGAAAGGTATTTCGCTACATACGAATGTCAGTTTTAACTTTTAAGATTTGAAATTGAACCAACTTAAATAACTAACTAAAACAGTGCATAAAATGCAACAAATTTAACCTGTAGTTTTAAATAAAGGTAAGGGCAATCTATTACTATTACGAAATTAGCCTATTAACGTACATAATGAAATTAATAAAATGAAAATATTTCTAAAACGGTTCTTTCTAATTTTAATAAGCCTTATCGCTATTACAGTGATTTCAATATACATAATTCAGCTAGTACATGAACTGCTTGTCAGTATCCATAATGTGTACCAAATGGTAGCGAATAAAATGCTTGTAAGTATCAATACTGTAAAATAGATGCTAGTAGAGACAAACTTTGGACAATCGGTGTCTTTAATCATATTGCTCTTTTAACACAAAAAACAACAGAAAAACAGCAGCAAAATATTCAAACGACCATCACTGCACTAATGATAAAAAAAATATATACAGCTATGTTAAATTAATGGGTATCATAAATAGTAATCATACGTTCGTTTTTAAAGTCAATCCTTAATTTTTTAGCTTTTTTTTGTTCATAAGTAAAAGAAACTTATATTAGATAACTATTTAATTTCAGAGGAAAACAGAGAAAACAAAGTAATAATTATCATAAAGTGTTTACAAGAACTTAACTTGTTAAATAATGATTGCTTAACATAAACTTTTACCGAATCATCTATTTTTATGAGCTAAACTAGTTATCATGAATAACACTATTCGACCTGTTAATAAAGGTTTTGAGAAGTTCGATCTTTTTTTATCACTAAAAACTTCAGAAACACCTTATGAAAAACAACAGATTCTAGAAATCGAGGTTAAAAAAAATGAGTATATTTATTTACCTCTAAATAAAAAAAACTACATTTATGAAGTTATCTGTGGCGCTGTAAAGCTCGGCGGTTATGCAGATGATGGAGAAAGTTTTGTTTACGAAGTTTTACCAGCTACTGAATTCTTTGGCAACTTTAAATACCTAAATGGTCAATTTCAAGAATATGCGAAAGCATTGGTCAATAGTAAAATTAGGTTGTACGATTTAGATTTTTTTAAAACAACCATCGTGACAAATCCAATTATTACAAATTGGTTTATTTCTTATCTTGTAAAAAGATGGTGCTCTGCTGAACTAAAACTCAAAAATAGTAAAGAAAAACAAATAGAAGAGCGAATAGCCGCTCTTCAAAAATACTATGATATTCCCATTACAGACACAAAAGGGTGTTCTTATATTCTTTTTGATGTATTATCAAAAAAAGATATGGGTGACCTTATTGGGGTCACCCGTCAAACTGTGTCTTCTGTATTACAAAAAAGAAATAGTTAGTCTTTTAAAATTCCGGGATATAAAATACCATCTTTAGTCTTAAAATTAAGATGAAGAAGTGCACTTATAATTGGTGCTATATCTTCTATGCCCATTTTTGAAATTATCTTACCTTCAGAAATTCCGGCTCCCCAAGCAACAAAACCGGTTTCTATTTGATGAAAATCTGGAAAATAACCATGTGTACCGCCTGTTCTTTTTGTTACAACTGCTCCTGAAACAGCCCCAGACATTGCAACTCCCGGTATCGGATTTAAAGCCAATACAACAGTAGGATCTGCACCAATGCTATCTAACTCGTTTTTTTCTACTACACGAAAAAGTTTTTTAACAGAATTTGGAAGATTCTTTAGTTTTTCTCTAATTTTGGTAAGTGTTTTTAAATCATTTTGATCTTTTAAATGTAAAAAAGCGGATGCTCCTTGGGTATGAAATGTTGCTTTCCAATTTCCTCTATTCTCTTTTGCTTCCATTAAACCTTCTTCTACTAACCAAATATTTGGGTTTAAAGCAGAATGTATGTCTACAAAACCATGATCTCCTGTAATTATAAAAGTAGTTTTATCTAATATATTAGATTGTTCTGCAGCTTCCATAATTTTTCCGATTGCCCGATCTACTGCTGCAATTGCCGTATGTACTTTTTTACCGTTTCTACCTTGTTCATGTTGAAAATGATCTGTAGCTATTAAGTGTATTGTCATTAAATTCGGTTTATACTTTCCTAAAATATACCCTGCCATTTCTCCTGTACGATCTTCTCTACTTAAATTATCTCCATTAAAAGTAGCGATATTCATCTTACCTAAAACTTCAGTTTCCATTTCTTCTAAAAGTCCTTTTGGTGTTTGATGCTCTCGCATCGGAGCTATTCTACCATAACTTTTATCTAAAGTCCAAACTTCTGGAATATTATAATCTACCGGCGCTCCAACAGAAACAGGCCAAATAAGACTCGCACTTTTTTTACCCGCTTTTCTAACTGCACCCCAAAGAGTTTCGGTCTGTATTAAATTACTTTCCCAATACCATTTTCCTGTTTGCCCTTTTGTTTCAAATGGACTATTATAATAAATTCCGTGAGTTGCAGGAAAAGCTCCAGTAATAAGCGTGGTATGTGAAGGATACGTTACAGAAGGAAAAACTCCTCTTACACCATTTGCACTTACACCCTCTTTTGTCATATTTTTCAGATTTGGTACTGGCCATTTTGCTTCTTGATAAAAATCAGGACGAAAACCATCCACAGAAATTAAGATAACATGTTTTGAGACTGATTTTTCTTGAGCTTTCATCTTTTGAAAACCAATAAATATAAATACTACCCATAAATATGTTTTTTTCATTTGTATTCCTTTTTTAATTTTTGATATTAATATTTGTAAATGATTACTTTTTTTTTGAAAGAAAACTTTTATCCGAAGGACTTGATACTTGATAAAGGAATATCAAACCTCAAACAATTAAAAAAATTCATTAGTGTCCGATTAAAAATAGTATAGGTTCATAAAACACCTTAAAATAAAAGGATTACACTTGTTTTTTTTTAAAGTTACACCTTACTTTTTTGAAAATAATTTCATAGAGATAAAGTAGACAGTTTTATTTCAAGTTATGTGCATTTTTCCAATAGTTAGGATCAAATCTTGGTTCTTGCTTCTAAAAGGAAAGCAATCTTGCGTCTTTTATCAAACAAGAATAAATAAAATTAATTAAACGAATACCTTACTCCAACTTGCAATCTCCAAGGAGTGCCGTTTATAGGTTCTGTACCTGCCCCTTTTTGCACATTATATTGATAACTATTTGTAGCTTGGTCGAAACCATCAATATTCATAAAATCTCTATTTCCAAAGTTGTAGCTGCGTCCCCATTCTTTATTTAATAAATTCATAAAATTAAAAACATCTACAGAAAGCGCTAAAGCATGTGCATCTTTAGATACATTAAAACTCTTCTGAATACGAAGATCTACTATTGCATTAAAAGGATTTTTACCTCCATTTCTCTCTGCAAATCCTCCATAACTTTCTTTTAAATACTCTTTAAAACCCTGTGAAGTTTCTGGATCATTTAAGACTTCTTGATAACCATCTTTAATATATTCTGGTGTGTTTGCCTCACTTGGATCAAAAATATAAGCAATTTCATTGCTCAAGTTATAATCTCCGTTTGCACTTTTATTCCCGCCAGATTTTAGAGAATACCTTGTACCACCTGTGCCTATAATTGTTGCTCCTAAAGTAAATCCTCTCCAAGTTGGACTTGCTCCGTTCACTACAATTTTAGTATCAAAATGATTATCTGAATACCCATAATTTAAATCTCTAGGATCTCCGCTAACCGGCAGAAATGTAGACGTATTAGCAACACAACAATTATAAGACGAATTATCTTTTGATTGGTTTACCGTAAAACTAGCATTTACATAACCATCTTCTCCTATTTTGGCAGAACCCTCTAAAACCAAAGCTAGGTTGTCTAAAATACCGTCAGAATTTAAAACCAAAGTTCTACCCACTAAATTTGAAACTCTAGACGCCCTCCAATCTGTGCGACCATTTGCTGCAATAGTATTCGCAGGCACAAAAACTTCTCTGCCTTGTGGTGTAACAAAATAGGGTTCTGCAACTAAATTAGTTTCTTGGTACACGTAGTTATTTTTAGTGTGACTAAAAACAGCATTCAAGCCTAAACTATATCTATTTCCAAAAAAATGTGTATAATTAATATTTGCTTTATAAATTGTAGGTACTTCAAAATCTGGACTCACAGCATTTATTGTAGAAAAAGGCGTAACACCCGCTGGTACTCCAGGCACCGTGCTTGGGTCGTTTCTATATCCTATAAAATCTGGTGTAGGAACATCGGCTCCTGTAACATCAATAGCACCTAACAGGGTTCCACTATTCTGAATATTATTTACTTGTGCATAATAATGTGGCTGTGAACTAAACACACCTCCACCAATTTTCAAAATATCAGTATCGTTACCTTTAATATTCCATGTTAATTGAAACCTAGGTTGAATATTATCAAAATCTTCTGGTTTTTCATCTGTACGAATTCCTAATTCTTGATACACTAAAGGATTAAATTCTGCTGCATCCAAAAACGCTGTTGCGTCATAGCGTATGCCTGCTACAAAATTTAAATTTGGATGTATATCAAACTCTACTTGACCAAAAAGCGATAGATCTAAAACAGTTTGTTTCACCAAAGTAGAACCCTGTAACGGCACTTCACGAGCATATCTAGCAGCATTCAAATTGTCAAAATCATCCAAAGAATCAAAGAAAAAACGGCCATTTTGTTCATTAGATAATTGTGTTTCTAAAGTCGTTATTAAATTATCTGTTCCGAAAGTAAAATTGAATTTACCAGAAGTAAGATATAATGTATTTGAAATCTGTATTTGATTTTCTAAATTAGTTTCTGGCGTATAACGCTGTCCTCCTAATTGCACACTTCTATTGCTATTGTTACCATTAGGCAAAATAGATTCTACTTGCACAATTGCCCTTGAAATGTTTTGTGACGGCAATTCTGAGTTAGGACTAAAAAGACGATCGGCTCGCTGATACTGTAGTTTAAATTCATTCGTAATATTAGATGAAAAGACAGAACGCAAAGAAAGAAACATACTATTTTCATAAGATTCAAAATCTGAATACGATTCTGCTATTTCAATGTTAGAATTATCACTAACACTAAAAGGGTTTTCCCATTTATTATACAAGTTTCTAAATGTTAATCTGTGTTTATCGTTAATTTGCCAGTCTACTCTTAAAAAAAGATTATTAGCTTCGGTAACTCTATCAAACTGACCGATTTGTTGCGAATTACTTACACCATATTTATCTCTCCCTATTTGTAAAAAACGACTTAAACTTTCTTCCGAAATCCGTAAGCGATTCGCATCATTATCATTCTGAATATTTGCAATGAATTGAGGATCTCCTGCATCTTGCCTTTCATACACTAAGAAAAAATGTAATTTATCTTTAATTATGGGACCTCCTAAACTTAAACCATATTGCGAATTATAGAAATCTGCTTCTCTATCTTCTCCTTGAATTGTAAATTGACTTTGAAGATCATCTGCTCTATGGTAAAAAAAGGTACTTCCTTCAAATTCATTCGTTCCAGATTTTGTCACGGAAGTAATAGACCCACCTCCTTGGCGTCCTTGTGTTACATCGTAATCATTTGTAGAAACCTCAAACTCTCGAATAGCTTCTTGAGAAATCGTATAAGGTCCTCTTCCAATTTCTCCTGCTGTAAGTGTATTTCTAAAGTTAACACCATCAATAGTTACATTTGTAGAAGTTCTTCTTTGGCCTCCTAAATTAAGACTTCCCGCTCCTTGTAATGGAGATAAACTTGTAAGTCTTGTAAAGTTTCTTCCCTCTGTTGGTAAGTTTTTAATTTGACCTTCTCCAATTTTTGTAGAAGCTCCTAATTGCTGAATACGTTTTGAAATACTATTCGTCGAAATAATAACTTCACTTAAAGAAGTTGCGGATTCTCGTAAAATATAATCAACCGTTATAATATCACTTAAATTTAACGAAAATCCTTTTTGAACCACCTCTTTAAATCCTAAATATTTAGCAGTTACAATGTAAGGACCTCCTAGAGGTAATTGCTGAATTTTGTAACTGCCCGTTTCATTGGTTATAGATCCCGAAGTAAATCCTGTCGAAGTATTTTTAACAATAATCGTTGCCCCCATTAAAGGAACCCCACTACTATCTGTTATGGTTCCTTTTATAGAAGCATTTGTTGCTTGCCCAAAAGATTGATGAGTACTTAAAAATAAGAAACCAAAGGTTATCATCATACTAAAGGTTACACGAATTTTTACTACTGATAATTTCATAAGATACGTTCGTTTATATAAGCACCAAAACTAGACCTAGAGGCTCCTTTGCCTATGTTAAATATTAACATTGATACAGATTTAATCTTAATTTAAAAGTTTATTAATATTAAAAAACTGATTAACATCTCCAAAATTAAAAGCAAAAATCTAAATAGAACCAAGAAGAACGAAGAAAAAAAACAACTAGTAATCTTATTATTTCCATTAAAAAAATTCTTTTATGTTGATAAAAGATGCCAATATTCCGTTCTGTTTCGATAGCAAATCTTTAAATTTACATTCGATTTAAACACATCCAAAAAACGCCAAGAATGTACTTAATTTTTGATACAGAAACCACAGGTTTACCTAAAAGCTGGAACGCCCCTATAACAAATACAGATAACTGGCCAAGATGTGTGCAAATTGCTTGGCAATTGCATGATGATATGGGAAATGTTTTAGAGCACAACGATTTCCTTATCAAACCAGAGGGTTATAATATTCCGTATGACGCCGAAAGAATCCACGGAATTTCTACAGAACTAGCAGAAAAAGACGGAATTTCTCTAAACGAATGTTTACGCTTATTTAATGAAGTTTTAGGTAAAACCAAGTTTATTGTGGGTCAGAATTTAAATTTCGACCTCAATATTATGGGTTGTGAATTTCATCGGTTAGGCGTTGAAAATAAGATGACTTCTTTGCCAATTTTAGATACCTGTACCGAGAAAACGGCATTAATGTGCCAGATTCCTGGAGGTCGTGGTGGCAAATTTAAATTACCAACCTTAACAGAATTACACAATCATTTATTTGGCGCTGGTTTTGGCGATGCGCATAATGCAACTGCCGATGTTGAGGCAACAACGCGTTGTTTTTTAGAGTTAATTCGTATTAGAGAGTTTACCAAGGAGCAATTAGATGTTGATGCAGATTATTTCAAGAATTTCTCGGAAACAAATCCCAAACCAATTCAGGTTATTGGTCTAAAACACATCAACCTAAAAAAAGAAAGTGATAAAATTAGAAAGCGTCTTGACAAATTAAAAGATACCGTTTCTACCAAATCTACCTCTGATGGTTTAGCAGAATTAAAAGACGTACAATTTTCACATTTACACAATCATACGCAATATTCTGTTTTACAATCTACCATGCAAATTGGTCATATTGTAGCCGCGGCAGCAAAAGATAATATGCCCGCAGTTGCGATGACAGATACTGCCAACATGATGGCTTCGTTCCATTTTGTAAGCGCTATTTTAAATCATAATAAAACAGCTGCAACACCGATGAAACCTATTGTTGGTTGTGAGTTTAATGTCTGTGGCGATCATAAAAACAAGTCTGTAAAAGACAACGGTTATCAAGTTGTTTTGTTGGCAAAAAATAAAAAAGGATATCACAATTTAGCAAAAATGTCTTCGATTGCTTTTGTAGATGGTTTTTACTATGTGCCTAGAATCGATAGAGAAATCATCAAACAATACAAAGAAGATATTATTGTTTTAACAGGAAATTTATATGGTGAAGTACCCAGTAAAATTCTAAATCTTGGAGAAAAACAAGCAGAAGAGGCTCTAATTTGGTGGAAAGAACAATTTAAAGATGATTTTTATATTGAGCTAATGCGTCATGATCAACAAGACGAAAACATTGTAAATGAAACTTTATTAAAGTTTTCTAAAAATCATGATGTTAAGATTATTGCCACCAACAACACCTTCTATTTAGAGAAAAAAGATGCCAATGCACACGATATTTTGCTATGTGTAAAGGATGGCGAAAAGCAAGCAACCCCAATTGGGAAAGGCCGTGGTTATCGTTATGGCTTGCCAAATGACGAGTATTATTTTAAGTCTTCGGATGAAATGAAAACGCTCTTTGCAGATTTGCCAGAGGCGATTACCAACATTCAAGAAATTGTTGATAAAATTGAAATTTTTACACTAGCAAGAGATGTATTATTGCCTGCTTTTGATATTCCCGACGAATTTAAAGATATCGCTGATGAAGCCGATAAAGGAAAACGTGGAGAAAATAATTTCTTAAAACACTTAACTTTTGTAGGGGCAAAAAAACGATATGGCGAGATTACGGAATCTATTAAAGAACGTTTAGATTTTGAATTATCGGTTATTGAAAAAACAGGCTATCCTGGTTATTTCTTAATTGTAGAGGATTTTATTCGCGAAGCCAGAAATATGGATGTTGCTGTAGGTCCCGGTCGTGGCTCTGCTGCAGGTTCTGTAGTTGCTTATTGTTTGTGGATTACAAATATTGATCCTATTCTATACGATTTACTTTTTGAGCGTTTTTTAAATCCAGAACGTGTTTCAATGCCCGATATCGATATTGATTTTGATGATGAAGGTCGAGGTCGAGTGATGGAGTATGTAATTAATAAATATGGTGCCAATCAGGTTGCGCAAATTATTACCTACGGAACCATGGCGGCAAAATCATCTATTAGAGATACTGCCAGAGTTTTAGATTTACCACTGTTTGAGGCAGATAGAATTGCAAAATTAATACCCAACATCAAACTAAAAAATATTTTTAGTGATGATGCAAAAAGCAAAGGAAAAGTTGCGGGCTTAAGAGCTGAAGAAAAACAATTAATTGAAGAATTAAGACACATGTCTTTTGGAAACGATTTGGTTTCTGAAACGATTAATAAGGCTACCATTTTAGAAGGTTCTGTAAGAAACACAGGTATCCATGCCTGTGGGGTTATTATTACACCGGGCGATATTACCAATTATGTTCCGGTTGCTTTGGCAAAAGATTCTGACATGTATGTAACCCAATTTGATAACTCTGTGGTAGAATCTGCAGGTTTGTTAAAAATGGATTTCTTGGGATTAAAAACACTGACTTTAATTAAAGACACTGTTAAAATTGTAAAGGCTAGGCATAATGTTGATCTAGATCCAGATAGTTTCCCGTTAGATGATGAAAAGACATACGAGTTGTTCCAAAAAGGAGAAACTGTTGGTATTTTTCAGTATGAATCTCCCGGAATGCAGAAGCATATGCGTTCTTTAAAACCGACTGTTTTTGCCGATTTAATTGCCATGAATGCCTTGTACAGACCGGGACCTATGGAATATATTCCGAGTTTTATCAACAGAAAACACGGAACGGAAGATATTGAGTACGATTTACCTGCCATGGAAGAATATTTGGCAGAAACCTACGGAATTACAGTTTACCAAGAGCAAGTAATGTTACTCTCTCAAAAACTGGCAAATTTTACCAAAGGTGAGGCCGATGTTTTAAGAAAAGCAATGGGTAAAAAACAAATTTCGGTTCTTGATAAAATGAAACCAAAATTTATAGAGCAAGCCGCTACAAATGGTCATGATGCAGAAAAATTAGAGAAAATATGGAAAGACTGGGAAGCCTTTGCTAGTTATGCGTTTAACAAATCTCACTCTACGTGTTATGCTTGGATTGCGTATCAAACAGCCTACTTAAAAGCACATTATCCAGCAGAATACATGGCTTCTGTGCTTTCTAACAATATGAATGATATTAAATCGGTATCTTTCTTTATGGAAGAATGTAAACGAATGGGATTACCCGTTTTTGGTCCAGATTTAAATGAATCTTTTTTAAAATTCTCTGTAAACGGTGATGGCGCTGTGCGTTTTGGAATGGCTGCTGTAAAAGGAGTTGGTGCCGGCGCAGTAAGAGCTATTATTAAAGAACGTGAAGAAAACGGAAATTATGCCTCAATTTTTGATTTAGCAAAACGTGTAGATTTGCGTGCTGCTAACAAAAAATCTTTTGATAGTTTGATAAAAGCAGGTGCTTTCGATTCTTTTGCAGATACGCACAGAGCGCAATATTTTCATACAGACGAAAAAGGGTTGACTTTTTTAGAACGTGCCATGAAATTTGGTAGTAAATACCAAGAAAACGAAAACTCTGCACAGGTTTCTATGTTTGGCGAAGCTTCAACCGTGCAGTTTCCAGAACCAGACATTCCTGAATGTGAAACTTGGGGAACTATGGAGCTTTTATCCCAAGAAAAAGAAGTTATCGGAATTTATATTTCTGCGCACCCGCTAGATGATTTTAAAAATGAAATGATTTTTTGTAACGCTTCTTTAAGACATTTTAAAGACGATTTATCAAAATACATCAATATGAATTTGTCTTTTGCAGGCATTATTTCTGATGTGCAACACAGGGTTTCTAAAGCAGGTAAGGGTTGGGCAATGTTTACCATTGAAGATTATAGTGATAGCAACGAATTTAGAATTTTTGGCGAAGAATATTTAAGGTTGAAACACTTTTTAGTTCCGAATTCTTTCTTGTTTGTGCGCGCAACCATACAAGCTGGCTGGACCAGCAAAGAAGGTGTTGTTGGGGAACCAAGATTGAAGTTTACAGAAATGAAACTATTGCATGATATTATGGATGAACTCTGTAAAAAAATCACTATTAAGATACAACTACAAGAAATTAAAGAAAATACAATACTAAATTTAGAAACAATTTTAAAAAACAATCCTGGAAATCAATCTCTAAACTTTACAGTTTGGGATGCGAAAGAAAAAATTGAAGTAAGTTTGCCAAGTAGAAATACAAAAATTAAGGTGTCTAATGAATTCTTGGCTACTTTAGAGAAACAGCAAATTAATTTTAAGCTGAATTAAATTAAAATAAGTTTTTAAGAAAACTAGCGTTGACAAAAAAATATAAGTTAAACCATAATTTTAGAAACCTTACACTTATAACTTAAATTAAACTCATTCTTAATAATTAAGATTGCCAAAAAGCAAATACAGAAAAAAAGAATTATTCTTATTTTTGTACCTTAGTTTAAAACAGTTGAAAACATAGAATGATACAAGAAAAAAATGGAACGTGGGTAAGTTGGAATGAGAACCTTATCTACGATTACAAAAATCTTTACCGCATTGAGAACGAACAAGAACTGCAAGATGTTGTTTCGAAAGCTGATAAAATCCGCTTTTTTGGCACCAAGCAATCTTCAGCAGATATCGCTGCAGGTATAGAAACATTAATTGATATTACGACGTACAACAAAATAATATCTTACAACGATTCTGAACACACGGTTACCGTACAATCAGGACTAATTTTAGGCGATTTATTAGAAGCAATTGAAGCAAAAGGTTGGTGTATTCCTTGTTTGCCAGATATTAATACAATTACTATTGGTGGCGCATTAGCTACTGGAACACATGGAACTAGTGGAAAGTTATTGTGTGAATACATGACAAGCTGTACAATAGTATTAGCAGACGGATCTTTGAAAACCATTACAGAAGGCGAAGAAATGATGGATGCAATAAGAGTTTCTTTGGGAGCTTTAGGAATCATGTCTACCGTTACTTTTAAATGTGAGCCTATATACACGTTGCATGTGAAGGAATTTCCGGAAAATGATTCTGAATGGTTGCCAAAAATTAATGACAGATTAAAAAAACACGATTTTTTAAGAATTCTTTGGATGCCTCACACAGATCATGGGTATGTAATTACGGGTGATAAAATTGATCCTGATACAGAAATAAAGGAAGATTTAGGTCCTGCATATTTAAAACACAGAAGAACAGCATCTAAAATTTTATATAAATATTCACACGTATATCCTTGGATTACGGCGATTGCAAACAAAATTATACACAAAGCATTTTTTAGTTCTACCAAAGAACATAAAGGGTCTTTATACCAAGCAACCGTTACCAAATCTAGAGGTTCTGTGATAGAATTAGCAGAATGGACTATTGGCTTGAATAAATTTCCACAGGTTTTTGAAGAGTTAAAAACGGAAATTAATAAATGGTCTAATAAATCGTTTATTCATATACCGATGGATGTTCGTTTTATTCAAAAAGATAACTCTTGGTTAAGTTACGCTTATAAAGAAGATATGGTTACGATGGGTTGTGTTTCTAGAAACGCAGCTACCGCAGATAGCTATGAAGCGTTTAAAAGTATTGAAAAAATATTTTTAAAATACGGTGGGAAACCTCACTGGGGGAAACGTTTTGCTGCCAAAAATAACCAATTGACTAAAATTTATGCGAAATGGGAAGATTTTAAAGTGTTAAGACAAAAAATGGATCCTACTGATAAATTTTTAAATCCGTATTTAACAAAATTATTTAATGCATAAAACAACAAAAGTGATTCCTAAAGGAGTATTATTTGATTTTGACGGCGTAGTTGTAGATAGCGCTGAAAGTCATAATAGTGCATGGTCGTCGGCTTTCCAAGAATTATTTGGAGAACCGATTGCCGCATTTCCTAGAAGTCTTTCAGGAAAATCGCCAATGGTGATTGCGAACTATTTTTGTGGTGTTATTGAAAAAGAAGATCAAACAGAAGAATTATTTTTTCTAAAAGATAAACATTTAGATCTATATTTTAAGACACCAAAATTATTGCCAGGAGTGCATGAAATTGTTGCTTTTTTAAATGGTAAAAATATTCCTAACGGAGTAGCAAGTAATGCTACAAAGCAATTTTTAAAGAATAGTATTCATCATTTAAATTTAGACTTTACAACCGTTTTTGGTCTTCAAGATTATGAGAAACCAAAACCCTCTCCAGAAGCATATATTACTTTAGCAAGTGCTTTAGGTTTTAAAGAAGATGATTTTAAAACTATTTGGGTTTTTGAAGATAGCCTAACTGGCACAACAGCAGCTAAATTAGCAGGAATGGTTCCTATCGGAATTCTAACGCACTATTCTGAACAAGAATTGAAAGATGCTGGCAGTGAACTAGTTTTTAAAACACTTTTAGAAGCGTATCAGTATTTGTCTGAATAATATTTATAAAGTATTAAAGTTAAAAGCCTCTACAATTTAAAATTGTAGAGGCTTTTTTAATAGATCATGCATGCTATCCTGCAAGTTTTTTTTTCAACCTTGTAGGTATTGTAAAATTAACATATTGCAATTAACAATTTTTTAAAACATAATTATACCAACAAGTTTTTTAAAACCTTGTAGAAAAAAATCAAGAAGTTACCTCCCTAAAAAGCGTCTCTAAATTTTTAGTTTGCGCCGTTAATCCTAAAATTTTTAAATTGTTTTCTTGTGCAAAGTCGAATATTTTAGAACGCATATCTTCCTCTGAATTAAAAGTCAATTGCCAAGTATTTTCTGTGATATTGATCGTTGATAACAAATATTGAAATTGACTGAATATTTTTTTATCAACAGAAACGTTAAAAGTAACTTCTATAATTTGTTGTTGCTTATTTTGGAGTTCAGAAAGTTTTTTATCAACCAAAATCTCACCTTTTTTTATGATGATTACGCGATCGCAAACCGCTTCTACTTCTTGCATAATATGTGTAGAAAATAAAACTGTTTTTTCTTTTCCTAATTCTTTGATTAATTCCCTAATTTCTACTAATTGATTCGGATCTAAACCCGTTGTGGGTTCATCTAAAATTAAAACGGTTGGATTATGCAATATAGCCGCAGCTAAACCAACTCTTTGCTGATACCCTTTAGATAGTTGGTGTATTTTTTTGTGAGCTTCTGCCTTTAACCCTACTTTTTTAATACAATTCTCAATTTGACTTTTATCAACCTTATAAATCGAAGCCTGAAACTGCAAATATTCGCGCACATACATGTCTTTATACAACGGATTATGTTCTGGCAAATACCCAATAATTCTTTTAGCTTCTATCGTATTTTGCAATACATCTATTTCATCAACAAAAACTTCACCTTCATTTGGTTTTATAAACCCTGTTAAGATTTTCATCATGGTAGATTTCCCTGCGCCATTGGGCCCTAAAAAACCGATTATTTGTCCTTTATCCGCAGAAAAAGAAATATTTGACAATACTTTTTGAGTATTATAAATTTTACTAACAGCTGACACTTTTATGGACATATTATATGTTGATATTTTTTAGGTTTTAAAACGCTTTTCTTAATCAAACACGAAAGACTTCGATAGGTATCTAATACGATGATAACGTAATTTAATCTTATTTAGTTTAGGCTTTTGTTGTTAGTAATCTAATCTTCCGAATATTTTTCATTCGTGACCAGGCTATTTTATGACGCTTTTTATAAAACCATAATGTACCTAAATCTAATAAAAAGTAAAAAAAACTAATACCGCTTGGCGGATTATGGCTTGGTAAAAAACCGAAAACTCCCCAAGCTGTTGCGGGCCATTTCCAACATAAATAATTGGTGCCAATAATTTCTAAATAAGCAACAGAAATATACATCGTTAAATAAAAAAGACGCTCTCTTGGTTTGTTTCTTAAAATAAATAAGGTGGCAATGGTCATCACAAAACCAAAAACATCATTTTTAAGAATTAAAAAAACAGCTGCATAAATAAAAATAAAAATTGCGAGCACTTTCTCTAATTTTATGCGATGTTTTATAATTGATTTTGCTCTTGAAAAATATAAAACGGCAACATATACCAAAGCATGACCAGGAGGCACGTAATGTGGCACATTTTCTAATCTATAAGTGTACATACCCATAGCCACTGAAAACAAATATTCTCCTATAACACCGATAAGCACGGCATAAATCATTTGTTCCTTTATGCGTTTGTTTACGTAAAAAAAGGTGATCGCAAACCCAATAAACATGCTACTATTTGCATAAAATTGCGCATCTTTAGTAATCTCTAACATATAGAAACTATCTAAAAAAAGCCCGAATAATATAAACAAATACAATGCTCCTAAACTTTTAAGAGTGGCATATACTGGAGATTTTGATGCTAACAAACTCATTTGGCTAAAATAAATAAAGTAAATAAAAAATGACTCAAAAAGATTGAGCCATTTTTAATAAAATATAGAAAGGTTTCTATTACAATTGATAACGTACTCGAAGACTTACAAATCTTGGTAAAATAAATCTTTCATTAATATTAAATGAAACAATGTTTTGATTTACAGAAACTTCAGAGCCTGTTGCTAATAAGTTGCTACCGACTAATTCATATTCAAATTTGGCGTCTCTATCTTTTCTATACGCTAAAGTAGCATTCCAGATTTGGAAAGAATTAATAACACTGCCTTCTTGCCTCGTTTCATTATAAGAAAAATCTGATTTCACGGTTAATGAGTTCCAGATATACGCATCAAAATTAATAGACGGAACATGACTGACTGTTTTTATATCTACTGGTCTTGCCGTGTTACTTTGGTCTACAAAATTCAAATTATAACGCAAACTAACATTGGGTGCTTTGGTAAAATTAGTACCAATACTGGTGTTTACGCCCCTTACCAAACTTTCATTTGTATTCTCTAAAGAATTGATAAATTGATAGCTTTTATTGTACGTAAAATTACCTCCTACACTCATTCTAATCTTTTTGATTGTTTTACCAACACGCCCAAAAGCATTAAAATTTTCATTATCAAGCGGAGAGTTGATAGATGTATTGCTAGAAACCACAGAGCCGGGCTGAAAAATAGTATTTCGGTTTACTTGATTTGCAGTTTTTCTATAACTTATTCTAGCAAAAACATTGCTTGCATTAAACAAATTAAAACTAGAATATCTTAATGCTACATTATGAAAATTAGCATTTATTAATTCTGAATTTCCTGCAAAGAAAGAGTTATAACTATTAGCTACAATACCTCTAGCAATTTGGTTTACATCTGTAAAATTCACTTCTTCTTTATAGGTAAACGTTAAACTTTCGCTTCTTTTAAATTGTGCAACAACTTCAAATTCTGGTAAAAACTTAATAAACGTATCCTTAAAGGTTTCCGTACCATATTGGGTATTATTAGAATTATAAGAATGCGCAGTAAAACCTGGGGTAATTGTAAAAATACCCGCTTTTAAACGGTATCTTAACCCTGCATAAATATCTGAAAAATTATACTCGGTATCGTTTGTTATTTGAGCATCATCTATACCGTCTATGGTAGGATTTGGCACATTTGAGGTGCCTAATTGAAAGAAACGAGAATCAAAAGTTTGTGTACTTAAAATTGTACCTGCAACAAAGTTTAAATTGCTTTTTGTGTTTAAAATGTAGTAGTAATCTAATTTTGCATCTAACTGATTCGTTTTTACACGTCTGTCTTGTTCTAAATCATAAAAGGTTAAACTTCTATCTAAACCTAAAGTTTCTGCGGCATCATCAAAACCATCTCGATCTTCTCGGTTTGCTTCCTCGTTGTTATTCGGGTCATTTTCTAGCGAAGCAATATAAAAAGGATCTTCATCTTGCAGCAAATGTTTTACTTCTAAAGCAAAAATACTTTTTTCACTTGCCGTATAAAAATAACTAAAATCTTGATTTATCGTAAACGGCGTTGAACTTTCTGATTCTGTAATATCACTTAAAACTCTAGAGTTTACATTATCGGTTCTAAATTCGTTAGAAAAACGACCAGCAACATTATAGTTTAATTGATTGTTAAAATCTTTTTTATAGGCTGTACTAAATCGAAACAAGCCTGTATTACTTGTTTGGCTTGTTTGATTATCGACCAGATCATCTGGTGTTTCTGGGTCTACATAATCAATATTATTAATATTTCTTTGTCCGTTGCTATTACCAGACCAAATTAAAAAACCACTTATATCTAATTTAGGATTGGGCGAATAGCTAAAGTTTACAGCAGATAGCTTCGTTTCAATTCTATTGGCATTTCTTGCACCTGCGTTTAAAAAACCGATGCCGGCATCTGCAATGTTAATATTTGTTCCATTAGACGGACTCTGACTCTGAAAGTTACCGCCAAAACTTCTTGCATCTCTTCTGCTTATTACAACATCACCAATATTATTTACATCACCAATAACATTTATCGTGTATTTGGGAGAATAATAAAATAATTTTGGTTGAAATAAGTACAAACCAGTATCTGGAGAATCTCCTGCGCCCGCAGTAATATCGCCAAACCAAAAGTTCTTTTTACCTTCTTTCAGTTTGATATTAATGGCAACTCTGTTTTGATTATTTTGAACACCACTTAATTGACTTACATTAGAGTAGTTTCTTAAAACTTGAATTTTATCAACCGCATTAGACGGAATATTTTTTGAAGCTAATTTAGTATCACCACTAAAAAACTCTTTACCATCAATCATTATTTTTTCAACAACTTTTCCTTCCACTTCAATTTCACCAGCCGCATTTATTTCTACGCCGGGTAATTTTTTAAGCACGTCTTCTAGTTTACGTTCTGTTCCGTTTTTAAAAGAATCTGCATTGTAAATTATGGTATCTCCTTTTATGGTCACTGGCATTTTAGAAACAATATTTATACCCTCTAACATATTGTCTTCAAACATGGTATAATTTTTAGAAATATCTGCGCTTTTCGTTTTTATAAACTCGCTTATTTCTTTAAAACCAACATAACTAATTTTAATATTATAGACTTTATTTTGATCTAAATCTAATTTAAAATTGCCATTAGCGTCTGTAAAGCCAAAAGAACTAATTCTTTTTGCAACCGTATCTAAAGCAATTACGTTTGCCATTTCTAAAGGCTCACCGATAGAGTCTTTGACAACTCCTCTTAAACTAATTTGAGCAGTTGCCGCCCAAGACACCATAAAAATGGCGATGAATATTATTTTTTTCATGAATGTTTTCTTATTGTTTTAGTTGACTAAGTCTTCTTAACTTCTACCTCTACCTCTACTCTGAAAACGTTCTTTCATTTCTTCGGTTTTTACTTTAATAATTTTATTGTATTCTTCTCTAGAAACTTCCTTTCCTTTTGTTGGTTTCTTTATTTCGATTTCATTTTCTGGATTAATCACTAATTCTGTGCACAACATCGTTGTTCTACCTGCGTTTATTTCTAAAATTAAACCTGGCAAACCCCAATGTTCAGCTGGTCCAGCACTTACAGGAATTTGCGGAGAATACCATGCCGTAATTAGTAAGGTTTTTACATCTTCTTCTTTTACTTTTGTTGAATCTTTGGCTTTGTTTGCTCCTCTACCAAACATACTTCCCCAATCGATGCTCGTGTCTTCTTTTACCATTGTAGCTTTGTAGCAAGTATAGTTTCCTATTTTTTTAGTTTCTGTGCCCATTTCCCATTGTGGCATCTCCATTTCTTCGGTAACTAAAAAACGTTTGCTAAACATTTCTACATCTTCAATCATTTCTTTATCGCCTACATTTTTATAAGTAGAACCTTGCCCGTTGCTTATTGCCCAACTTGGTCCAGAAGAACCCGGAGCTTCTAATTTCACGTTTTCTTTAAACGTACTTTCTGTTTTATTAAACGTTAAGGTGTACGTTTTTTCTAAAACGTTTTTAAAACGAGCCATCATCTGCTTCTTTTGCTGTTCTGGCATTTTATCAAACCTACTCATGTCCATGGTTCTTTTAGACATATACGTGGCTTTTCCTTGAAAATCTTTCTGCGCAAAAGTACTAATTGTAACAAATGCGAGAAATAGTGTAAAAATTGGTTTCATAAGTTTTATTTTAGTTGGGACAAAATTATCTTTTAAATATTCTTTAAGACTTAAAAAAAACTTAAAAGTTTAATGACTTGAACTAACTTTAACGCAAAACCTCCCAATTTAACCTCCTATTTTAATGTTAACGCCATTTCCTAGGTCCAAACCGTTTCTTCCTTTAAATTTTTCCATCATTTCATCTGATTTTTCTTTTTGAATTTTTAAATACTTTTTTTGAGAAACCACTTTTCCTTTTTTAGGTTCTTGGATTGTAATTTTTACTGAAGGATTTAAAGTAATTTCTGTACACACAATTAATTTTTTACCGTCGTTAATTTCTAATATCAAACCCGGTAATCCTTGATAATTTGCCGGACCATTGTTCATCGCAACCTGAAGTGTATACCAAGCGGTAGTAACAATTGTCTCTTTTTTTATTTCTTTTAGCAACACACCATCTTTCATTGTGGTGTTCGTATTTTCTACTTCTTTAGTAAAAGTGGCTTTGTAGCACGTATAGTTCCCAATATTCTTGGTTTCAGACGATAATTCCCATTCAAAATCTTTTAAAGTATCTTTTACTAAAAAACGTTTTCCTTGAATTTCTGTTTGATTAGAAAATCTATTTTCTCTTATATTTTTATAATAAATACTACCACTACCCGATCCTCCAAAAGAAAATACACCAATTTTATTGCCCGCTTGTGGGTTTGGCGCCTGCAGTTGTTCGTCTTCTTTATAGGTAGATGAATTTTTATCAAACTCTAAAATAAACGTTTTTTGATTCATTTTTTGCAAACGCTTTTTCAACTCTTCTTGCATTTTATCGTCAATACCTTTTTGATCTTTACCAAATTTAATCGTAGATTTTGAACTTGTCTTATAAATCGCTTTCCCTGTAAATTCTTGCGCATTTACTGCGCTTACAAATAAAAATACCACCGTTGTAATAATTGTTATAATCGTTTTCATGCCTTATTAATTTTTATATTTTTTAGAAATTTTAATTAATGATTTCACTTTTTTCTTTGCACTTTCAATTAAAGAATCGATATTTATTTTCTGATCAGAAACCGTAATCGATCCTTTAAATTTATATTTAGATGCTTCTAAATCTACTTCAAAACTGATGGCTATTTTTTCTTGTGGCTTATTCGTTTCAAAAATACTTTGTACATCATCCCATTGAATATTTTCTAAATCTTTTATAGAATTTACACTATATTTTATCGAAGTAACTTTTGCTTCTATATTCTTTGAAGATGCTACAGCTGTTTTTTCTTCTTGGCCACAAATAATTATAGAAGTAGTAAGTAATAGTAAGGTTAGCAATTTTTTCATAAGTTTGGCTATTCATTTTTTCATTACAAAGATGCCCAAGTGCACCTAGCTTTATAGTTAACGAGTGTTAACGAATGTTAACCGAATCGTTTTGTGGTTTTTACAAACTATATTTGTGGCATGAATACCAAAAAATATACATGGATTTTCTATTTAATCTCTTTAACAATTGTCGCTACAATTGGAATTCAACTTTATTGGAATTATAAGAATTACGAGGAAAATAAAAGACAAGTAACTAATGAGATTCAGTTAAGTTTAGACAATGCTATAGAAGAATACTTTGCCAAATTAGCAAAGGAAGAATTTACAACAATCATTAACCTTAATGAAGGTAAAGTAAAAACTTTATCAAATAACAAAATAAAATTCGATTCAATTTTTAAGAATTCTCCAAACTTCAAGAAAATAAAGTCTTTCATTAAAAAAGATACTTTAAATAAAGAACCTGAATTTCAAATTACCAATATTTCTTTCACTTCGGATGATTCATTAGACGCAAAAAAAACAGATTCTATTATAAGAAGTATGGCAAAAGGGATGTCATCAGAACAAAAAAAGTCAAAGCAAAAAAGTACCGACAACCTATCTAATAATTTTAAATATTTTAGTGGAAAAAAATCTGCTGATAGTTTAAAATTGATAAAATACTTAAACCCTATTTTTCTATCGGTGGCCTCTAATTCTATCGAGTATCACCAACTAGACTCTTTGCTAAAAAATCAATTAAATAAAAAAAACATTCCATTACAATTTGTATTCAATCATTTAAAGAAAGACACTATTTTCTATACGTCTAATGATTCGTTAATTTCTAAAAACTTATCTAAATGTATTACCTCGAAATCTACCTATTTAAAAAAAGATGAAAAATTTAAACTATTGTATAACATTTCAAATACTGAAGCAATAAAAAGAAGTTCTTTTGGTATTTTTTTATCTCTTTTATTATCATTAGCAGTAATTTCTAGTTTGTTTTATTTACTAAAAATCATCAATCAACAAAAAGCATTAGCCGCTATAAAAAACGATTTAATTAGCAATATTACCCACGAGTTTAAAACACCAATAGCCACCGTTTCTGCAGCTATTGAAGCCATCGAAAATTTTAATATTTTAGACGATAAGGAAAAAACCAAAAAATATTTAGCAATGTCTTCCTTTCAAATCAAGAAATTGCATCAAATGGTAGAAAAATTATTAGAGACTGCCACCTTAGATAGCGAGCAATTATTATTAAAAAAAGAAACCGTTGACGTTGTCGAAATAGCAGAAAGACTGGTTATAAAACATCAATTATTAGCTAGTACAAAAGAGCTTTTATTTTCATCAAACTTAAAACCTATTTATTGTAAGGTTGATGTTTTTCATTTTGAAAACGTGATTTCTAATTTAATTGATAATGCCGTGAAATATGGCGGAGATCAAATACAAATTAATATCAACTCCATTTTAAAATCAACAGAAATTATAATTGCAGATAATGGTTCTGGCATTGAAAAAAATGAGCAAGAAAAGATTTTCGATCAATTTTACCGCATTCCTAAAGGAAACACCCATGATGTAAAAGGATTCGGAATTGGTTTGTATTACAGTAAAAAAATCATAGAAAAACATGCAGGAAGCCTTTCACTTTCTTCGGATAAAAAACAAACTCTCTTTAAAATAACGATGCCTAATGAATAAAATAAAAGTATTGTTAGCAGAAGATGAGGCTAGTTTAGGGATGATTGTAAAAGAGAGTTTAGAATCTAGAGATTTTATTGTTTTTCATGCCCAAAATGGTGAAGAAGCTTTACAGGTGTATCAAACAGAAAAACCCGATATTTTGGTATTAGATGTAATGATGCCCCTAAAAGATGGTTTTACTGTAGCCAAAGAAATACGATTAGAAAACAAAAGCATTCCGATTATTTTTCTCACAGCAAAATCACAAACTTCTGATGTTTTACAGGGTTTTAAACATGGTGGAAACGACTATTTAAAAAAACCTTTTTCTATGGAAGAATTAATTATTAGAATACAAGCTTTACTGCAAAGAATTGAGCTTAAAACAACGGTAGATTTCATAAAAATTGGAGACTACGCCTTTAATTACACCAAACAAACATTGCGCTATTTTGATGTTCTAGAAACCCTAACACACCGAGAAGCGCAGCTACTTTTTTATCTCTTTGAGAACAAAAATGAAGTACTCGATAGAACCTTTATTTTAAACAAGTTATGGGGCAATGACGATTTCTTTACCACAAGAAGTATGGACGTATTTATAAGCAAATTAAGAAAAAAATTAAAAAAGGATCACAACATTCAAATTTTAAATGTGAGAGGTTTCGGATATAAATTAATCTGTTAGTAATTGATACATTATAATTTTTAGTACTTTAGCATCTCTTTTTAATTTAAAGATTTTAAATATATGCACGTAGCAATTGCAGGTAATATTGGTGCTGGTAAAACCACACTAACAAAACTTTTAGCCAAACATTACAAATGGAAACCGCATTACGAATCTGTTGATAAAAATCCTTATTTAGATGATTTTTATGCAGAAATGGAACGTTGGTCTTTTAATTTACAGGTTTATTTTTTAAACAGTCGTTTTCGTCAGATACTAGAGTTAAGAGAGTCTGGTAAAAATATAATTCAAGATAGAACAATTTATGAGGATGCTCATATTTTTGCGCCAAACTTGCATGCTATGGGTTTAATGACCAATAGAGATTTTGGCAACTACACGTCTCTTTTCGATTTGATGGAAAATTTAGTAACACCGCCAGATTTGTTAATTTATTTAAGAGCAGACATCACAACTTTAGTTGGTCAAATACACAAAAGAGGCAGAGAATTTGAAAACTCTATAAGTATCGATTATTTAAGCCGATTAAATGAACGTTATGAAGCTTGGATTTCTACCTATTCAAAAGGAAAATTATTAGTAATTGATGTTGATAATTTAGATTTTGTGACCAATCAAGAAGATTTAGGACACGTAATTGACAGAATAGATGCACAAATTAATGGCCTCTTTTAAAATTTAAAAACTCTTATAAAAGTAAAGAGACCGCTAGATGCGGTCTCTTTTTTTTGTGATTAAAAATCACTCATGATAGATAGTCCCCCAACTTTCTATCAGATTTTAAGTATTAAACTCCATTTAACACTTCAATATTTTAATGTAAGATTTTTAGAATCTTACTTGCACTACTTTCTATTCTTTACACTAAAGCCAGCTATATTTTTAATCTTAAACGCATTTCTAAATTAATAAAACGAATTTTTTAATTAAGTTAAAAAAATAATTTATAGAAAACTAAATCGCTGTGTTTCAATTTTTTCTGAAATTAAACTGAAAAATGTTAAATTCCATTATTTTTCCACGCAAATATAACTGATAAATTAGTAGTAATCAAATCTATCTTGCTTCTTGTTCTATTTAATTCAATTTTCCTTGCCTTCTTAGCCATTCGTTCCTGAATTTTTAAATTAAAAAAAGTAATTCAAGTTAATTTTAAGAGTTAAAAACTCTTAAAAAAACAACTTATACAGCCCCGTTATTGCTTATTTACTAAAAACATAAGCAACAAACACCATAATTAGCTTACCACATCTATTCATAAAGAACTCAATAAGTACATCGTATTTAAATCATTTAATACTGAACAATCTCGAAGCAGCGCTATCGAGCTATCAAAAAGTAATATCCGTTTAATATTTTTACGCAAAACGTTTGGGTATTAAACCCAAGATCTCACTAAATACTGAAACAAGCCTGCCTGCCAGACAGTCAGACTCAAGTTACAATTTTAAATTCAGAGCCTCGCTATTTTTCAAAATTGAGTATCACTAATATCACTATCAAAATTAACATATAGTGCATTCAAACTTATAACACTCTTTGTTTAATTAATAAGATTCTTACAATCTCCTTTAAAAAAATAACTTACAGTGTTTGGCTTTTTCAACCAAAATAAATCAGTAATATCTATGGTAAAGTTCATCAAATTAATATCGTTTAGAACTTGCTGTTTTAAAGCTCTTGGCACTTCATGATGGTATTTTATTTTTTTAAAAGGATTACATATATTTATTAGGTTTCATAAATACCAACAACCTTATGTTTTGCTCTTTTAATGCACATTTTAACAGCACTCTCACCAACATTTAAGGCTTTTTTTTACTTCTACAATACTCATATCATCTTGGTATTTCATGAAAAGAACCATTTTATCTTTTGCACCTATTAAAGACATTGCCCTTACTAATTTCTCTGACTTTAACTCGAATAGTTGTGCATTTTCCATTTCTTCAGAGGCATCTTTTTCTTTTATTTGAACTGTAACTACGGTTACTTTTTCTTTCTTTTTATGGGCATTTCTTTGCACATAATTTATGCAGTAATTATACGTAAAAGAAAAGAATCCTGTAGAAAACTTTAAATTTCCTTTAAACGTATTTAACATTACACACAGTCTTATAAAAATATCGTTTGTTAAATCTTCTGCCTCTTCTTTGTTTTTAGCAAAGCCGAAGCATTTATTGTAAACAACTTTAGAAAACCTATCATATAATACAGCAAACATTTGTGAGTTGTTAGTTGCTACTATTTTAAAGACTACCTCTTCATTTGTTAATTTTTGTAAAACATTCGCTTTCAATATCTTTTTTTAAAACACAAAAGAAAGTAATTCGTCACATTCTTTTTTTAGAAGAGTTAGCAGGTTGTTTTAAATCGTTGAAAACGTATTTTATCTCTTTAAAAAAAAATATCATTTTTTTGTAACATTTATTTAGAAGCATACGTATAATAGTTTGTAGCAATACATGAATCTTTTAAAAAGTTATATAATTTAGATGAGACAACTTAAAATTACCAAGCAGGTTACCAATAGAGAAACTGCTTCCTTAGACAAATATTTACAAGAAATAGGTAAAGTAGATTTAATTACGGCAGATGAAGAAGTAGAATTGGCACAACTTATTAAAGCTGGTGATCAAAGAGCTTTAGAAAAATTAACCAAAGCCAATTTAAGATTCGTGGTTTCTGTTGCAAAACAATATCAAAATCAAGGATTAACGTTACCCGATTTAATTAATGAAGGAAATTTAGGTTTAATTAAAGCGGCAAAACGTTTTGATGAAACAAGAGGTTTCAAATTTATATCGTATGCTGTTTGGTGGATTCGTCAATCAATCTTACAAGCTTTAGCAGAACAATCTAGAATTGTACGTTTACCGTTAAATAAAATTGGTTCTATCAATAAAATTAACAAGATGTATGCGTTTTTAGAGCAAGAAAATGAGCGCCCACCAAGTGCTGAAGAAATTGCTAAAAAACTAGACATGACGGTGAATGACGTAAAAGAATCTATGAAAAATTCTGGTCGTCATGTATCCATGGATGCACCCTTAATTGAAGGTGAAGATTCTAACTTATATGATGTCTTAAATTCTGGAGAATCTCCAAACCCAGACAGAGTGTTATTACACGAATCCTTGCGTATTGAAATCAACAGAGCTTTAGAAACATTAACCCCTCGTGAGGCAGATGTTGTAAAATTATACTTTGGTTTAGGTGAGCACCAGCCAATGACTTTAGAAGAAATTGGTGAAACGTTCGATTTAACTCGCGAGCGCGTTCGTCAAATTAAAGAAAAAGCAATTAGAAGATTAAAACATACTTCTAGAAGTAAAATTTTAATGACTTACCTAGGCTAAAAGTTACAGACCTCTTTTGGTATCTCAATCTTGCTGCATAAAAGAAGCAAGAATATTTTATATAAAACTCTCAAATTTATTTTTGGGAGTTTTTTTTTATTAAAAGCTGCCTGCTTATCGCTATATCTTTTTATGCTGAATTTATTTTCAACAGCTGCTCTTTACAATGAACAACCTCGAGGCAGAGCCATCGAGGTATCAAGCTGAAAAAAACCTTATTTTTAGTTTGATGAAAACCCAGGTTTTCAAACTTTCCTCTTGACCACCGACGCAGAGCGTCGGGGAATTCTATCGATTAAAATAAACTCAAGAATTTTAAAGACACAGATAACGATTTTCGCATAAAGAGGATGCCCCTTTAATCAGGACTAAACCTGTTTATGAAATATATTACTTCTTCCATCTATTTCTAATTAACGAATTAAGTATCTTTGTAAAACCAATAAAACAAAGCACCCTATAATGAGTAATTTAATTGCCCCTTCAATTTTAGCCGCAGATTTTGCAAATTTACAAAGAGACATAGAAATGGTAAACAATAGCCAAGCAGACTGGTTTCATATTGATATTATGGACGGTGTTTTTGTACCCAACATTTCTTTTGGCATGCCTGTTTTAAAAGCAATTGCCAAACACGCTACAAAAACAATTGATGTGCATTTAATGATTGTAAATCCTGATCAATACATACAAACTTTTGCAGATTTAGGTGCTAATATTTTAACGGTGCATTATGAAGCTTGCCCACATTTACACAGAACAATACAAGGAATAAAAGCTGCCGGAATGAAAGCTGGTGTTGCCTTAAATCCGCATACGCCCATTGCAGTTTTAGAAGATATTATTGCAGATTTAGACTTGGTGTGTATTATGAGTGTTAATCCTGGTTTTGGCGGACAATCTTTTATCGAAAATACGTACAAAAAAGTGAGCCAGTTAAAACACTTAATTGAATTTTCTGAAGCTGCTTGTCAAATAGAAATTGATGGTGGCGTAACCGATAAAAATGCAAATGCATTAATTGAAGCGGGTGCGAATGTTTTAGTAGCAGGTAGTTATGTGTTTGGCTCAGAAAACCCAACAGAAACTATTGCCGATTTAAAAAATAGTATCGGTTAATTGAATTATACTGTTGTAGACATAGAAACCACAGGAAATGGCTACAAAGGCCAGAAAATAACTGAAATATCTATTTTTGTTTTTGATGGAAAAAAAGTGCTCGATGAATACACCACACTTATAAATCCAGAGCAAAACATACCGGCTTTTATAACCAACCTTACTGGCATTACCAATGCTATGGTAAGAAATGCTCCTAAATTTTATGAAGTTGCAAAAAAAGTAGAAGAAATCACCAAGGACACTATTTTTGTTGCCCATAATGTAAACTTCGATTATAATATTATTCATGCCGAATTTAAAAGTTTAGGCTTCGATTTTAAACGAAAAAAGTTGTGCACCGTTCGGTTAACAAGAAAAATAGTTCCTGGCTTAAAATCGTATAGTTTAGGCAATATATGTGTTGATGAAAACATACCTATTAACGGCAGACACAGAGCCAAAGGAGACGCAGAGGCCACCACAGAATTATTTAGAAGATTAATAGAGAGAGATGATAATTTTATCATCAACTCATTTTTAAATCCGCGTTCTAGACAGGCTACTTTACCACCACTTTTAGACAAAATCGTAGTAGATAATTTACCCGAAAAACACGGTGTCTATTATTTTAAAAATTTAGCAAAAGAAGTTATTTATGTTGGCAAAGCCAACAATATAAAACAACGTGTAATTAGTCATTTTTACGATAAAAAGAAAAAAGAGCAGAACATGTGTTTAGAAACTGCCGATATTTCTTTTACAAAAACTGGTAGCGAATTATTGGCGCTCTTACATGAATCTGCTGAAATTAAACACATTTACCCCAAATATAATAGGGCGCAAAGAAGAGCAGGAGAAGCTGTTGGATTGTTTTCTTATGAAGATCAAAAGGGAATTATTCATTTAGCGTATAATCGACTAAAACTAGCACCAAACTCTATGATGAAATATTATTCTGTAGCAGAATGTAGAAATCATTTAGAATATTTATGCAAAGAATTTGAATTATGCCCCAAATATTGTCATTTACAAACCAATGTATCGAGCTGTTTTCATTTTCAATTAAAAGAATGTAAAGGTGTTTGTTGTGATAAAGAACCTGTTGAAGAGTATAACAAACGAGTAAGAAAAGCAATAGAATCTGTAGGCATCGGAGCAGAAAATTTAGTCATCAAAGAAAAAGGAAGAACTAAAAAAGAGATTGGTTTTGCGTTAATTTTAGATGGCATTTATAAAGGTTTTGGTTATTTAGATGCGGCACAAGCAAATGAATTAGAAAATCCGGAAGAATATCAGTTTTTTGTACAACCAAAAAAAGATAATAAAGATATTCAGAGAATTATAAGCGCTTACCTCAAAAAACAAGAAAATTTAAAAGCTTTAGAAAATGGAGAAGTCAGCATATAAAATTCATATTATTGGCGCAGGAATTAGTGGTTTAATTGCAGCTCAAATTTTAGAAAATCATGGATATCATCCAACAATTATAGAAGCATCTGCCTCGGTTGGCGGTCGTGTAAAATCTGATGTTGTGCAAGGGTACGTTTTAGATCACGGCTTTCAGGTTCTGTTAACTTCCTATCCGGCCGCCAAACAGTATTTAAATTATAAAGATTTAAAATTGCAAGAATTATTGCCTGGCGCCACTATTTTTAGAAATGGCAAACAACAAACTATTGGCGATCCGTTAAGAAGCTTGTCTTTATTAATACCAACACTACTTTCATCAATAGGTTTATTATCTGATAAAATAAAAATACTGAAACTAAATGCCCTTTTAAAGAAAAAGAAGCTACTCGACATTTTTAAAGAAGATGAAAAAACAACACTTCAGTATTTAAAAAACATAGGTTTTTCAGAAGATATTATTCAAAACTTTTTTAAGCCATTTTTTAGTGGTATTTTTTTAGAACCAAATCTAGAGACCTCTAGCAGAATGTTTGAATTTGTATATAAGATGTTTGGTGATGGTTTAGCAGTTTTACCAAAAGACGGAATTCAAGCAATTTCTAATCAATTAAAGAAAAACTTAAAAAACACAAATATTATATTCAATTCGCCTGTAAAAGAAGTAAAAAATAATGAGATAATTTTAGAAGATAATTCAAAAATTAAGAGCCATATTACCATTATTGCAACAGAAGCAAGCTCTTTAGTTTCGAACCTTAAAAATCAAGAAACTGAATGGAAAAGTTGCGATACGTTATATTTTGAAACAAAAGACTGTGTCATCAAAAAACCTTTAATTGGTTTAATTTCAGATAAAGAAGCTTTAATTAATAATATTTTTTACCATTCAAGCATCAAAAATTCATCTACAGGTAAAAACAATTTATTATCTGTAACCGTTGTAAAAAATCATCATTTAAATAAAGAAGACTTCATTAAACGGGTACAAGACGAGTTGCTTCAATTTTGTAATATAACAGCGACTACTTTCTTAAAAAGATATCATATTAAAAAAGCATTGCCTAAATTATTAGACTTACAATATGAACTTTCAAGTACAGAAACCAAATTGAAAGCTACCATATTTTTAGCTGGAGACCAGCTCTTAAATGGTTCTTTAAATGCTGCTATGATTTCTGGAGAAAGAGCTGCATTTGGCGTTATACAAACCCTAGAAGACGGCTTAATTGTAGATGAATTGACTTCTGAATATAAATAAAAAGAAGATTTCTTGCCAAATCTTCTTTTTACCGCATTCCTTAACTAAAGCCTTCAGATTCTAAAACTGATCTACCAAAAACCGGATAAAATCTGTAGTGGTAACAATACCCACTAATTCTCCGTCATCTACAACAGGTAATGCATGGAACTCCTTATCGGCAAGCAATGCGCCCACTTCTTTTACAGTGGAGTTAGAAGGCACCAAATACAAATTTTTAGCCATTACTTGTTTAATTGTAAACCAATCATAAATACTAAAATCTATATTTTCATTATCGTCAGAGGCATCTGCATACCCTACTTTTAGAAGATCAGAATAACTTAACATGCCTACAATTTCTTTATGATCAACAATAGGAATATGTCTAATTGCATTTTCTTCGAATATTTTTTTTGCATCTTCTATTGTATTTGTAATATTCAGCGTAATTAAATTCTGACTCATTATTTCTGATATATGAATTCTTTTTTTCATAATATTTTGTTTAAAATTACTTTATCAAAGGTCAAAATAATAGCTATTACAAAATATGATACTTGTCATATAAACCATATTTATAAAAAAAATCTTCTAGAAATTTAATTCTAGAAGATTTATATAATAATTGTGACTGCGAAGGGATTCGAACCCCCAACCGTCAGAGCCGAAATCTGATATTCTATCCAGTTGAACTACGCAGCCGTTCTTACTATTTTTCTTACCTAATATTCAGTAATCTAATACGCTATATTTAGGACAAAAGAATATCTAATTTATAACTAGAGCCTCCTTTTTATTAGTAAGCAAAAATATAGCTTTATTTTGAACTCAAAGCCTTTTTAATGATTAACATACTAATTTAAATGAACCAATAAAAAATAAGGAATGCTATATCGTTTATAATTTCTCAAAAAGTTCACGTCCTACAAGCTGCAACTATTGGCTCTTTAAAAAACATATTGTGTAGAATTTGTGTACTTTACTATATTATTATTTTATCTCCATTAAAAAAAAAAGCTGTCTTTAAAAAAAGCTACTTGCTAATCATTTACATTAAATTCTTTTTCACCAAAGTAGAAATTATTTTACCATCTGCTTGGCCAGAAAGCTCTTGAGAAACAATGCCCATGACCTTTCCCATGTCTTTCATTCCAGACGCTCCTGTTTTTTTTATAATTGCTACTACAACTTCTTCAATTTTTTCTTCTGACAATGCTTCTGGTAAAAATTGTTCTAAAACAGTAATTTCTGCCAATTCAGGATCTGCTAAATCTTGTCTATTTTGTTTGATAAAAATAGCCGCGCTATCTTTTCTTTGTTTTACCTGCTTAATAATAATCTTTAACTCTTGCTCTTCAGTTAACTCTTCCTGAACACCTGTTTCTGTCTTTGCTAACAAAAAGGCAGATTTGACTGCTCTTAAAGCTTGTAAAGCAATGGTATCTTTTGCCTTCATTGCTTCTTTCATTTTATCCATTACCTGTTTTTGCAAACTCATCTTTTTATTATTTATGTAACTATTTTTTTACTCTTTTTAAATATAATACTTTCTTGTTATAATCTATAAAAGCTTTTCCTTGTTGCAAAATGTCTGCCCCAATAATACCCTGAACTTTTTTAGCGTTGTGTTGGGTAAGCGCTGTATTTACGTGCGATAGATCAAACAAGACCAAATGGCATTTATTTGTTTTCCAAGCGTCTATTTTTAACGAATTATTTTCAGACTGCTGTGTTTCCATATCTGTTGCACCTGCGCCTGCGGCTTTGGTATCACTCTCTTGAGCGTCTAACTTAAAAAAATCAATCAAATCTAAACCAACACAAGAATTAGAAGCACCTGTGTCTAGTATAAAACTACCTTTAACACCATTAATCTTTGCTTTTAATTCTAAATGATTGGTTGATGTTTTCTTTAATTTTACTTTAATATATTTATTTTTTTTTAAGATTTTTTGGATGCCTTTCATGCTCAAAATTTATGCCCATCAAAAATACGATTTTATCATTATAGAAAAAAAAACTTATCTTAATAATTTAGGATTATTCTAAATATAATCATTACCTACAATCCATTTGATTAGTTTACAATAATTTCTTATCTTAGAATTGTAAATGTATTGAATATGAAAACAACGAAAAGATTAGAACAGGCATTAATTAAATTATACAACGCATACCACAACAATAGATTAAACCCAGAAGATTGTACCGCTTGTGCGGTGGGCAATATTCTAGATAATTTTGATAGTTGGAAACATTTATCAGATGCACATGGTTCGCTTAAATTAAGCTATTTAGGATTGGTGCACCAAAATTTAGGAAGAAAATTTAACGGATATACTCCGCAAGAACTCCTACAAATTGAAAAGGCATTTTTAGTTGCTTGTGGATTTAAAACTCCGTTATGTCATTACAACCCTAAACCTCAAAACCCTACTTCTCAAGAAGTTTTGTTTGATGGGCTTTGCAATGTTGTTGAACTACTCTGTAAATTAGATGATATTCCTTATGTATTAGACTACTCTAAACTATTTGAGCAAGAAGACGGAGAGCCTGTATATCACCTACAAACTTTATTAGCTTAATTTTTGTCCATAAAAAAGCCGATTCAGAAATGAATCGGCTTTTTTTATTATTTATTAATTTATCTCTGAATCCTATTAAACAGTATGATTCGGCTATCCTCCAAAGTCATCAAAACGGATGCTTTCATCTGGCATACCAAAATCTTCGCCCATTTTTTGAACCGCTTTGTTCATTAATGGTGGTCCACAGAAATATAATTCCATATCTTCTGGTGACTCATGATGATTTAAGTAGTTATCTATAACACAATTATGTATAAAGCCTACAAAACCATCTCCCGTTTCATCGTCTAAATCTTTTTTCACTTTCCAATTGTCCTCTTCTAAAGGATCGGACAATGCGATATAGAATTTAAAGTTTGGAAAATCTTTTTCTAAAGCTCTAAAGTGCTCAATATAAAATAATTCTGCTTTAGAACGTCCTCCGTACCAGTAAGTAACAATTCTACCAGTCTTTAATGTTCTGAATAAGTGGTATAAGTGAGAACGCATTGGCGCCATACCTGCACCACCACCAACATACAACATCTCTGAATCAGACTCATTAATAAAGAATTCTCCGTAAGGACCTGAAATAATACATTTATCGCCTTTCTTTAAACCAAAAATATAAGAAGATGCAACACCTGGATTTACATCCATCCAATCACCTTTTGCTCTATCAAACGGCGGCGTCGCAATACGAACATTCAACATAATTTCTCTTCCTTCTGCAGGAAAAGACGCCATAGAATATGCTCTTTCTACAGTTTCATTATTCTTCATTACTAATGGTCTCAACTTAAATTTATCCCATTCAGCTTTGAATTTATCGGGTCTGTCATGCTCCTCTGGATGTGCTGTAATATCCATATCAGCAAACTTTACTTCACAAGGAGGAATCTCTATTTGAATATACCCCCCTGCTTTATACCCCATATCTTTAGGAATTTCAACAACAAATTCCTTAATAAATGAAGCCACATTGTAATTTCTTACAACCACTGCATCCCATTTCTTAATTCCGAATACCTCTTCAGGAATCGAAATGTTCATGTCTTGTTTTACTTTAACCTGACATGCTAAACGAGCACCGCTTTTTAATTCTTTTCTAGAAAAGTGAGGTACTTCTGTAGGCAAAGCTTCACCTCCACCATCGTTTACGTGGCATTCGCATTGTATACATGTCCCACCACCTCCACAAGCAGATGGTAAAAATATTTTATTACTACTTAAAGTCGTTAATAAAGAATCACCTGAAGCTACTTCAATCTCTCGTTCACCATTAATCATAATCTTTACGGGACCTGATGGCGATAATTTTTGTTTTACAAAAAGTAATACTGTTATTAATAATAAAGCTACTATTAAAAATGCGGATACTGTTGCTATAACAGTTCCTGTTGTTCCTGCTGCTAAAATCATATTAATTTAAAGTTTTAGTATTGTTTGCTAATTCATCTTTAACTCCTTTTTTCTCAACTTTTTCAATGGTAGCTTCTGTTTCTTTTACCGGCGCTGCTTCTTCATCTCCTCCTGTTAACATTCCTCCAAAACTTAAAAAACCTATTCCCATTAAACCTGTAATAATAAATGTAATACCTAAACCTCTTAAGGCTGGTGGCACACTTGAATATCTAATCTTTTCACGAATCGCCGCAATTGCTAAAATTGCTAAAAACCAACCAATTCCTGAAGATATTCCGTAATTTAAGGCTAACCCTAAAGACTCTATTTCACGAGATTGCATAAATAAACTTCCTCCTAAAATAGCACAATTTACTGCGATTAGCGGTAAAAAAATACCTAGAGAATTATATAAAGACGGAGAAAACTTCTCTACTATTATTTCTACTAACTGAACCATTGTTGCAATCGTTGCAATAAACATAATAAAGGAAAGGAAGCCTAAATCGTAATCTGCAAATTCTGGACCCAACCAAACTAAAGCCCCTGGCTGCAATAAATACTGATCTAACAACCAGTTTAAAGGAACTGTAATTGCAAGTACAAAGATTACCGCCGCGCCTAAACCTACTGCTGTGGTTACTTTTTTAGATACTGCCAAATATGAACACATCCCTAAAAAGACAGCAAAAACCATGTTATCAATAAATACGGCCTTAAAAAATAATTCTAAATGTTCTATCATTTTATTATAATTTTCAGTTTTCAGTTTTTAGTATTTAATTCGCATTTAATTGCAAATAAAACTACCCACTGTTAACTAATTTTTAATCTTCTATTAACTCTTTGTTTCTACTACGTTGCACCCAAATAATTAGGCCTACAATAATCAAGGCCATTGGTGGCATAAGCATAAAGCCATTATTTTCATAACCTGTAGAAAATAAACCAGTTTTTTCGATTGGATCACCTAAAACAGGAATTCCGAATAAAGTTCCTGCTCCTAAAAGTTCTCTAAAAAAACCAACTAAAATTAAAATAACGGCATACCCTAATGCATTTCCTATTCCATCTAAAAAAGATCGGTAAGGACCATTTGCTAGAGCAAAAGCCTCAAAACGTCCCATGATAATACAGTTGGTAATGATTAACCCGATAAATACCGAAAGTGTTTTACTCAACTCAAAAGCATAAGCCTTTAAAAATTGATCTACGACAATTACGAGAGATGCAACAACAATAAGTTGTACAATAATTCTAATTTTTGAAGGGATTAAGTTACGCAATAAAGATATTACAACATTACCCACGCCCATTACAAATAATACCGCTATACCCATTACAAGCGATGCTTTTAAATCTGCGGTAATTGCTAGTGCTGAACAGATTCCTAAAACCTGAATTGTAATAGGATTATTATCTGCTAAAGGATCTGTAATTAATTTTGTGTCTTTTTTTGAAAGTATTGCCATACTAGTTTATTGTTGTATTTAATTCCTGAAAAAATGGCATATACAATTTTAAATCATTCTTTATCATTGCAGATACTCCATCACCTGTTATCGTTGCACCCGCTAAAGCATCAACTTCGTAGTCATCTTTAATTTCATTTTTAGGATCATTATTCCCTTTAGCTACGTCAATTCCTTTAAACACACCTGAATCAGATAATAATTTTTCACCATAAAAATCGTCCATAAAGTAACGTTGCTTAATATTAGAACCCAAACCTGGAGTTTCTGCGGCATGATCAAAAAATGCCCCTTTAACCACCATATCCTTGTCTAGGGCTATAAAACCCCAAATGGCATCCCATAAACCTTTTCCTCTAATTGGTGCAATATAAACCGTCTCACCGTTTTGCTGTCCAACAAATAGTGGTAAAAAACGAGATTTCCCATTTTTTGCCCTAGTTTGCTGTTTTTTAACATCTATTAAATAAGGCTCTTTTCCTTTTCCTTCATCTTTAGAATCCATAAACTCTTGGCGTGTCATTTGCCCGATGATTTTACCATCTTTAGATTCTAAAACTAATTGTTCTGAAACATTTGTTTTAAACTTGTTCGCAACTTTATCTGTTGAAACAAATGTAATATCCCCAGAACCTTCATTATCATTTACACCCAAAGCATATAGAATATTCTGTTGCTTTTCCATCCGCATATTCTCTTTGATTTGAGGCTTCAAAGAAGAAGCTGTGAACGCTAAAAGCGAACCTACTACAACCACCATGATAATGGCGAATAGTATTGTGTATGAATTTTTGTCTGTGTTAACTGCCATAATATTATGCTGTTTTTACTTTTAAACGTTTCATTCTTTTGGTTACATTTCCTTTCACAACGTAGTGATCTATTGTTGGCGCAAATACATTCATCAATAAAATTGCTAAAAACACGCCTTCAGGATATGCCGGGTTAAATACCCGAATCATTATGGAAAGGAAACCAATTAAGAAACCATAAATCCATTTTCCTTTATTCGTTTGCGATCCTGTTACGGGATCTGTAGCCATAAAGACTGCACCAAATGCCAAACCACCTATTGTTAAATGTTCCCACCAAACGGTGTTCATTAAACCGTAAAACTTACTAGTTTCTGTGATAATGTCGAAGGCAACAATTTGATTAAAAATTAACCCCATTGCGGCAGCTCCCACAAATACTGAAAGAATAATTCTCCAACTTCCTATTTTTGTGAAGATTAAAATTGATGCTCCAATTAAAATTAAAAAGGTAGATGTTTCTCCTACAGAACCCGGTATAAAACCCATAAACTTATCAAATGTAGAATACGCTACTTCTTGATTTTGAGCGTAACTACCTAAAATAGTTTCTCCAGAAATTGCATCTGCAGTTCCTGTTCTTTCTACGGCATCGTAGACCCAAACTTTATCCCCAGACATCCATGTTGGATATGCAAAAAACAAAAAAGCTCTAATGGTTAATGCAGGATTTAAGATATTCATTCCTGTACCACCAAATACTTCTTTACCAATTACAACACCAAAAACAACAGCTACTGAAAGCATCCAAAGAGGTGTATCTACAGGTACAATTAATGGTACTAACATTCCTGTTACCAAATACCCTTCTTCTACTTCATGGCCTTTTATAACTGCGAATATAAATTCGACTAAAAGACCAACACCGTAAGAAACAATTACTAATGGTAAAACTTTAATAATTCCAATCCACAAATTATCTAATGTTAGAAAAGAGCCTAAAATAGTAAATTCTGATGTGATTCCATTCGCTGCATCTATAGCGGCATAATACTGATAACCAGCATTAAACATCCCAAACAACAAACAAGGAAGCAAAGCCACAATGACAATATTCATTGTACGCTTTAAGTCGTCTGCTGCCTTGATGTGAGTTCCTCCTGCGTGAGTAACTTCATTCGGTAAATATAAAAAGGTATGGATTGCGTTAAATGCAGGCGCCATTTTAGTACCTCTATATTTTTCTTTTAAATTGTGTAAGTTTCCTTTAAAGCTCATAATCTTATCCTAATTCTTCTCTCATTAAATCTAAACCTTCACGAATTATCTTTTGGTGAGGCTGTTTAGATACACAAATAAATTCTGTTAGTGCAAAATCTTCAGGTGCTACTTCGTAACCACCTAAAGCTTCCATTTCATCTAAATCTTTATACATAAATGCTTTTAACAATTGCATTGGATAAATATCTAGAGGAAAAACCTCCTCGTAAGAGCCTGTTACTACAAAAGCTCTGTGTTCGCCGTTTGTATTGGTATTTAAATCGTATTTTTTCTTTGGTGTTAACCACGAAAAAGTAAGTGCTCTTGAAGTTGATATTTTATTGAAAACTGGCTTATTCCATCCAAAAAACTCATAATCATCTCCTTCTGGAATTGCTGTAATTTGATTATCATAATACCCCAAAAAACCATCTTCTTTTACTTCTTTTCCAGAAAGTACGTTTCCGCTAATAATTCTTGTGTTATTATTTTGCAAGTTATTTGCGGTAACATCCGCAATATTTGCACCTACAATTGCAGTTACATACTGTGGCGTGCTAAACTGAGAACCCGTTAATGCAATTGTTCTTGTCATATTTAACTTCCCTGTTAAAAACAACTCCCCAATAATTATTAAATCTTGTGGTGTAATTACCCACACAACTTCTCCTTTGTTAATAGGATTTATTTTCGAAATTTGAGTCCCCACATTTCCGGAAGGATGAGGTCCAGAAACCTTGTGGTGTTCAACGTTCTTTAAATTTGTAAATAAAGAAGATGCTTCTTGCCCCACAGAAAGATGTACTTTACCTTCTGTTAATTTCGAAACTGCAGTAACACCAGCTTGTAATTCTGCTTCTTTACCTGCTAAAGTGTACTCTAAATCAGCAGCGAGAGGTGCACTTACGTGCCCAGAAATAAAGATTGCTTTTGGTGCTTGATTAGGATTTGCGACAACATCATAAGGACGTTGTTTTATAAAAGGCCAACAACCCGAAGTAAATAAGTAATTCTTCACCTCTTCTGCAGACATTACATCTGCATCTTTAGTTCCGAAATCTTTATGAACCTGTTTTGTATCTGCGGCAATTTTAACGGCTAACACCTTTCTTCTTGCTCCACGAACTACCTCCATTACTTTGCCAGAAACAGGACTCAAAAATAAAATGCGCTCATCACTTTTAGAATAAAAAAGTGTATCTCCTGCTTTTACTTCTGCTCCTTCTTTGGCAACAAGTTTGGGTGTAATTCCATGAAAATCTTCTGGCTTCACGGCATAAACACTACTTAAAGGACTGTTTGTAGTGTTTTTTTCGGCTTCACCAACCAGCTTTATATCCAAGCCTTTTTTAATACGAATGTCTTTTGACATAGTAATTAGTAATTTTAGTTATCTAGAAAAATCAAGCAAATTTACGGATTTTGAGTATTATTTTAGATATAAATTTAGGCATATATTTGTTAAAATATATTATTTATATCTATTCTAAATAATGACTATTTAAGAAAAATTAAAGTTCATGATATCAGAAATTAAGGAACCTTTTTAACAAAAAAATAACCAATAAATAGCATAATAATTGCGATAATTGAAAATAGTTGCACAAAAAGTTTAGTCATTACATCTTTGAGATTGGTTAAATTTAGCCACAAAGGATGCAATAGGCAATAAAAAATAGTGACCAAGCACAAAAATTAAGCACTACTTTTAATTGAGTTTTTAAACAACCATAGAATTATAGCTCTAAAATTTAGACATTACCAAAAACTTTTTAGATTCAAATAGATTCTTAAGTTCTTATGCAATTTATAGAGTAGTATTTCTTTTTCTTGTTGAACTAAAATATAATCTACATCCTTTATCTTAAAAACTTTCGAAATTGCATTCACAATTAATTCAAGAGAAGTCATTTTTTGAAACTCCATTGATACCCGATCAAAAAGAATTAATCGTTGATTATACATACCCACATCTAGTCTTAATAAAATAAACCATCTTGTCGTTTATACACTTATACACTTGGTTAATTTCACTAATCCTTTTAACCTATTTTAGTAATTGAATATTATAAAACGTATTTCCATTAAAGCACTAAATTACAATGTTTTAATTACTAAAAATAATCTAACTATGTACAATATTCTTACCTTCAATCTACAAAAACCATCTGTATCAAAATTGATTTCAGAGGCAATATCTTTAGAAAAAACATCATTTTACCCAAAAACGTTATGAACTGCAGATTCATTTTGAGCAACACCTAAATAGCAAATAAAATAAAAAATAAATAAGTTGCACTTTTTAACCAATTCATTTTTTTATGGGTATTGAAAACAAAAAAGTTGTGCCGTTATTTATTTTGCTATCAATAGAAAGCTTACCGTCCATAATTTTAATTCTTTCTAAAATAGTTTTTAAACCCAAACTATTTTTCTTTTTATTGTCATCTACAACAAACCCTTTTCCATTATCCGAGATTAAAGTAACTACTTTATCTTCTTCTTTTTTAATGTTTACCGTTACCGACTTTGCTTTAGCGTGTTTTACAATGTTCGTTAAACATTCTTGAATTAGTCTGTAAAAGTTAAGTCTTTCATTTTCCTTAAAATAAAGATCTATAGGATCAATATCTCTAGAAAAAATTAAATGTGTTTGTTGTTCGTATTCAGTAATTAACTGTGCTATACTTTTAGTTAAACCATATTCTTTTAGCAATGCAGGATACAAGTTTCTAGAAATACTTCTTACCTCTTCTAACGCATTCTTGGTTAAAAGTGTAATTTCTTTTTGTTGTGAATTTTGTGCTTTTATTTTTATCAAAGTAAGTTGTTGCCCAACACTATCATGTAATTCTCTCGCAATTCTAACTCTTTCTTCTTCTTGCGATTGCAACAAACCTTGTGAGAATTTTTCTTGCTGCAATTTTTCTTTTTTAACGGTGTTTTTAGCTTTAAATAAAAGAATAAAAATAAAAACAGCTATAAGCCCTAGACCCCCAAACAAAAGCAACTGATTTTTTAGAGCATTTTCAGAGGCTAACAAAGCAATGTTACTCTCTTGTGCTGCAATTTTTAAGTTCTTTTTTTCTGTTTCATACTGAATCTGAAGGTCATTAATTTTCGTGATTTTCTGAATCGAGAATAAACTATCTTGAATTTGATGGTAATTTTTTAGATAGTTATGAGATTTTTTAAAATTGCCAGATTTATATTCAATTTTTGATAACAAATAACAAGCAAACCTCTCTTTATGTATGTTTAAGTCTTTCGAAAAGTCAATCGCTTTTAAGGCATATTCTCTCGCTTTAGAAAGATTATTCATCTCTAAATAAGTTTCTGAAATATCATTACAAGTATGCGCGGCACTAGAAAATCTTTCTAATGTAACTTTTAATGCTAACGCCCTAAAAAGGTATGCTAGTGATTCTTCATATTTTTCTAAAAACCGAAAAGAGGAACCTATATTGCCCAAAAAAATAGACCTATTAATTTCAAATCCTCCTTTTTTAGTTTTTTCTAACCCCTTTTCAAAAAGGCTTATTGCTTTTATAACCAAAGCTCTATTATTGGTTCTTGAGCCCTCTTTTTGATAGCTAGCTCCTAAATTTGTTAAATTCCCGATAATGCCTTTTTCGTTGTTTAACCTTTTATAAATATCAATTGCTTTGTAAAAATTTATGCGTGCTTTTTTTAAATCTGGAGTTAGTAGATAAACTTCTCCAATTTTTTCTAGGTGAGCAGCTATTTGTAGTTCATTCTTGTTTTTATCAGCAATTTTTAATGATGTAAAATAACATTCTAAAGATTTATCAAACTCGAAAATAGTATAGTATAACTGACCTAATTTAAAATTGCAACTATAAATTTGTGCCACATCATTTGCTTCTAAAAAATAAAACAGCGCCATGTTTATGTACTCTATCGACTTGTAATATTCTTTTTTTTGATTGTAATAATCGCTAAAATAGACTTGTCCAACCGCAATTAAATTTTTGTTTCCAGCTTTTTTTGAAGCTTCTAATCCGAAAGAAATATTTTTAAAGGCGTTTTCAAAAATTCCTTCTGCACGGAACTCTGCACCCAATTTGTAATAGGCACTTATTACATCGTTTTTTACTATTTTAGGAGGTTGATTTTCTTCTTGTGATTAAGATAAATTTAAGAAAAACAAACACAATACATACAACATATATTTTCTCATCATAGCGTTTAAGAAGAAATTACAATTAATTATTGAGGAGTCTAAACATACACTATAAAACTTAAAAGTGTACTGAATTTTAACAAAAAAACAGAAAAGGAACCGTATTTGGTTCATTGTTTAACCATTAAATTTATTATTTTACAAAGACACCCTATTTATATGCAATGTGAAAATATCCAATATAAATACCATGATCACTAAAAGTGGAAACTATTTATTACCTGCAATGGCCCTAAAACGCTGACATTTGTATAGCATCGAAAAACTTGTTTCACTAATTTAACTCTACGATGTCTTGTAGATAAATTTAATTATTTTTTGATTCACTAAAATTTAAAAAATTAGTATAGCCTTCTTTACTTTATTTTTTTTTGATGAAAGTAAGTAAAAAAGAAATGATTTCTTACATCATTATTTGGATAAAATGGGTGAAATCTAAAGCATAAAAAAAACCGAAGTAAGCTAACACTTAGGATTATTGGGTAAAAAAATAAAAACTTATTCTAAAAGTTTTAAATGTTGATAGAAGTTGTGACATTCTGAACTCGAGTTGTAAAACCTTCGTTAAAATTTTAAAGCTTCTGTTCTCGTTATTTTTTGTTTATTATTTTTCATTTCAACATCTTTTACTCCAAAACAATCTTCTTACTAATTTTTCCTTTCGTAGTTTCAACTTCAACAATGTAAATACCTTGCACTAATTTTAGCAAAGAAATATCTAGAACTCTTTTTGAATTAGAAGAAGAAGACTGTATGATTTGTTTTCCTAAAAGTCTATATAATTTTACACTGGTACATTCTTCTGGCAAACCAGCAATCCTTATCGTAACATTATTTGTTTTATAAAAGCTTATATTTTGTAAAACTACATCCTTAATACTTAAACAACTTCTAGAAGTATGTTGATAGCATCTGCCAATACCAAATAACTTTTCTGACAACATTACTTTATACACCTTATTATTTTCCCTAAATCAGAAAATATATTTGCCTCTCTATCCTGGACATACACTTTTATATCTGATTGCAAATTCAATCTTTGTGCAGAAAATGAGATTTCTTTGACAGCTTCTGCATTGGTACCAACTGAAACAATTAAGTTTTCAAAATCTTTTGGTGAAACTTGCCTTATATAATCTACTCCATCACTATAACTAACTAAATGGGTGTAAATACTTAATGAGGATGGCGCTCCTGTAAAAGTACCAACATCAAAAGTGGGGTCTAGCTTTGTTGTTTTGCCTACTGCGTACTTTATTTTTGTAGTTTTATTATTTTAACCATCAGAAATATGTAATTTAATGGCTGAATCAAGGTTAGATTTGTAAAATACTCTCGTAGTTTGATGACACGGTAGCCTTTTTGAAATCATAAAATTATCGATGTCTGAATTACTTTCATTCACAAAAAACCCTTGACCCAAATGAATTTAATCTTCAATAGAAAATGGTTTACAACCGGTGTCTAAACCGTTCTTAAAATTGGACCAAACATATATTACTTTGTGCCTTTCTGTTGAATTAAGGATATTTAATGAGGGTACATCATTTCCTAAAAAGTAGGATAGAAAAGGATTACCAACTAAATTTTATTTCTTTTTAATCACTTTCTACCTTTGCAATATTCTCTTCTAATATTTTTTAAGTTTTATTATAAGTATCATAATAAATGCAACTAATTAAAAAATAGATAAATATGTGAAAAAATACGTGGCGACCAATATTTTAAACATATCAACTATTTTCTATTTCAATTTTTTACTTTTTAATGATTTTTTTTACTTGACTTCCTTTATTAGAAATAATTTTAGCGAAATAAATACCTGCTTTTAGTTTCTGAATATCTATCGTTATCTCTTTTTGATTACTACTTTTTTCAAATACTTTTTTCCCATTTACATCATATAATGAAATTTGCTCTAATACTTCATTTTCTGAACGAACTTTAAAAAAAGTTGTTGCTGGATTTGGAAATAGAGACAAACTTGTTACGAATTCAAAATCTGTATTTGACAAAGTCGCCCCCACACTATCAAAAGAATCGTTTACTAATTGTATCCCTGGTTCTGTGGTACAGTTAGCCGTTGCCGTTGACCCTCCGTCTGCAAGACCACAAGCTGTAAAAAACTGATCTGTATAGTTTGCTCCAGATTCGAACATAAACGTAGCATCTTCACTTGCGTCTGTATATTTTATTTTTATTCGACATAATTTTGTAGCATCTTCATTAATATTATCTGCTGCAAAGGTGGAAGAGCTAAAGGTTTGTGAAAAGGCCCACGATACTCTTGATGTGGTATTATCATTCGTTGTAAAACCGCCATAAATATTTATAGATGCCGCTAAATCAATTCCTTGACCACATGTATAACCATCTTCCTGTGTTACTTCAAAACTAGAACTTGCATTTACATTGGTACCAAAGGCAGCTGTATTGTAAGTAAAGTATAGTTGACCAGAACCTAATTTAAAGCTTCCTGTTGTATTAATGGTTTGCATCATGACATCTACTTCATAATAGGCGTTACCATCACTATTGGTGTTTTGTGCATTTGCAAATGTAAAGTGAATGTCTTGTGCGTAAGAAGTTAGCCCTACTAATAAAGACATAAATAAGAGTATACTTTTAAATTTTCTTGAGTAATTGTTTTGCATTTTTTTTTGGATTTAGTTGTTTATTTTTAATTTATTTTTTTTCGTTTTGCACTAAAATTTTTCCCTGCGTATTGCTTTCCTTTCCCTATATTTGGGTTTAACACACTATTTAAATCGCTGTTTTGCACTTCACCATTTAAATCCATATCCGCGTTTCTATAACCACTTATACCTCGCAAAGGTTCAACCGCATTTTTATCTGTATTTTGTATTTGTCCATCCCCATTAAAATCACCAGAAAACAAGGTGAATTTACCATCAGTCATTACTTTAATAGCATTTACGTTACCTAATACCAAAGCACTGTTCGTTGATAAATCTAGCGCTATAGAAGCACCAGAAAAAGGAACTGCTTCATTGGTTCGAACACCTAAATGATTGCGATGACTTATTACTATATAATAACTTCCTACTGGAAGCACTATTTTTACAGGAGATATACCATCAACATCAACAATATCGCCATCTCTTTGAATGAGTGCCGAAACGGCCTCTTCTATAGTTGTTTCATTAGAACTGTCTCTAATTTCTAACCAAACCCAATCAACTATAGCATCTTCTCCCGAAACATTTAAAACGTCTTGACTAACAGTAAGAGCGTCTGAATAAGGCGTATCTAAAGGAATAAAACCTTTAACTCTTAAATCATCATTCATCATTCCGGAGCTAACATTATAAGCTCCTTCTAAAAACATTTTTGCCACTACTGAATTTGATACCGAACTTGTATTACTCATAAAATACGCCTCAAATTCTGACAAAACATTAGTGTTTCCGGCAAGATCTTTAATGTCACTATTTCCATTTAATTGCAAAGAAATAATACCAATTTCCAAATTAGAAGAAGCGATGCTTACTTTATATACATTACTAGAAATTAATAACACCTCAGAAATTGTCAATGCGTTAGAAGCTGCTCCCTTTAACTGAAAATCTGTTACATCTACATTCAAAACAGCTTCATTAAAAGTGACTAAAAACCACCAAGAATCTGTATCTTCTTCAATCGAAATAGCACTAATTAATGGTTTTGAAATATCATAAATGAAATTAACTTTGTTTGAAAATTCATTCGGATTACCGTTTTCATCTAAAGAAATATTTGCAGGAACTTGCACCGAGAAATTTCCTTGTGAAAACGGTATAATAGCTACTTTGTAATTTTGAAAATCTGAAGTAGTAAAAGTTGATAGTACTCCATTCTCTACTATAAAATCAGATTTTTCGAAACCTGAAACCACTTTAGAAAAAGCAATATCTAAAGAGACAGGACTTGAATTTGTATTCAAATTTACCAAACTAGAAATAATTACAGTTGTAGGGTTGTTATTTAAGGCTACTGATACAGAAACTTCATAGATGGTTAAAGTTGCTTCATTTTCTGACAAAACTTTATAAATAAGAGCGTTTGTAAAATTCTGCGCAGTATTTCCTGAAGTTTGTAGAACTCCATCAATAAAAACTTTTGATTTTACACTAGTCTCAAAAACAGCCGTTAAACTCGTAACGCTTGTGTTTTCAGGTAACACTATATTTATTTTATCTGAAGTTATTTCTTCATTAACTGAACTTATTCCTGCGAAATTAAAGGAATTAAAAACAGCATTCTCATTTAATTGAGGACTTGCAATACTAAAAGACTGAAAGATTCCTCCAACATTGCCATCAATCCTAAAATCGGTTGACTTGTTAATATTTACAACCAAATCTGTAGCACTATTGTATATTTTAAAATTGATTGTTTCTTTATCAGTATTTGCAAATACGGATAAATAGGTAACATATTTATTAGCACTTGCCTCGAACACAACAGCCGAAACCCCTCTAATTTCACCATTTACAAAAGCTGCAACTTTATCATTAACCCCATTTAATGTTGTACCGTTTACATTTAAAAACGCAGTAAACGTCATACTATATTGATAACTGGCTGAATTTACGGACCAATTAGGATCTTGCGCCTTTATTGTTTGTATAAATAACCCTACAAAAACAATAAAAAATAATTTGTTTAAAACTGTTTTCATAAGTTAATTTTGATGCACATTAATTACCGAGTTCAGTAATAAATTACCTGCTTTATCTTGTATTGTATTGGTTGCTTTTAAATTTAGAGCTGCAGCACCAATATAGTTTTCAATATTACGAACCGTTACTAAATAGGTTGCATCACTTTCTTTTACAACAACAAACGTTGCATTAGAAACACTTTCAAAACTAGTTGAAAATACATTATCTACAGCTTCACTAAAAACTACTGTAAATTCTAAAGTGTCGCTCTGTGTAATTTCTTCAGATGGATTTCCTTTTTTAATAGACAACAAGTAAGGTTGAATTAAATCGTACTTAAAAGTTAATTTATTAGAGATAGAATTCCCTTCATTATCTGCATTTAAAAGTGCGTTTTCTGGAATTTCAACAGAAAAACCTCCTTGTTGAATTGGTACAATTTCTAGCGTATAAAGTAAATCATTTCCTTTTTTTATCGATGAAACTACCGCATTTACTAATAAAATAGCTTTATCTGTAAAATTTAGAACTGGAACATTTGTTTCTAGTTGTATTAAAAGCGGTGCTTGTTTTATATTAATATTTGCTTCAGTTTTTAAAACAATTTCTGGCGGAGCAACATTTGCTTTTTCTAAGGTAACAGTTACGTCATATTCTAAAAAAACAGCTTCATTTTCCGATAATAAATGGTACTTTATTGAGCTTGTAAAGTTTTGCGCTGTAGTTCCTGAAACCTGCTTTGTATTTTCAACAAAAAAACTAGCATTATTACTTATGGAAAACTCTGCAATTAAATTCGTAAGGTTTGCACTTGAAGGCAAAACAATGTCAATTTTACTGTTTGCTATACTTTGCGAAACATTGGTTATTCCAGAAAAAGTAAACGAATTTAAAATTACTTCATTACTTAAAACCGGACTTGCAATACTATAAGACTTTAGAATTCCACCAACATTTCCATCAATAGCAAAGTCTTGATTTTCTGCAACATCGACTACAGTATCGTTTGTACTATCAAATATTTTAAAAGAAATAGTTTCTCCACTTGTATTTGAAAAGACAGATAAATACGCTACATATTTAGCTGCACTTGCCACATAAACCACATTTGCAACACCTCTAGTTTCTCCGTTTACAAAGGCGCCAACTTTATCTTCTGTAGAAGATAAAGTTGTGCCATTTACACTTAAAAACGTAGTAAACGTCATACTATACTGATAGCCTGAAGTATTCACAGACCAATTAGGGTCTTGTGCTTTTGCAATTAACCCTATTAAAAATAGGATTAAAAAAATAAAATATTTTTTCATAGTTTATTTTATTTTTTAACCAGTTTCTTAATTGTAAACTTCCCATTAGACGCACTTAACTTAATTAAGTACACACCATTTGCTAAATTTGAGGTATCTATTGTTGTAATATCTTTACTCGTAGAAACTGTATTGATAAGCGCACCAATCGTATTAAAAAGTTGAATTTTAGTGACTTTATCAACTTGTTGTGATGCGTTTATTGTAATACTTTCTGAAAAAGGATTCGGGTATAAAACCACCTTATTTAAAAACAAGTGGTCGGTTGATAAACTTTTTAGATTAATGACCACTGGTGCTTTCATATTACCAAATACCTTATTATTCTCAAAAAGGAAATTTAAATTTGCATCCAATTCTTTCTTTCCGTTAGATAGATAAAACTTAAGAATTTCGTTCGTATTACTAAAAGCTGCAATAAAACTCATTTTTTTATCACCAACAGAAACTATCGGAGACTGGCCTCTTAAAATTCCTTCGGAATTATACACCAAAACGGATTCATATATTTCATCTGAAACTATCTCTGCAACAATGCTCATATTTGCGTTGTAATTCGCAAACAAAGCAATGGTGTTTTCAGTATGTTCTTGTCCTTGAACAATAGCCGATTTTGCTGCCCTTTGAAAGTTTGGATAATTAAGAGTTTGTGCCTCTCCAGACTTCATCATATACCCTCTATTAGATTGCATGTAATTAAGAGTTCCACTCCAACCAGAACTAGCATCATAAATAGCAAAGTTGTATTGATCTTTAATGACATCGCCATCCGAAGGATTGTAAAAAGTAAGTGCTTCTGCTAAACTTATGTTTCTATGAATAGGAAAGGGCAACCAGTTCCAACCTTGATTAAGCGTTAGGTTGATATTTGTTTCATTTACATCATTCCCTTTTAATCGCAATAAATTGGCATCTGCTAACTTTACCTTATACATTTTGGTGTTCTCTATCGTTGTCAAAGAACCAAACCAATTATTGTTTTCGAAACGCGTAAATGTATTTTGAGATTTAATTTGATCATCATTCTGCAACAGCATTCCTTCAAAAGTTGCTTTTATATTATTAAAACGAGCATCTTGCACAAAGAAAGAAGTCCAAGTCCAACCTTTGTTTAAGGCAGTTGATTGTTCAGAAAACTGATCTCCAGAGAAAATTGCTGGTGAAGATTTAGAACCGATCACTTCATTTTGTAAAAAAGAGACCTCTGTTGCTCCATTTATAGATGCAATTATAACTTTTCCGTTTAAAGCATCCCAAATTTTAAAGGTTACATCCTCTCCACTTGTAACATTACTATAAGCAGTTAGGTAAAGAAAATAGCTATCAAAAGCTTTATGATATTGTAAATACCCTTCACCTCTCGGGTTGTCATCTACAAAAGCACCTACTTTAGTATATTGATCTCTAGAGAAAACATCGTTAATTTTAATTTTTCCAATAATATTCATACTATTCGAATAATCTGGTGCATTTACAGACCAATCTGGCGCTGCTGTTAGCACTCTTAATTCTAGTGTAAGTCTGTCATTAAATTCTGATGTTGTTTCTAAAAATATATTGGCATTGTAGGTTCCCATTGCCAACTCTTTATCTACTGTAAAAAGAACTTGTTTTGTTGAGTTTGGTGATATAGTTCCTGATGTATTAGCAACTTCAATCCATGTTGGTAAACCACTAATGGTATATGGTTGGGTGCTACCTCCTTTATTTACAATATCCATCGTAAACGTATACGCTTCGTCTACATTTTTTTCTTTAATAATCTCTTTGGTTCGGGCTGCTGTAAACCATTCAATTTCTTGTTTGTTTACAAAAGCAGACCAACTTATTGGCGATAATTGTTCGTTAAAATGTTTGTCATACAGCCTAGAAACAGAGAAGTTTAAAATTTGACCTTCAAAAAGCGACCATTCTTCCGTTGTTAATTCTGGTTGAACAATCATTTGATCTCCATTAATTACTGTTGAAAAAGGAATGTTTGTAAACTGTAGTTTAGGTTTTAAAGCTGGCGAATCTTGCGTATAACGCTGTGTTGTGGTTCCTTTTAATTTTGAAAATGTGCTACTTACCAAATTGTTTGCAACTACATGATTGTAATTAGGTCCGTTTACTGTATTACCATCTTCTTTATTAAAATCTGCATACAGCATTAAGCCTGCTGAATTTGCATCAATCTCAAAATAACGATCTCTTTTAATTTGATCAAAACTTCTTGCGGTATTCCACAAACGAATTTCATCTAAACTCCCTGTAAAGTGATTGTCTATGGTTTCATTTGAAGAAACATCTTCAAAAAGTCTTGCACCTATTAAAATTTTATTTCCAGAAATTCCGCCAATATTAACAGAAGAAACAGATGTTGTTTCTAAAGCGTCTACATACGCATTTATAGAACCACCTCTTTTTACAACCAATGCAATGTGATGCCAAGTGCCATCTGCCAAGGATTGTGTAGTTAAATTGTAAGGAATGTTTTCTGATAGCAATTCTAGATTTCCATCAGATTTCATATTTACAGACCATTTATTTCTTAAACCATTGGTTTGTACTAAATCGTCATTATTTCCTTTTCCATTGGATACAATAGTTGCTGCCGATCCGTTTGCTGTTTTAATCCAAAATGATAATGTAATATCTTCTGCGGTACTTGGTTGCACAAAACCAACGTTTTCTAATGATAAAAATGAATTGTTAGCGAAAGAATATGCTGTTCCTTTTGGTTTAATATCCCAATCTAAATTTACAATCGCATTTCTGCTTTTTGCTTTATCAACACCAACGTTTCCGTTTCCTTCGTCTAGAGACCAATATCCTAACAAATTTAATTCTCTACCTGTTAATGTTTTGTCTTTTGCCACCGTTGCTTGCGCTCGTGTAAAAGTTTTAGACCAAAAACGAACATCGTGTATATTACCACTAACATTGTTACCTCCAATAAAAATGGAGTTGTTAGAATTTAGATCTAAATTATCTGTTAAAACTTCAAATGCTAATTCTGTTCCATTTTCTAAAATTGCTAATTTCGCATCATTTCCACTTTGATACACCAAAGAATAAAAATTATATTGCGCAGGATTAATTACTGCTTTTACAGATTCTCCACCTAAACTAAACGTAAGCTCATTACCAATTAAAGTTGCATTAATTCCGTTTTCTTGCGAAATTAACTTACCAGATGCTGTAGTTGCATTTTTATACCAAAATTGCATGGTTAATGAACCCTTTGGTAAAATTTGGTTTGGCAACTCTATTTGATTTGCTCCACCATCTAAAAACACAGAAACACTATGATCTATGTCTTGCTGATTACTTAAACCAGATACTTTAATACTGGTTGCAATTCGTTCTTGAATTGCTTCATTAAATCGAATAGAAATATCTTCACCAACATCTAAAATACCATCTGATGGTTGTGGTGTACCAAATAAAACCGGAGCGTTTAAATTAATAGATCCTGAAACAACTGGAGAAATATTAGTAACATTATCTGTACAATAAGAAATTGCTCTAAATTCATAGTTTCCATCTGCAATTTGATCTCCAATTATATCCCAATTAAAAGTATATTCAGAGTTTGATGGGTCTATTACCAAACCTTCTGTATCACTTGCTTCATCTAATAAAGTTTGCGAACCATAATAGGTATTAAACTTTACCCAATTTGCAGAACTTGCGTTTCTATATTGCAATTCTATTTTTCTAAAACCGGCAAAATCTGTATTAAAATCTGTAAATGTAATTGGCAACGTATTTGTTGTTGTATTGCCATCTACATCTTTAGAATACCCTTCTGCTCTATTAAAAATGAAATTATTTTCTGGCACAGAAACAGTTACTTTAGAACACGATTTTTTAAACTCAACTGAAACATCAATAAAACCATCAGAATCATTAATATCATCACAAGGGCTTTTTAAATAGACTCTAATATTGTCATATTTAAAAGTACTTGAGGCAGAAGATTTATACACTTCAAAAGGAAAATCTATGGTTTCATTAAAAGGGATGTACACATTTACACCACTTGAACTTACATTTGTGGTAGCTCCATTTAAAGTTAACGCATCTACTTCTATAATATATTCTAAATCGGACCGTGTTTCACTATTATTCTTCAATTTTAAGATGAACAAAGCACCTTCACTTTCTGGAATATTCGTTAAAATAGTTTTATCTGATTTTACATCTGGTTTATACACTTCATTTGTTGCATCACCTAAAACTTCACCACCAAGACCAATTATATTTGATCTATAACCTGCTTGTTTATAAAAAAGAGACGTAGTTTCACCTTCGTGAGGACAAGAAGTAGCACCTGCTTTTGTTATAAATACGGGACCATTACCATCAAACATATTTATAACATCTACACTTAAAACATTGTATTGGTCATTGTCTTTTAAGGTATAAGAAATTGTAGTTGTAACATCTTCTTCAGATGAAAATACTTTTGTATCGAAGTCTGAATCTATTTGTGTGAATACCGAATTATAACCTACATTATTTACAAAACCACCAAGTTGTTCTTTGAACTCTGTTGATGTTTCTATTTCTACTTCTGTTGATTGCCCAGCGATAACGGTTGTACTAACAGAACTTGTAAACTCACCTACACCAGCATCAAAGGATTGATTAGAAAAGAAGTTTTCATTTACCAAACTAGTTATTTGACTTTGATATTCTCCAAAATCTCTAACTTTTGCTATAACAGATTGCTTATACGTTTCTCTGTTATTCTTTGCATCGAACTTCGTTTTTTCATTATCTTGAATAATTCGTTTCCATAAGTTTGCCTGATTTCTATAGGTTCTCTCTGTGCGTAATGAACCTGCTGGCTCATTCGCTGGATTAAAGTTATCTGCAAAAGCAATTAACTCTGGTATTAAAGTTTCTACAATGTATTTTTGAGAATAAGAGAAAAATGTTTTTGTAGGTTGTTCGCCAATAAAACGATCTTTTCTTGTACTTACATATAATGTTTTATCTTTATCATCTTCATCTTTTACGGTAACTTCTATATTTGGCACTGTTGTTCCATTTGTTAACTTTAAAGGAACTTCTGTGATAAACATATTATCAAAAAGACCATAATACATGTTTTTAGCATTACCAATGTATAAATCTCCATCAGAACCCACAAAATCAATATCATCACTTGTAGAAATTGTTTGATTAAACGTATAACTATTTGTAGTTAAATTCTGACTCGTATTTGTTATCGATTTAGACAATAAACCCTCTGCATCTGCTACAATACTTGTTTCTACATCTGTAAATAATACAAATCCGCCTGTAGAAATAGTAATATCTGGTCCTATAGAAGCATAAAAGCCTACACCGTCTTCATCTGTTGAGCCATTTACACTTTCTTTGGTATACGTTATCGTTGTTCCTTTTTCTATAGATGCAAAACTGTTAGAACCTGGCGGATCTCTTAAAATAATATCTGGTACTTCTGGCGCAATCGTAGCAAAAGCTACGCCTCCTGTACTTTTACCCCCTTTAATAATTCCGTCCTTTTTAAAATCTGAATCATTAGAAATTGCCAGTGCATTACTACCTGTTATGCTATATTGAACTGTAATACTACTTTTAAAATCATCATCAAAAGCAATATTTGGTTCTCCTGCATAAAATGAATACGTATAATAAGCGCGGTTTCTACTTAGTACTGTAGTGCTTTTATTTTCTATCTCTAAATTATTAGTAATATTAAAAGTACCTTCTGTAAAAAATTCTTTTGTAAGCACTTCTTGTGCCTCATCTTTATTTACATACTCTTGAGAGACTTCAAAAGTAATATCATATTTCTTTTTCTGAATATAAATTGGCACGGCTAAACCACTAATGTCATAAGTATTATCGCCAATTTTAAATGCTGTTTCATATTCTTGTTCTAATAACTTTAAAGTTACTGCAGAATTATATCTAAAACTTTTTTTATGATGGAATGCTTCTGAAAATAATTCTGTACCATCTTTTGTTGTGTAACTAACAGAGTCTAAAACAGGTGCTGCTAATAAATTAAGTGTTTCAACACTTGTTAAAATAACATTATTCAAATCTTCATTTGATGGAATTTTTAAATCTGCTTTTTTTATGTTATAAATATAGGGTATTAAAGATGCTTTATATTCTCCAGTAACTGCATTTGTAGCTACTACAACATCTAATGTAGTAGTCTCTATATCTCCTTTTAAAATAATTGTAGCGACACCAATATTATTTTTAGAAGAAATAACTTGTTTTTCTTCATTTTCGGTTCCTGCATTATTTGTATAAGAAAACGCACCCTCTACACCAAAACCCACTGGCTTATCTGATTCTATTTTACCACCCACAACTTTACCCACTAAAGAGATTCTTGTAGTATCTATAAACCAAGTTGGATCTATTTGATCTTCAAAAAACTCAAACGTATCTAAAGCCGGAAAGAAACCATTATGAGCAAATGCATGCCCCTCTTTTCTAACTTCTACATTATGTTGTCCAATAGGTACAGTCACAGTAAATTTACCATCCGCATCTGTTTTTACAGGTTGGTTGTTAGTACCAATCACAATATCGCCATCTATATAAATAAATGCGTCTACTAAACCAATAACTGGGTATCTTTTTAATTCACCGCCTTCATAAAAGCCATTACCTTCATTTATAGCACCACCTTCATAATAATATTCTCCTTTATTTATGGTGATTTTAGAACCATTACTCGTAACTCTATATTTATTATAACTAAAATCTTCTATATCTGTATACGCTAATTCGTCTGTTTCTAAGTCTATGGTATTAAAAACATCTTGTACATTATACACCGCTCTACCATTAAATTGAAAAGAAGAAATATCTGTAAAATTTAATTGGTTTACTACACTAGATGCCGAACCTAAAAATACGGTTTGACTTGCAGGCTCAAAGGCATGTAACCCTAAAGAAGGGGTAATTACAAAAGATTCTCCAGTACCAGAATATGGGATACTTGCAATTGTATAAGCACCATTTGCATCTGTAACCCCAAAAACACCTAATTGTTTTCTGGTTGGTTTTGTACTGCTAAATGAAAATGCGTTTTCTGTATTTTGACTAAATATACCATCGTTTTTATTTTGACGAAAGCCTTTTCTAGATAAATCATATACGTTGTTTCCTGCATTTTCATCTAACCTTAAATACATACTTAAAGCTGTTTCTGCACCGCTTAAGTACCTTCTATAATCTCTTCTTATTTCTTCGTTTGTAAGTAATCTGCTCCAAACTCTAACTTCATCTATATAACCTGTATAATCATCTCCTAAAACTATTTTGCTTATTTTTTGGGTATCTGCAGAAGCAAACCCATATGAATATTGTCCATTTTCAAAAGCAAAACTTGGAGCTACAACACTATCTTCTATAGTGGCTTCATCTATATAAGTTTGATTAATTTCTCTACCATTTACATAAAATTTTGGCGTTATTAGATTTTCTAAAACAGCAGTAATATGAAAAAAAGAAGTGTCAGTTAATTCAGAAATATTCTTAAAAATATCATTACCTAAACCATCTAATTCACCTGTAGGATATGAATTACTTAACGTTATTTTTCTAATTAAAAAATTAAATATATATATTTCAAAAACAATAGAATTCTCACCAAACTTACCAACTTTTAGTGTGGCATTATAACCACCACTTGTATTAAATTTAAAAACATCTCCAAAACCTGTTACCCAAGATTGTAATGTTGTCTCTTTTGCTGGTATGTCATATTCAATATTATCTATAGAAATAAAACCATCATCAATTTTTAAACTACTGCCTGCAGTAGTATTTTCTACACCATTTGCTTCTGCAAATAACACAACATCTTTTACTGGGCTTCCACCTTCAAAAGTAACACTACCAGAAACGGTAGCTGAAGGGTTTCTAAAACCAACACCCTCTATATAATTTACATACAATTCATTTAAGTTAGAAACACCAACTGCTTCTACTCTATATTCATATAAAATACCACCTTCTACCTGTGTATCATTATATTCAAAAATATCTTTACCTACACTTCCTATTAGTTGTAACGCATTGTTACTTCCTAATTGTTTTCTAAAAATATTAATTTTCTCTATTTTGTCTTGGTTATTACCAAGCGTCCATTTAATATTTACTTTATCTGTAAAATAGCCTTTAGAAACCTCAAAACCATCTATTACAAATGTTGGCGAAATGTACAAAACACCATAAGGAAAACCAACTCTTGCTTGCAAACCCCCTGTATTTAAAGAAGATAACATAGGGGTACCTATTTGCATTTGCATTTGTAAATTATTATCTGCATTATTATAATCTACTGCAGCATTACCAACAAAAAGTTGATTCTGACTCTGTTCTTGTGCTTGGGCAAAATAGGTTACCAAACACACACATAAAATATGTAGTATTTTTTTCATCTTTTTAGATTTAGTTCAATACTATAATTTTATAATATAATTTACACCGTAGTTTACAGGTCTCGTTTCTGTTCCTCCAGAAGAACCACTATTGCCTTGTACATCATGATTATGACTTCCTGCAGCTTTTATAGTACTTAAATTAAATATATCTAACTCGTCCGCCGTATTATCAAAACCGGTAGGTGTTGAGCTATAATAAGGAGCTACATTCTTACTTAGCATTACATTATAAATACCATTATTATGATTATGATTTCCTTCTGTATCCGTTACATATGAACCTGAATTATGAGTATGTGCTTCATTAGAATCACTCTGATAATTTCTTAACGAAGGTCCTGTTGAATTAGTACCATAAGCACTTTGCCCAATACCTCTTAAAAACATCCCTTTTAAATTTGGAGTTGTTGTAGTACCCAATAAAGTTCTTAAAGCTGTATTTATTGTTGGTATTGCGCTCCCATCACACAACAACCAACCTCTTGGAGCTGTAGCACCTAAAAACGAAACTACAGTGCCTGTTGGCACTCCGTTTTCTGCATACTTAGCATAAGGCACGTATTGAAATGGTTGGTCATAAACATCTATAGCACTACCGTTATAATTTACAGAAACTTTTATTTTTAAATTTTCTAAAGAAAAATCTACACTCGTAAATGTGTTGGTAACTGGATTACCTGTACTTACGATATGAGAAAACACACCAAAATTATCTGTTTTAATAGATTGTGTTTCTTTATACAAAATAGTATTATCATTTTTTGTTATACTAAACGTATACGTTAACGTTGTATTTATTATTGCAGAACTTGTATTATCTCTAGCAATACCTTGCACGGCTATACCTTGTGCAAATGTTGTTGCAGAAATAAATAAAAATAAAAATATTGAGTAAACTTTTTTCATAATGTTAGCTTTTAATGGTTGGTAGTGTTTATTGCTAACAAAGTTATATGTAAAGAAGTGTTTACGAAATACGTACTCATGACTATTACTACGTATGCATACGTACTTAAAGTAAAGAAAAGAAGTTGTTTTTTAAGAAGTTACTGTAAACTAAAAAAAGAAGGATTTTTAAACGTTGTCTAACAATTCTTTATTTTCTTTTACCCAAACTGTAAGTGCATCTGCATCTGAAGGTAAATCTAATTTAGAAATAATATTAGATCTATGTTTGTCTACAGTTCTTGTAGATATTGATAAAATTTCTGCAATTGCCTTTGTTGAATTTCCATTCGCAATTAAACGAACAATAGTTCTTTCTGAAGGTGATAAGAATTTTATTTTTTCTATTTGATTCGAAAATTCTTTGGTAAATACTTCATTAAAAATTGCACTTGTATAGAATTTATCTTTTAAAGCACTTTTAATGCATTTATTAATTTCAGAAAAAGGCTCGTCTTTTAATAAATAGCCAGAAATATTCATTTGTTTCGCTTTTAAAACAAAGCCTTTTTCTTTATAAGAAGTAAGTAGTATAAACTTGGTTTTTACGGATACTTCTTTACATTTTTTAATCACTTCAAAACCCGTTAAAAAAGGCATATTAATATCTAAAATAGCAATTGTTGGCTTTTTAGAAACAATCATTTCTAAAGCTTGCGCACCATTTGTTGCACCTTCTAAAACGTTGTATTTTAAACCTAATAATTCGTCTCTTAGACCTTTTAACAACATTGGATGATCGTCTGCAACTAGAATTGTTATATCACTATTCATTATTTTATGGGTATTGAAAAGACAAAGTCAGTTCCTAAATCTAATTTGCTATCGATAGAGAGCTTTCCTTTCATAATTTTAATTCTTTCAAAAATAGTCTTTAAACCAAGACTATTTTTCTTTTTACTATCATTTACATTAAACCCTTTTCCATTATCAGAAATTAACACGATCACATTTTTGTTTTCTTTTTTTATAGATATAGCAACCGTCTTTGCTTTGGAGTGCTTTATAATATTTGTTAAACATTCTTGTATTATTCTATAAAAATTTAGACTTGTATTTTCTGTAAAATAAACATCTATTTCATCAATATCCATAGAAAAGAACAAATTAGTTTGCTCATCATACTCATTTATTAACTGTTCTATGCTATCTCTTAAACCTAGCTGTTTTAGCAATGCTGGATATAAGTCTCGAGAAATACTTCGTACTTCTTCCAAGGCATTATTCGTCATTTTTGCAATAGGATCATCTGCTATATTTTGGGCTCTTTTTTTAATCAAGGTTAATTGCTGCCCAACACTATCATGCAATTCTCTGGCAATTCTTGTTCTTTCTTCTTCTTGAGATTGTAGTAAATCTTGCGAGAATTTTCCTTGCATTTTATTTTTCTCTCTTGTTTGTTTTAAAATCCAAATTAAAAAAGAAATAGTAAAAAAAGAAATTATTAAATAAAACCACCATGTTTTGTAAAAAAAATTTTTAGAATTAATTTCTAAAAATAAAGATTGGGCTATTTTTTTATTTGAAAAATCTAAAGCCTCTATCTCTAAACTATATTTACCCGCAGATAAATTAGCAAATCTAACTGTTTGTTGATCGCTAATACGAACCCAATCTTCACTATTTAACCTGTAGCGATAATTATAATGTTTATCTACAGGATTGTTCGTAACCGAAAAATCTAACTCTAGGTTTCTGTTTTCTGGTGGAATACTAATACTTTTTATTTCGTTTATTTTATTTCTGTCAAGAATTTCTGTGTGTTTATTTAATTTTTCATCATACTTTCTTATCCATACTAAAATTAGTTTTGAAGCATTTTTTTTATCTTTTAAATCTTTAGGTTTAAAATAATTTAGTCCTTTTAAAGTACCTACAAGAATACCCTCTTTTGTTTTTAATGCACTATATCTATTGGCTTCATTGTTGCTAAACCCGTCTTCAATTCCAAATCGTTTAGATTCTTTACTATTGATATCAAAAAGCACAAATCCTTTAAAAGTATGGAGCCACCATTTATTATCATCTCTAATAATTGTAGCGATTCCTGCATTTAAATCGTCTTCATAGATTGTTGTAAATTTTTCATTTTCTTCATTAAAACGAATCACTTTTCCGGATCTACTTCCTACTAAAAAACCATAATCCGGGTCGTAATCTGTCATCAGTAAAAAATCATCTTTAAGCCCCTCTTTAATTGTATATAATTTACTTTTTTTGCTTTCTAAATTATACATTAACAAGCCTTTATCTGTAGCTCCTGCAATTAAATTTTTATGAATTGATACGTCATAAAAAAATAAAGAATCTAATTTTAAGAGTACTTTATACTTTTTTGTTTTGGTATTAAAGGTATATAATCCTTGGTTTTGTGTACCATATAAAAGAATAGAATCGTTTAATTTTTCTATGGAGCGCACCCAAAGGTTATCCCAAGATTCTATTTCAGAAGAATATAACTTCTTTTTAAAAATAGTACTTAAGTTATTACTCCATATAAAACCATTTTCAATAAAAATATTTCTTGAAGAACCTGGTGTTATTAATTTACCTTTTTGTGAAAATTTATATTCTTTTACTTCTTCGCTTTTAATGTTTACTGTAAACCAACCTTCTATTTCTGTTGCAACCAAATATTCATTTTCATTTAACGCTTTTATAGCTCTTATACTTTTATCTTCTAAAAATGTCTTTACTTTTTGAGAAGGTAACTTAAAATAGTGCAATTCTTTTTCTTCTGTTGCTAACCAAAAACCGTCATTAATATTATTAGAAATACTACAAATTGAAGTGCCTTTTCCAAGGTCAAAATCTTTTATTATTTTATTTAACACACCTTTTTTGTAGGAGTGAATGCTTATTTTTTTGTCTTGTTTAGAAAGTATAAGGTTATTATTAAAATCATCATTATACATTAATAATTGTTCACTTTTTATAGCTGTATTTTTATGAACAGGAAGAATTTCTATTTTGTTCTCATCGATATAATATAATTTAGGATCCTCGTAGAGAAAAACATAGGTACTATTATCTTTCACAAATACTTCATCAATCCAAGTATATAAATTAGTCTTACTTTTTACTTTTGGATATTCTTTTATTTTTTCTCCTTGCCAATTATAAGCAACAATATTTAAGTGATTGTCGGTTAAAATAAAAAAATCTTTGAAAGGGATAAGCCTTGTAAATAAGTCTATAATGTTTTTGTTAGATTTAAGAACAAGTACTAAAGAAATAGTTAAATTCTTTTGCAATTTATAGAGTAGTATTTCTTTTTCTTGTTGAACTAAAATATAATCTTCATCCCTTATCTTAAAAACTTTCGAAATTGCATTTCCAATTAATTCTGGAGAAGTCATTTTTTGAAACTGCATTGATACCGGATCAAAAAGAATTAATCGTTGATTATAAATACCCACATCTAATCTTAAGTAAAATAAACCATCTTGTCGTTTATATATTTGGTTAATTTCACTAACTCTTTTATCCAATTTTGGTAATTGAATACTATGAAACGTATTGCCATTAAAACGCTGAAGAACAAGATTTACATCACTTAAAATAATTTCTCTATTATTTAAACTCTCTCCTCCTAGCCAGAGAAACCCATCCTCATCAAAATTCATTGCTCTCACAATATCTATCACAAAACCATCACGCTCTCCAAGAATCTTATGATATGTAGATGCGTGTTGAGCTATGCCTAAAGCTGTAAAAAAAAGGAAAAAAGGAAAAATTTTACTTTTTAAGAAATTCATTTTTTTATTGGTATTGAAAAAATAAAACTAGTTCCGATATTTAACGTACTGTCTATTGAAAGCTTACCGTTCATAATTTTAATTCTTTCAAATATAGTCTTTAATCCTAAGGTATTTTTCTTTCTCTTATCATTTACATCGAACCCTTTTCCATTGTCAGCAATTAAAGTAACAATGTTTTTGTGTTCTTTTTTTATAGTTATAGTAACAAATTTTGCGCTGGCATGTTTTACAATATTAGTTAAACATTCTTGTACTAATCGATAAAAATTTAAACTTGTGTTTTCTGTAAAATAAACATCTATTTCATCAATATCCATAGAAAAGAACAAATTAGTTTGCTCATCATACTCATTTATTAACTGTTCTATGCTATCTTTTAAACCTAGCTGTTTTAGCAATGCTGGATATAAGTCTCGAGAAATACTTCTTACTTCTTCCAAGGCATTATTCGTCATTTTTGCAATAGGATCATCTGCTATATTTTGGGCTCTTTTTTTAATTAAGGTTAATTGCTGTCCAACACTATCATGCAATTCTCTTGCAATTCTTGTTCTTTCTTCTTCTTGAGATTGTAGTAAATCTTGCGAGAATTTTTCTTGCTGTATTTTTTCTTTTTTTGCAATATTTCTTGATTTCTGAAGTGTAATAAAACCAAAGATAGATAAAAGCCCAATTCCCCCAAAAAGCAACCATTGATTTTTACAGGGCAGAATCATACTTTTATATTTAATATTTTGAGCAAATAGTCTTCATTCCATCCAGCTTCAAGCCTTTTACTTTTTACAGATAGTTTTTTAGAGTTTTCATTTTTCAGTAAGTTTAAAGCAAT
>NZ_VORR01000050.1 GCF_007997085.1 Polaribacter sp. IC066
ACTATTTTTTCTCGTTTTCAGCAAACAGAAAAAAATTCTGAAAGTGGTGGTTTTGGTATTGGGCTATCTTTAGTACATGAATTAGTAACTAAAATGAATGGAATTGTTAGCGTAAAGAGCGAGGTAGGTATTGGTAGTATTTTTACCGTTCGCATTCCTTTAGAGATAAAGCACCAAACGCTATATGTACATGCAGCACCCCAAGAGTACCAATGTTTGCATGATGCAAGAGGACAACGCCAGTTAACCGTTAAAAATAATTTACCCAAAGCATTAATTATAGATGATAATCTCGAAATGATTTCTTATTACAAAGATATGCTTTCATCTAAATTAAATTGCACATTTGCATTTAATGGTTTAATGGGTTTAGAAACAGCTAAAAAGCAACAGTTCGATATTGTAATTTCTGATTATAAAATGCCTCAAATGGGGGGTATTGAATTTAAAACAGCACTCAATACATTAGAAAACTATCAAGATATTCCGTTTATAATGATCACGGCATCACCTCTAAACATTGATAAAAAGAAAGAACTAACCATTGGTATAAACGATTATATTACAAAACCTTTTAGCAATGAAGAAATTTTTGCACGGATTCATAATTTACTGGAAAGGACCATTTATAAAAATAAGATAGAAAATATAGAAGAAGAAGATGTTGTAAATTTTAGTAATGCTTATACCGCATTAATAGAAAAAATTAATGGGATTATCGTTTTAAACTTTAGCAATGAAAAGTTTAATGTTAAATTATTAGCGAAAGAATGTGGCTTTTCGCCACAGCATTTAACACTTGTCTTAAAAAATAAAACAGGCTTAACGCCAGCTAAACTTATTTTAGAAATTCGTTTGTTAAAAGCGTACGAGTATATTTTAAAGCATACATATCAAACCTTAAACGAAGTTATTTATGCGGTGGGCTTAAGCAGTAGAGCTTATTTTAACAAAGTATTTTTAAAAAGATTTGGAATTAAACCAAATGATCTTGTAAAAAAAGTTAAGTAAAAACTTACATACATTTTTTTGTTTTATCACTATAAATCATTGGTGTATGCTAAAGAGACAAGACGCCTTGTTTTTAAAACTCATCTGCAAGCTAACAGAGAAACAAAAATTGATTATACCTAGCTTAAAATCAGAAAAAAAGGATAATTTTTTATTTTAAAATCATTCTTATCCGATAAAAGAGGTAAGATTGCTCCGTTTTTAGAACCAACCTGCCTGCCGAAAACCAAGACTTGACGATAACTACCTGACACACACACACACACACACACACACACACACACACACACACATACATACATAGCTTAAAACAAAAATATCTACTGTATCTTCATGAAATTATTTTCAAAAAAGCAAGCTGTTGTTTAAAAAACTCTCAAGATCCTTTATATAATCAAGGTTTATCAAACTAAAAATATTTTTAATCCGACACTAATGTTTTAAAATAAACAACCACAGGGAAGCGCTTAAGAGGTTCCAAAAAAGTATATCCTTTTAATAATAACAAGCAAATTACACCGATATTAAACCAAAAATCAGCACAAATACTAAAACAAGCTTAAGGACCAGAAGGTCTAATAAATGAAGAACTATGTTTAACTCACAATTTTTGAATTCATAGTTCGTTCATAAGTGTCTACTAAAAATATTTTAGCACCAAATACCTATATAAAAAACAAACTATTACACATAAATTTTTAGGTGTAGATTTGAATTAGATTTTTTAATTATGAATAAAATTGATCTATTAACTGTTCTTTTTGAAATTTAACCGTTACTCAAATACAGTTGGTTGAGAGAGCGTATTTATCTGTTTGCAGATGGTTGTGTCTTTTCGCAAAGCGGTTTTAAGTCTTTTTAATGGCTATTGGTCGGTTTCGCTATTTTTAAAAATTGAGCCTCATTAATTAAAAGGGCAGTGCAATTGATTGATGTAACCCCCGTTGTCATTAATCTTTGCGAAGATCTGCCCTTTTGTTTGTAATACACTGATGCAAAAATATTGTATTTACAAGGCTTACTCCTGTCTAAAACGAATATAAACGTACTTTTATTTATTAAAAACAACTTAAAAATCATTTTTTTGTACTCAATTAATAAAATAACTGTTTGAATATAAAAAAGCGTTCAAATTGTTTTTAAGTGGTTTAGGTTAAAAAAAAAAATGGAAATGTATTTTTTTATGCGAACAAACAAACGCCATATTATTGTTTTTTCTATAAGAAGCTCTCATAAAGCAGTAAACAATTAGCGAAAAATGGAAAGTTTAAATACAAAGCGTTAAGCTTTCTAAAGAATAACAAATCGTTTGGGTATATTCTTTTATAGAACCCATTCCGCGAGCGCTCGTTTTTAACGAGTGCCGACAACGTGCATCTAAAATATTTACAGTACTCGTAAAAAGTGATTCATAGCGTAGCATTACTTCATGTGCGCATAAACAAATTCAGTACTATTTGTCTTACTGCTAGGAACTCTCACGAAGAATTTAATCATAAGAGAAAAGTGGGAGGCTTAAATACAAGTATGTAAGACTCTTGCGGAATGACCAATTTTCAAAATTGAGTTTTACTACTTAAAAAGGCCTCACAGAAACTGAAACAAGTTCAATTTAAGTGAGGCTTTTTACTTAAAGATTTTAACTTTATAAACTATGAAGCTTCTAAAACTTCTTTTACTTTATCAGCAGCTTCTTGAAATTCTGTTGCAGAAATAATTTCCATTCCAGAATTATCAATTAATTCTTTTGCTTCTTTTGCGTTTGTACCTTGTAATCTGCAAATAATTGGCACATTAATTTTGTCGCCCATGCTTTTATAAGCATCTACGACTCCTTGTGCAACTCTGTCACAACGAACGATTCCGCCAAAAATATTTACTAAAATTGCCTTTACAGCTGGGTCTTTTAAAATAATTCCGAATGCAGTTTCAACTCTTTGAGCATCTGCAGTGCCACCAACATCTAAAAAGTTAGCAGGTTCTCCTCCAGATTCTTTAATTAAATCCATCGTTCCCATTGCCAAACCAGCTCCGTTAACCATACAACCAACGTTTCCTTCTAAATCTACATAGTTTAAACCAGCAGCTTTTGCTTCTACCTCAATAGGATTCTCTTCACGTAAATCGCGCATTTCTGCGTAATCTTTATGTCTAAATAATGCATTTTCATCTAAAGAAACTTTAGCATCAACTGCCATTATTTTAGAATCAGATGTTTTTAAGACTGGATTGATTTCAAACATAGAAGAATCTGAACCAATATATGCTTTGTATAAATTGGTCACAAACTTGGTCATTTCTTTAAAAGCAACTCCAGATAATCCTAAATTAAAAGCAACTTTACGCGCTTGAAAAGGCATAATGCCTAATAAAGGATCTATTTCTTCAGTAAAAATTAAATGTGGCGTTTCTTCTGCAACCGTTTCTATATCCATACCGCCTTCTGTAGAATACATAATCATGTTTCTACCCGTTGCTCTGTTTAATAAAACCGACATATAATATTCTTCTGGTTCAGAATCTCCAGGATAATATACATCTTCACAGATTAAAACCTGATTTACCAACTTTCCTTCTGCAGAAGTTTGTGGTGTAATTAGCATCATTCCTAAAATATCATCAGAAATACTTTTAACTTGGTCTAAATTTTTAGCCAACTTAACGCCGCCACCTTTACCACGACCACCAGCGTGAACTTGTGCTTTTATAACGTGCCAACCAGTTCCGGTATCTTCAGTAAGTTTTTTTGCCGCGGCTACTGCCTCTTCTGGAGTGCTCGCTACAATTCCTCTTTGAATTCTAACTCCAAAACTATTTAAAATTTCTTTTCCTTGATATTCGTGTAAGTTCATGTGTATCGTTTTTAAACGGAAACAAAAATACAAATTCAAAGAAGAAGTTTATAAATTTATTTATAAAATTATTCTCAACACAAATTTTATAGTTCAATATCAGTTGTTATAGCTGAAAATATTAGGTTTCTTAAAATTATTGAACTTATTATACTGTATGAATAGTAGTTGTTTTATGATTTAATTAACAGTTAATGTCTACAATACTTAAAATTTAATGCTATTATTACTTTCATAAAATCATAAAGAATGATTTATTATTTTTTAGGTTTCCTTAATTTGTATCCTATTTTTTTTGACATCAAACATAAAAAAATCATTAGAGTTCGATTATTTTTTTTTTAGTTTTATAAATCCTGATAAATTAATAAACTCCTCATTTTTTTTCAAGAACACCTTGCTTTCTTAAAAATAATTTTATGAAGATAGAAGAGACAATTTTATTTCAAGTTATGTTTGTTTGTCTGATTGTAAAATTGTTAAGATCAAGTCTTGGTTCCCTTCCTTGCAGGCAGATTGGTTCTAAAAGCGGAACAATCTTGAGTCTTTTATCGAACAAGAATGATAAAACATGTTATACGAATCTTTGTGAGTTGTTCGTTGCTGCGATAAGGCACTATTTAGTATCATAAAATTAAAAAAGCAGAAAACTTAAGTTTATTTCTCTTGATGAATTTTATCAAATAGCAAACATTATTTAAGATTTAAGCAATTTACAAACACAAAACACTTATAAATCCTTCCTTAAATTTAATAAATACAGCGATGACTCTTAAAGTATATCTGTTTTTTTATACTTTCGTATCTCGATATAAAAACTATGATTATAACTAAAAATATCCATAAATATTATGGTGATGTAGAAGTTTTAAAAGGTCTTGACTTGCATATTAAAAAAGGCGAAATTGTTGCTATTGTTGGTCCTTCTGGCGCAGGAAAAACAACGTTGTTGCAAATTTTAGGCACTTTAGACAAGCCGATGAAAGAAGAAAATTTTGAAATTTCTATCAACGATATTTCTTTAAAAAATCTTTCTGATAAGCAACTTTCAGAGTTTAGAAACAATCATATTGGTTTTATTTTTCAGTTTCATCAATTATTACCAGAGTTTACAGCTTTAGAAAATGTTTGCATTCCTGCTTTTATCGGAAAAAAATCAAAAAAAGAAGCAGAGAAAAAAGCAAAAGAATTATTAGCGTTTTTAGGATTATCTCATAGAATACATCATAAACCGAGCGAACTTTCTGGCGGAGAGCAACAAAGAGTTGCCGTTGCAAGAGCTTTAATTAACAATCCGGCAGTTATTTTAGCAGATGAACCTAGTGGGAATTTAGACAGTGAATCTGCAAAAAATTTACACGAACTCTTTTTTCAACTTCGAGATCAATTTGGGCAAACCTTTATTTTAGTGACGCATAATGAAATATTGGCAAATATGGCAGACAGAAAATTAACCATGAAAGACGGCAAAATTATTTAATAATTCATGAAGAAATTAGCACTGCTTTTAATTATTACGGTATTCTTACACTCTTGTGCTTCTATCTTAAATGGAAAAAAAACTTTAGTTAAAATTTCTACGGATAATAAAAGTACCATTATTTTTAAAAATGATACCTTATTAACTAGCGAGAAACAGGTAATTATACAGCCTAAACGTTCAAAAAAACCTTTAAAAATTACCATATTAAAAGATAGTTTAAGAGAAGATTTTTATTTTAATCGAAAAATATCAGCTGTATTTGGACTTAATATTATGGGGGTTTATGGTCTTGGGTTTCTTGTAGATTTGACAAATAACAAACGTTTTACCTACCAACGTAATTTGCATTTTATCACAGATACGCTCTCAAAAAAAATAGTTATTAGCAATAAAAAAGTAACTCTTTTACCTAAAAATAAATTTTTTATATACACATCTCCTTTGCATGCTTTTGATGTTTTTTCTATTCCTATGGCTACCTTAGGGTCTGAATATTTTATTCAAAATAATATAAGTTTAAGCGCCGAATACGGCATTAACTTGCCAAATAACCAAACTAGAAACAATACTATTTCCTATTTAAACGAGCAGGCGATTACTTATAAATTCGAAACAAAGTTTTACAATCTCATAAACTTCACAAACAATGTGTTTTTAAACGAGTATATATCACTAGAGTTTCGAGAAATAAAAAATCAATACAACGATAAAATCAATTATTTTGATGACGAAAACCAAAGTGACTTTATAACGGATGATTTTGCGACTAAAAAAAGAGTAACAATTGTGAATCTAAAATATGGACTGCTAATTCCGATAGGAAAAAGATTTTATTTAGATGTGTATTCTGGGTTTGGAATAAGAATTAAAAAATTTAAACACATAAATTTAGAATATGATAAGATGATTCATCAGATTGATTTTTCAGATGACTTCACTTTTTTTGATTTGAGAAGTTTTAAAAATTATAATCAAAAATCCTTTTTAAACTATTCATTAGGTTTTAAATTTGGTCTTAAATTATAACAAATGAAAAAAACATTTCTTGAACTCCTCAAATACCTAAAAAATCCTGTTTTAGAAGAAGATACAAATACAGATTTTACCTATCGAAGTAAGAAATTTGGTGCGCTATTAATCATCTGCCTATTGACAGGAGTCGTAATTTCTCCTCTTTTTTCAATTATCGAAGCATTGGGCTTGGTCAATATGGAAGATCATGCTATTGAAGATATGATGAAGCGTTTTTCTACCACTGAAATTTTTCTATTTGCTGTGGTATTAGCACCGCTTTTAGAAGAGCTATTTTTTAGAGCGCCCTTAACGTTATTTAAAGATCCTAAAATTTTTAAATGGGCATTTTACACCTTTGCCATTATTTTTGGAATGATTCATATCTCTAATTTTGGTATAACACTGAATGTAATTTTGTTGGCGCCAATTTTAGTAGCTCCTCAAATTATATTAGGCGGTTATTTAGGCTTTATAAGAGTTCGTTTTGGTTTGCTATGGAGCATTGCTTTGCATGCCTTTTATAACGGAGTTTTAATGGCACTTACGCTAGCTCCAGAATTATTTTAAAATGAAGAAAGCTGAACTCAAAGAATTTTTAGACGAAAAAGTAATTTTATACAACAACCCTAAATTTATAGAATCTGATCCTATTCAAATTCCGCATTTATTTTCTAAAAAAGAAGATATCGAAATCGCAGCTTTTTTAACAGCCACTATTTCTTGGGGAAACAGAACCATGATTATTAAAAATTCTTATAAAATGATGGAATTGCTAGACAATTCTCCGCACGATTTTATTTTAAATCACCAAGCGCAAGATTTAAAATCTTTTGATAGTTTTGTACACAGAACTTTTAATTCAATTGATTTTCAGCAATTCATTAAATCACTGAAACATATTTACCTACATCATAACGGATTAGAAAATGCTTTAGCAATTACAGACAAGTCTAAAACCTATCAAACAGCGATTCATCAATTTAAACAAATATTTTTTGAAGTTGAGCATCAACAAAGAACACAAAAACATGTTTCTGATCCTTTAAAAAATTCTGCGGCAAAACGAATTAATATGTTTTTACGTTGGATGGTAAGAAACGACAAAGCTGGCGTAGACTTTGGTGTTTGGCAAACCCATAGCGCAGCTAATTTATCGTGCCCTTTAGATGTGCATTCTGGTAACGTGGCAAGAAAGTTAAAATTATTATTACGAAAACAAAACGATTGGAAGGCACTAACAGAATTAGATAAAAGCTTGCGGAAATTAGATAAAAACGATCCCGTAAAATATGATTTTGCTCTTTTTGGGTTGGGAGTTTTTGAAAACTTTTAATTAGAAATGAACAACTGGCCTTAAATTGTTTTATTTATGATAAATTAGTACTTCCAAATATTTATGTAATGAAAAACACTATTTTTTTTATAATTCTTTTTGTAAGCGTTTCTTTTATAGCCCAAGATCATAGAATTCCGCTAGATACAACAGTTGTTACTACTAATTCTGTAGTTATTAAAGGAAAGACAATAGAATACAAAGCAACTATAGGAATGCAGCCTGTTTGGAACAGCAACGGAAAAATTGTTGCTACGTTAAATTATACGTATTACAAAAGAACAAATACGAAAGAAACAACTAAAAGACCGCTCATTATGTCTTTTAACGGAGGACCAGGATCGGCATCTGTTTGGATGCATATTGCTTATACAGGTCCGAAAATATTAAAGATTGATGAGGAAGGAAACCCCGTTCAACCTTATGGCATTCAAGACAACCCTTATTCTGTTTTAGATGTTGCAGATATTGTTTTTATAAACCCAGTAAATACCGGCTATTCGCGTCCTGTTTTAGAAAAAAGCGAAAAACTTGATGAAAAATATTTCTTCGGTGTAAATGCGGATGCAAAATATTTAGCCGATTGGTTAACCACATTTATGACGAGAAATAATCGTTGGTTATCGCCAAAATATATTATTGGCGAAAGTTATGGCGGAACGCGTGTAATGCAATTAGCAAACGAACTACAAAGCAGACAATGGATGTATTTAAATGGCGTAATTATGGTTTCACCGGCAGATTATAAGATTATTAGATCTGGCGCATCAGAGGATATTGCTATGAACCTACCCTATTTTACGGCCACAGCTTGGTATCATAAAATGTTACCTGCAGATTTACAACAACAAGATTTAGAAGAAATTTTACCAGAAGCAGAGCTTTTTTCTTACAACGAATTGTTGCCTGCAATTGCAAAAGGAGGAAATATTTCTGATGAAGAAAGAAATAATGTTGCTAAAAAAATGGCTCGATACACCGGCATTAAAAAAAGCGTTTTATTGCAACAAAATTTAGAAATGAAACCAAGTTTTTTCTGGAAAGAACTTTTAAGAGATACCAGCGGAAAAACAATTGGTCGTTTAGATAGTAGATACCTAGGAATTGATAGAGAAGAAATTGGCACAAGCCCTGATTATAGTCCAGAATTAACATCTTGGTTGCATTCTTTTACGCCAGCAATAAATTATTACACACAAAATATTTTAAACTTTAAAACCGATGTAAAATACAATATGTTTGGGCCCGTTGGTAATTGGGATTTCGAGAATGAAAATGCGCGTGAAAACCTACGTAAAGCAATGGCTCAAAACCCTTACCTTCAAGTTTTGGTGCAATCTGGTTACTACGACGGCGCAACTACTTATTCGGTTGCAAAATACACTATGGGGAAAATTGATCCTAGTGGAAAAATGAAAAACAGAATGACTTTTAAAGGTTATAGAAGCGGACACATGATGTACTTACGTAAAGAAGATTTAGAGAAATCTAACGAAGATTTACGTGTTTTTATCAAAAAGAGTTCAGAAAATATTGGTCCTGCTAAATACTAATTTTACTATTGAATGCAATTTAAAAACCCTGAAGTTTTATACTTTTTAGCGCTACTTATTATCCCGATACTAGTGCATCTTTTTCAGTTACAAAAATTTGTAAAAATGCCATTTACAAATGTTGCTTTTTTACAAAAATTAGCGCAACAGACACGTAAAAGTTCGCGCATAAAAAAATGGCTAATTTTGGCGACGAGAATGTTGCTATTTTCAGCGATAATTTTCGCGTTTTCTCAACCTTATTTTAGCGATAACAAAATAGCAATGAACCACCATACTTTTGTGTATTTAGATACTTCTTTAAGCACAGATACCGATGGAGAAAAAGGAAATTTGTTACAAATAGCTGCACAAGAAATTATCGAGAATGCCTCTGAAAAAGATAACTATTCATTACAAACCAATACAGATTTCGATGAAGACATTACTTTTAATGAACTTAAGAAAAAGTTATTAAACGTTAAGAACACTTCGAAAAAACTAGCTATTGAAACTGTTTTACTTAAATTAAACACTGTAAAAAAAATCAAAACAAACACTTTATATAAAAGTATATTAATATCTGATTTTCAGTATACTTACAGCAATGAGTTTACAAATGTAACACCTGCTTTTTTGGGTGTACAACTAAAAGCTAGTATAAAAAATAACATTTCTATAGATAGTGTTTTTACAAACAATGCAAGCACAACAAATTTAACAATAAACGTTCTGATAAAAAATCAAGGAGTTGCTAAAAAAAATATACCCATAGCCATTTTTAATGATGACAATTTATTAAGTAAGCAATCTTTTTCTATTGATGAGAATACAAAGAAACTTGTTTCCTTTACAGTTCAGAATCAGACAAAATTATTAGGTAAAATATCGCTTACTTTTAGCGATACTTTTTCTTTTGATAATACGTTTTATTTTAGCTTAAATTCAACCAAAAAAGCAAACGTTTTAAGCATCGGAAAAGAGGCGAATTTTTTATCAAGAATTTACACAAAAGAAGCGTTTAATTTTTTACAAAATCCACTGCAAAATGTGAATTATAATGCCATTCCGAAACAACAAATTATCATCTTAAACGAACTAGAAAAAATACCTGAAAGTCTTTCTAAAAGTTTGTTAGATTTTTCTAAAAAAGGAGGTTCTCTCGTTATTATTCCCAATTCAGAATTAGAAACTAAATCTTATAATTTATTTTTAAATAAAATTGCGGATGCCAAAATTATCTCTAAAATTTCAGACACTTTAAAAATAACAAATATCAATTTTGAACATCCTTTATTTAAAAATGTTTTCTCTAAAAAAGTCACTAATTTTCAATATCCCACTGTAAAGAGCCACTACCCCATTCTAGCCAAAAACAACAGTACTATTATTTCTTTAGAAAACAATGCGGCATTTATAAGTCAAATTAAAGCCTCTAATAGCGCTGTATATTGGATAGCTAGTTCGTTGTCAAAAGAACAGAGCAACTTCTTAAATTCGCCTTTAATAGTGCCTGTTTTTTATAATTTTGGCAAATTAAGCTTTCAGCATGCCAAATTGTACTATTATTTAGATGCTATAAATGCAATTGATGTAGAAACCGATATAGAAAAAGATGAAATTTTATCGATTGTAAATCCCAATTTCTCTTTTATACCCCCGCAGCAAACGTTTCAAAATAAAGTAAGGATTACAACAAAAGAGCGGCCTACAGAAGCTGGTTTTTATCACATCATCAGAAAAAAAGACACGCTACAAACCATCGCGTTTAATAATCCTAAAGAAGAAAGCTCTCTTACTTTTTTAGATGTAAACACCTTAAAAGAAGCAACAAATTTTTCTTCTTCTATTAAAGATTTTTTTACCGATTTAAACGAAAAAAATGAAGTTCAATGGCTTTGGAAATGGTTTTTAACCTTGGCAATTGTATCTTTGCTTTTAGAAATTTTGATTTTAAAATTCTATAAACCATGAGTACGCTTCTTAAAAATGCAACCATTATAGATGCAACAAGTCCTTTTCATCATCAAAAAAAAGATATTTTAATTCGTCATGGAAAGTTTGAGAAAATTGAAGATTCAATTCCTGAAAAATCAACATATACCGTTATCACTTTAGATAATTTACATGTTTCTTGTGGATGGTTTGATACAAGTGTTTCTTTAGGCGAGCCAGGATTTGAGGAAAGAGAAACCATAGAAAATGGCTTAAAAGTTGCCGCAAAAAGTGGTTTTACTGCAATTGCCGTAAATGCGAACACAGAACCAGTGATTGATTCAAAAGCTGATGTTGCTTTTTTAATCAATCAGGCCACAAATAGTGCTACCAAATTATATCCTATTGCAGCATTAACCCGAAAAAGTGAAGGGGTTGATATGGCGGAATTGTATGACATGCAACAAGCTGGCGCCATTGCTTTTGGAGATTACAACAAACCTATCGAGAATGACAACTTAATGAAAGTTGCGCTTTTATACGCTCAAAACTTTAATGGTTTGGTTTTAAGCTTCCCTAAAAACAATGCAATTTCTAGTGAAGGCATTGCAAATGAAGGGATTAATAGCACAAGATTAGGGCTTAAAGGAATTCCTGCTTTGGCAGAACACCTTCAAATTGCAAGAGATCTATTTTTACTAGAATATACCGGTGGTAAATTGCACATTCCTACAATTTCTTCTGCAAAATCTGTAGATTTAATTAAGGAAGCAAAGAAAAAAGGTTTGCAAGTTACTTGCAGTGTTGCTGCACACCATTTGGTTTTAACAGATGACGAATTACACGGTTTTAATAGTAACTTTAAAACAAATCCGCCTTTAAGAACTAAAGAAGACATCAAGGCATTACAAAAAGGTGTTAAATTGGGAGTAATTGATGTAATTACATCAGACCACAACCCCATAGATCTTGAGCATAAAAAAGTAGAATTTAGTGAAGCAAAAGATGGTGTTATTGGTTTAGAAAGTTTTTTTGGCGTTGTAAACTCCGTTTTAAATTTAGACGATTTTATAGACTGTTTAACGGTGCATCCAAAGGCTATTTTCGGAATTAAAAATCACGGAATTGCAGCAGAGAATATAGCAGATATCACCTTATTTAATCCAACAGAAGAAATTATTTTTACAAAGAAACATATTTTATCTACCTCTATAAACAGTCCTTTTATCAACAGAAAATTAAAAGGAACCGTTTATGGTATTTTTGCAAATAATCAATTATTCATACATTAAATATTATGATAAATACAACAGTAAAAGAAGGGAAAACGGCCGCAATTATAAGTCATTTTTGGGTTCTAGGATTAATTATTGCTTTTGTAATGAACAACAGCAAAAAGAATTATTTTACCAGTTTTTATATCAGACAAATGATTGGTTTAAATTTAATTCAATTTTTTAATAGTGCCATTATTTACAGATATATAGGAGCAAATGCAGCATGGATTATTGGCGCTATCGTGTTTGTTTTAATTATTCTATCTTTATTTAGTGCTATTAAAGGAGAAGAAAAAGAATTGCCCTACGTTGGTGAGTATTTTCAAAAATGGTTTAAAAATATATAAAAAAAAGAACATATTTAGAATGAATGATTTACAATATATCGTTAGAAAACCTTTAAAAGAAACCGCAAATCCGCCTTTATTAATTTTATTGCACGGATATGGTAGCAATGAGCAAGATTTATTTTCTTTTGCAGAAGAATTACCAAAAGAATTACTAATCATCAGTTTACAAGCACCTTTTGAATTGGGCTATAACGCTTATGCTTGGTATGCCATTAATTTTGATGATGTAAATGGTAAGTTTTCCGACTTAAAGCAAGCCAAAGAATCTATCGATAAAATTGCTTCTTTTATTGAGGAGTTAAAAGTAAAATTCAACACAAATGTTCATAAAACTTTTGTGCTAGGTTTTAGTCAAGGAGCTATTTTAAGTTATTCTTTAAGCTTCTTTTATCCTAATAAGATAAGTCATGTAATTGCTTTAAGTGGTTACATAAACAATCAATTAGTACCAACAGACATTTCTAAAGGTATAAAAACAGATTATTATTGCTCTCATGGGTCTGTAGACCAAGTTTTACCTGTTGACTGGGCTAGAAAGAGCAAACCTTTTTTAGATGATTTAGGTTTACAAAATGTCTATTCTGAATACAATGTTGGGCACGGAGTTGCACCTCAAAACTTTTACAGTTTTAAATCTTGGATTGAAGAACGTTTGTAAACTCTTTTTTTTTTACAATTAAGTGATCTTAATTGTAAAAAACAGCTCAATTGATTCGTAGTTATTATAATAATAAATTTACTATATAAATCAAAAAAAAATCCAACTTTTCAGTTGGATTTTTTTTGATTTAAAGAACGTAAAATCTTATTGATTTCCTAATATAAGTGGTAAACCATCTTTTCCAGAACCAATAACAACTACTTTACTATTTGGAGACTTCGCCAACTCTACAGTTGCGTCAATCCCTTTTTCTTGTAGAATTTTATCCGTTAAAGAAGCACTTAAAATTTGATTGGCAACTGCTTTACCTTCCGCATCAATTTTTTGTCTTTGCGCCTCTTTTTTCGCTTTCGTTAGTCTAAATTCATATTCTAAAGACTCTTGCTCTTGCTTTAATTTTGTCTCAATAGCAATTCTAATAGTGCTCGGTAATTTAACATCTTCTACTAAAACCCTTTTGACAGATAAAAACTGATCTTTTAAAACCAATTGTACTTCATCTAAAATTTCTTGCTCAATAACATCTCTTTTACTAGAATATAATTGCTCTGGTGTGTAACGACCAACAACACTTCTTGCTGCTGCATTAATGGCAGGATCTAACAATTCTCGCTCATAATCTTCACCTTTGGTTTTTACTAATAAACCCAAATTTTCAAACTCTGGTTCATACCAAATTGTACCATTTACTTTAACTTCTAATCCGTTAACAGAAAGTACATTCATTTCATCAGATACCGATTGCTGACGTACTTTTAATACAATCATTTTATTCCAAGGTGCTACAATTTGAAATCCTTCTCCGTACGTTTTATCTGTATTAATACCATCGCCTAAAGTTTCAAAAAGCACGCCTCCCTCACCTGGGCCAATTGTAACCGTAGATTTCGAAAAAAGAATAATTACTGCGACTGCAACAATAATAAGAAAAATTCCACCTTTTGGGAACTTGAACTCCATTTGATTATTTGCCATTATTTATATTTTTAATTTAAGTCAAATTTACGACTTATTAACATCAATTACTATTGATAGGAATCATATGTTTCTTAAATTTTTCCAAAATATTTTCTAATAAACCACTCTGACGTGAATAAAGCAGCAATCAAAAGTAAAATCCATTTCCAATCAATCAGATTTTTTTGTTTTGTTGATGATTTTTGAATCGTATAATAAGAGTCGTTTTCGAGTAGCTCTTTTATAAGATTATTGCTCTGATTTTTATAAAATAACGTTCCTCCTGTTTTATCTGCTAGCTTTTGTAATTTATTTCTATTTGCGCTTGTAAACTGTTCTTCAATATCGTAGTCAGTAATTTTAAAACGATCTGTTTTATTGATTTTCTGACCTAAAACAGACACCTTATAGGTATAATCTCCAGAAACAAGATTTTCTATTTCTGTTTGATAAGAATTATTTACTAGAGAAAAAGGAACCGTGAGCACTTCATTAGTCTCTGAATTTGTTAGGGTAATCTCTAAAGAAGCTCGGGCATCAAATTGATAATTCTTATCGGTATAAAATGCGGCAATATTAATCGTTGAATTAGCAGGATATAACGTTTCTGCATTTACTTCTAACCGATTTCTCTTTTTATTAGATGCTAAAAACTGAACCAAATTGCCAATAAATTTATCAAAATCCTCAAAAGAATTCGAATTTAAAAAACTAGCTGCTCTCCATTTCCAAATACCTTCTCCTAACAAAATAGCAGATTTTTGACTATTTACATCGAAAGTAGCCAACAAAGCTTGCTGTGTTTGAATGCCGTTTATACGCTGATATAATAAAATTTGATGTTCTTTAGAAAGACGAAACTCCCCAAATTTGTCTGTTAAAGGCGGATACTTATCAAAACCAATATCTTCTTGCAAAAAAGTTAAAAAAGAACCGTTGTAAAGTGCTCCATAATCTTCAGTTTGCTCAAGAACACTTTTATCAAAACCTAATGCTTTTTGATTGATAAAATTCCAATCTGTTTGCGCGCCAGAAACAAGTAGATAATTACTGTTGCTTTGTTTTAATTCCGAAATTATTTTATCAAATTTATTAGTTGGTTGATATAAAATAATCAATTGATAATCCTTTAAGTCCCCTTTAAATTCATCAACCATAAAAAAAGTAACAGAACGTTGTTTATTACTTTCAATAGCTTTTTTAAAGGCACCAATATCGGGGTGCAAAACAGTTGCTAAAAGCAATACTTTAGTTTGTTCATCGATAACTTCTACCGAGAAATTTTTTGTATTATTTTGTACGTTCTTTTCGTTTTCTATGGCTGATACAGAAGCAGTATAATATTGCAGACCTTCTTTGGTAGATGTTAAATTTGCAACAATCGTTATTGATGTTTCAGAAGATGAAAAAGCAATGTTTTTTCTAAAAACAGTTTTTCCGTTGTTAAAAATAGAAAATTGTGTCGTTACACTTTGATTCCCTGCGTAATTTAAAAGGACTTCTACAGGAAATTTATTTTTTATATAGCTATACCTGTTCACATTTAATTGCGATATTTTAACATCGATATAGCTGGCAGTATCGCCAATTACTATGGGATAAACAGCTTGCTTTGCCTTGATAAACTCATAATCTGAACCTATGGTTTGGTTGCCATCAGAGATTAAAATAATGGGTGCAATTTTATCTTTTTGTAGGTTTTCAATTCCATTAATTGCTTCATAAATATTGGTTTGACTCGCTACAAAAGAGAGACTATCAAAAGCTTGTAAAGAAGAACCAAAAGTAAATTTCTGAATTTCAAATTTATTTTTCAGCGCACTATTGGCATCAATTTCTTTGATAAAATTAGCTACATTTTTATCTTCCTTAAAAAAAGAGACGGATTTAGAATTATCAATTAAAACAGATAAAACAGGTTTTATATTCGTTATTTCTGTTTTCTCTATGGTTGGATTTATCAATAATAAAAGCAAAAAAAACAAGCTTGTTGTTTTTAAAATAAAAAGTAAAAGATGCACTTTAGGTTTGCTTTTTACCCTGTAATAATATTGAAAAAATGCTACTGCAAGACTTAACAGCATTGCTAAAACGAGATATAAAGTTGTTTCTATTTGCATTTATTTTTTTAAAAATAATGCACAAGAGACTTTAGTCTCTTGTGCTATTGAATTATGTTAGCATACCACCGTCTACAGAAAGTGTTTGCCCCGTAATATAAGCACTCATATCTGACGCTAAAAATACACATGCATTTGCAATGTCTTCTGGCTTTCCTCCTCTTTTTAACGGAATTGAATCTCGCCAACCTTGCACTACTTTTTCATCTAATTTGTCTGTCATTTCTGTTTCTATAAATCCAGGCGCAATTACATTGCTTCTTACATTTCTAGACCCCAACTCTAACGCAACTGATTTAGAAAACCCAATAATACCTGCTTTTGAAGCTGCATAATTTGTTTGACCAGCATTCCCTTTTAAACCAACAACAGAACTCATATTTATAATAGAACCTGCTCTTTGTTTCATCATTGGTCTAATTACCGCTTTTGTTAAATTAAAAACCGATTTTAAATTGACCTCAATTACTTTATCAAAATCGTCTTCAGAAATACGCATTAATAAATTATCCTTTGTAATTCCGGCATTGTTTACTAAAATATCAATAGTACCAAACTCTTCTAACACATCTTTAGCTAACTTTTGAGCTGCATCAAAATCTGCCGCGTTTGATTGATACCCTTTTGCAGCGACTCCAAAAGCTTTTAATTCTTCTTCTAAAGCATTTGCAGCTTCTACTGAAGAGCTGTAGGTAAAAGCAATATTTGCACCTTGTTTTGCAAACTCAACAGCTATTCCACGTCCTATTCCTCTTGTTGCTCCTGTAATTATTGCTAATTTATTTTGTAGTAATTTCATCCTATTTTTATTTAGTTGTTTTCGTCAAACTCAAACGAATCATTATCAAATATAAAAAAGAAATTCCCGAAGTATTGAAATTACTTCAATATTTCGGGAATTTCTATATGTTTTGTTCTTAAAAGTAGTTCTTACTTTAAGACACTTGCTACCATTTCTCCTATTTTTGCTGGAGAACTCACAACGTGAATACCATTAGCGGCTAAAATTTTCATTTTTGCTTGAGCCGTATCATCTGCTCCGCCAACAATTGCACCTGCATGCCCCATTGTTCTTCCTGCTGGTGCAGTTTGACCTGCAATAAAACCTACAACAGGTTTTCTATTTCCATCAGCTCTAATCCATTCTGCAGCTTCTGCTTCTAAATTTCCACCAATTTCACCAATCATCACAATTGCCTCTGTTTCTGGATCGTTCATTAACATTTCTACCGCTTCTTTTGTCGTTGTGCCTATAATTGGGTCACCACCAATACCAATGGCAGTTGTAATTCCGAATCCTTGTTTTACAACTTGATCTGCAGCTTCATACGTTAATGTTCCTGATTTAGAAACAATACCTACATTCCCTTTTTTAAAGATAAAACCTGGCATAATACCAACTTTTGCTTCTCCTGGTGTAATCACTCCAGGACAGTTAGGGCCTATTAATCTACATTCTTTATTTGCAATATATGCTTTTACCTTTACCATGTCGGCAGTAGGAATTCCTTCTGTAATACAAATAATTACTTTGATACCTGCATCTGCAGCCTCCATAATTGCATCGGCAGCAAAAGCTGGCGGCACAAAAATAATTGAAGTATCTGCACCTGCTTTCGCTACAGATTCTGCTACTGTATTAAAAACTGGTTTTCCTAAATGCTCTTGACCACCTTTTCCTGGAGTAACACCTCCAACAACGTTTGTTCCATAATCAATCATTTGACCGGCATGAAAAGTACCTTCACTACCCGTAAAACCTTGTACAATAACTTTTGAATTCTTATTTACTAACACACTCATGGTTTGTATTTTTTTATCCCATTGTCTTTTAGACATTTCCCGCAGGAAAATAAAATGGCGTTATAATTATATTGTTTTGCAAAAATAGTTCTTTGTTCGTTTTTAAAAAAAGAAAACTCTAAAATTATTTTGCCTTCTAAAATCGCTTTATAAGGTGGTTAAACTTCAATTTTACTTCTTTAAAGTCCCATCTTTAATTTGCATCAAAAAGCTTTTTTATTCTTTTTTTCTTTCTTTTAAGAAACGCTTTATTTCTGCCATTTCTTTTAGTTTTTCTCTAGATTCTGCGATGGGTGTTCCGAAATAACTTTTACCACCAGCAACTGATTTTGTAACCCCAGTTTGACCCAAAATTACGGCTCCTTTGCCAATTGTAATACCGCTATTGGTACCCACTTGTCCCCAAATAGTTACCTCATCTTCAATAATTACACAACCAGCAATTCCTGTTTGTGAGGCAATTAAGCACTTTTTGCCAATAACGGTATCGTGACCAACATGCACTTGATTGTCTATTTTTGTACCTTCTTTAATCGTGGTATCTCCGGTAACTCCTTTATCAATAGTACAAGAAGCACCGATATCTACATTATTCTCAATAACCACTCTTCCTCCTGAAAGAAGCTTATCAAACCCTGTTACTCTATTTTTATAATAAAAGGCATCGGCTCCTAAAACTGTATTTGCATGAATGGTAACATCATCACCTATAACCGCATGATCGTAAATTGTTACGTTAGGATGAATCACACAATTTTTACCAATTGTAACATGATTACCTACAAAAACATTGGGTTGTATAATGGTTCCTTCGCCAATAACAGCGCTTTCGGCAACACTTTCTTTGGATGCAATAAAAGGGTTAAAATATTTCGTGATTTTATTAAAATCACGAAAAGGGTCATCTGAAATTAATAATGCTTTACCCTCTGGGCATTCTACTTTTTTATTGATTAAAATAGTGGTTGCATTCGATTTTAACGCTTTCTCATAATATTTAGGATGATCTACAAAAACAATATCTCCCTTTTCTACCACATGAATTTCGTTAATTCCTAAAATTTCAAAATTTTCGTTACCAACATAGTCTACATTTAAAAGTGTAGCTATTTGTTTTAAAGTTTGGACTTTTTTGAATTTCATAACTAGCTGTTAGCAATGAGCTATTGGCTTTTAGCAAAAGGCTAATTGCTAAAAGCAAATTTCGATTACTCTTTAATACGTTCTTGATAGGTTCCTTTAGTAGTCTCTACCTTAATTTTATCACCTTCGTTAATGAACAAAGGCACATTTACAATTGCTCCGCTTTCTACGGTTGCAGGTTTTGTAGCGTTTGTTGCTGTATTGCCTTTTACGCCTGGTTCTGCATGTATTACTTCTAGAATTACACTGGCTGGCATATCAACAGAAAGCGGCATATTATCTTCAGAATTTATAATAATCGTAACAACTTCTCCTTCTTTCATTAAATCTGGAGAATCTAAAGCACTTGGTAGTAACCTAATTTGGGTATAATCTTGCTCATTCATAAAATGATAAAACTCCCCGTCATTGTACAAATACTGAAATTTATGGGTTTCTACTCGTACATCATCGATCTTTCTTCCGGCAGGAAATGTATTATCAATAACTTTACCGTTTGTAACACTTTTTAACTTTGTTCTTACAAAAGCTGGACCTTTACCAGGCTTTACGTGTAAAAACTCAATTACTTTGTATATATCATTATTGTAACTAATACACAATCCGTTTCTAATATCTGATGTTGTTGCCATTTCTAAATTTAATTTTTTAATTTGATTTGAAGTATCCTTTCATAATACCGCGATGAGAATCTTTTATAAACTGAATGATTTCATCTCGTTCGGGAGTTGCTTCCATTTCTGCTTCTATAATATCAATTGCTTGAGAATTGTTATAGTTTCTTTGAAAAAGGATTCTATAAATATCTTGAATTTCTCTAATTTTATCTGTTGTATATCCTCTTCTTCTTAATCCTACAGAATTAATACCAACATAAGATAATGGCTCTCTTGCCGCTTTTACATAAGGAGGAACATCTTTTCTTACCAAAGAACCGCCCGTTACAAAAGCATGCTTACCAACAGAAGCAAATTGATGCACCGCAACCATACCAGCTAAAACAACGTGATCGCCAATGGTTACATGACCTGCTAATGTAGTATTGTTTGAAAAAATACAGCTTTCACCAACCAAACAATCGTGTGCTATGTGGCAATACGCCATAATTAAACAATTATCGCCGATAACTGTTTTCATTCTATCTGAAGTTCCTCTATTTATGGTAACACATTCTCTAATGGTAACATTATCGCCAATTTCTACAGTTGTTTCTTCATCATCAAACTTTAAATCTTGAGGAATTGCAGAAATAACAGAACCTGGAAAAATTCTACAATTTTTACCAATTCTTGCCCCTTCCATAATGGTTACGTTAGAACCAATCCAAGTTCCAGAACCAATAATAACATTATTATGTATTGTGGTAAAAGGTTCTATTACAACATTTCTTGCAATTTTTGCTTGGGGATGTACATACGCTAAAGGCTGATTCATATTTTATTTTTTTCTGGCAATTTGTGCCATTAATTCTGCTTCTGCAACTAATTTGCCGTTTGCATACGCATACGCCCGCATATGACAAATACCTCTTCTTATTGGTGTGATTAATTCTGCTTTAAAAATCAAGGTGTCTCCAGGCAATACTTTTTGCTTGAACTTTACATTATCCATTTTCATGAAATATGTTAAATAATTTTCTGGATCAGGAACTGTGCTTAACACTAAAATACCACCACACTGTGCCATGGCTTCTACTTGTAAAACACCAGGCATTACAGGTGCGCCAGGAAAATGACCAACAAAAAAACCTTCGTTCATTGTTACGTTTTTCATACCAACAACGTGCCTATCTGAAAGCTCTATAACCCTATCAACCAATAAAAAAGGTGGTCTGTGAGGCAAAATATCCATAATTTGATGAATATCTAATAAAGGAGGTAAATTTAAATCGTATTGAGGAACATAGTTTCTCTTTTCTGCCTTTATAATTTTTGCAAGTTTCTTTGCAAACTGTGTGTTTATTAAATGACCGGGTTTGTTCGCAATTACCTTTCCTCTAATTCTTGTACCTACTAAAGCTAAATCGCCAATAACATCTAATAGTTTATGACGTGCAGCCTCGTTTGCCCAATGCAACGTAAGGTTATCTAAAATACCGTTTGGCTTTATAGAAATATGATCTTTCTTAAATGCTTTTTTTAATTTTTGCATTGTACTTTCTGATAATTCTTTATCAACATAAACAATTGCATTGTTTAAGTCTCCTCCTTTTATCAAATCGTTTTCTAATAACATTTCAATTTCATGTAAAAAGCTAAAAGTTCTTGCATCTGCAATTTCTTCTTTAAAGTCTGCCATTTTACATAAAGTAGCATTTTGAGTTCCTAAAATTTTAGTTCCAAAATCTACCATGGTAGTTACCTGATATTCATCTGAAGGCATTAAGATAATTTCACTACCTGAAACGTCATCTTTATAAGAAATAATTTCTTTTACAATATACTCTTCAATATAAGCATCTTGTTCTTGAATACCAGCTTTCTCTAAAGCTTCTATAAAATACTTCGAGGAACCGTCCATAATCGGAGGTTCAGAAGCGTTAATTTCTATCAATAAATTATCAATATCTAAACCAACTGCAGCGGCTAAAACATGCTCTGAAGTCTGAATTTTAACGCCATTTTTCTCTAGATTAGTACCTCTTTGAGTTGTTACTACATACTCTGCTTTTGCCTCTATGGTTGGTGAACCCTCTAAATCTATTCTACTAAAAGCAAAACCATGATTTACAGGAGCAGGTTTTAAAGTCATGGAAACGGCATTACCCGTATGCAAACCCACACCCGATAATGTAATTTCTTTTTGTATTGTTTTTTGTTTCTTACTCATACTATTTTATTTTGAGGCATCAACTCTTTTTTCTAATTGATTAAATTTTGCTACAATATTTGGTAAATTTTTAAAAAGAACGTAACTTTTATTAAAGTCTTGCACTTTAAATGCAGGCGTTCCGTTGATAATGGCATTATCTTTTATATTTTTAGAGATGCCAGCTTGCGCCAAAACTTTAACGTTATCGCCCATTTTAAGATGGCCTGCAATCCCTACTTGACCGCCAATCATACAGTTTTTACCTATTTTGGTAGATCCTGCAATACCCGTTTGGGCAGCAATTACCGTATTTTCGCCAATTTCTACATTGTGGGCAATTTGTATTTGATTATCGAGCTTAACACCTCTTCTTATAATTGTAGATCCTAGCGTAGCTCTGTCTATTGTAGAACCCGAACCAATATCTACGTAATCTTCTACGATAACATTTCCTATTTGTGGTACCGCTGTAAATTCTCCTTTTTCATTGGGTGCAAAACCAAATCCGTCAGAACCTATAATGCAGCCTGAATGTATGGTACAATGATTGCCAATTTGTGTTTCTGAATAGATCTTTACGCCAGAAAAAATAATACTATTATCACCGATAACGACATTATCACCAATATAAGCATGAGGATATATTTTAACATTATCGCCAATAATTACATTTTCTCCGATATAAGAAAATGCTCCTACATATTCATTAAGACCAACCTTTGCAGTATCTGAAATAAAATGCGGAGACTCTCTACCTGTTTTATCATTTTTTACTCCGCTATAAAAAGCAAGTAACTTTGAAAAAGACTGGTAGGCATTGTCTACTTTTATTAGTGTTGTTTGAATTTCTTTTTCTAACCGAATACTTTTATCTACAATAACAACAGAAGCTTTTGTTGTATATAAAAATGGATTGTATTTTGGGTTTGATAAAAAGGTTAGTGAACCTTTTTCTCCCTCTTCTATTTTAGAAAGTTTCGAAACTTTTTCATCAGGATTACCGACTACTTCTCCTTCTAAAATATCTGCTATTTTTTGTGCTGTAAATTTCATCAAACGCAAAAGTATAAAAATTAAAGGTATTTGGCTAATCTCATTTTACTTTGGATAGCAAATAAAATGTTTTACGACAGGTTTTGTTAATGCTTGCAGGTTTAATTGATCAGAAGCCTTCGCAATATCCTTTATTCTCCCTTTTTTATTTAAAATAAAAATAGGCTCATTTGAAGTATACGCTTGGTTTTTAATTTCTTGAGAAAAAACAAGGTACTTTATATCTTTTTTAGAAATCTCTAATCGTTTAGAAAACTTCTCTCTCTTTCTTGAAATTTGACCTTCATCGAAGGCATCTTTCTGAATTTCTACGCGCAATAATTTTCTATCAACAATCATTTGAGATAATAAAGAAAGCACTTTATCATCATGATTCGTCCATTCTTTTATGGCAGATAAAACATCATAATCATCTAGTTTAGAAAACATTTCTAAAGTTTTATCTGTAAAGTTTTCTTTATTTATTTGATTGTATAAAAAATAGTGTAGAGCAGTACTTGCAAACAACTCGACTCCTCTTTCAGCTAGTTCTTTGGCTCTTTTTAATACATTTACCAGCATATTTTCTGCAACTAAACCCGTTTTGTGCAAATATACTTGCCAATACATTAACCTTCTGGCTACTAAAAACTTCTCTACAGAATAAATACCTTTTTGTTCAATGACCAATTCATCATCTTTCACATTCATCATTACAATTAATCTATCTGATGAAATATTACCCTCTGTAACCCCTGTATAAAAACTATCTCGTCTTAAATAATCAAGCCGATCAATGTCTAATTGACTCGAAATTAATTGACCTAAAAATTTACGAGGATGTTTTCTTTGAAAAATATCGATGGCCAATGTTAATTTTCCGTCAAACTCTTTGTTTAACTTTTTCATAAATTTTAGTGAAATTTCTTCATGAGAAATATCACTAACAATACTATGCTCTAATGCATGAGAAAAAGCTCCGTGACCAATATCATGCAATAAAATAGCAATACACAAAGCATTTTCTTCTTCTTTAGAAATTTTTATTTGTTTAAAACGTAAAACTCTAACCGCTTTTTGCATTAAGTGAATACAGCCTAAAGCATGATGAAAACGGGTATGGTTTGCTCCTGGATACACCAGGTTAGAAAAACCCATTTGTGCAATTCTTCTTAATCGTTGAAAATAAGGATGCTCAATGATATCAAAAATTAAAGAATTCGGAATTTGTATAAACCCATAAATAGGATCATTTAAAATTTTAAGTTTATTGGGTATTTTTTTTTTCAAAAGATGTTTTTTATCAATCGATGGCAATTTACAATGTAATGCCATAAATTCAATTATTTATACTTCTAGATTATTCTTAAAAGAGCTGTTGCACTATTCTTAAAAATAAAACGGTAGAATGCAAAGCTAAAGCGAAATTGGCAATACTTTATCATATTAAAGAAACAAAAAGTGTAACAAAACTGTACTTTTAACATTATTTATTAAAATTTAAAAACGAACTATGAGCAGCATACAAATTTTATGGGTTGATGATGAAATAGAACTATTAAAACCTCACATTCTTTTTTTAGAACGTAAAAATTATAAAGTTACTACATGCACAAATGGTGCTGATGCCATTGATTTAGTTGATGAAGAAAATTTTGATATCGTTTTTTTAGATGAAAATATGCCGGGATTAACAGGTTTAGACACGCTTGCAGAGATAAAACAAAAACAAGCAAATTTACCCGTTGTCATGATCACAAAAAGTGAGGAAGAGTATATTATGGAAGAAGCAATTGGTTCTAAAATTGCAGATTATTTGATAAAACCTGTAAATCCTAGTCAGATTTTATTGAGTTTGAAAAAGAATTTAGATCATTCTAGATTAATTTCAGAAAAAACAACTTCTAGTTATCAGCAGGAATTTAGAAAAATAACGATGGATTTGGCCATGGTAAATTCTTATGAAGAATGGATTGAACTTTACAAAAAACTAATTCATTGGGAATTAGAACTAGAAAACATTAGTGACCCCGGAATGTTAGGTATTTTAGAAAGTCAAAAGCAAGAAGCAAATTCCCAGTTTTTTAAATTCATCAAAAAAAATTATGAAGATTTTTTAACCTCTTATGACAAACCTACTTTTTCTCATACATTGTTTAAAGATTACGTAGTGCCACAATTAAGCAAAAAACAAGGTGTTTTATGGATTGTGATTGATAATTTACGGTACGATCAGTACAGAATTTTAGAACCTTTTATCAACAAACACTACAAGAAAGAGCAAGAATATTCTTATTTTTCTATTCTACCGACAGCAACTCAATACGCTAGAAACGCTATTTTTTCTGGGTTGATGCCCTCTGAAATGGAGAAACGTCATCCAAATTTTTGGAAAAATGATACCGACGAAGGTGGCATGAACTTATTTGAAAATGATTTTTTATCAGCCCAAATAAAACGTTTAGGGTTAGATATTAAACATGAATATTATAAAATTACCTCGCTTAAAAGTGGCAAAGAATTAGCTGATAATTTTAATGGTACAAAACAAAATGATTTAACGGCATTGGTTTATAATTTTGTGGACACACTTTCTCATTCTAAAACAGAAATGGAAGTAATTAAAGAATTAGCTGGTGATGATAAAGCCTATAGAAGTCTTACTTTAAGTTGGTTTAAGAACTCTCCGTTATTTGAAATTATACAAAAAGCGCAACTATTGGGTCAAAAATTAATTATTACCACAGATCATGGTACTATCAACTGTAAAAACCCATCAAAAGTAGTTGGTGATAAAAATATCAGTTCTAATTTACGATACAAAACGGGTAGAAGTTTAAGCTATGAAGAGAAAGATGTGTATGCCGTAAGAAATCCAAAAGACATTTTTTTACCAACAGTTGCCATGAATAGTCCGTTTATTTTCGCAAAAGAAGATTTGTTTTTCGCCTACCCAAACAACTTTAATCATTTTGTGAAATATTTTAAAAACACCTATCAACATGGAGGTATTTCTTTAGAAGAAGTAATTATTCCCTGCGCGGTTTACAGTCCGAAATAAAAAAAAACAACCGAATTACACTAAAGTGAAGAAAAAAAAGTGCTATGAAAAAACTAATTCTTCTGCTTTTATTAACAACTCAAATTTTATCTAGTCAAGAAAATGAGTTTTTTGAGCAAGCAGTAATCCTAATTGAAAAAGAACAATATAAAGAAGCTATTAAAATACTCGATAAAGTGTTGGACGTAAACCCAAACTTTGTGGGTGCTTATGTGCAACGCGGAACGAGTAAATCTGCTTTACATAAAAATAGAGAAGCCATTGAAGATTATAGAAAAGCAATAAATTTAGACTCTTTAAACACACTTTCGTTTTTTAATATAGCCAACAACTATCGCGATTTAAACGATGATAAAAAAGCGATTTACTATTACAACAAAGCCGAACAATCCATACAGAACAACACGTATCATCAACATAAAAATATTCCTTTAAAAAGAACTTTTTTAACAGAAATGGCTCCTTTTTATGTTTCAAAAAGTCAGATACACTACAATAGAGGTTTAACTTTTTACGATTTAAAAGAGTACTCATTTGCATTTAAAGATTTTTCAACTATTGAAAATAATGAAATTACCAAAGAATCAGAATTTATGCTTGCTTCTTCTTTGTTAAAGTTAAATAGAAATAAAAAAGCTTGTATAAGGTTAAACAACGCTATCTCTTTAGGTAGTAAGATGGCTTTAGAAATTAAAAAGCGGTATTGTAAATAATTAAATTCGGAATGAGAAAAGTTATTTTAGGGTGCATATTTATTTATATTTAAGGCGTAAGAAAACAAATTAAACACAGCTGCTCTTGCGTTAACTGAATATAAGGTGATCTATGACCCTAGTTATTTTTCTATCAAGTAGGCTATTGAATATATCCCAAAATGAAAAGGTGTTTGAAAAGATGTAAATATTAAAGCTTATAAAATGTTAGGCATTGATTTATAAAAAGAGGTGTATGAAGACTTGCAAAATAACTTTAATACCTATCCTAACATTTAGGGATTATAAAAAACTGCTAAAAATAGAGATCACAGAAGACTGCCAAATTTAACGACTTTTTTCTCTAGAATAGGTACTGCTAAACCCATTACTAAAAATACAAAAGAGTATGTTGCAGAAGATATTTTTTATTGGAGTTTAGGCGGAGCGATAACTCAAATACGCATTGTACTTCATAAAAAGTCTAAAGACAAGCAAAGATTGCTTGTTGTAGATATCATTGGGGCAAGTCAGGTTATAAAAGATTGCTTATGTAGCTTTAAAATTATTGGACATTGCAATATTAGAATAGTTTTTAGTTCACTAGTGTCCATTAAAAAGACTGAAGATCGCTTCGCTAAAAGACACCACCTGCCGGCAGGCAGGGAAACAAGAGTTTAGAGTGTCTACCTTTGATGTGACGATTTTTATGAGGTTACTAATTTTATATTTGACTTATGGTAAAAAAGTATGACAATGAATTTAAAGTTATAATCATACAACTATATACTCAATACATTTAGGTTTTCGGGAACATAAAATTTCATGGTCTAATTATTGATATTAAATTACTGTTTTTCAGTTATTTAAGCACTATATTTTTGTTATTTTGAGTAATATTTAGTATCTTTATATTGTTGATATTCAGATGTATGACTATAAAATTATCACAAGAAGAGAAAATTACAATTAAACAATTACACCGTAATTGTAAACAAAGAAAACATGCCGATAAACTAAAAGCTATTC
>NZ_VORR01000051.1 GCF_007997085.1 Polaribacter sp. IC066
CGATAAATACATCTATAACTTTATTCTTGGGTTGAGTCTTAATATCCATTAAAACCCAGGGGTTACTAATTCCTAATAAGTCTGATAAACCGTTTAATTCCATCCTGAAATGTAATCATTTTTAACAAATCCATTGTTTTTAGCGAAGAGCCATTTTTTTTGACACTAAAAAGAAAGTAAATCATCATAAATAAACACATAGCCTAATACTCTTTGTACTTTTTTAGAACTAATAATCTTCCACTCATACACTTCGTTATCTTCAAATTCTGGCACTTCAAAATCCTTACTTAATTTAGCGATGGTATAAAACTCTCTTCGTGTTGGATGATGATTAGAACAAGCGTTAAAAACTTCATTCCAGCAATCTTGAGCAATAACCTCATGAATAATATCAATACAATCTTCTCGATGAATCATATTGACAAAACCCTTTGGTTGTGGAATTTTTCGTCCGTTTTTAAACCAATTTGCCGGATGTCTTTCTCCGCCAAACAAACCAGAAAAACGGATAACAGTAGTTTCAAAAAAAATGTTTTCTTTAAAAAGATTTTCGATTTCTGTTAACGGATTTTCTAAAACAGCATCTTCTTCTGTCATTACTTTGTTCAAACTCGGATACACAGAAGTTGAGCTGATAAAAATTACCTTCTGAATTTCTGAATTCTGAATTTGTGTAATTAAGCGCTCAAATCCGTCAATATCTTTAGATGTAATTGCAACAATCAAAATATCAGCATCTAAAAAATCATTGTATTCCTCAAAGTCCGTAATATCAACCAAAAAAGATTCAATATCATATGATTCTAAATCTGATAACTTCTCCTCTGAAGTTGTAGAGCCTTTTACCTTAAATCCACACTCTAAAAAATAAATTGCCAAGGGTTTTCCTAACCATCCGCAACCTAAAATACTTATCCTATTCATACAGTAGAATTAAATCTATTTAAATTTTAAACAAAGATAAATATATAAATTTTGAAATTTTCATGAAACAAAAATTATTAAAAATGACAATTATGACTCCCTTTAATCTTTAATATTTTTAAAATATTTTTTTCGCAACCAAAAAGAAACTCGAACCAATATAATCAATGCCGGAACTTCCACTAACGGTCCAATAACCCCCGCAAATGCTTGTCCAGAATTCAATCCAAAAACAGCAATTGCAACGGCAATCGCTAATTCAAAATTATTACCGGCAGCTGTAAAAGCTACGGATGCTGTTTTGTCGTATGGCGCTCCCGTTGCTTTGGTAAAGAAAAATCCAATGATAAACATTAGCGTAAAATAGATCAATAAAGGAACTGCGATAATCACAACGTCCATCGGAATTTCGACAATTAATTCTCCTTTTAACGAGAACATCACTACAATTGTAAACAATAGCGAAATTAAAGTTATTGGCGAAATTGTGGGAATAAATGTATTCGTGTACCAATCTTCTCCTTTTAATTTTACAAGAATAAGCCTGCTTACAATTCCCATTAAAAACGGAACTCCTAAATAAATGGCAACGCTTTCTGCAATAGTTGCGACTGAAATATCGACAATAGCGCCTTCAAAACCAAAATAAGGTGGCAAAACTGTGATAAAAAGCCATGCATAAAAGCTATAAGCAAACACTTGAAAAACACTATTTAAGGCGACTAAACCTGCTCCATACTCGCTACTTCCTTCTGCAAGATCATTCCAAACCAGCACCATTGCAATGCAACGAGCCAAACCAATTAAAATTAATCCGACCATATATTCTGGGTACTCACGTAAAAAAGTAATTGCCAGTATAAACATTAAAACGGGTCCAATAATCCAATTAAGAATTAAAGAAATAGAGAGAATTTTGGTGTCTTTAAAAACTTTTGGCAAGAGTGCATAATTCACTTTTGCCAAAGGTGGATACATCATTAAAATTAAACCAATAGCGATAGGAATGTTCGTGGTTCCGCTATTGAATGAATTGATAATATCGGGAAATGTTGGAATAAAATAGCCGAGACCAATACCGATTGCCATGGCTACAAAAATCCAAAGTGTTAAATTTTTATCGAGGAAACTTAATTTTTTTGCTGTCATTTTTTATGCGTTTATTTGAGAGAAAACATACAATAATTCAGTTGCTATTTGCAAACTTCGTTCATGATACTTTTCAGCTTGCTGTGGTGTGTTATCAAATACCTTTGGATCTTCAAAAGTAATTGGAATACGCTTTTCTGAACCAGTTACAATTGGACATGCTTCATTGGCTGAATCACACGTCATAATCGCTGCAAAGTCAGATTTTGGATTAAAATCATCGCCAAACTTCTTTGAAAACCCGATAATTGGATGCGCGTTATCAGCATATTTAATGCTATAAATAGGGTTGTTACCTTCAGAAATTGTTTTGATTTTAAACCCTAAATTTTGTAAAGTTTCAGCAGCCATCGGAAAAAGGGCGGTACTTTCCGTTCCGCCCGAATAACAAAATACATTTTTAATATAAAAGTAAGAAGCTATTGTTTGTGCCCAAACTTGCGATAAATGACTCCGTCGTGAATTATGTGTACAAATAAAATTAAGACGAATTTCTTGCTGCTTATCAACTTTTGATTGAATAAATTCGGTTAGCGGTTGTAAAATTGATTTTCGTTTTTCTGTAACCGTTTCTAAATTTAAAGAACTAATTAAATTTTTAATTTCTGGAAATAATGTTGTTTTGGTTGCGATCATATTGGCTATTATAATTGGTAATACTATAGAAAATATTTTTTATTTTCCTATTTTTAAAATTCTTACTGCACCTTGAATTACCAAAATAAAAACGATTGTTCCTATGATCAAATCGGGTTTGTTTGATTGTAGCGAATTCACCAAAAATCCGGCAATAATTACTCCTAGATTAATAATGACATCATTAGACGTAAAAATCATACTTGCTTTCATGTGCGCTTCCTCTTTACTCTTTGACTTTTGCAAAATATAAAGACACATGCCGTTTGCAATAAGCGCAAAAACAGAAACGATAATCATTATCGAAAAATCAGGTAATTTTTCTGCTCCAAAAAACCGCCTCAACACCTCTACAAATCCAATAATAGCAAGTGCAATTTGAAAATATCCCGCGAGTTTAGCAATCCGTTTTTTCTTTATCAATGTTCCGCCAACCGCAAATAAACTAATTCCGTACACAAAACTGTCTGCAAGCATATCGAGACTATCTGCAACAAGTCCCATTGATTTTGAAATCATCCCTGTGGTCATTTCGATAATAAAAAAGGCAAAATTAATTGCAAGTACAGACCAAAGTAGTTTTTTCTGGTTTTTATTTTCTTTAAAGTCAGTTTGGTTGGTTGGCTCCGTCGAAATTTTCTTTCCGCCTAAATTAAGTTCGATCACCGACTTTTCAATTTCATCGATTTCTCCGTTATAAAAAACGGTCAATTTTCGATTGGGAATATCAAAATCTAAATTTGCAATACTAGAAATTCCATCCAATTTCATTCGGATAAGATTTTCCTCTGAAGGACAATCCATTTTAGAAATTTCAAATATTGTTTTATTCATTTTCGTTTTTAAATTAACAACAATCATTTTCAGAAATATCTTGATCTAAAAACTGTAGCATCACTTGTTTCATTTTTATCCAGTTTTCACGGTTTATACAGTAACAAACACTGGTTCCTTCTACATTTCCTTTAATTAGTCCTAATTGTTTAAGCTCTTTTAAATGCTGCGAAATTGTGGGTTGTGCAAGTCCTATTTCATTGACCAAGTCGCCACAATAACAGCCATCTATTTTAAAAAGCTGTTGTAAAATAGCCACTCTTGCAGGATGCCCAAAAACTTTTGCAAAAAGAGCAATTTCATTTTGTTGATCGGTAAACATTTCAGTCTTGGCTAATCCCATTTTTATTTATTATTTAATTGCAATATTACGATTAATATTCAAACTGTCAAAAACTATCTCAAAATGTTACCAAAAGCTCCGCATTCCTATTTTTATAGGTGCTTTGTATGTAAGTAAGAACATAAATCATGAATATTAAAGCCCTAAACTCGAAATTAGATGTATTGCAAAAAATTAAAAAGCATTCAAAAAGGTTCAAATAATTGCTATTCGTATCAACCAAAATAATTAAAACACCCCAATTAGCGACTTAAGCAACAGTGTTTTCATTAGCAATAATTGCTGCTGTTCTATAAAATGATTGAAAAACACCAATAAATTTTGAAATTTACACACTTAACTTTAAAGAAAAGTGTCCAATACACCAGCCCTTATTTTAAGATTTCGTTAACAATTATCATTGTTTGAAATTGTATTTTTGATTTTAAATAACGAAATAAATTAAACAATCAATACCATGAAAAAAATTATCTTATCATTATTTGTCGCTTCGTTTGCATTTTCTGCAACTGCACAAATTAAAACGCCGGCGCCAAGTCCGTCTCAAAAAATAGAACAAACAGTTGGTTTAACAGAGGTTACTTTAGAGTATTCTAGACCAAGTATGAAAGGCAGAGAAATCTTTGGTGGATTAGAAGATTTTGGAAAAGTTTGGAGAACAGGTGCCAATGAAAACACAAAATTAACTTTTTCTACTGATTTTATGATTGATGAAAAAACATTAAAAGCAGGAACTTATGCATTATTTACAATTCCTGGAGAAGAAACATGGGATATCATCTTATATACTGATGCAACAAATTGGGGAGCTCCAGCTAAATGGGACGAATCTAAAGTAGCTGCTAAAATAACGGTTACTCCTTTGAAGCTTCCTATGGATGTTGAAACGTTCACGATTACTTTCGATGATTTAACCAATAATGGTGCTTCTTTAGCAATTATGTGGGAAAACACTATGGTAAGTCTTCCTTTTGAAGTACCAACAGATGCTATGGTTTCTAAACAAATTACAAATTTAATGGCTGGACCTTCTGCACAAGATATGTATGCTTCTGCTGTATATTATTTACAAGCTGATAAAGACATTAAGCAAGCACAAACTTGGATTGATAAAGCAGTTGCAATGACTTCTGACGCTCCTAAATTTTGGTTTCTACGCCAGCAGTCATTAATTCATGCAAAAGCAGGAAATACAAAAGGTGCCATTGCTGCGGCAAAAGCTTCTTTAATGCATGCCGAAAAAGCAAATAATGCTGGTTATGTTAAAATGAATAAAGCTTCTTTAAAAGAATGGGGCGCACTTTAATATTGTTCTCTTAATCAATGAACTATAAACCTCACTTTTTGTGAGGTTTTTTTATTTAAAAAAAGATAGTACATACTTTCTTTATAAAGTTTATGCCATCAAAGTAAAAAAAATCTTCCTTTTCAAAAAGAAAGTTAAAACATTAAAAATTACTTTTAATTTTTTTGATATACTCAATTTAATTTTTTGCATTTAAAATTCGCTAATAACAGCGCGAATTTTAACGCTAGATTACATTGTGACTGCACCGATATGAACCGCGAAAATCATAAAATTGTTGCTCTAAATAATATTTCTGTAGAGGGTACAAGTAATTCAAGGGCACTGAGTGTAAACAAGATACCGAATGCAATTTCGAACCTAAAAATATATCCAAATCCTACAAAAAATAAGATCAAAGTTTTGGCAGATAAAGCAATTGATAGAATTGTTATTTACAATTTATTCGGACAAAAAATATACGATAAAAAGACCAGCAGTTTTAGTCATAAAATTAATTTACAACCTTTCTCATCGGGAGTATATGCCATTACAGTCTATTCAGAAAACAAAAAAAGTACTTCTAAAATTATAAAACAATAAAAATACACTCTTATATAAAGCCAGTTATTAGAGCATCCATTAAAATCTCAAGGTTTAAGATCTTGAGATCTTTTGGCTTATAAACTCCATAATTATCGTAAAAACGCTTAAATTAGTACTAAAATTACAAACATGAATTTAGCTGTATTTAGTACCAAACCTTATGACAAAGAATATTTTGAGAAATTCAAGAATGACTACACGATAAGTATTGCTTATTTTGAAACTAGTTTGCAGCCCAGTACAACCAAACTTACCAAAGAATTTGATGCTGTTTGTGTTTTTGTGAACGATACAATTAATAAAAAAACTATTGAAACGCTCGCCAAAAATGGCATTAAACTAATTGCTTTAAGATGTGCCGGCTTTAATAATGTAGATTTAAACGCTTGTAAAGAAAACAACATCAAAGTAGTTCGTGTGCCTGCTTACAGCCCAGAGGCGGTTGCAGAACATGCAATAGCCCTTATTTTAACCTTAAACAGAAAAACGCACAAAGCCTATAACAGGGTTAGAGAAGGTAATTTTTCATTAACAAACTTAATTGGTTTTAATTTAAACAAAAAGGTCATCGGAGTTATCGGAACAGGAAAAATAGGTGCCTCTTTTTGCAAAATAGCAAAAGGCTTTGGTTCTGAAGTTGTAGCCTATGACATTTATAAAAATCAAGAGTTAGAGGAAAACGGAGTGCAATATGTTTCTTTAGAAGAACTTTTTAATAAAAGCGATGTAATCTCATTACATTGTCCGCTAAATGAACACACAAAACATATTGTTGATAAAACATCCATTACTAAAATGAAAAAAGGTGTTTTGCTTGTCAATACAAGTAGAGGTGCGTTAATTAATACAAGAGATATTATTGCAGGTTTAAAATCTAAAAAAATAGGCTATTTAGGCATCGATGTTTATGAACAAGAAGAAAATTTGTTTTTTAATGATTTATCTGAAAGTATTATAGAAGATGATTTGCTATTGCGTTTAAATAGTTTCCCTAATGTATTAATTACATCACATCAAGCATTTTTTACCAAAGAAGCTATGACAGAAATTACTACAACTACTTTAAATAATATTAAAGCTTTTGAACAAGGAGATACTTTGGTGAATGAAGTAAAATAAGTGTTTTATAAAAAGAAAGCTAGTACTATAAAATGGTTTTGAGTACGCTGCTATCTATTTTAAATTTTTATCATCACCAAAATTAAACTCTAAATTTTGTTTCGTTTTATGTTTTTATGAGGTGTTTTTCAAAAGCTGTGCTTTGTTTATTCGATAAAAAAAATCATTTGGCTAGAGGAATAAAGATAAAAAAGTTGTGTTAAGAGTCCTGTGAAATCACAAATTAGCTACAATTTCTTCTTATAGATTTGTTTGTGATAACACTATATTTTTTAAGAAAGCTTCGATGCTTTTAAACTACCTTTGTCAAAAAATAAAAGCATGCAGTTTTCAGAATTACCATTAGACAAATCAATTTTAAAAGCAGTTAAAGAAGAACGATTTCATTCACCAACCTTGGTGCAAGAAAAAGCAATTCCGGTTATTTTAGAAAAGAAAAATGTTATTGTTGCTGCACAAACAGGAACTGGTAAAACTGCAGCCTTTGCATTACCTATTATTCAATTGCTTATTAGCAAACCAGAAGATGCTGGTAAAAGGAAAAAAAGAATAAAAGCTGTTGTGGTAACTCCAACTCGTGAATTAGCAATTCAGATTGAAGAAAATTTTAAAAGTTTTACGAAATATACCGATTTAAAAACCACCGCAGTTTTTGGAGGTGTTTCTTTAGATCCTCAAAAAGAAATTTTAAAAGAAGGGATTGATATTTTAATAGCTACTCCTGGCCGATTAATCGACTTGCAAATGAGAGACGCCATTGATTTGAACTATATAGAAATATTTGTTTTAGATGAGGCAGATTTAATGCTTGATATGGGTTTTATCAATGATGTAAAAAAGATAGAAAAGATGTGTCCTATTAAAAAACAGACGCTGCTTTTTTCTGCTACTATGCCAGATAAAATTGTAGATTTAGCTAAATCAACCTTAAAAAATCCTGTTAAAATTGAAATAAACCCCGAAGAAACTACTGCAAAAAACATTGGTCAGTTAGTGTATAAACTTCCTAAAAAGAATAAAACAGATTTGTGTTTGCATTTATTACGCAATACCATTAACGGAAGAATTTTAATTTTTAGGCGTACTAAATTCGGTGTAGATAAACTAGAGCAAACACTTCATAAAAACAATTACAGTGTATTAAGTATTCATGGTGATAAAACTCAAATTATCAGAAATAAAGCCATTGAAAACTTTAAAGAAAATAAAGGAAGTATTTTAATTGCTACCGATGTTGCAGCCCGAGGCATCGATATTAGCAATGTTGACGCGATCATTAATTTTGACATACCAAATGTGCCAGAAACCTACGTTCATAGAATTGGTAGAACGGGTAGAGCAGGAAAATCTGGAATTGCATTTTCTTTTTGCAGTCCTGATGAAGATGCTTACTTGCATCAAATTGAAGAAATTTTACAAAAAACGATTAAAGTTATTGACGATCATCCCTATCCTTTAACGCAACCTAAAAAAGTAAAAATTCAGCCAAATACTGTGAGTAAAAATAAAAAAGGCCGAAAATCTGAAGCTTCTAAAAAGAATAAGAAGCGCTGGTATTAACTTTTTAAAACTAATTAGACCTTTAACTATAATTTGGAGTGTTCCTATAATAAATCAGAATAATTTAATTTGATCTAAATTGTAATTATGATTAAAATTAGGACTATTTTACTGGATTCTTTCTAATCATAATTAGAAAATTGATAAGTATCAGTAGCATAAGAGCTCATTAACCTTTAAGTCACTGTTTGCATAAAATTAAGGTTATTTATTTATTTATTTAAGCATAAACCGAGAGGATTCTTTTGTCATTTAGATGTTAGGAATAATCCCTAAATACTGAATACTAAAATTAGTATACCTTTATGTGATTTCTCCCGTTGTTCGAAAAGTCAAAACTAAAAACTATTCTATTTCCTGGTTTAGAAATAAAATATAGTGGTAAAATTTATTCGACACAGGCTAAAACTTATAAACGTTCATTAAATTGAATTTAATAAAAGTTTAAAATTAAAACCTAGATCAAAACTTCAACAAAAAAAAGCTCGTTATTTCTAACGAACTTTTTTTTATTGTATAAAGTTAATTTCTTATTCAGAAACTACTTCAAAAGTAATATCAGCAACTACTTCTCTATGTAAACGCACAGAAGCTTCGTATTTACCTAATCTTTTTACAGAACCACCAACAACTTTAATAAACTTTTTGTCGATTAATGTACCTGCTTTTGTTATTGCTACCGCTAAATCTATATTGTTCACAGAACCAAATAATTTGTCTCCTGAACCAGTTTTAGATGCAATCTGTAATTCATATCCTTTAATTGTGTCTGCAATTGCATTTGCATCGTCAATTAATTTAGCTTCTTTGTAAGCTCTTTGTTTCACATTTTCTGCTAATACTTTCTTTGCAGATGAAGTAGCTAAAATTGCTTGTCCTGTAGGGATTAAAAAGTTTCTACCATATCCGTTTTTCACATCTACGACATCATCTTTAAATCCTAAATTTTCTACGTCTTGTCTTAATATAAGTTCCATATTCTACGTATTTATTATTTTAACAAATCACCAACATAAGGCATTAGCGCTAAATGACGACACCTTTTAATTGCTTGCGCAACTTTACGTTGATATTTTAATGAAGTTCCTGTTAAACGTCTTGGTAAAATTTTACCTTGTTCATTTACTAAATACATTAAGAAATCTGCATCTTTATAATCGATGTATTTGATTCCTTTTTTCTTAAATCTACAGTATTTAGCTTCTTTTTTTGTTTCAATATCTAACGGAGTTAAATATCTAACGTCAGCAGATTTACCGCCTTTTGCTTGTTGCTCTATTGATGCCATACCTTATTTTTTTGTAGATTTAACACGTTCAGTTCTAATTTTGGCCCACGCAGCTGCATGTTTGTCAAGTCTTACAGTTAAATAACGCATAACGCTATCATCTCTTCTAAACTCTAACTCTAATGCACTGATTTCTTCACCAGCAATTTTAAACTCTAATAAATGGTAAAAACCACTTTTTTTCTTTTGGATTGGATATGCTAATTTTTTTAAGCCCCAATCTTCTTTTGAAGTCATTTCGGCACCTTTAGAAACCAAATAGTCGTTAAACTTTTGTACTGTTTCCTTTATCTGAGTATCAGATAAAACGGGATTCAAAATGAAAACAGTTTCGTAATGATTCATAATTGATAAATTTATTGTTTATTTTTAAGGGTGCAAATATAGTAACTTTTTTATATTTACTGCATCTTTTTGAGTTTTAAAAAGTCTAATGTAGGGAACTCTAATAATTTAACTAAATTGCTGCTATGCAAATACCTCAAATACCTAATTTAATTCATTACGCAATTCCTTTTTTTGTAATTACTGTTATTCTAGAAATTATACTAACAGTGAAAGTAAAATTAGAAGATTATGAGTTTAAAGATGCTAGCGCTTCTATCTTAATGGGATTAGGTAATGTTGCAATTGGTTTGTTTACAAAATTTCTTATTCTAGGAATTTTCATGTTCTTTTATACGTTCAGGTTTTTCACCATTCCTTTTGCTTGGTGGTCTTGGATTATTTTGTTGTTTGCCGAGGATTTTTGTTATTATTGGTTTCATAGAATCAGTCATGAAAGCAGGTTTTTTTGGGCAAGTCATGTTGTGCATCATTCCTCACAAAAATATAATTTAAGCACTGCTTTAAGACAAACTTGGTCTGGTAGTTTTTACACGTTTATTTTCTGGTTACCCCTACTATTGATAGGATTTCATCCCATAATGGTACTGGTTCAAATGTCTATTAGTTTAATTTATCAGTATTGGATTCATACAGAACTCATCAACAAACTGCCAAAATGGTTTGAAGCACTTTTTAACACACCAAGTCATCATAGAGTTCACCACGCAACAAACCCCCAATATTTAGATAGAAATCATGCTGGTGTTTTTATTATTTGGGATAAAATTTTTGGCACTTTTGAGCCAGAAGTTGAAAAACCTATTTATGGTTTGGTCACAAACATTAACACCTATAACCCGATAACAATTGCTTTTCTAGAATGGAAAAATATGCTGAAAGATTTTTATCAATCTAAAACATCCATCAAAAATAAATTAAAATATTTGATAAAACCTCCTGGCTGGAAACATGATGGTACCAGCATTTTGTCTTCTGATTTGAGAAAAAAATGGGAAGAAAAAAAGTAGGTATATGAAACATACCTACTTTAAATTTTATAAATAAAAACATTCTTGTCAGATAAAAGGCGCAAGATTGCTTTGCTTTTAGAGCCAAGTCTTGATCTTAACTATCTGATAAACGAACATAATTTGAAGTAAAATTGTCCGATTTATCAACATGAAATTATTTTCAAAAAAGGAAAGTGTCATTTAAAAAATTCGTAGCATTTCTTATTTTAAAATGATTTATCAAACTGATAATATTTTTAATCGGACACTAAAGAAATAAAAATTATTTATTAATCAAAAATACCTTCTAATTCTTTGTACACAATTTTACCTTTTACAATATTTAAACCTTTTGATAAAGAAACATCTGCTTCACAAGCTTTTTCCCATCCTAAATTTGCGATTTTTAAAACATAAGAAAGAGTTACATTGGTTAATGCAATTGTTGATGTGTAAGGCACAGCACCGGGCATATTGGCAACACAATAATGCACAACATCATCTATAATATAGGTTGGATCTTGATGGGTCGTTGCTCTTGTAGTTTCAAAACACCCTCCTTGATCTACAGCCACATCTACCAAAACAGTTCCTGGTCTCATTTCTTTTAACATATCTCTGGTAATTAATTTAGGAGCCTTTCCTCCTTTTACCAAAACACCTCCAATAATTAAATCATGCGTTTTTATCAATTGTCTTATTGTATATTCACTAGAAAAAGCGGTTGTAACATGATTTGGCAATACGTCGTTTACATAGCGTAAACGCTTCATATTAATATCCATAATGGTAACGTGAGCGCCCAAACCTGCAGCCATTTTTGCTGCTTGCACACCAACAACGCCAGCTCCTAAAATTAATACTTTTCCTGGAGTAACGCCCGGAACACCGCCTAATAGAATTCCGCGACCTTTTACAGGTTTTTCTAAATATTTAGCTCCTTGCTGAATAGACATTCTTCCTGCAACCTCAGACATTGGTGTTAATAATGGTAAGGTACCTTCCTCATCTTCTACCGTTTCATATGCAATACAAACAGATTTACTTGCTATCATGGCCATGGTTAAAGGCTCACTAGAAGCAAAATGAAAATACGTAAAGACAATTTGATTTTCTTTAATTAAAGGGTATTCTGATTCAATAGGTTCTTTCACCTTAACAATCATTTCACTTTCTGCATATACTGCTTCAATAGTTGGTAAAATAGTGGCCCCTGCTTCTATATAATCTTTATCGAAAAAACCACTTCCTTCACCTGCCGTAGATTGCACAAAAACTGTATGTTTACTTTTTGTTAGTGTAAATACCCCAGCAGGAGTCATCCCTACTCTACTTTCATTATTTTTAATCTCTTTAGGAACTCCTATTTTCATCATAAAATTTATTTTATTTTTAAAGGTTAAAAATAACACCTTTTTTCAGCATTTGTAAAAATAAAAATATGAATGTTTAACTTTTAAGGAATCTCTAATTTTTGTCTTAAAAAAAACAAGTATTATAAAATCTTGTTCCATCAACTATCAAAAATGAAAAAGCCATTGTAAAAAACAACTACTTTTAAAATGATAATTCAATTTTAATGCGGTTTCTACATATTAATCTATAGAAATAGATTGTTTAAAAAAAAACACTGAAACAGTGCAAAAACAATTCTTTTATCAATTTAAATCGAAACGAACTCCCATAGAAATATTTCTAGTTTCTGTGTTTTTAAATAAAGGATTCAAATCGTATTTTAAATATAAACTTGTAGCTTTATAGCCTACATAAGCACTTAAACCATAATTAACCGTGTTCATGTTAAAATTATCGTATTGAACCTCTTCTATATCTATATTATTAGCATCATCAAACTCTAAATACTGCCTTGTACCTAACTTAAAACCTACGAACCCGCCAACTCCTAAACGTACAGCCTGGTTGGTTCTATCTGAAATTCCGCCATCTTTAAAAACGCTATTTTTAGATAAATCCCATTCTAAATGCATCGGAAAATTCATTTGTACATGACGCAATCTACTTTCAGATAAATTTTCTGGAAAATCTTGTAATTCTGTCACTTTATCGTTTTTTAAATGAAATTGATTGTTCTCTGGTCGTAAATTATTCCACAGAAAAGAAACTCCGTATTTAAAATACAATTGAGATGGTCTTTTAGTAATGCTTGTTTTCCATGTAAAACCTACCTCATAAAAACGAGAACGCCAAAATTGATATTCAGAATTGTTTAATGACGAAAAGTCATTATTGTCTAGAACATTATTTACGCCTAAAGCAAATACAAACTGACTCGTTGTTCTGTTTCCTAAACCGCGGTCTTTTTTTTTGTCCTCTGGGTGTTTTTCTGTATTCAGGTGATCATTATCCTCATCATTTATAGAAAAACGGAAGGTTTTATGCCCTACTGTAAAGGTATTTATATCATCGTCATTAAAATAGAGCTCATTTGAGCTGGCAATTTTTCCGTTTGTTTTATCTTGCACTAATAATTGTAGCAAACGCTCTTGTTCGCTTACTAAAGTTTCAATTCTTCTTGCATGATATGCCGCAACTTCTTGTTTTAAAGTTTCTGCGGTTGTTTTTGTAATTTCTCCTTTGTCTAATCTTTTATCGATGTTGACGACTTTTACTTTTAGGGAGTCTTTTTGCTTCGTGGTTATATTTTCTATTCTTTTCGATATTTTATGTACTTCTTTTTCAAATGTTTTTTCTTGAGATTGGGCAATAGTTGTTGCGAACAACACTAGTACTAATAGCATTCTTTTCATTTTTATGGTTTTTTAAATTATGTTATTTTTTACTTCATTTTGCTGTAACTTTTATATTGAGTGTTTATTAAAACGTCTTTTAAAATACACCTATATAGAAATTAAAACTTATTTAATCATTTCTGCTAGCAATTGCAGAGGCAATATCTGTAACTCTTCTTTTTAATGATTTCATAAAATTATTCTGAAAAAGATCATTGTCTATTGTGCGTTCTACTTCTGCCAAAATAGTTTCAGGATTTACTTTTAAGTTCGATTCTTGCAGCTGATTTCGAATCGTTTTTAAAATAGCCTCTCTATTTAAATTGTATTTCGCATAATATGATTTCACTTCTTTAGATGTGTGTGTTACGGCATATAGTAAATCATCAGAATTTATTGTTATACTGTTATTAAAACCTTGTGGTAAGATTTTTGATTTCTTTATTACAGATTCCGCTTTAATCGGGGCAACTTGTTGCTTTTCTTCAACTTTAGCAAGTACTATTTCATTTTTGATGTGGTTTTTAGGTGTGATCGATTGTTTAAACGTCATAGCTGGTTTTAAAGTTTCTTCTTTGGCAATGATGTTTCTTAAACTCTTTTTTCTGTCTACCGAAACTCCGTCTTTCTGAACAACAGCCTCTTCTAAAGGTACTTCATTGATAAATTTATCTAACTTTTTATCGATGATATCTTTATCAATTTGATCAATTACAACCTCATTTTCAGGAATAATATCTGATCGATCATTTGTAAATAATTGAATTCCGATTAAAACCAACAATAAAATACTTGCTACCGCACCGATATAAAAAAACCAACCGATTTTCTTTTGCTTTGGTTGCTCGTCTAATTGCACAGACAAACGCTCCCAAGCCGAAACTGATGGCGTAAAAGTTCTGTTTTCGAACTTCTTTTGTATATATTTCTCTTCTTTATTTGTTTTCATCAACGACCCTATTCATTTTAATATAATTTTGCTGTAATACTTTACGTGCTTTAAACAATTGCGATTTTGAGGTACTTTCTGAAACGCCTAACTTTTCTGCAATTTCTGAATGTTTATATCCTTCAATAGCAAATAAGTTAAACACCATTTTGTAGCCTTCTGGCAATTGATCAATCAATTTTTGAATATCTTCTACAGATGTATTTTCTAAACTTTCTGTTGCCGCATCGTCAAAAACATACTCCTCGTCAGACAAATTTATCAGATTTTTCTTTCGTAAATAAGAGATGCAAGTGTTCACCATAATTCTACGAATCCAACCTTCAAAACTACCTTCGTGTTTAAAACTATATAAATTGGTAAAAACTTTTAAGAAACCTTGTAGTAATAAATCTTCTGCATGATGCAAATCTTTAACATATTGTCTGCAAACACCCAACATTTTAGGAGCATGTTGCGCAAACAATTGTTCTTGCGCTTCTCTATTGTTGTTACTCGCTTTTTTAATAAGCGATTTTTGTGTGTTATGTAGTTTTATAATCTTCAAGCTTCTTCTTGTTGTTTTTATTGCCTTACAAATATATAGACTACATAACTTTTAAAAAGGTTGCTTCAATATTAAAAAATAGTAGTCTTTTTTTTTGTTGAATTTAGATCTTGATCATTAATACCAAATTAGCCTTATAATGCCGTAATAAGTCGTTTCTTTTTCGCTTACTTTTTATCAAAAATAACTACCGTAACGATGCTATGCTAATTATTTTTCATTTCAATTAATCAAAAAATAATTCAATTTATTTGCACGTCACTACAAAACTAAATTAGTATAAGTAGTATATTACAATAAAATTAATGCACTGAAAAAGACAGTGCTATTGCTGCCAGTTTTTAGTGCTTTCAGCATTTTTAGTCCGAGTTTTAAACAATCATAAAACTATTTTCTTACTAAAGTTAACAAAAACCGAACTATGGAAGAAGTTCAGCAAGCAAGTTCTAATACTACGTGCATAAAAGATAGCAAAAAGAATAATTTAAAAAAAATGAAAGTTGTCTGTGAACTTTACGAGAATGATGGCGTTGTTTATGAACTTCTAAACCCAAAACTTACAAAATTCAATAAAATAATAAAAGTAAATATTTCTAGCTGTGCCTGTTATTGTTCTGATCACAATTATTATTGGCTCATTACTAAACAAGGCAAATGGATTCAATTACCTTTCATTGAAGTAGAAGATTTTAAATTAACACAAACCACCAAAAATTATAGCTTTCTTAAAAACGAAATACAGCTAGTAGAAGAATAATTTAAAGTTATTGATTACGAAAGAGGTGAATTGGAAACTATTTATAAAAAAAATAATAAGAACATACTCTTATAATGGCAAATTTTTAAAGGAACTTTAAAAATTAAACCTTATAAAATCAAGAATTTTCTTTCAAAAACTCTCTAAAAAATTTTTCGTGCTTTTTATTCGCAAACCAATAAAAAGGCGATTTAAAATTAAACATATAAACCTCACCCCTATTTAAATTTGCAAAAGTTATGCAGTTGTAAAACAAACTCTTTTCTTTAAAGAGCACTGTAAACTTTCTGTAATCAGAGAACCCAAAAAACGGAACCTTTATATCAAAAAAAATACTATTATTTGTTTGATGAGTACTCTTATAACCTTGTTTCTCTAAAAATTGATGCGTCATTTTTTTATTTGATGTTCTAGATTTTCCTTTAAATTCAGTAAGTATATCAAGCTTAAAATAGAAAATTATAGAAACAAGAATAATAACAAAAAGAGAAAAACTACCCATTAAAATAAACCAATAATTTTCTTTGTTAGTTTTGCCGTACGTATTCTCAAAAACTATAAAAGAAGAAACTAATAACAGAATTGACAAGAATACAGGAAACAATAAGGACCAAAATGTATCCCAAAACCTTTTAGCATAAACAATTCTTTTTTTCTCTATTGATTTTTCTACATTCATACTAGCCTACAACTTATTTTTTATTAAACAATTTCAAAGATAACTTTATGATTTAATTTCATCAATTTTACAGCTAAATTTACTTTTTTAATAATAAACACTAAATTCACTTTTTAAGCTAGAGATATGGCATAGATTTTGTTAATTTAGCATTCATATATAGATAATTATGAAAGAAAAAATAGTAGTATTCTTATTGTTAATTCCGTTTCTTTTATGCTCACAGACAGAAAATAATACTGATAACAAAACGATATCAGGTTTTGTTTTCTCTAAAAACGAACGGCTTTCAAATGTAAATGTTTTTGTTGAAGGTACCTTAAGATATACGGTTACAGACGCCCAAGGTTTCTACAGCATTAAAGCCCAAACAGGCGAAACATTAAAGTTTAGTTATATTGGGTTAAAAGAAGTTTTGGTTTTAATTGAAGATGTTACATCAACGCTTAACATAAATCTAAAAATTGAGAATAGCATCTCTGGCTTGAATCCTGATAAAGTTTTAAAATTAGGTGAAAGTAATATTGGCGATGATGCTGCACCTTATATGATTAGAAGTATTAATGGAAAAAGTTTAAATCAAGAGGCACCTTCCTTAACCAGTGCTATTCAAGATAAAATTGCCGGTTTACTTATTAAAATTAATGAGTTTGGTGAAGAAATTATTTATTTAAAAGGACGAGAATTAGAGGGCCCCGCTCTTTGGATTATCGATCGTGTTACTTATGATATTCCGATACCAATTTATATTTCTGAAGTTAAAAATGTTTTAATCATCAACTCTAAAGAAAACGGCTTTATAATTAAAGTGAATACCAATATTGATTATTCGAAAATAAAAAACATCAATTACACCGATTATTACTTTACGAAAACCGATTTTTATCAAAATGATGCTTTTGTATTTAGAAAAATAAAAACAAAACAACCCGAATTTTTAGATGCTTACGGAAACAGATTAAACGCTAAAGAAGCACTTGCAATTTATTTAAATCAATACGAAACATTTAAAAATACCACGAATTATCATTTTGATATTTTCAATTATTTTAAAGGAGAAAAATACAACAACACTACGTTAATTAAAGTTTTATCTGATTTCGAGAAGTTTTCTGAAGATAATCCAGAAGATTTAAAAGGAATTGCCTACAAATATCAAGAAATAAATGAACATGAAAAGGCGTTGTCTGTTTATAAAAAAACAGTAAAATTAAGACCAGATTACAGACAATCTTACAGAGATTTAGCCAACACCTACTTAACATTAAAAGAATACAGAGACTTTTGGTTGGCGTATCAGTATTATTTAAAGAAAGATTTTAAAATAGAAGATAGCGATATCGGAGAAATTATAGCGTCAGAAATATTGTTGGGCTATACCCTGGATACAGAAGAGACAAGTACACATCAAAAAATAAAAATAGACAATCCGCAAAAAAATATTGAAAGCGATGTGAGAATTGTCTTTGAATGGAATACCTCTGAAGCAGAATTTATTCTTGAGTTTGTAAATCCTAATTCGTTACCATACATTGTTGAAAACTCGTCAGACAGCCATAATGAGTTAATTATTGATCAAAAAAATAAAGGCTACACTTCTAAAGAAATTTTTATTGAAGATTTAAAAAAAGGAAATTGGTTGGTAAACCTTACGTATTTGGGCAATAAACAGTACAAACCTACAATTTTTAAAACAACAACGTATTACAATTGGGGCAGACCTAATCAAAGTGAAAAAATAGAAGTTTTTGATTTTACTTTAAAAAATGTAAAAATGGAAGTACTAAAATTAAATAGTCGTTCTCTTTAAAGATAACTTTTTTACTAAATAATTTTCATTTTACAGCGAGCCAGTTCACAGAATACTTATCTTATTAAAACCAACAAACCAATTAATAGGCATCTACATCAATAATAAATCGAATTGGTCTAAAATCTTTAACCGCATCAAACGTGCTTTTTATTTTAATTAATTGATTTTTTGTACTTACTAAAGATTGTTTTGGCGGAATCTTAATAACAATGTTCTTAATATGCTGATTTCTTACTCTAGAAACGGCAGGTGCAGTAGGGCCTAAAACGTGTTCACCAAAAGAATTATATAAGGCTTTAAATAACCAATTTACACCCATATCTACTTTATTATAATCTCTGTGTTTTAGGGTAATTTTTATCAACCTGTAATAAGGCGGATATTTATATTGCCAGCGCTCTTGCAACTGTTCTTTATACATTGCTATATAATTTGTCGTAGAAACTTGTTGTAATATTTTGTGATTCGGATTGTAGGTCTGAATAGCAACATTTCCTTGTTTTTTGCTTCTACCAGCTCTACCAGAAACTTGTACCATCATTTGATAGGCTCTTTCATGTGCTCTAAAATCAGGGAAATTTAACATCGAGTCTGCATTCAAAATACCAACTAAAGAAACATTATCAAAATCCAATCCTTTAGATAACATTTGCGTTCCTACCAGCACATCGATTTCTCGCGCTTCAAAAGAACCGATTATTTTTTGATACCCAAATTTTCCACGAGTGGTATCTAAATCCATTCTTCCTATTTTAAAATCAGGAAATAACTCTTTTAATTCTAACTCAATTTGCTCTGTACCAAACCCCTTTGTATCTAATGTATTACTACCGCAAGCACCGCAACTATTTGGCATTGCTCGCTGATAACTGCAATAATGACAACGCAATTCGTGCCTGAATTTATGAAACGTTAAAGACACATCGCAATTTGGGCATTGCGGCGAAACTCCACAAGTTTTACATTCTACAACAGGCGAATAACCTCGTCTATTCTGAAATAAAATAACCTGTTCTTTTAAGGCTAAAGCTTCCTGAATTAATTTAAGCATTCTGTCAGAGAAATGCCCTTTCATTTCCTTTTTACGCTGCTTTTCTTTGACGTCAATTAATTCGATTTTTGGCAATTGAACGTTTCCAAAACGTCTATTTAATGCCACAAAACCGTACTTTTTTTGCTCGGCATTAAAATAGGTTTCTAAAGAAGGCGTTGCAGAACCCAGTAAAATTTTAGCCTTGTGCAATTTTGCTAAGACAATAGCGGCATCTCTTGCATTGTATCTAGGTGAAGGTTCAAACTGCTTATAAGAAGTCTCGTGCTCTTCATCTACCACAATTAAACCCAAATTAGAAAATGGTAAAAAGATAGAAGACCGTGCTCCTAAAATAATTCTAGCTTTAGTTTTATTCTCTAAAACATTATGCCACACCTCTACTCTCTCGTTCATGGAGTATTTAGAATGAAAAACAGAAATCTGATCACCAAAATACACTTGTAAACGCGTAATTATTTGTGTTGTTAAGGCTATTTCTGGTAATAAAAATAAGACTTGCTTTCCTGCATCTAAAACTTCTTGAATTAGTTTTGTATACACCTCTGTTTTACCAGAACTTGTAATTCCGTGCAAAAGTGTTACGTCTTTTTCTTTAAACGTTTCTTTAATTTCTTTTAATGCAACTTCCTGAAATTCATTTAACTGCTTTAAATCATTTGTATCACCAACATAATTTATTCGATCTATTTGTATTTCATAAAATTCGAAGATGTTTTTATCGACTAAAGATTTTAAAATAGAAGAAGATACCTTCGCTTTCGTCTCTAAATCTTTTGCTTTTATTGGTTTTTTTGTGGTAGATAATTGAAAGAACGTTAAAACAGCATCTCGTTGTTTTTTTGCTCTTGATAATTCTTCTAACAAAGCTGTTAAGGAAGCATCAGATGTATATGATGGATGTAAACGAACATATTTAATCAGTTTTGGTTTGTATTGCTCGTAAATTTGTTCTTTTATATAAATGGCAGATTTTTTTATCAACTCATTTACAATGGGCATTACTTTTTTCTTTCCTAAAACATCAACCACCTGATGAATCGTTAATTGAGATTGGTGTTGCAACGCCTCAAAAATCAAGAATTCGTCATCTTCTAAAATAGATTCCTCTTGAAAGGTATCATTTTTGTACACCACAGTTTCACTTTCTAATAAAAAAGCTGAAGGTAAAGAAGCCCTATAAACATCACCCAAAGAACACATATAATAATTAGAAATCCATTGCCAATGTTTTAATTGCAAGTCATTTACCAAAGGTTGCTCATCTAAAATTTGATGTATTTCTTTGGCTTCATATAATGTTGGCGCTTTTTCATGAATGTTTAGAACCAAACCTGTAAACATTTTTGTTTTACCGAAAGAAACAGCAACACGCATTCCTTTTTTCAAGAATTCAGCCTCATCGTCGGTCACAGAATACGTAAAAGTTTTCTGTATGGGTATGGGCAATATGACGTCTATAAAATGGATAGGAAACTATTTTATGTTAGTTTCAAAATTACGTAAAATTCACTAATAATACTTAAGAAAATAATTTTGAAAAGGTGTTTACAACTCAAAATAACTATAAAAATGTAAAACCTTGTTTTATTGCACGTTAGCAACAAGAAGAAATGAGTAAAGCAGCCTTCAATATCAATAAATTTATAGCTGAATTTGTTAATTTAAAAACAGCTAATTTAAAAGAACTATTAGATTCAAATAAATATGTTGTGATAAACGGCACTGATGACGCTGTAAAGTCTGTAATACAGAAGCATCTTTTTATTAATTCTTTATTCGCAAAAACAAATTCCGGTTTTTATTAAATTGAGAGATTCAAACGCTGAAGATCATCGTCTAAAAACACACATTAATTTCACATTCAAATCATTTGGTTTAAAATAGATAAAGAGTTCATTAAAAAATCTATGAATTTAGCTTTAAGAGCTAAATGATAAAAGAACGATATATAAAGGAGATAACTATTTTTCAAAAAACTTAATAGAACGTTTCATAAAGTGCAGAAACAAGATAATAAAAAGGAAAAAGAAGCAATCAGAAAAATTATGTGACGTTTTACTGAAAAAATAAAAAAGAAATTTTATTTTAATTTTCCCAAAAGCTAATAAACAAGTTTAGCCCTGATTGCAACGGCATCCTTTTTTATTTTTATAAAAAAGATATAGTGAAAAGCAGGAAATAGCTTCTAAAAAAAATTAGAAAGTTTATTAGGAGATTGCTTCGTTCCTCGTAATGACAGAATCTGAATAGAATTTGTTCTTTTCTAAAACAAACTCGGCGTAAAAGAATTAATAAAAAGCTATTCCTCTAAATTTGAATCATCTTCAGAAACTTCTCTACGCTCTTTTATTTTACGAGTTCCTTCATACAATTCGTACTTGACAAACTTACAATCTAAATCGGCATTTTTCAATGCTATTCTTCTAGAAGTTCTTAAACCCACAGATTTTAAAGCATCTGTATCTGAAGTGATTAGCCATGCTGTAGAGCCCGGGTAATTATGCTTTAATGTATCGCCAATTTTCTTATAAAACTCTTGTACATCTATATTTAATCGCTCTCCGTATGGCGGATTAAATAAAATAGTGGTATTCCCAAAAACTTCTTTGGTTGAGTTAAAGAAATTAACATGATGCACACCTATAAATTCATCTAAATTTGCATTTACAATATTATCTTTTGCTTTTTGAATGGCAGAAGGCGCTTTATCAAAGCCCATAATTTTAAAATGAGAAGAGCGAATTTTCTTCAACAAAGATTCTTGAATGGTAAAATATAAGTCTTCGTCGTAATCTTTCCATTGCTCAAAGGCAAACAACTTTCTGTTAATATTTGCCGGAATATTATTGGCAATCATGCAGGCTTCAATTAAAATTGTACCTGAACCGCACATTGGGTCTATAAAATTTTCTTCGCCTGTATAACCAGACAACAAAACCATACCTGCCGCCAAAACTTCGTTTATGGGCGCAATGTTTGTTGCAGTTCTATACCCACGTTTGTGCAAAGAATCTCCAGAAGAATCTAAAGAAACCGTTAACCATTCTTTCTGAATATGAATGTGAATTTTTACGTCTGGATATTTTAAATCTACATTAGGTCTTTTATGATATTTATGTCTAAAATAATCTGCAATAGAATCTTTAGACTTTAAAGAAATATAATGAGAGTTGGTTGTAAAGTTTTTAGAATTTACAACAGCACCAATGGCAAACGTACCTTCTGCATCTAAATAGTTTTCCCATTTTATTTTCTGAATAGCATCGTATAAATCTTCTTCATCATAAATTTTACACGTTTTAATCGGTTTTAAAATTCTTACAGCCGTTCTTAAAGCAATATTTGCCTTATACATAAATCCTTTATCGCCTCTAAAAGAAACACTTCTTACCGCCTCTTTTACATCTTGTGCGCCTAAATTTTTTAGCTCTTCTGCCAATACACCTTCTAAACCAAAAAGTGTAGTTGCCGTCATTTTAAAATCTCTGTCCATACATATAAAATTGACGACAAAAATACATTTTTATTCATAGGATTTGTAGTAATTAAAATTTTCATTTTTTGAAACGTAAGATTTGAGTACTTTTGCCGACTGACTCATACAATTGTCATTCAACAAATAAGAATCCATAAGAACTAATCTCTTTTTTTTAAACCAGATTATTACAAATTTTATAGCAATGAAAACTAAAGATTGGTTTACAGACTGGTTTAATACACCTTATTATCACATTCTTTATAAAGAAAGAAACGACGCTGATGCACAGTTGTTTATGAAAAATATAACAACGTTTTTAGCTTTACCAAAAACAACGCATATTTTAGATTTACCTTGTGGAAAAGGACGGCATTCTGTTTTTTTAAATTCTTTAGGGTACCAGGTTACTGGTGGCGATTTGGCAGAAAACAGTATAAAAACTGCAAAAAAATTTGAAAATGATTCACTAAAGTTTACAGTGCATGATATGCGCGAGACATTTAAAAATAAATATGACGCCGTTTTTAATTTATTTACAAGCTTTGGTTATTTTAAAGAAGATAAAGAAGATCTTTTAATTCTTACTAATATTAAAGAGGGTTTAAAAAACGGAGGTTATTTTGTATTCGATTTTTTAAATGCAGATAAAGTAAAACTCAATTTAGTAAAAGAAGAAGTTAAAGTTGTGGATGGTATTACGTTTCACATCAAAAGAGAAATAAAAGATGGTTTTATTTTTAAGCATATTTCTTTTTTTGCAGATAACAAGCAGCATGCTTTTACAGAACGTGTAAAATATTTAGATTTAAAAAAAATGACCTCGTTTTTGCAGGAAGTTGGCTTTACTGTGACTAATGTTTTCGGAAATTATCGTTTAGAAAATTATGATTCACAAACTTCAGACAGATTAATTTTAGTAGCAAAATGAACTATATCTTACTAATTGCATCTGTACTTCTTGGCTCTTTATTAGTATTTATACTAAAACCAAACCAAAAAATTGTTCGCTTATTATTGGCTTTTAGTGGGGCTTATCTGCTATCTGTAACTATTTTACATCTTTTACCCGAGGTATACACCATAACTGCGGATAAAAAGAGTGTCGGAATTTTTATTTTAATCGGTATTATTTTACAGTCCGTTTTAGAATCGTTTTCTAAAGGTGCAGAACATGGTCATATTCATATTCATTCTGATGGAACAAAATTTCCGACTTTATTATTTGTGAGTTTATGTTTGCATGCTTTTTCTGAAGGATTGCCAATTCATAACGCCGATGACAACTTATTATGGGCAATTGTGGTGCATAAAATTCCGATTGCTATTGTACTTACAAGTTTTTTACTACAAACTAATTATTCTAAAAAAATAGTGTTTAGTTTTCTTTTTTTCTTCGGATTAATGAGTCCGTTAGGTGTTTTAATAGGTGATAAAATTCCGTTTTTTACTGACTATCAAACAGAAATTACAGCCTTAATAATTGGTGTATTCTTGCACATTTCTACGATTATTCTTTTTGAAAGTACTGAAAATCATAAGTTTAATTTACAGAAATTCATGGCTATTTTACTGGGTGTTTTACTGACTGTTTTTACGTTATAGATTTTTTTACCTATATTTATTGATGAAATATACCTATTTATAGGTATATAATTGTTTTGAACATTTTTAATATTTGAATCTCTACATTCATAAAACCAAACAAAAATGAATAAACTAAAACGAAAAGCCAGACCTACTGAAACAAAAGACAATGTTAACTTGTATAAAAACAATTTTTTCATTGTAAATTATAAAAATGAAGAAAGCTATTTCTCTTTAGGTGAAAAAAGTTTTTTAAAACTAAAAACGCCTGTCCCGAATATAGATTTTGAGCTAAAAGGGGTTTATGATTTTACAAACTATGTGCATGTAAAATTCAACAACATGAAAGCAATTCTTTGCCATATTTCTGACGGAACAACCAATACTGGCATGGATGGCTCTAAAAAGTGTTTTATTGATGAAGAAATTTTATTTAGCGAAGTTTTAAATCCTTTTAATTCTGAACCCTCTGGTTTTAAAGCTAATGAAAATGATTGGATTATTGTATTTGTTTTAAATAACAACAAATCTTTAAGCACTCAAACTAAAGAAATTAAAGTAAGCGCAGAAGAAGCGATTAGTTTTGCAGCAATTTTGCCAAATGAAGGTGGCGGAGGTGTAATCGTTAAGCACCCATAGATGAATTTAAAAAACATAAACGTTTTTAAACTACACTTCTTATTTTTTTTGATTTGCAGTTTTTCTTATGCACAAAATTCAAAAATAGATTCTGCTTACTTTTATTTTAAAAAAGGAGAAAAATTTGATTTTGAAAACAAACATTTTAAAGCCTATGAAAATTACATCAAATCAAAACTATTATATCAAAAGTTAACACTAGAAGATAGTTTAGCAAAATGCCATCTAAAACTATTTGATTTAATTAACTCTCAAAACAATCTAAACGAAGACTCTAAACCTTATTTAGATGCATATCACGAATATGCTTTGCATAAAAAAGATTCTGCATTAATTTTAGATGCTTTATATTTATACGGACAATATTTTTACAGTAACCAAAAAAAATCGATTGCAGCCTATAAGCAAATTTTAAAATTTATTGATAGAAATGAGAGGTTTTCAAAATCTAAATTTCCTGCTTACATCAATATTGCTAATTTGTACATAACATCTTCAAAAGATTCTGCAGAACTTTACTTTAAAAAGGGTTTAAAATCTATTGATAAAAAAAATAAAGAACAACTCTTAGGCTACTATATCAATTACGCAAATTTCTTCGAAAAACAGTCTACATTTAAGGAAGCAATTGTACAGCTAAAAAAAGCAGAAGTCATAAAATTAAATGCCTATCAATTAAAATACGATAAAATTATCTTTGGCAAGTTTGCCAATTGTTATCAAAAGATTGGAGATTATAAAAATGCTTACAAATACTACGAAAAATATAATATAACAAGAGATCGCTTAAATAATACGGAACAAAATATTGCAATTTCAGATTTAGATAAAAAATATCAAACCGCAGAAAAAGATGCGTTAATTTTAGAAACAGAAACTAGAAGACTCAAAAACAGAAACTTTTTAATCGTCTCAATACTCGTTCTTATTTTAGTTAGTATAATAGCCATATTAACACTAAAAAACTCAAGAAGAAAAAGAAAACTTGCAGAGCAAGAAGCAGAACTAGAAACACAAAAAAATCTTACGTTTTTAAAAGAACAAGAAATTACTACAATCAATGCCATGGTAGATGGGCAAGAAAAAGAACGTAAAAGAATTGCAGAAGATTTACATGATAATTTAGGTTCTGTTTTAGCCACCTTAAAATTACATTTCGAGAATTTAAAAATAAACAGAGAAAAACAGAAAATAAACCAAGAAACTTTATTCGACAAAACAGAAAACCTTATTGATGAAGCCTATTTAAAAGTGCGCAGCATTGCGCATGCTAAAAACGCTGGCGTTATTGCAAATCAAGGTTTATTGCTGGCTGTGCAAATGATGGCAGAAAAAATATCGTCTGCAAATAAAATTAAAATAGAGGTTATCGATTTCGGACTCGATCAGCGTTTAGATAATAGTTTAGAGCTTACTACCTTTAGAGTTATTCAAGAATTGATTACCAATATTATTAAACACGCAAATGCAAAAAACGCTACCATTCATATTTCTTTGTACGATAAAAATTTAAATATTATAGTTGAAGATGACGGAATAGGGTTTGATATTAAAAAAATAAATCTCAAAAACAGCATGGGTATCAGTTCTATTCAAACCAGGATTGAATATTTAAAAGGAACTTTTAATGTAGATTCTACGCTACATAAGGGCGCCTCTATTATTATAGATATTCCGGTTCTTTAAATACTTATTCGTAGGTACTTCTATACTGTACAAATTCATATATCTTTGAAAAAACTTGCATATGGTAACAATAATAATGGCAGAAGATCATCAAATGTTAATAGACGGCGTAAAATCTTTCTATGAATATAACGATACGATTAAGATTATTGGCGCTGTTAATAATGGTGACCAACTTGTAAAATTGGTTTCCTTAAAACAACCAAAAATAGTTATTACAGATATTAGAATGCCTATTATGGATGGAATTCAGGCTACCAGAATCATCAAAAAAAAGTATCCTCATATCAATGTTTTAGCAATGACCATGTTTGACCAGCCAGACGCCATTAAACAAATGTTAGATGCTGGTGCAACAGGCTATATTTTAAAAAATTCTGGTATTAAAATGCTTTCTAAAGCAATTGTTACCGTTGCAGAAGGCGCTACTTTTTTCGACCCAAATGTGGCTTTTAATTTCATGAATGATTATATTGAAGATCATGTAACAATTGGCAAGACGGCTAAAATTGTATTGTCTAAAAGAGAAAGAGAAATCTTACATTTAATTGCTAACGGAAAAACATCCAAAGAAATTTCTGAACACTTATTTATTGCAAAAACTACTGTAGACACGCACAGAAAAAACATGATTCGTAAACTAGATTTGTCTTCTGGTAGCGAATTGATTAAATATGCAATTGATAAAAAATATCAGTTTAAAAATTAAATAATCTCCGTTTAAACATTCGAATAGTACATCTAAAATCTTTCTAAAACACTGCAACAGTTCAACTTATAACTCTTAATTATCAACGTACATTTTTTTCAAAATAAAACTTTATAAAATACATCCATACCACTTTTCAAAAGTATCTCCTACTATAATTACTCAAGTTTCGCAGGTCACTACCCCTTGAAAACAAAGAGAAAAAGAATAAAAAAAGTAGCATTTTTATTCCTTTAAGTTTCTAAATTTCAGTACCTTAAAGGTGTAATTCCAATACGCTAAAAAT
>NZ_VORR01000052.1 GCF_007997085.1 Polaribacter sp. IC066
TTAGAGAAAAGGTAATCGAATTCTTAGAAAGTCACTCTTGGAAAAATGAGGAATTCAAAAATATCCTAACAGATAATTTTCAAATTATTAAACCTAATTTTTCGGGATCCTATTTGTAATGAGTATATGTCCTAAATACATAACATTCATAAGCTTTAAAAGTATTGGCTACATGATCAAGATACACGCTGCTACTTCAATTAATGAAGCACCAAAATCCAGTAAATATTTTGACTGTTATTTTATATTCATAAAATCTAGTCAGATTTAGATTTTTAAGAAGACAATTTAGCGTAATTAAAAGACCACAGATCTTTCTTCTTTAAAAGTTCTACTATTTATACATAAATTATAGAGCTCCACAACTTTTGGTGCTGACTAAAAATTTTAAACAGCAAACTCTGCAAAGAAGCCTTTAGAGTTTAATTTAAGTCATTTATACTCCGATTGAAAAGTAGTTAAGTTCTGTAAAATAGAAATGAAGCTCTCCCTGTTTAACAACGTTTTTTGTAAGTTTAAAATAATCAATAAGAACTTCTAGTAATAATACTTTTGCAATATGCATTAAGGTGTCCAAAATAGAAATCATTTATAAAATTAAAATTCTTCTTTTTTATCTTACTCCACAACTTTTTATCTTGATCCCTAAAATATTGATTGATCCCCTTCTTTTGGGCTTGATTCAACAATCCTGAACAAGTCCAAACTTTCTTATAACGAAAAAAGCTCTTCATAAATGAAGAGCTTTTCGCGGTCTGGACGGGACTCGAACCCGCGACCTCCTGCGTGACAGGCAGGCATTCTAACCAACTGAACTACCAAACCGTTGCTTATAGCGGGTGCAAATATACAACACATCTTTAGATACACAAGAAAAAACAACAATTTTATTTAAATTTTTTTCTTTGCAGCAAATATGTGGTCAAAATATCATTGAATCCGAGGTGAATATCTACCGGAACATAATCAATTTTATACTGTAAACATTTGTTTTTTAAATCTTTAAAATAATTAGAAGCTAATTCGGTATATTTTTGCTGTATATTTTCTGCAAACACATTTATTTCTTCGCCAGTCTCTACATCTACAAATTTCTTTGGCGCATTGTCAAAATTAAAGTCTAATTCAGTCTTTCCGTCATAGGTATGAAACAAAACAACCTCATGTTTATTATATTTTAAGTGTCTTAAAGCTTCAAATAATACCTCATCTTCTTTTGAAGTCTGAAACATATCGGTAAATAAAAAAATTAAAGAGCGTCTGTGAATTTTTTCTGCAATCTCATGCAGATATTGATAAGTTTCTGTAGTAGCTTTAGAATTAGCAACTAATAATTGCTCTAATTGGTACAAAAGCATACTTCTATGGCGTTCGCTACCTTTTTCTGGCGCATAATATTCATATGAATCAGAATATACGCTTAAACCTACGGCATCTCTTTGGCGTTTTAAAACCTCCATTAAAGAGGCTGCTGCTACTGCAGAAAAACCAACTTTATTTAAATTGTTTATGGTCTGACTTTTTACAACCGGATAATGCATTGAGGCCGAATTGTCTATAATAATATGGCAGCGCAAATTGGTTTCTTCTTCGTACTTTTTAGTGTACAGTTTTTCTGTTTTAGCAAACAGTTTCCAATCTATATGGCGCGTACTTTCGCCATTATTGTATAACTTATGTTCAGAAAACTCTACCGAAAAGCCATGAAACGGACTTTTATGAATTCCGGTTATAAAACCCTCTACCACTTGTTTGGCAAGGAGATCTAAATTTTTTATTTCTGCTGATTTTACGTCGGATAGCTTCATCTTATTTTTTGATTTTTTGCGCTCTAGTTAAATTATCTGTAGTTTGCAACAACTTTTTTAATAAAATAGGATTGTAATCGTTCCTACCCTCTAAAAAATCTTTCAATATTTCTGCCGCTTCTTTAGAGGAATAGTTGCCAATAGAACTTGCCAGCCATCCTTTCGGAAAGAAAATATCGCCAGTAAGCTGCACTTCTTCTAAAGTCTCTAAAATCGATTTTAAATGTTTTGTCGATGATTTTTGCCTTAACGGATGATGCATATTACTCAATGCAGTTTGCACCCAAGCTTCTTTTTCTCTGTTCTCTTTTTGCAACAAAGATTTCATAAAGGCATCTCTCTCATTTTCATCCGAAGACAAAGATGGCAACAACCATTTAAAGCGCTCTAATCGATCTTTATTTGTAATTGTAGTTTGTTGTAATGATAAAATTTCTGATGCCTTTGGATGGTTTAAAATAGCTAAATTTATGGCTAACGACGTAAAATCGTCTTCATTTAAAAAGAGATTTTCAATCTCAAAATCGGAATTCCATAAACCATATAACGTTTTTAAAGAGCTTTCATTGTAGCCAACTTTAGACAACAAATTATAAATTATCTTCTTTATATTTTTAGGATGATCTGCGTGCAATACTTCTTGAAGGGTTTGTTCTGTGGTTGGTAAAACCGAGTCTCTTTGTGCTTCTGTTAAAAAAGTCCAAAAAATAGTCTCTACAGCTTCGGTTAAATAGTTTAAAATTAATTCGTTTTTTTCTTCTATTATAGAGGATAAAAAGAGTTTGTAAACTTCTTTTGGAACAACCTCATCAAGCAACATATTTTCATATAAATTGATGAATTGATAGCCTCTAGAAACTTCGTCTTTAAGATCTTTATAAGTATTAATTTTATCTTTATAGACAGGAAAAACACCATAGCCAAATCCGTTTGTATTGTATAAAACCTCACCGGGTTTAAAATCTGCAGCAGCAGCAGTAATATCAAAAGATTTCCCCATATTTTTAATGTTGATATTTTTTACATAGCCTCGAGCATCTTTTAACTGTATTTTAAAAGATTGTGTCCAAACTTTTTCTGATCCATCTTCTGCATTTTGATGAATGATAAATTTTGTAACATTTCCTTTTTCATTATACTCAATTTCTTCAGAAAAAATAGGTCTTCCGGAAGAATTTACCCAAACATCAGACCAACTTTTTAAATCTCCGGCAGACTTTTTATCAAAAATTGTAATCAGTTCATTCCAGTCGGCATTTGAATTTTGATACGTTTTTATATATTCTTGAATGCCTTCTTGAAATAAATCATCGCCCAATAAATATTCTAACTGACGCATCATAATTGGTGCTTTGTTATAAATAATTCTTCCGTATAAAGAACCTGCATCTTTTAAATTTCCTAAATACTGTCTAATTGCGTTGGTGCCTTTTGTTCTGTCTTCTGAATAGGCACTCGGATAATGAGACATCATAAAACTCAACGTATGATTCACTTCTGGAAAAACAGGATTGATAATTTTATCTGCCATAAAATTAGCAAACACCTCTTTCATCCACACATCATTAAACCATTTCATCGTTACTAAATCACCAAACCACATATGTGCTGTTTCGTGCGCAATTAACTTTGCTCTGCCTAATTTTTTATTTTGAGTGGCATTTTTATCTAAAAACAACGAAGATTCTCTGTATTGAATGGCGCCAACATGCTCCATACCTCCATATTGAAAAGGTGGAATTGCCGCAAAATCCATTTTTTGAAACGGAAATTTTACAGCTGTATACGCTTCTAAAAAATCGATCGAATTTTGATGAATCTTAAAAACCTCATCAACACTTTCGTCCATCTTTTCTTGGTTATTCTCTCTGTATAAAAAGCGCATATCAAACGCGCCAGGGTTTTTAGTTTGTTCTGCAAACTTACCTACAACAAAAGAAAATAAATACGTGCTTATAAGATCTGAAGTAGCAAAGGTATGTTCTGTAAAACCATCAACTTCTATATTACTTTTTTCAAAACCTCCTGCTAAAACTTTCCAATCTGTTGGTGCTGTAATTTTTAAATTGTAATTGGCTTTCATGTCTGGTTGATCAAAACAAGGAAACAAGGTACTTGCTCTGTCTGGCACTAATAATGTGTATAAAAATTCATCGTTTCTATTGAGTGATGATTCCCCGGCATCAAAGAGAATTTCAATACAATTTCCTCCTAAAACAAGTGTTGTTTGATCAATTATGATATGCTCTTTTTGATGCTTAATTTCGGATTTTACACCATTTATTTTGATTGATTTTAGCTTTGAAGTTGCTTCATTAAAATCGAGAATTACATCATTTTGTAGATCCTTTAAAGTAAAGTTTACTTCTAATTTTGAAGGTATAGGGCTTTCTTTTTCCTTCAGAATTTTAAAGTGTAAATTATATACAACGTCAGCAATTTGTTGTTTTCTGTAGTTTGCTAACTCATAAGAAATTCCTTTTTCAAGTTTTAATTTAGGTGTTTGTTGCGCGCAAGACATCAGGAAAAAAAAAGCAAATGTGGCTAATAAATATTTCATCACTTAAAGTTTATAAGATTATTAACAAAAACATCTCGATACAATTTCGGTAATAAAACTGGAGAGCAGTTTCTATGGTTTATAAAAATAGCATAATAATACACAATATCCCGCTAAAAAGCGGAATTAGCATGCCTATTAGACAAACAGATTCAACTAACAATTTTGAATTCATAGCTTTGCTATTCTTCAAAATCGAGTTTCACTAAATTAAAAAAAGGCTTGACGTTAGCCAAACCTTTTTAATTATAAAATATGTTTATACGGCTATATCGCAGCATCAATTTTACCTGTATATGTTTTTTTAGGAGCAACACCTACTTGTTTGTCAACTACTTCTCCGTTTTTAAAAATTAAAACCGTGGGTATATTACGAACACCATATTTAGCTGCAAACTCTTGATTGGCATCTACATCAACTTTACCAACAATTGCTTTTCCTTCATATTCAGTATAAATTTCATCTACAATTGGCCCTACCATTCTGCAAGGTCCACACCAAGCTGCCCAAAAGTCTACCAATACTGGCTTGTCTGATTTTAATACTAATTCTTCAAAATTTGCGTCTGTGATTTCTAATGCCATCTTCTATATTTTTAGTTTGTTATTTCATTCTTGAAATGTAAAAGTAATCAATTTATTTAGCTTCGATATTTCAAAAAAATTGCTTTTTACTATTTGTCTATCAATAGATTTTATGCAGAAAAATAAATAATTCATTAAAAAATCTCGTCATTTTTACTGTATCTTCATTAATAGGCCATCAAAATTAGTATTAACTGGCTACCTTAAACACCTATTTTACAACAAAACACTATCTATAAATCTTAAATTCTTAAAACTGAAAAGTCCCTTTTTTAAAACAATTCTTTTGCAATGGCGTGAATATTATCACTTTTACCCATAGAATAATAATGCAAAACTGGCACTCCTGCCGCTAATAATTCTTTAGATTGCTGAATAGTCCATTCAATACCAACTTGCCGAACATCTTTGCTTGTCTTGCATTTTTCTACACTATTGATTAAAGTTTCTGGCAAATCAATTTTAAAAACTTGTGGCAATAATTGTAAATGTCGCTGCACAGCCATTGGTTTTATTCCCGGAATTATAGGTACATGAATTCCCGCATTTTTTGCAGCTTCTACAAACTCAAAATACTTCTGGTTATCAAAAAACATTTGCGTTACCACGTAATCTGCGCCGGCATCTACTTTTTCTTTCAATCGTTTTAAATCGGTTTGTAAAGAAGGTGCTTCTAAATGTTTTTCTGGATACCCCGCAACGCCAATACAAAAATCTGCTTTGCTAGCTGCCTCCATAACTTCATGTAAATATTTACCACAATTTAAATTCTGAATTTGAGCAACCAATTCTTTTGCATAGTTATGTCCGCCTTTTGAAGGTACAAAATACTTTTGATGACTCATCGCATCACCCCTTAACGCCATTACATTGTCGATTCCTAGATAATGACAATCTACCAATAAATACTCTGTTTCTTCTTTAGAAAAACCTCCACATAACACATGCGGAACCGTATCTACATCATATTTATGCTTTATTGCAGCGCAAATACCCACAGTTCCGGGTCGCATTCTCGTTATTTTTCTATCTAATAAACCTTCTTTTTCTACATAAACATACTCTTCTCTAGAGGTTGTTACGTCTATAAAAGGCGGATTAAACTCCATTAACGGATTGATATTGTTGTACAATTCTTGAATGTTATTCCCTTTTTTTGGCGGAATAACTTCAAAAGAAAATAATGCTTTTCCGTTTGCTTTTTTAATGTGTTCTGTGATTTTCATTCCGCTAAATACCCAAAAGGGACTTTTATTTAGTTATTAATTTTATTTTTTGGGCGTTCCCTAAAAAGGTCGCGCTTTTCACTATATCTTTTTTTTCGTACCTCAAAAAAGGATGCCGTTTCAATCGCTAACGCAAAACCCGCTCTTACGGAAACTAGACCTCACAGATTTTAAAAACCTACGAGGTCTATAAATTTCTCGCAAACAAACTCACCCAAGAGTGTTTTTCCCCTCGGGAAGATTAAGATGGGCTTTCTGCCAAATTTGGATGCAACCACTTTCTTGCTTTCTCTTTTGTAATTCCTTTTCTTTCCGCAAAATCAGTTACCTGATCATCCGTAATTTTTCCTAATCCAAAATATTTTGCTTCTTTATTTGCAAAATAATATCCTGATACTGCTGCTGCTGGCCACATTGCCAAACTTTCTGTAAGCGTAACACCTATTTTTTCTTCAACTTTTAATACATCCCAAATGGTTTCTTTTTCTAAATGATCTGGACATGCTGGGTATCCTGGTGCCGGTCGAATTCCTTTATAACTTTCTTTGATCAAATCGTCGTTCGTTAACCCATCATCTGTATCATAGCCCCAATGTTTTGTTCTTACTTGTTTGTGTAAATATTCTGCCATCGCTTCTGCAAACCTGTCTGCTAAAGCTTGCGCCATAATTGCGTTATAATCGTCTTCTTTGTCTTTATAAGAAGTGGCTAATTCTTGCGCGCCAAAAATAGCGACACAAAAAACGCCCATATAATCTGCTTTATTTGTTTCTTTAGGCGCAATAAAATCTGCTAATGCAATACTAGGAATCCCTTCTCGTTTTTTTAATTGCTGACGTAAAGTTCTAAAAACAGCAATTTCTTCGCCTTTCTTTTTAATCAAAATATCATCATCATGTATAGAATTTGCTTCAAACAAGCCAAAAATCGCTTTTGGCTTTAACAATTGTTTTGCTATAATTTGCTGCAACATTTCTTTAGCATCGTCGAACAAAATGGTTGCTTGCTCGCCAACAATTTTATCCGTTAGAATATCAGGATATTTACCATGCAAATCCCAACTTCTAAAAAACGGACTCCAATCAATAAAAGGAACCAATTCTTTTAAACTCAATTGCTCTAAAACCTGAATCCCGAGTTCTTTTGGTTTTTTAATTTCAGAAGTTTCCCAATTAATTTTATATTTTCTTTTGCGTGCTTCTTTAATTGAAATGTATGATTTTTCTTTTCCGCGTTTTAAAAACTTGATTCTGAATTCATCATACTCTTTTTTTAATTTTGCCGTGTATAAATGACTCGTTTTTTTGTTTAATAAATCTCCTACAACCGTAACTGCTCTAGATGCATCATTTACATGAACTACTGCATTTTTATATTGTGTATCTATCTTTACAGCAGTGTGCGCTTTAGAGGTTGTTGCACCGCCAATTAATAAAGGAACTTTAAAATTATGACGCTCCATTTCTTTAGCTAAATAAACCATCTCATCTAAAGAAGGCGTAATTAAGCCGCTTAAACCAATTACATCTACATTTTCTCTTTTTGCCGCTTCAATAATTTTTTCTGGCGCAACCATCACCCCTAAATCAACAATTTCATAATTATTACAGCCCAAAACAACACTCACAATATTTTTACCAATATCATGCACATCGCCCTTTACTGTTGCCATTAAAATACGTCCAAGCGCCCTTACTTCTTCTCCTTTATCCAATTCTATAAACGGATTTAAATACGAAACCGCTTTTTTCATTACTCGTGCAGATTTTACCACTTGCGGCAAAAACATTTTTCCTGCGCCAAATAAATCTCCAACCACATTCATACCAGTCATTAAATTACCTTCAATAACTTCTATGGGTTTTTCTGCTGCTTGTCTTGCTGCTTCTACGTCTTCTATAATAAAAGCATCAATTCCTTTTACCAAAGCGTGCGTAATTCTATCTTGTAAAGAGTTTTCTCTCCACGACAAATCCAAGCCTTTTTCTACTTTAGAGCCTTTTACCGTTTCAGCAAAATCTAACAACCGTTCTGTTGCATCTTCTCTTCTGTCTAAAATAACATCTTCTACACGCTCTAATAGATCTTTAGGAATATCATCGTAAATCTCTAACAAAGCCGGATTTACAATTCCGATATTCATGCCCGCTTGAATGGCATGGTATAAGAAAACAGAATGCATTGCTTCCCGAACTCCGTCATTTCCTCTAAAGGAAAAAGACACATTACTTACGCCACCACTTACCGAAACATTGGATAAATTTTGTCTTACCCAGCGTGTTGCTTCAATAAAATCGATGGCGTTTCTTCTGTGTTCGTCCATTCCTGTAGCTACCGGAAATATATTTAAATCGAAAATAATATCTTCGGATGCAAAGTGGACAACGTTGACCAAAATATCATAAGAACGTTTTGCTATTTCTAATCTTCGTTCGTAATTATCTGCTTGCCCAGTTTCATCAAAAGCCATCACAATTACGGCTGCGCCATATCGTTTTATTTGTTTTGCTTCCCAAATAAATTTTTCTTCACCTTCTTTTAAAGAAATAGAATTTACGATGCATTTTCCTTGCACAACTTGTAAACCAGCTTCAATGATTTCCCATTTAGAACTGTCGATCATAATCGGAACTCTGCAAATATCTGGTTCGGCCGCAATTAGATTCAGAAAACGAACCATCGCTTCTTTTCCATCAATTAATCCATCATCAAAATTAATATCGATAATTTGTGCGCCACCATCTACTTGATGTCTTGCGACATCCAAAGCTTCATCAAAACGCTCTTCTTTTATCAATCTTAAAAACTTACGAGAACCTGCAACATTTGTGCGTTCACCAACATTGATAAAGTTGCTGTTTTCATTTAAGATTAGAGGTTCTAGTCCAGAAAGTTTTAGAAACTTTCTTTGGTTTATGGTTGTTCGTTGTTCGTTGTTGGTCTCACTCATTTTTATAGCCTCTTGTAATAATTAATAAAACCATTTAATAACTTTTTATTTGAAATCACTTTTTCTAAAATACTTTTTAATTCTATTTCTGATATATAATCTAAATCAAATGCCAGATAAAGCTGCGTTTCAACTTCGAATAAAGAGCCTTTGGCGCTATATAAAAAATGAATAGTTTCTTTGTTTGATTGTCTTCCAATACCCTCTGCAATATTTGAAGGAACGGAAACAACACTTCGTCTAATTTGATTTATTAATGCATATAATTCTTCTTTAGGAAAAGATTTTGTTAGCAAATAAACCAACTTAACCAATTCCCTTGAATACTTCCAAACATCTAATTCTGTATAATTCATATTTTTATCTGGTTTATAATTATTGGTTTCTAGTTGATAGTTTTAATTCTAACCAAAAACGAATAACCACTAACCACCAACCAATACCCTCGGTGTATACTTCTTCGCAATTCTAGCAATTTCTCTAATATGTTCCGGACTTGTGCCACAACAGCCACCAATAATATTAATTAAATCTTTCTTTAGATATTCTTCTATTTGCTCGCCCATTTCTTCAGCGGTTTCATCGTATTCTCCAAACGCATTTGGCAACCCTGCATTTGGATGAGCAGAAATTGCAAAATCTGTTTTGTTGGCGATGGCCTCTAAATGAGGTTGCAATAAATTGGCACCTAAAGCGCAGTTAAATCCTACAGATAAAAGCGGGATATGAGAAACAGAAATCAAAAATGCTTCCGCTGTTTGCCCTGACAAAGTTCTGCCCGAGGCATCTGTAATTGTTCCTGACAGCATAATCGGGATCTCTATATTTCTTTCTTCTTTTACTTGCTCAATTGCAAATAAAGCTGCTTTCGCATTCAAGGTATCAAACACAGTTTCTACTAGTAATAAATCTACACCACCATCTAATAAAGCTTCTGTTTGTTGTTTATAGGCAATTCTTAATTCATCAAAAGTAACCGCTCTATACCCAGGATCATTTACGTCTGGAGACATGCTTGCCGTTCTGTTTGTTGGCCCAATAGAACCGGCTACAAAACGTGGTTTGTGCGGTTCTTTTGCCGTAAACTCATTCGCAACTTCTTTGGCTATTTTTGCAGATTGATAATTTAATTCGTACACCAAATCTTCTAGCTGATAATCTGCCATTGCAATGGTAGTACCAGAAAAAGTATTGGTTTCTATAATATCTGCCCCTGCTTCAAAATATTTTGCATGAATGGTTTTTATGGCTTCTGGTTGGGTAATAGAAAGTAAATCGTTATTTCCTTGAAGCGGCGATGGATAATCTTTAAAACGTTCTCCTCTAAAATCTTCTTCTGAAAATTTATAGGCTTGTAGCATCGTGCCCATGGCACCATCTAAAATTAAAATTCGTTCTTGTAAAGCTTTATATATAGTTGACATTTGTTGATATTTGTATCAATATGTCATCAGGAAAGGTAATTTTTTCGCTGTTATCTGTCAAGAATACCTAAAATTAATTTAGGAATTACCTGTAGAATGTAGCACCTTTCTCAAAGAATGAGAGGTTGCCAAGGCTTCAATGGGTCTAATCCCTCTGCCTTTCGTGATAACGTATTTAATAAGTGAATGAACCTAAGTACAAATTAAAGGTTTATATTTTTATTTACCGAATTAAATACTGTAAATATTAATAAATTTAAAGCCTTAATTTTACGAATTTCATAAATATTTTAACCTAAAAAACAGGGAAAATTATTTATTTTAAAATAGCACTTTTTTGATTCGAACTAATTCGTGAAATTCGAATCTTTTTTACTGATATTTTTTCTAGTCCTTTTCAAATAAGGTTGATGATAAATAACGGTCTCCTCGATCACAAACAATGGCAACTACAACTCCTTTTTCTAATCTCTCGGCTACTTTTATTGCCGTCAAAACAGAACCACCACTACTCATTCCTGCAAAAATTCCTTCTTCAGATGCCAATCTTTGTGTCATTTCTTTTGCTTCTTCTTCGCTAACTTCTATGACTTCATCTACTTTAGAGGCGTTAAAAATTGCAGGCAAATATTCTTGAGGCCATTTTCTGATTCCAGGAATTTTAGCATCGTCTTTTGGTTGCGCACCAATAATTTTAATCTCTTTATTTTGTTCTTTTAGATAATCTGAAACACCCATAATAGTTCCTGTTGTTCCCATGGCAGCAATAAAATGGGTTACTTGGCCTTCTGTATCTCTCCAAATTTCTGGACCCGTTGTCTTATAATGTGCTTTAGAATTGTCTGGATTATCAAACTGATTCAATCTAAAATATCCTTTTTTATATTTTAAGTCTAAAGCATGATCTCTAGAACCTTCTATTCCCAATTCTTTCGGAGTTAAAATTACTTCTGCGCCATAAGCACGCATTGTTTTTACCCTTTCTATCGTTGAGTTTTCTGGCATCACCAAAACCATATTTACACCTAAAACTTTTGCCATTAAAGCCAAAGCAATGCCAGTATTTCCGCTGGTTGCCTCGACTAAAGTGTCGCCTTTTTTAATATTTTTTTTATGCAGCGCTTGGCTAATCATATTATAGGCAGCCCTATCTTTTACACTTCCTCCTGGGTTATTTCCTTCTAACTTTAATAATAAAGTAACGCCTTCTTTTTTAAAAATATGTTGTGCTTCCACCAAAGGTGTATTTCCTACAAAATCTATGATACTTTTTGTTTTCATATACTTAACTTCTTTGAAAAATATTATTTTCTGATTTTACCGTAACCACGGAATTCTCCGAAATTGATGCTGTAATACAAACATTTGCTCCAATGACCGAATTTGCACCAATAAGAACATTTCCGCCTAAAATAGTTGCATTTGCATAAATAACCACTCCGTTTTCTATGGTTGGATGTCTTTTAATAGAAGCCAAACTTTTCTTTACTTGTATTCCGCCTAAAGTTACTCCTTGAAAAATGGTTACATTATCTTTAATAATGGTGGTTTCTCCAATTACAATTCCTGTGGCGTGGTCTATAAAAAAAGAATCGCCAATTTCTGCTCCCGGATGAATATCCGTACCGGTTGCACTGTGCGCAAATTCGCTCATCATTCTTGGTAAAACAGGAATTTCTTGTTTTAATAATTGATTGCTTAAACGATATACAGCAATCGCATAAAAACCAGGATATGCCAAATAGACTTCTCTTAAACTTTTTGCAGCAGGATCACTATTTAAGGCTGCCAAAGCATCTAAATCTAATTTTCTTCTTATTTCGATAAATGAGCTTTCAAAATCTAACCAAAAACAATCTTTATTTTCGATGGATAATCGTTCTAAAATTTTAAAAAATTTATTTTTAGTAGATTCCCCATTTACTTGCTGATACTGCTCATCAAACAAACAGTTAATTAATTCTTTTGTAAAAATTTCTACAGCATCTCTTAAACACATACTGTAATTTTTAAATTCGATTTTTGCTGCTGCTTCTCTCATTTTTAAAACTACGATTCTGGTGCTAATTCTACTTCTAAACCCTCTAATTCTGCTGTCATTTGTATTTGACAACCTAGTCTGCTATTCTCTTCTACATAAAAAGCTTCTGCCAACATTGCATCTTCATCGTCTGAAATTTCTGGTAATTGATGATCAGATTTTACATAACATTGACACGATGCACACATTGCCATTCCGCCACAAATGCCGATGGTTCCTTCTTCTGCAAGCTCAAATGCACGCACAACCTCCATCAAGTTCATTGCCATGTCTGTGGGTGCAACAACCTCATGTTTTACGCCGTTTCTATCTGTTATTTTAATATTGATATCTAAACTCATTTGGTTATTAGTAAATAGTAACTAGGTTTTAGTCGTTGGATTCAAATTGAAAATTACTTTAGTGATTTTATTAAACTGAACAACATTTTTTCTATTTCGTTAGATTTATGTATTAAATCTTTGAAAATTTCGTCGGAAATAAATTTTAACCTTACAGCTAAATACAACATCGATCTGGTTTCACTATTCAACACCAAAGATATAGATAAAAAGTCTCTTGAAATCGGGATTCGTTGCTCTATCATAACCTTATGCAATATTATTTGAGATAGAAATTGAGGCTCTTTTTATTTGATCACAAAAAGAAAAATCGCTGTTATTTTTTAAATTATCCTATATAAATACTGAATAATCTTGTGCTTTTTGCCAAACTATGAACTCTTCAAATCTCTGAACGCTCATAACAGGTTTTTTAAATTAATTTATTGCAAACTAAACATATTAAATAGAACTTAACGATTCCCCCCTAATTACTAAACACTAAAACCTATTTACTCCATTTTTACTCTATCGCCTTCACAACTGATTTCGGAGCTTCTTTCTTTGTGCCGTCAAACCCCACAACACCGCCAACAGTGGTGTATTTCATTACATATTTTTTATTAGGAAAAATACGCTTATAAGCACTTTGACACATTAAAGTGGCCTCATGAAATCCGCATAAAATCAATTTTAATTTCCCAGGATAGGTATTGACATCCCCAATAGCGTATACTCCTGGAATATTCGTTTGATAATCTAATGCGTTGTCTACTTTAATTGCATTTTTCTCTATTTCTAATCCCCAGTTACCAATCGGCCCTAATTTTGGCGATAAGCCAAACAACGGAATAAAATGGTCTGCATCTACAATAAAAGCATCTTCTCCTTTTTTCTCAACCGCAACTCCTGTTAATCTTCCATTTCCTAAAATCCCTTTTACTTCTGCAGGCGTAATCAATCGTATTTTTCCTAAATTTTTTAATTCTTGTACTTTTTCAACAGAATCTAACGCGCCTCTAAATTCGTTTCTTCTGTGAATCAATGTTACTTCGGATGCAATATTCGACAAGAAAATTGCCCAATCTAAAGCAGAATCGCCTCCTCCAGAAATTACTACTTTTTTATCTCGATACAGTTCTGGCTCTTTAATCATATACTCAACGCCTCTATCTTCGAAATCTGCGATATTCGGAATTAAGGGTTTTCTTGGCTCAAAAGACCCCAATCCGCCAGCAATTGCCACAATTTTTGCATGATGTTCTGTACCTTTATTTGTGGTAACAATAAAGGTTCCGTCTTCTAATTTGTTGATGGTTTCTGCCCTTTCTCCCAAAGTAAAACCAGGTTTAAATTGCTTGCTTTGTTCAATTAATTTATGGGTTAAATCTCCCGCTAAAATTTCTGGATACCCCGGAATATCATAAATAGGTTTCTTCGGATAAATCTCTGAACATTGTCCGCCAGGTTGCGCTAGAGCATCAATTAAATGACATTTTAACTTTAATAAACCTGCTTCAAAAACAGTAAATAATCCTGTAGGTCCTGCCCCGATAATTAAGATGTCTGTTGTAATCATATTTTTTTGTTTTAACTAGCTTTAGACCTCACAGGTTTTTAAAACCTGTGAGGTCTTTTTAAATCTATTATTTTTCAACCAAACCTTTTGTAAATTCGTTTAGCTTCTCTACTTTTTCTTCAAAATTTCCTTTAATAGTTTTTCGATATTCATTTAGATTTTTCACCAAATCATCGATGTTTTCTGGAAGTACATCTTCAAAAAATTGACGCAATCTTTTTGCTGTTGTTGGCGATTTTCCGTTTGTTGAAATTGCAATTTTTACATTTCCTTTGGTTACGATTCCGCCCATATAGAAATCGCAATATGGCGGATTATCTGCAACATTTACCAATGTAGAAATAGCTCTACAATCTTGCCAAACTTCCACATTTATTGCAGGATTATCTGTGGTTGCCACCACCATGTGCTTACCTGTTAAGTATCGTTTATTGTAAACATCTTCAACTAAAGTAACACATCCTTTTTTAGCTAATGAAATGGTAGCTTCTCTAAACATTGGCGAAACCATTGTTACATGTGCATCTGGACTCGATTTTAACAAAAAAGTCAATTTTTCTTCAGCAACATTTCCTCCGCCAACAATTAGTACATTTAAACTTTTCGTTTTTAAAAAAATAGGATATAAATTATTTCTTTCTTTAATCATTTTAGACTATGATTTAAATCGTCTTTTATGTGTGTTAAGAATTTTTGCTTTTCTAAACCTTCTTGTAAATTTATTATTCGTAGGATAACATCTGCTTGAAGTCATATTATTAAATATTAGTGCAATTAAAAACAAAATAATGACTCCAGATAAAACAGGAAAAAACACGTATAAATATCCTAACGATTTAATCTTTTCTGTCCCAATCACTGCGATTAACGAAGTAGCTCCTCCTGGTGGATGCAAGGTTTTTGTATATTGCATCGCTATTATTGAAAATGAGACTGCTAAAGGTGCTGATAACCATATAATATCTGGAACTATTTTATAAATCGTAACTCCGATTATTGCAGATATCAAATGACCTCCGATTAAATTTCTAGGTTGCGCTAAAGGACTTTGTATTGCTCCATAAATTAAAACACAAGTGGCTCCAAAAGATCCTATTAAAAAAACATTTTCTAAAACAGGAAAATAAAAAGACTGTATAAAAGCAATGATTCCGATACCAAAAAATGCTCCAATAAATGACCAAAAGCTTTCTTTATAGTCAAGTGAAGTTTCTTTATAAACAACATATTTAGTGATTCTTATTGTTCTTTCTATTTTTTGTTTTATCATATTATACTAAGATAGCACTTAAAATAGCATCTCGTTGCACACTCGCTAAAACTCCTCTGTGATTTACAACTTCACCCAAAACAATAATCGCAGGGTTGCTTAAATCATTCTCTTTTACAATCTCTAAAATGGTATCCACAGTTCCAATTCCTACTTTTTCTTTGGATGTTGTTCCGTTTTGAATAATGGCAACTGGTAAATTATTTTTATGTTCTTGCTGAAATAATTTTACAATTTCTGATAACTTTCCCATTCCCATTAAGATGACAACAGTCGCATTCGATTTTGAAGCCAAAGCAATATCACTAGAAAGTTTGTGTTCTTTGGTGGTGCCTGTAATGACCCAAAAACTTTCTGCACTACCACGTTTTGTCAACGGAATATTCTGACTTGCAGCAACCGCTAATGAAGACGAAATTCCAGGAACCATGGCTGTTTTTATGCCAAAGCTTGCTGCATATTCCATTTCTTCTGCGCCTCGACCAAAAATAAACGGATCTCCTCCTTTTAAACGAACTACATGTCCGTGAGATTTTGCGCGAGCAACAATTAAGTCATTGATTTGTTCTTGCTGATATGTGTAACAACCTCTTCGTTTTCCTACGAAAATTAATTCTGCTTTTGGGTTGACATATTCCAACAACTCTTCATTTACTAGCGCGTCATATAAAACTACATCCGCAGTTTTTAAAACTTTAACCGCTTTTAAAGTGATTAAATCTATGTCACCGGGGCCAGCGCCAACAACTGTTAAAAGCTCCCTTTTACCCCCTGTTTCGACTTCGCTCAATACAAGCTCTGGGAAAAACGCAGACTCTTTATCTATATGAAAATTATTCATTATTTTTTCTTTTCTAATATTTATGCGGTTGTTTCTGCTAATCTAAATGCATCTACTTTTTTATAAAATGATTGTGCATCGTTTAAGTAACTTTCTGCAAATGCTTTTGTTGGTTGCTCTTTTTTAATTTGGTACACCAAATCTTCAAAAGAAATCTCTAAATCAATTTTATTTGTCTCCACAAAATGCTTTTGAAAATCGCTGATGATTACTGTTTGAGTATTTGTTTTAATATTTTCTGCAATTAATAAAGCTTTTGCAGTATTCACTAAAGAAGTATACGCATGGTAAATACTATCTGAAAACTGATTTTCTTTTAAAGCTTCTTCAGCATTGATTATTTTTTCTTCACTCTCAAATAAAAGTGTTGCAATTAAATCGATTACAACGCCTGCACATTCTCCTAATCCAATTGCTTTTACGTAAGCTTCATTATGTCCCCAATCAATAAAATCACTCGGTTTTAAATTGGTTGTATCAGACAGTCCTTTTAATAAATCATAGAAATAAGTTTTTCCTTGTCTGTCATAATATTCTAAAAAGGTTTCTTCTTTATGCTGATTTTCATCAAGATCATTTAACAGCATACGCAATGCTTCTGGACCTCTTTTACTCGGAATTTTCACCAACTTGTCAGAAAAACGACCTTTTCCGTCTCCTAAAATCCCGCCACCAATTAAAACTTGTAATGCTGGCGCTTGTAAATTACCTACTTTTATAGACATTCCTTGAAAACCAATATGCGCCATATTATGTTGCCCACAGGCATTCATACACCCACTAATTTTAATGGCAATTTCTTTGTTATTCAGATACTTTGGATATTCTTCTTCCAAGACTTTTTCTAACGCAACTGCAATTCCTGTACTGCTAGAAATTCCTAAATTACAAGTATCTGTTCCTGGACAGGCAGTAATATCTGCGGTGGAATTATAACCTATTTTCGCAAAACCTAATTTTTCTAATTCAACATAAAAAAACGGTAACAATTCCTCTCTAATATGACGAATTAATATGTTTTGTCGCAATGTTAATCGTATTTCATTTGCCGCATATTTCTTTACCAAATCGGCTAACAATCTTGCTTTTGGCGTGTAGAAATCTCCTAAATGAACTTTAATTCCGATAGCAAATAAACCTTCTTGTTTTTGTGTGATGACATTGGTTTCTTTCCATTTTTGAAAAGCTTTTTCATTTTCAATTTTTACTAATGGAATTGCTACCTCTTGAAAAAAAATTGGCTGTTCAAAAACAGTTGTATCGATTCTAAAAGTTTTGTTTTCTAAAGCATCTACTTCATCAGCAACTAATTGTAAAAAATCATTTACTCCGATATCTTTGACCAAAAATTTTAATCTTGCTTTTGCTCTTTTTGCACGTTCGCCAAATCTGTCAAAAATTCTTAAAACACCTTCTATTGTGGGTATTAAAACATCTTCTTCAAGAAAATCATAAATAACATCGGCATGTCTTGGCTGTGATCCTAAACCACCGCCTAATAAAACTTTAAATCCTTTTTTAGTGATGCCGTTTTCGATTTTTACTTTTGCAATAAAGCCTAAATCGTGGATAAAACTAATCGCAGTATCATCATCTGTGCCCGAAAAAGACATTTTAAATTTACGTCCCATTTCTTGACAAATCGGATTTCTTAAAAAGAATTTAAACGTAGCATCGGCATACGGCGAAACATCAAAAGGTTCGTTGATGTCTATTCCTGCAGTTTCTGAAGCCGTAATATTTCTAACGGCATTTCCGCAAGCTTCACGCAACGTAATATCATCTTTTTCTAACTGCGCCCATAATTCTGGCGTACGATCTAAACTCACATGATGAATTTGAATATCTTGTCTTGTGGTGATGTGCAATCTTCCTCGAGAATATTCATCAGAAACAGCTGCAATTCGATGCAGTTGTTCACTAGAAACTTTACCATAAGGCAATTTTATACGAATCATTTGTACACCAAACTGGCGCTGACCATAAACGCCTCTCGCCAGACGTAAACTTCTAAAACGTTCTTCGTCTATTTTTCCTTCTTTAAAAAGTTGAATCTTACGATCTAATTCTAAAATATCTTTTTCTACTATCGGGTTTTCTATTTCTGTTCTAAAACTTTGCATACAAACAGCCCATCCTAACCTTCCAGAGGGGAAGGAACTCTTACTCGGGCGGTAAAAGTAATGTTAATACTATTTTTTTTCTTACTTACTAGATTTCCAATCCTGAAACTTCGGGAATAGAAAAATCTATTTTATTAGCAAACTAGCTAATTCCCCCTTCGGGGGTTAGGGGGCTATAAACCCGACTCCAACCGTATTATTTGTCTTCGGATTGATCAAAATAAATGACCCATTCGATTTATTTTGACTGTAAGGATCTACCAATAAAGGTTTGCTCAATTTTAATTGAACTTCTCCTATTTGATTCAATTCTAATTCTGATGGATTTTCTTCAATTCCAGAGAAATCAGTTTTAATAATACTTGATACTTGTGTGATTTTTGCCTGCGCATCATTTACACCATGTTTGATTATATATTTTTGTGAAGCCTTTAAAGGTTCTTTATCCATCCAACAAATTGTTGCGTTCAATTGCTTTGTAATTGTTGGTTCTTCATTAACTTTCACCAACATATCGCCTCTACTCACATTTACATTATCATTTAGAGTAATGGTCACGGAACTTCCGTTTTTAGCCCTTGCGAACTCTTTGTCAAAAAAATGAATGCTTTTTATGGTTGATTTTGTTTGTGATGGCAACACCACAATTTCATCTCCGATTTCTAAATCGCCACCGTAAATTTTACCCGCATAGCCTCTAAAATCATGATAATCGTCTGTTTTTGGTCTGATAACAGTTTGCACCGGAAAACGAACTTGTGACACTTCATTGATATCTTCTGCATCCAGGTTTTCTAAATGATGTAATAAGGTTTCGCCTTTGTACCAAGGTGTATTTTCAGATTTTGAAACCAAGTTATCGCCTTGTAAAGCAGATAATGGAATAAATGTTAAGTTCTGATTTTTATACGCGCTTTTACTTGCTAAATATTCAATTTCTCCTTTGATGCTATTGTACTTTTCTTCCGAAAAATCTACCAAATCCATTTTATTAATGGCGATAACAACGTCTTTAATTCGCAATAGATTATTGATGAAAAAATGACGGTAGGTTTGTTCTACAACTCCGTTTCTTGCATCAATTAAAACGATAGAAGCTTGCGCTGTGGAAGCCCCAGTAACCATATTTCTGGTATATTCGATATGGCCTGGTGTATCTGCAATGATGAAACTCTTTTTTCTGGTTGAAAAATAAATATGTGCCACATCGATAGTGATTCCTTGTTCACGTTCTGCAACCAATCCATCTGTTGCCAGAGAAAAATCTAAATAATCAAATCCTCTTTGTCTGCTTTTTTCTTCAATGGCTTCTAATTTATCATCTGTTAATGATTTTGTATCATATAATAAACGCCCAATTAAGGTGCTTTTACCGTCATCTACACTTCCTGCAGTTGCTATTTTTAAATGCCCTAATCCGACTTTTTTTGAAGGAGAAGTAGTTGGGCTTTTATATGTTTTTGTGCGAATCATTTTGTTATTTTTTTAAATACCTACAAGGTTTTGAAAACCTTGCAGGATGTTTTTGAACATTTAGGATGTCTTTAAAACTTATACTATATTTCTTAACTTTCACTATGCGTTAGGGATTGAAACCTTTCGACTTCGCTCAAGACAGGCTCTATCTTTTTTGCCTTTTTCGGCAAAAAGATATAGTTGAAAGCCTGTTAAAACGCCCAAAAAATAATTAATTTTTATAATCTGGTAGTACGTTTTTACCCATTTCGATTCCGTTGTTTCCCCTTCGGGGGATAGGGGGCTTTTTAAAAATATCCTTGTTGTTTCCTCTTTTCCATGGCAGCTTCCGATCGTTTATCATCAATTCTTGCGCCTCTTTCTGAAATAGATGAATCTCTAATTTCTTCTACGACTTTTGCAATATCTACTGCATGAGATAACACTGCGGCCGTGCAACTCATATCACCAACAGTTCTAAAACGAACCATTCTATCGACAACTTCTTCTTCTTTATCTCTAAAAACAACGGCATCCTCTGCCGACCAAATCAATCCGTCTCTTAAAAATGTTTTTCTTTTATGTGCAAAATAAATAGACGGAATTTCAATCTGTTCATTTTTGATATACGACCAAACATCTAATTCAGTCCAATTTGAAATCGGAAAAACGCGCACATTTTGACCTAAATCGATGCGCCCATTTAACATATCAAAAACTTCTGGACGCTGATTTTTTTCATCCCATTGCCCAAAATCATCACGTACAGAAAAAATACGTTCTTTTGCTCTTGCTTTTTCTTCATCTCTTCTGGCACCACCAATACAAGCGTCGAAACCAAACTCTTCTATAGCGTCTAAAAGCGTTTCTGTTTGCAGCATATTTCTACTTGCATACCTGCCAGTTTCTTCTTTTACAGTGCCGTTATCGATATTGTCTTGTACGTTTCTAATGATTAATTCTAGGCCTAATTCTTTCGTTAACCGATCTCTAAATTCAATGGTTTCAGGAAAATTATGACCTGTATCTATATGCATTAAAGGAAACGGAATTTTAGCAGGATAAAATGCTTTTTGTGCTAATCGTACCAATGTGATACTATCTTTTCCGCCAGAAAAAAGCAACACAGGTTTCTCAAACTGCGCTATAACCTCTCTAAAAATATAAATTGCTTCACTTTCTAAAGCATCTACTTGTATTGTTCTTTGATTCATGATCATGTCTTTTAAATATGCAAACCACATTCTCTGTTAGCCCATCCTAACCTTCCCCGTTTCGCCTTTGCTCAATGCAGGCTTGAGAAGGAACTCTCACTCGGACGTTTTAAGAGTTTATATTCATATATTTCACTAAATATGTAATCCACACTCTCTAGTACTCTCTACTTTTGTTGGGTCAAAATATATGAACTCATTTGGTAAGTTTTTTTCAGCTAAATACACATCTAATTCTTTATCTGACCAATTATAAAACGGACTTACTTTTAAAATGCCATCTTTACTTTTAGAAACAATATCAATACTATTTCTAAAAGCCGTTTGTCCTTTTCTTAAATTTGTAAACCAAACATCAGGTTTGTGTTCTTTCATGGCTCTTGTAAAGGGCTCTAATTTTACTTGCTCTGTAAAAATTGCATGGTTTACATCTTCGATGGAAGGAACTCCTAATACTACATTTCTATAAGCAGCCGTTTGTTTCGGAACATACAAATGAATATTTAAATTCAGTTTTTCGATAATTTCTTCGGCATGTTTATACGTTTCAATTGTATTATAACCTGTATCGCACCAAATTACTTTTATCTCTTTTTTTACTTCTGTTACTGCATTTAAAATAGCTACTTCGTAAGGTCTGAAGTTGGTTGTAATCACCGGTTTTCTTGCCATAGAAATTGCCCATGCTATAATTTCTATTGGGCTTTTATCTGCCAGTTCTTTGTTGATGGTCTCTAAATTCATATGCTTTATTTTCCCCAATTTATTTTATTCCAGATTCTTTCGTGAAAGAAATACAGAATTAACTTTGTTAAAAAATCTACGGAGGCTATTGAAGTTGCCAACCCAATTTCTCCTATTAATACATAAGAGACTATTAAAGTATCTAACGTTCCTATGAACCGCCAGCTCAACGCTTTTATTACACTACGCAAAGGTTTTTCTGAACTCTTATCCTCTTCAAAACCCTTACTTTGTTTTTTCTTACTAAAAATGATTTGGTTTAAAATCATACATCATTAATTCAAATACTTACCCTATTAATTTAGTAGGACAATGCAAACATACTATTATTAAATAGATAAAATCAGCTTGAAAACTTAAAATAAATACAAGCCCTATCGATTTAGTAGATTAATAATAAAAAGGCAAGATGCTTATGAATATGAAATCACTACAAGGATGTAGTTTAAGGAATATTTTTCAATAAATAGCATCATTATTACCGGCTAAAGAAATAAGACCGCTTTACTTTTGAAGCCAACCTAACTAACGGCGGCCACGGAACCGAGACTTGATGATAACGAACTTAAAATCTTACAAAAAAAAAATGAATTTTTTAGTTTAAAATTAATTCAACAAAACAAGGTATCATTTCAAAAAAAAGGTGGCGTCCGGTTATTTTAAAGCGATTTATGAACCTACATTATTTTTAATCGGACATTAATACTATTGTGTAAATTGATTGTTTCCCAAAAATACTAAAAGGTTTTACCTACCGTAAATTGAAGCGGAATTGCAACACCATCGTTTCTTGTAAAAATATTTCCGTTGGAATAATGCATAATACGCAATTCTACATTATACTCTCTTTCTTTACCGAAAAAAACACCAAAACCCATAGTATCATGATAGGTTATTTTTGGACCACTTTTAAAGCCATCAATATCGCTTTTAGAGATAAATGCGGGTCCTATAATCGAATAATTTGTGTAAAAATCGTAGCCTTTTTTTCTTAACAAGTAAAATCTTAATACAGGAAAAATTGAGATAGCAAATACATCAGATTGTCCGATTTCTGACTGAAAATAGGTAATACTTGCCCCCCAATCTAGAGAGAAAATCTTTTCTGATCTGTAAATTAATCTTTGATAGGTAAGTGAAAAGGCATGTTGTGCTCGTACCGCTCCTACCCAAAAAACAGGTAGTCCGAAACTGTCAAAATTACCAACAGGTAAACTCATTGCAAAAAACTGATTTACGCCATAACCAATCCTACCCGTGCCATAACTAACTTGAAAAATATTCTTCGGAAAAAAATAATCGTTGTGTGCATATTCTTTGGCAATAGTATCATCAACTTGTTGCAAATGGTATTCAAAACCCAATGTTGCCTGTGAAATAGAAGGTTGGTTGTGTTTTGAAGACTTTGGTAAAAATGTACCGCTTAAAGACAAACGCCATTTATCAGAGACTCTATGTTGCAAACCAAAACCATACAACAAACTTGCATAATGTGCATCTTCATAAATTATTTGATCCTGAATCGAAAAACCGAATCTCGTTACGTTGGCGATTCCTGCTTCTGCATAAAAAGAGGTTTTTTTATAAATTTGAAAATCTTTTTTCAGAGATAAAGACCAAGCATTTATCCAAACACTTCTGTCATAACCAATATTATTAACGTTATCGTATTTAAACCAAGAAGCTGGCCTCATGGTACCAAATTGAACCGATAAATCTTCTGTTAATTTATGCCCTAATAGCAATCTTCCAGAAAACCAATTTCTACTAAAAGTTTCTGTTTGAAAACCATCAATTAAATTATCGTTTGAAAAAGGATAGAAAATACCTCCAAAATTTAAACTATAATAAGATTTTGCTAAAAAGTTGGTAAACTTCGTTTTTGGGTTTTCTTTTTCTTGAGAAATACTATTGATTGTGACAAAAAGTATGCAGATAAATAGAGTTTTTTTCATGAAAAGTAATCCAAATTTCACCAAATATAACTAAACTTATTCTTTATGCACTTAAATCTGCTAAAGTTGTATTTCTAAAAATTTGTAAAGAACTATCTCTTACTTGAATCATGAGCTTATGAACTGCGCAAGCGTTTTCATCCGGACAATCATCACACTTTTCATAAAAATTTAAACTGACGCAAGGCACCATAGAAATAGGTCCTTCTAAAACTCTCATCACGGTAGTCATCTGAATTTCAGTTGGATTTTTCAGCAGATAATAACCACCACCTTTTCCTTTTTTCGAAGCCAACAATCCGTTTTTACGCAATGTTAGTAGAATACTTTCTAAAAATTTTAAAGAAATATTTTCACTTTTAGAAATCGTAGCAATCGATACAGGAGTTCTATGTTCTTGTTTTGCCAAGTAGGTGAGTGCTTTTATTCCGTATTTTGTTTTTTTAGAGAGCATGAAGCAAAACTACGGAATTTCAGCTAATTATTTTGCTGTTAAAGCTTGCTGAATATCTTCGATAATGTCCGCTATATTTTCTAAACCTACAGAAATACGCACCAAACCATTTGTAATTCCCACTTCTAACCTATCTTCTTCAGACAAACGACCATGAGTTGTAGATGAAGGATGCGTAACAATTGTTCTTGTATCCCCTAAATTTGCTGATAATAAACACATTTATATATCCTATATAAAAAATTTATTATAATATTCTATACTTGAAAATTTTTGAATATGTAAATCAAAACCTACATCTTCTCCGTTACTAAAACCATCCATTAAAGTGTTTAAATTAGAATTTGATAGCCTGAATAAAAAACGAAAGCATTAATATATAAAAAAACTTGATTTTGAATTTCTTTTTAATTAAAATTAACTTCCATCACTTTCATCTTTCGTTCAATAAATACTTTTATAATATACTTTTGATAAAGATTAATTTATTCTAATTACCAAGAAATTTCTCCATTTTCCAAAATACGAAAAGACAAACTTCCATTTAGACCATGATTAGAATTGCTAATTAACTCATTACCATTAATTTCTATTTTCAAGCTTATTCCAATAGAATTAAAATATAATTTTTTAGTTTTCTCATTAGGTTCCCAAACACCATATTTATTTAGTCCTTTACTATTTTGACTAGATGGATATGTTTTCGAAAAACCATTCTCAATATTATAATGAGGTCCATCTCCTTTTTTGTAAATAACAATATCTTTATAAACCATCGAATCAGTTTTAATAAAATTATTATCAATATCAGTATACCCAAAATAAAAACCACATTCATTATATTGATTTTCAGAGTAATTATTTACCCAAAGTTGAAAACCAGAATCCTCACTATTACTCTCGGAAATTCCTATTTCATCTAAATCGCAACCACAAAAAAATAAAAAGAAAGAAAATGTGAACGCTAAATAAAATGATTTTTTCTGTTTATTTTTATTCATAATATCCATTGTTATCAGTACTTTTTGATAAATAAATACTTTAATAATTTATAAAATTACCAAGATAAATCTCCATTATCTAAAATTTTCAGCATTACATGACCATTAAACGCAGCTCTAGCTGACGAAACTGAAATTTTGTCTTCTAAATTAACTTTGAAGTATACGCGTCTATCAATAGATTCTCTTAATATTGTTACTTCATCTACCTCCCAATATCCATATTTATTTAGACCTTTCTTATCATTTCTGAAAGGATCTGTTGATGAATAACCTTCACCTGCATTATAATAGTTACCATCACCTTTTTTATGTATAACTATATTATTATAAACCAACGAATCTGTCGCTATAAAATTACTTGTTGAATTTAAATACCCCATGTAAAAGGTACAACTATTATATTCTTTAATAGAATAGTTTCTTATTCCAATATGAAAACCAGAATCTTCAGAACCAATAGCTAATAATTCTCTTATATCACAACTTGAAAAAATAAAAAAGAAAAGTAAACTAAAAATGATTACAGAATATTTTTTTTGTATTTTTTTATTCATAAGATCCATTGTTATCAGTACTTTTTGATAAAACCAAATTCTTATAAATTACCAAGAAATTTCTCCATTTTCTAAAATACGAAAAATAATTCTACCATTAAGACCATAATCAAAATCGCTAATTATAGTTTTTTCATTAAATTTAATTTTGGTTCTTAAGCCCATATCATTAAAATATAAACTTTTTGTTTTTTCATTAGGCTCCCATACTTCATATTTATTTAAACCATTTTTATTTTGATTAAATGGGTAAGTATATGAATAACCACTTTCTGCATTATAATTAGGTCCATCACCTTTCTTGTATATAACAAGGTTTTTATAAATTAATGAATCCGTAGCAACAAAATTACTATTATTATCTATGAACCCTAAATAAAAGGAGGATTCGTTGTATTGGATTTGAGAATAGTTATAGATATACAATCTAAAACCAGAATCCTCACTACCTCCAGGTAAACTTATGTTATCATTTAAATCACAATTAATTAAACCTAAAAAAACAAATAGTTTTAGTATTAAAAAAAAAATGGGTTTCTTCTTAATCATAATATCCGTTATTATCAGTTTTTTTAGATAAAAATATACTTTTATCTTTATTTACCTTTATGATTTCTAAATATGCTTTTTCTTCATTTTCTTTTTCATTACCATTAAAACTATCTAAATCAATAAAAACTGAATTATCTTCAATTTGCTTATAAGCTTCTTCATAAATTTTCGCATTTGTAGGGTTATGAGCACCTACTGGCACTCCAAAAAACCTTTTAAAAGGTGCATTCTTTTGATACAACTCTCTCCCTATTTCATTATTTCGATAATCCATATATCTTGTTCCAATAAAGTTATTACCACAATCTTCATTCAAATCACCAATACTTTTTGCAAAGTTATATTTTTTCTGTTTAGAAGACACAGTCCAATAATATTTGCTTAAAAGTGCTTGCCAAATCGTATTCTAAATGCATCTCTTTTAGTATTAACTTTATTAAGGTTGGGATAATATTTATACGCATTTGAATTTGCATCTCTATCAGCTGTAAATAAAGCCACTCCTCTTCTTACATGAAACCATTTAATATCTGCCAATCTTAAAACACAATCAGCTGTGGTTTCTCCTTGGTTTTTATACTCTTTATAAATAGGTATAAAAGGCGGTTTTGGGGTGTAATCTTCCAAATCATAAATTCCGTCAAATTTAGGAATAGGAACGTAAGTATTATCAAAATACCTTGTTGCTACAATCCTATCTAAACTACTATTGTAGTAATCATCAATAATATCTTGATTCTCATAAAGTGTTTCCGCTGTTAATTCAGGTAAGTCCCTCAATATCATAGCTTCGTTAATGCCATCTTCTTGAAAAGGTAGATATGGCAACATACTTCTAGTTGCTTCTAAAAGACGATAATTATCAAGTTCTTCTGCAGTTTTAGGTGATAAACCTTTAGATTTATAATACGCCTTTCCTTTTTCTAGAAGTATGGTTTTAAAACCTTCTTTTTTATGCGCATTTAAATCTTCTTCTGATAGATTATAGCTGTTTTTGAAAACTAATCCTTTAAAATTAATTGTTTTTTCAGTAGTGTCTTCTATATTATTTTGATCAATAATGTTAGTATCTTCTGTACAAGATAAAAATAACATTACAAGAAAAAGACTACAGAATTTCCAATAAATGTGTGTGTGTGTTAAATTCATTTTTGCAATTTTATAAAATTTATATTTTCAAATATATTAAAAATATATGTAACTATTCAGCCATTTCCGGTAGGAACGGATTTTTGCTAAAAGCAAGCTGAATATTTTCTAGTACTTTTTGTTTATTTTTTTTGAGCGTTGTAATATATCCTCTAATTCTAGCAAAATATTGTGC